>NZ_JBUXJM010000002.1:0-638445 GCF_056158145.1 Oerskovia sp. PE-21s
GTGACCGGTGCGGTCGCCGCCTCGGAGGGCGTGGAGGCGGTCGAGGGTGACCTCGAGGCCGGTCGCGTCGCGCCGCACGGTTCGCCCGAGGCGGTCCTGGAGTTCCTGACCGAGCGCGGTGTGGACGTCATCCAGTGGGCCGACTGGGAGGTCCTGGACGCCCACGAGCGCACCCTCGGGGAGCCGCACGGGCGCGAGCGCATCAAGGTCGTGCCCCGCGAGGACATGATCCGCATCGCCCGCCGCCAGACCGAGGCAGCCACCGAGGCCTGACCCGCACGACGCGCACCACGCCACGGCGCCCCTGCCCACCCGGGCCGGGGCGCCGTCGTCGTCCGTGCGAGGACGGAGCCGCGCTCAGGCCCGGCATGCCGAGCCGTCCGGGTCAGGTGGCGCAGGGAACCCCCCGCGTGCGCCGAGCGTTCTCCCGGTGGATGCTCGCACCACGGCATCCTGTGCTCGACGGAAGGGGCTGAGCGTGGGTCATCAGCATTTCAACGGTCTGAAGACCGCAGGGCTCTTCGGGATCATGTGGGTCGTGATCCTGGGCCTGTGGGCCGTGTTCGGACGGTCGGCCAGCACGTTGTGGATCTTCGTCGCGATCGGTCTCGTGACCACGGCGTACGGGTACTGGAACTCCGACAAGATCGCGATCCGGGCCATGCACGCGCGGCCGGTGAGCGAGCTCGAGCAGCCCGCGATGTACCGGATCGTGCGGGAGCTCTCGACCGCCGCGCGTCAGCCGATGCCCAAGCTGTACGTCTCGCCCACGCAGGCCCCCAACGCGTTCGCGACGGGTCGCAACCCCAAGAACGCCGCGGTCTGCTGCACCGAGGGCATCCTGACGCTGCTCGACGAGCGCGAGCTGCGCGGCGTGCTGGGGCACGAGCTCATGCACGTGTACAACCGTGACATCCTCACGTCGTCCGTCGCGAGCGCGATGGCCGGCGTCATCACGTCGCTGGCCCAGTTCCTGCTGATCTTCGGTGGCAACCGCGAGCGTGGGGGCAACCCGCTCGCGGCGATCGCCATGTCGCTCCTCGCGCCCGTGGCCGCGATGGTGATCCAGCTCGCGATCTCCCGCACACGCGAGTACGACGCCGACGAGGACGGCGCCAAGCTCACGGGCGACCCGCTCGCGCTCGCCTCGGCGCTCCGCAAGCTCGAGCAGGGGACGGCACGCGCGCCGCTGCCGCAGAACCGCGACCTCGTCGACGTCTCGCACCTCATGATCGCCAACCCGTTCCGCGGCGCGGGCGTCGCGAAGTTGTTCGCGACGCACCCGCCCATGGCCGACCGCATCCAGCGCCTCGAGCGCATGGCTGGCCAGCAGGGTGGCATCACGCGCTACTGAGCCCGCGTCGCCGAGGCACCCGTCGCTGAAGGTCCCTGCCGCCGAGGGAGAGCCGAGCTCCCTCTATCTCGCGGCCCCCGCCGACGTGATGCCGCGCTCGGCCAGCCAGTCGCGCACCGCGGCCCACGCGCCCGAGCGGGGGTTCTGGGGCGACAGGTGGTCCTCGCCAGGGATCACCGCGAGCGTCACGTCGTCCCCGGCCGCTCGCGCCGCCTCGGCATAGCCGGTCGCGACCGAGGGCAGGACCACGGCGTCCAGGTCGCCGGTCGTCACGAGCGTCGGGACGCCGAGCGGGAGTCGCGCGGTGGGGTCCGCCAGGTCGTACCGGTCGTCGGTGACCTCGCTCGTCGAGCCGCCCATGAGCGCCTCGACCGGCCCCCGCGACCCGTGCACCGACCCCGCGGCCGTCAGGTCGTTCACGCCCGCCTGGGTGACCACGAGGTCGGGCCGGACGCGCGGGGAGGCTCCGGGGGCGCCGTCGGGCAGGGTGTGCCGGGCCGCGAGCCACAGGGCCATGGTCCCGCCCGCGGAGTGCCCGACGACGGCCACGCGCCCGGGCGCCAGGCCCACGGTCCCGAGGGCTTCGGGGAGCAGGTCGAGGCCTGCCGCGACGTCCTCGAACGTGCCGGGCCAACCGCCGTCGTCGGCAGGGTCGGCCGCGCCCACGCCGCGGTAGTCGAGGTTCCACACCACGATGCCGTCGTCGGTGAGGTCGCGGGCCACGGCGGCCTCGGACGAGCGGTCGTACTCGGCGCCCCAGCCGCCGCCGTGGACCAGGACCACGACGTCGACGGTCTCTCCCGCCTCCTCGACCTCCGTGGTCTCGGACGGCGTACGCAGTTCCTCGGTGCCTGCGGCGAGCGCTGCGGGCAGGATCAGGTCGGCCGTCTGGGCCGGGCGCGGGCCGTAGGAGAACGTGGTGAGCATCGCGTCGTCTGGCGCGGTGGCCGGCGAGGAGGTCGATGCGGGCACCTGTTGATCCGCAGGGGAGGGGCTCGTGCACCCGGTGGTCGCGAGAGCGAGCGCGAGCGCGAGGGCCACCGTCCGGCCGCGTCGGCCGGTCGCGGCCGAGGGCGCCTGGCGGGGCCCGGTGCCCTGTCGGGCGCGCATCAGCTGCCCTGTCTCTCGGTTGCCGTCGGCGTGCCCGATGGGGCTGCCCCGTCGAGCAACCGCTCCAGGGCCACCGCGACACCGTCCTCGTCGTTCGACGCCGTCACGTGGGTCGCGGCCTCGAGCACCTCCGGGTGCGCGTTCGATACGGCGTACGAGGTTCCCGCCCAGGTGAGCATCGGCAGGTCGTTGGGCATGTCGCCGAACGCCCAGACCTCGTGGGCCCCGATGCCGTGGGACGAGGACCAGGCGGCCAGCGCACCGGCCTTGGTCACGTCGGGAGGGAGGAGCTCGGCGAGCCCCGCGGCCCCGGAGAACGCGAGCAGGGCACGGTCGCCCACGACGTCGAGCACCTGCTCGAAGAACTCGTCCTGGCCCAGGGCGTCCGTGCGCGCGAGCAGCTTGGCGACGGGGGAGTCGAGCGCGCGCTCGACCGGCCCGCGCCAGGAGTCCGGCATGTCCTCCTCGTGCCGGAACGTCGAGTCGAACACCGGGCCGTCGACCTGCTCGACGGCGAGCGCGACACCGGGCACCGCGGCGCGCAGGTCGCGGACCACGTCACGCAGGGCGGGCAGTGCGAAACCACGGGACTCGACGACCTGGCGCGTGCCGACGTCGTACACGCACGCGCCGCCCAGGCAGATGATGACCCCGTGCCCTCCCACCAGGCGCCCGACCTCGGTCAGCCAGCGGGGCGGGCGGGCCGTGACGAACACGACCTGGGTGCCGGCCTCGTCCAGAGCGGCCAGGACACGGCGGGTGCGGTCGGAGACCGTGCCGTCCGAGCGCAGCAGCGTCCCGTCGAGGTCGGTCGCGATCACACGAGGGCGGCGCAGGGGGCTGGTCATGCCGGGGACCCAGCGGCGCGCGCCGGGACGGTGTCGAGGGCCCCGTGGCTCTGCACGGGCGCCACCGCCGGGAGTCGGTGAGTGTCCACGCCGCGAGTCTAGGTCGGCGCGGTAGCGACACGCCCGCACGTCGCGGGCGTGACACGGCGGGGCCCGGCACGCGGACGGGCGCGCCGTCGTCGGGCAGGAGCCCGAGCAGCGACGCGCCCGTCAGGAGCCGGTCAGCGGTAGTTCGTGAACTGCACCGCGAAGTCCAGGTCCGCGCCCTTGAGCAGCGCCTGGACGGTCTGGAGGTCGTCGCGCGACTTGCTCGTCGCGCGGACCTCGTCGCCCGTGATCTGCGTCTTGACGCCCTTGGGCCCCTCCTCGCGGATGATCTTGGTGACCTTCTTCGCGTTCTCGCCCGCGAGGCCCTCCTTCAGCACACCCTCGAGGCGGTACTCCTTGCCCGACAGCTTGGGCTCGTTCTCGCCCGTGTCGAACGCCTTGAGCGAGATGCCGCGCTTGATGAGCTTGGTCTGGAACACGTCGAGGATCGCGAGGACGCGCTCCTCGGAGTTCGCGACCATGACGATCTTTTCGCCGCTCCAGGCGATCGACGCGCCGATGTTCTTGAAGTCGTAGCGGGTCTGGATCTCCTTGATCGCCTGGTTGAGGGCGTTGTCGACCTCCTGGCGGTCGACCTTGCTGACGATGTCCATCGATGAATCGGCCACGGTGCTCTCCTGACACGGTAGGTGGATTGGTCTGGGGTCAACGGTAGTGGGCGGGGGCCGGGGGCGTCGCCTCGGGCACCCGCCTGCGAGCCGACCGCGGTCCGATCGGTCAGCGAGCCGCGAGCCGGGACACGCGCATCGCGCGCAGGGCGTCGACGCTGAGCACGATCAGCGCGAGCCACACGAGCGAGAAGCCGGCCCACCGTGCGGGCGGCATGGACTCGTGGAACACGAGCAGCCCGACGAGGAACTGGAGCACGGGCGCGAGGTACTGGAGCATGCCGACGAGGCTCAGCGGCAGGCGTCGGGCGGCCGCGCCGAACAGCAGCAGGGGCAGGGCCGTGACGATGCCGCTGGATGCGAGCAGGAGGGCATGACCTGTGCCCTCGGCCGCGAACGTCCCGACGCCCGTGACCCCGAGGAAGACGAGGTAGCCGAGCGCCACGGGGAACAGCAGGGTCGTCTCGACCGCCAGGCCGGGCAGGGCCTCGACGTCGCGCCCGACACGGTTCTTGACGAGTCCGTACAGGCCGAACGAGGCGGCGAGGGTCAGCGCGATCCACGGGAGCCGGCCGACGCCGATCGTGAGGACGACCACGGCGGCCGTGCCGATCCCGAGCGCGACCCACTGCGCGGGGCGCAGCCGCTCCTTGAGCACGAGCACCGCGAGCAGCACCGTGACGAGGGGGTTGATGAAGTACCCGAGGGCCGCGTCGAGCACGTGCCCGGACAGCACGCCGTAGACGTACACGGTCCAGTTCGTGGCCACGAGCACCGCGGCGATCGCCAGCAGCCCCACGGTCCGGCGCACGCGGAACGCGGCCCGGAACGCGGGCAGCTTGCGCATCACGAGCAGCAGGAGGAGGCAGAACAGCAGGCTCCACACCACGCGGTGGGAGATGATCTCGAGCGGCCCGGCAGGCTGGAGCAGCGGGAAGAAGAGGGGCATCGCGCCCCACAGGAAGTACGCGCTCGCCCCGAGGACCACGCCGAGGCGGTCGATCGGGGCCGGCGTGGGGATGCCCGGAGCGCCCGGACGGGAGGCGCCCGGTGGCGCGGAGAGGTCGTTCACGGGGTGCTGGGGTGCCTGGCTCACGGTCCACTGTAAGCGTGTGCAGGCGGATCGTGAGGGGTCGATTTTCCTCCGGGGTCGGATTCGCTGTACTGTTGCCACGCTCCCGCAGTTCGGAAGCGTCTTTCGGTTGTGCCTCGGCACGGTCGGGGCGAGGCCGACGGGAGTGCACAACTCAACATGGCAGGTTGCCCGAGCGGCCAAAGGGATCTGACTGTAAATCAGACGGCATAGCCTTCGTGGGTTCGAATCCCTCACCTGCCACGCACATGAACGAGGCGTCACCCGTCGGGTGGCGCCTCGTTCGCGTTGAGGTCGACGTGCGGGGTCGAGCCCTGGGGGCTCGGGCAGGGTCTCCCGGGGCGCGGTCTGCGGCCCGACGGCGGAGGTCACCAGGGTCGTCCGGCCGGCGGCGCGCCTCCGGGACGCGTCGAGGGTGCGGGCAGCTCGTGCGGGCGGGGGTGAAGTCGTGACATGTCGGACCGGTTCCGCTCGCCCGACGCGCGTCCGCAGAGCGAGGAGGGCGACTCTCGGTCGGGCCGCAGAATCGGCCTGATCACTGGGGTCCGGGGCAGCCGCCGGGGTCGATTTCGCACCACGCCAGAACCCGTGTAATCTTCTTACCGCTGCCCCGATAGCTCAGTCGGCAGAGCGTCTCCATGGTAAGGAGAAGGTCAAGGGTTCGATTCCCTTTCGGGGCTCTGTGAAGTGACGCGGGGTCGTCTCGCTGGAATACTGGCGACACGACCCCGCGTTCATCACGCGGCGGGGTAGCTCAGCTGGTCAGAGCGCACGGCTCATAATCGTGAGGTCGCGGGTTCGAGCCCCGCCCCCGCTACCACTTCCTGACAACACACCGTACGGCGGCCGGCGCCGTGCGGCCTAGCAAGCACGTAGCGCCCTCCGGAGGCGCGAGAGGTGGCACTACCGTGGCAAGCAAGAGCTCAGACGTTCGCCCGAAGATCACGCTCGCATGCGTGGACTGCAAGGAGCGGAACTACATCACCAAGAAGAACCGCCGCAACGACCCCGACCGTCTCGAGCTGGCGAAGTTCTGCCCGCGCTGCGGCAAGCACACCGCTCACCGCGAGACCCGCTGATCCAGCGGCTCCGCTGAGCAGCTCCGCACGCATGGCGATCAACGCTGACTACGCCGGTCGCGAGTACCCGGCCACCGCCCCGTACTCGGTCGGCCGCGAGAAGATCCGCGAGTTCGCCGCTGCTGTCGGTTCGACCCACCCCGCGCACCACGATGTGGCCACTGCGCGGGGTTTGGGCTATCCGGACCTGATCGCGCCGCCCACGTTCGCGGTCATCGTCGCGCAGCGCGCCGAGGCCCCGTTCATCCAGAATCCTGAGGCAGGCGTCGACTTCACACGCGTCGTGCACGCCGACGAGCGGTTCGTGCACCACCGTCCGATCGTCGCCGGCGACGAGCTCGTGACGGTGCTGCACGTCGACTCGATCACGCAGCGGGCCGGCATCTCGATGGTCACGACTCGCGCCGAGATCGGCGCCCTGGCGGCAGACGGGTCCGGAACCGTCGAGCCCGTCGCGACCGTCACGTCGAGCCTCGTCGTCCGCGGGGAGGACGCATGACCGAGCACATCGCCTCTCCGGTGAGCACCGCTCGACCGGACCTCGCCGCCCTCGCGGTGGGCGACGTCGTCGGGAGCCGCGAGGTCCTCGTCGACCGGGCGCGCCTCGTCCGCTACGCCGGTGCGAGCGGCGACTTCAACCCGATCCACTGGAACGACGCCTTCGCGCAGAGCGTGGACCTGCCCGGCGTGATCGCGCACGGCATGTTCACCATGGGGGCCGCCGTCGCGCTGGTCGAGGACTGGGCCGGGGACCCGGGCGCGGTCGTCGACTACCAGACCCGCTTCACTCGTCCCGTGCCCGTGCCGAACCCGGGCGAGGCCGTCATCTCGGTGTCGGGAGCGATCGGTGCGATCGATCTCGAGGCCCGCACGGTCCGTGTCGACCTCACGGTCACGTTCGAGGGCGCCAAGGTCCTCATGAAGGCGCAGGCGGTCGTCCGCCTCTAGCCGCCGGACACAGCTCGCAGAAGGGCGCCTCTCCCGCACGGGAGAGGCGCCCTTCGTGCGTCACGGTTCGGGGAGCGGGGCGGTTCAGGCGCTCGGCGCGGGTCCTGTCGTGGTCCCGAGCACGAGCCCGACGTCGAGCATGACGGTCTCCGGCTCCTTGCCGGCGAGGAGCGCCACGACCGCGTTGCCCAGCTCGGCGCCCTTCTCGGCGAGGGGCTGGTGGACGCTCGTGAGGGTGTCGGGGCTGAGCCAGGGGAGGTCGAGGCCGTCGAACCCGGCGATGGACAGGTCTTCTGGCACGCGCAGCCCGAGCTCCTTGGCACCGAGGAGCGCGCCCGCGGCGAGCAGGTCGGAGTGGGCGATGATCGCGGTGGGCCGTTCGTCGTCGGGGACCCAGGTCCCGAGGATCTCGACGGCCGCGGCGTGCCCGTGCTCGACGAGCGAGGCCTCGGTCTCCCACGAGATGAGGGGCTCGACGACGTCGCGCACCCCGGTGAGGCGGTTGAGGGTGGGGGTGCGGTCGGCCTGGGCGAGGCGCTCGGCGTCGATGACCCCGCTGCGACGCGAGTTGTCGAGGGGGAGCGAGATCTCGGCGATGCGCGTGTGGCCGAGGTCGACGAGGTGGCGGACGGCCTCGGCCGTGCCGCGCCGGTCCTCGATGCCGACGAGCGGCGTGCCGGGTACGGGGCGTCCTTCGCCGATCACGACGGGCACGCCGCGGCGTTGCAGGGCGGCGAGGGTCGCGTCGTCGGTCCCGACGCCCCACACGAGGACCGCGACGTCCATCGCGGCGCTCTCGATGAGGGGGTCGACCGCGCGGGACGGGTCGTCGGAGGGGATGCCGGGGATGAGCAGGACGCCGAGGCCGCTGGTCCCGAGGGTGGAGACGAGGCCGTCGAGGACCTGGACGGCGACCGGGTCGCGGAACGCGCGCTTGAGCTGGTCGCCGATCACGACGCCCACGATCCCGGACTTCCCGGAGCGCAGCTGGCGCCCGAGGGGGTTGGGGCCGGTGTAGCCGAGCTCGTCGGCCGCGGCCATGACGCGGTCGCGCGTCTCGGGGGTGATGGGGCCCGCGCCCGAGAACGCGAGGGACGCGGTGGAGACGGAGACCCCGGCGAGCGCGGCGACGCGGGCGAGGGTCGGGCGGCCTGGTGGCCTGGGTGCCTGCTCGGTCTCGGTCATCGTCGCCCCTCTGTCGGTCATCTGCCGGTCATCTGGTGGTTCTCGGGTCCGGCGTGGCGCGCGGAAAGGTGTTTGACGGCGCGGCCAGACTACCCGCAGAATTGACCCCATGTCTCGAATCGTTTCGAAGGCCACCCACGCAGGAATCGAATCGATTCGACCCGTTCTTGATCCTGGCCTCTCCCGCGCCCGCTGGTCCCTCCTGGGGATCTTCCTGCTCAACGGCATCACCATGTCGAGCTGGCTCGCCCGCATCCCGTCGGTCCGCGACGCGCTCGACATGACGCCCAAGGACCTGGGCTTCGTGCTGCTCGCGGGTGCGATCGGCGCCCTGATGACCGTCACGCTGGCCGGTCCGATCGTCAACCGTTTCGGCGGCAAGGCGACCATGCTCGCCTCGACGGCCTTCTTCGCCGCGGCGCTCGTTCTCCTGGGCGTCGGACCGGCCACGGGGTCGGTCGCGCTGCTGGCCGCGGGCATCTTCCTCAACGGTGTGGCCTTCTCACTCGGCAACGTCCCCATGAACGTCGAGAGTGCGAGCGTCGAACGGCGCACCGGGCGCACGATCCTGCCGCAGTTCCACGCGGCCTTCAGCATCGGTGCGGTCGTCGGTTCTCTCGTCGGCGCCGCGTGCGCCGCGGGTGACGTCCCGGTCCTCGTGCAGTTCGTGGGCACCGCGGTCGTCGCGACGGTCTGGCGCCTGGTGAGCATCCCGATGTTCATCCACGCGACGCCGCCGCGCCCTCGCGTCGACGGTCGCCTGGGAGACGCAGGTCCCGACGGTGTCGAGGCCGCCGCCGTCCTGCACCCGCGCTCGCGCCGCGTGCGCCTGGGTGCCGCGCTGAGCGCGTGGCGCGAGCCGCGCACGCTGCTGATCGGCCTGGTCATCATGGCCGCGGCGCTCTCCGAGGGCTCCGCGAACGACTGGCTGTCCCTCGCCGTCGTCGACGGGTTCGACCAGACCGAGGCGGTCGGCGCCGTGGTCTTCGGTGCCTTCGTCGGGGCCATGACGATCATGCGCCTGCTCGGCACGCGCCTCATCGACCGCTACGGGCGGGTCGTCGTGCTGCGCTTCTCGGGCGTGGCCTCGATCGGCGGCCTGCTGCTCTTCGGCTTCGCGCCCAACCTGCCGCTCGCCGGTGTCGGGGTGCTCGCGTGGGGCATGGGGGCGGCCCTCGCGGTCCCCATCGGCATCGCCGCTGCGTCCGACGAACCGCTCCAGGCCGCGAGCCGCGTCTCGGTCGTCTCGGCGTTCTCGTCGATGGCGTCGCTCGCCGCGCCGCCGCTGCTGGGCATCGCGGCGGAGACCATGGGTGCGCGGCACGCGCTCGTGCTCATCGTGGTCGCGATGGTCGTCAGCGTGCTGCTCTCGACCAAGGTCGCGCCGCTCGCCCCGAGCAGCTCGCCGCACCCCCTGCCCGACGACGGCGCTCCCGTCACCGGACCGGGTCGCGTCGTGCACACGGTCGGGGAGGGGGACGAGGTCTCCGGCGTCCAGCGGCCGGAGCCTGACCATGTGGTAAGCAATCACCCGGTACCGTCGACCGTGGGCACACGTCGTCGTCGGTCGCTCCGTCGGCACGCACCCAGCGGCAGCACCCCGACGACGCAACCGGCCCCGACCGGCTCGACCTCTCACCGACGCGAGGAGACCTCCGCATGACCACCCCGCCCTCGCCGCTCACCGGCGGCCAGAGCGCCGTGAGCGCCGCCCGGACCGTGCAGGCGGCCACCTGGTCCGTCTTCGCGGTGTTCTTCCTCAACGGGTTCAACTTCGCGAGCTGGGCCTCGCGCCTGCCCGCGGTCCGGGACGCGCTCGGCCTCAGCGAGGGCAGCATGGGCCTCCTGCTGCTCTTCGCCGCGATCGGGTCGCTCCTCGCGCTGCCGCTCGCGGGCATGGTCGTGCAACGGATCGGCGCGTCGCGCGCCGTCCTGCTCTTCGCCACCGTCAACGTCGCCGGTCTCGTCGTCGCCGTCACCGGGGTGTCCCAGGGCTCGGTCGACGTCGTGCGAGTCGGCCTGTTCCTGTTCGGGATCGGGACCGGCGTCTGGGACGCCGCCATGAACATCGAGGGTGCCGCGGTCGAGCAGCGCCTCGGCAAGGCGATCATGCCCCGCTTCCACGCGGGCTTCTCGTTCGGCACCATGGCGGGAGCCGGCGTCGGCGCCCTGGCCGCCTTGGCTGAGGTGCCCGTCCAGTGGCACCTCGCGGTCGCGCTCGCCCTCAGCCTCCTGGGCGTCGTCTGGTGCGTGCGGTCCTTCCTCCCTGCGGGCGACGTCCACGCCGCCGGTGCGTCGCCGTCGGGCGCCGACGACGCCGCGGGGGAGGACCCTGCGACTGCCGTCCACTCGTCGAACGGGGCGCGCAGCGCCCTCGCGGCCTGGCGCGAGCCGCGGACCCTGCTGATCGGCCTCGTCGTCCTGGCGGCAGCCCTGACCGAGGGCGCGGCCAACGACTGGGTCGGGCTCGCGGTCGTCGACGGCTTCGGCACGTCGGACGCGATGGGCGCCGTGGGGCTCGGGATCTTCCTGACAGCGATGACGGGCATGCGACTGCTCGGCACCGGCCTGCTCGACCGCTTCGGACGCGTGGCCGTGCTGCGCATCTCCGCGGGCCTCGCGTTCGTGGGACTGCTCGTGTTCACGCTCGTACCCAACCTGTGGGTCGCGCTCGTCGGCGTGGTCCTGTGGGGCATGGGCGCGGCGCTCGGCTTCCCCGTGGGGATGAGCGCGGCCTCGGACGACCCCGCGCACGCCGCCGTCCGGGTCAGCGTCGTCTCGACGATCGGGTACTCGGCCTTCTTCGTCGGGCCCCCGCTCATCGGCTTCCTCGCCGAGCACATCGGGGGCTACCGTCCGGCGCTGCTCGTCATCGCAGTGCCGCTCGTGATCGGTCTGCTCGTCGTCGACGCGGCCAAGCCGCTGCCCACGGCCGCGGGCGGCGGAGGCGCACCGGTGCACTGACCTGGCCGGACGTGGCCGGGCCGACCTGCGAACTAGGCTGGACCCATGACCGCCACCTCCCCGCGCCGCGCGTCCGCCGTCGAGTCCGTCACCGAGGCCACTGCTCCCGGACCCCGAGAGGTGCTCGAGCAGCCGACGCTCGCCGAGCTCACGACGCTGCGCGTCGGGGGCCCCGCCGACGCGTACGTCGAGGCCACGACCGAGGCCGAGCTCGTGGACGCTGTCCGGGCCGCCGACGACGCGGGCGAGCCGCTCCTCGTGATCGGTGGCGGGTCCAACCTGCTCGTGAGCGACGAGGGCTTCGGCGGGGTCGTGGTGCGCGACGTGCGCGCCGAGATCCGCATCGACGCCGAGGACACGTGCGGCGGCGGGAGCCTGACCGTGACGGCCGGCCAGGACTGGGACCAGCTCGTGGAGCGGGCCGTGGCCCAGGAGTGGGTCGGGGTCGAGGCGCTGTCCGGCATCCCCGGCACCGTCGGCGCCGCGCCCGTCCAGAACATCGGCGCGTACGGCCAGGAGGTCGCCGGGGTCGTTGCCTCGGTGCGCGTGTGGGACCGTGCGCAGTCGCGGATCCGGACCCTGGCGCTGGTCGACCTCGACTTCGGATACCGCACGTCGGTCCTCAAGCGGAGCATGCACGCCTCGCCCGACGGTGGCGACATCTGGTACCCGTCCCCGCGCTACGTCGTGCTCGAGGTCAACCTCCAGATGCGCCTCGGGACGCTGTCCGCACCGATCGGCTACCCCGAGCTCGCGCGACGGCTCGGCGTGCAGGTCGGCGAGCGCGCGCCCAGCGCGGACGTCCGCGCGGCGGTCCTGGAGCTGCGGGGTGGCAAGGGCATGCTGCTCGACGACCCCGCGGCCCCCGACCACGACCGGTGGAGCGCCGGCTCGTTCTTCACCAACCCGGTCGTCGCCGCTGACCAGGCGGACCTCCTGCCGGCCGACGCCCCGCGCTTCCCCGTCCGTTCGGCCCTCCCGGCCCGCACGACGGGGCCGAGCCTCGGCGAGATCGACCCGACGCTCGTCAAGACGTCCGCGGCGTGGCTCATCGAGCACGCCGGGTTCACCAAGGGGTTCGGGGTGCACGGCCCGGCGAGCGCCGCGACGCTCTCGACCAAGCACACGCTCGCGCTCACCAACCGTGGCGGTGCGAGCGCGGCGGAGGTCGTCGAGCTTGCGCGGGCCGTGCGCGACGGCGTGCTCGACGCGTTCGGGATCGAGCTCGTCCCGGAGCCCGTGCTCGTGGGCGTCGCGCTCTGAGGTCGCTCCGCGCTCACCGGGAGGCGACGGGCTCCCGGTGAGGGAGGGGCCTGGAGGCCTCCGGCTCGACGCCGGTCCTCGATCTCGTGGACCGGCAGGACCTCAGTAGACCAGCACGGTCGTGCCCGGAGGGGCGCCCCAGGAGTCCCAGATCCAGTTCATGGCGGCGTTGGTGACCCGCACGCACCCGTGGGACGCGGGGCTCGGAGGCACCGAGCCCGAGCCGTGCACCGCGATCCCGCCGGTGAAGAACTTGGGTCGCCACATGCTGCCGAGCTCGAGCGACGACTCGTAGTTGGCGTCGACCTGCCGCCCCACCTGGAAGGTGCCGCGCGGGGTCTTGGCGACGTACGTCCGGCCCTTGGCCTCGTACCGTTCGCCGTTGCCCGAGGACGCGTTGAAGACCTTGACGACCTGCCCGTCGTCGACCGCGAGGACGAGCTGGCGGGCGATGTCGATCTCGATCACGTGACCTGAACCGCTCTGCGCTGCGGGGCGCACCCCCTGGTCGAGCGCGGCCTGCGTGGCGGGACCCACGCGGCCGTCGCGGCTGATGCCCGCAGCCTTCTGCAGCGCCCACACGGCCTGCTGGGTGCCCGAACCGAACACGCCGTCGGGGGCGGCGCCCCAGTAGCCCAGGTCGACGAGCCGCTGCTGGAGCGCCGTGACCCGCTCGCCCGTGCTGCCACGGACGAGCTCGACGGTCGCGGGGTCGGGCTCGACCGGCGGGGGTTCGACGGGCGGGGGTTCGACAGGAGGAGGCTCGACGGGCGGGGGAGGGGTCGGGACGACGGTGGGCGTCGGGAGGGGCGTCGGCGTCGGGGAAGCTGACTCGCTCGGCGTCGCGGAGGGGCGTGGCGTCGTGTGCGGGGACGACGACGCCGGTCCCGCCCCGCCGTCGACCCGGGGTCCGAGCGCGTCGCACCCGCCTACGAGCAGCATCGTGAGCACCGCGGCCGTCACCGCTGCCCATCTCGTGCCGGTCGGTCGATCCGTCATGCGTGCTCCCCCTCGACGTGGGGTCCTCGGCAGACCCCGAGTGACCACGGTCCCACGTGGCGCCGAGACGTGGCACATCGGGTGGGCAGGGGTTGCGCAATCGTTGTGAAGAGTGGCGTCGGGGGCCGCGCGGACGCAGGCCCGGGCGCTCCGGGCCTGCCGCGGGCCCCACCGTGCCGGGTCCCTTCGTCCCTCAGTCGCCGTGGCGACGCAGGAGCTCGCCGCGCACGAGGTCGAGGATCGCGTCGTCGTCCAGGCCTGCCTCGTGCGCGGTCGCGACGAACGTGTGGGCGGCCTGCCGGGCGACGACGTCGGCGGGAGCCACGCCGTCGGACACGACCGTTCCCGCACGCCGGTTCGTGGCGGTGATCCCCGCCGCCTCGAGCTCGCGGTACGCGCGAGCGACGGTCCCGGCCGCGACGCCGAGGTCGGCTGCGAGCGCGCGGATGGTCGGGAGCCGGTCGCCGACCAGGAGCCGCTCCGAAGCGACGTGCGCGACGACCTGCGCACGGATCTGCTCGTAGGGCGGGACCCCCGAGGCGGGGTCGATCTCGACGTGCAGGGAGCCGTGTCCGGATTGTGTCACCATGTTGGCACAATGTCAGCGTGGTGCTCCGGTGTCAACGCGTGTGTGAGAGCTCTCTCATGCCGTCCTCATGTGCCCATCACCCCTGGGCGGTCTCCTTGCTTCCATGGACACCGCTGCGCAGCTCCTCACCGGTCCCCGGGCGGGTGACCTCCTGGAGGCTGCGCTCGCCGTCGACCACGTGAGCCTGGGGTCGTGGCGCGTGCACCAGGTGCACGCACGCCCCGGGGCCGAGGTGAGCGTGGGGTACGAGGTCACGGTGCGCGGCGGCCACGGTGGCACGGACGGCCCCCGCACCCCGGCCGGACGGCCCGAATATCTCGTGGCGACGACTGCGGACCTCCCGCCCGACGTCGTCGAGCGGCGTGGGATCCTGCGCCTCGTCGACGGCGAGCAGACCGTCCACGTGTGGCGTCATCCCGTGGACCCGCTGCTGCCCGGCCTGGCGACCGCCTGCGACGCCGCGGCGCTCACCGACCGGTGGCGCTCGCTCGACCCGCACGCCCCGCTCGTCCTGGGACTCGATCTCGTGACCTACCGGCCGTTGCGTCGCGCGGTGCTGCGCGCACGGACCACCGACGGCGACGTCTACCTCAAGATCGTCCGCCCGGACCGGGTGACGGACCTCCGCATCCGGCACGACCTCTTCCTGGTCGCCGAGGCCGCGCCCATGGGCTACGCGCTCTCGGCCCCGCCCGCCGCTCCCCGCGTCCTCGCCTCGCTCGGCGAGGGAATCCTCGTCCTCGCGGCGCGGCCGGAGGAGACGCTCGCGTCGGCGATCGCGTCCACGGCCAGGCACGAGCAGCCGCTGACGATCGACCCGCACGAGCTCCTGCGTGCACTCGTCGCCCTCCCGCAGGACGCCGTCCTGCTCGAGCGTCGCGCCGCATGGGCCGAGCGGTCCGAGCACTACGCGCGCGCCGCCGTCGGGCGTCTTCCTGGCCATGCGGGACGCATCGAGGCCCTCGAACGCGCGGTGCGCCGGATCGTGGCCGACCGCGACCCCGGTCCCGTGGTCGCGACGCACGGCGACTTCTACGAGGCGAACGTGCTGCTCGTGGGCGGTGCCGGCTGTCGTCGCGTCGCCGCGGTCCTCGACGTCGACACGCTGGGCCCCGGTCACCGCATCGACGACCTGGCCTGCATGACGGGCCACCTCGCGGTCCTGGAGACGCTCGCGCCCCAGGTCTACCCGGGCGTCCAGGGCCTGGTCGACCGCTGCCTCGCAGTGTTCGGCGACGCCACCGACCCGATCGGGCTCCGCGCGCGCAGCGCGGGGGTCGTCCTGTCCCTCCTGCCCGGGGCGCCCCGCGAAGCACTCGCGGAGACCTGGCTCGGTGTGGCCGAGGAGCTTCTCGCGGGAGCGCAGACGCGTCTGAGAGTCCTCTCACCTGCGGCTCCTGCTCCGCTCACGTCGGCCTGTGAGTCTCGTGACGACGGGGCGGCAGCCCGGCCGCCCATCGTCTGAGGAGGTAGGGAATCATGGACGCTCGCAGGATCTGGATCGCCACCGGCACGCTCGGGGTGCTCGGCGCCGGGCTCGGCGCCACGATCGCGGCGGCGGAAGCGCGCGCGGACGTCGAGGCCCCCGCGGTCGTCGAGACGAACGACGCCACGACGACGCCGGGAGCCGTCCCGAGCCCGAGCCCGTCGGACCTCGACCCGTCGAGCTCCACGACGACCGTGTCCACGGTCACCGCGGGATCGACGACCTCGGCCCAGACCGCGACCACCGCTCCGAGTCCTGTGAGCTCGCAGAGCCCGGTCTCGGCACAGACGTCCCCGTCGGCGCCCACCCCCTAGGGGGAGGGCGCCCCGGCGGGGCGACTCAGCGGTCGGCGCGTCACCGGCCGTACGTGAGAGGGCGGAGGCACACGGGCCTCCGCCCTCTCGTCGTCCCGCGTCCTGCACGGGGCTTTGTCAGCGCGCTCAGGCAGCAGGGTCCGCCAGCCGGTAGCCCATGCCGCGGACCGTCACGACGCGCTCGGCGCCGAGCTTGTTGCGCAGGTACCGCACGTAGACGTCGACCACGTTGGAGCCCGGGTCGAAGTCGTAGCCCCACACCCGGGACAGCAGCTGCTCGCGGCTCAGGACCTGCCCGGGGTTGCGCAGGAACGTCTCGGCCAGCGCGAACTCGCGGGCCGACAGGTCGACCTCGCGGTCCTCGGTGCGGGCCCGACGGGTGCGCAGGTCCAGGCTGAGCGACCCGTGCGAGAGGACCGTGACCTCTCCGGCGGGCTCGGTCCGCAGCCGCAGCCGGATGCGTGCCAGGAGCTCCTCGAAGCGGAACGGCTTGACCATGTAGTCGTCGGCACCGCCCTCGAGCCCCGCGACGGTGTCCGTCACGGACGACCGTGCCGTGAGGATGATGACCGGGATGGTGCTGCGGGAGGCGCGCAGACGGCGGAGCACGGTGAACCCGTCCTGGTCGGGCAGCCCCAGGTCGAGGATCATGAGGTCGTAGTCCCCGGTCTGGGCGAGGTCGTACCCCTCCCGGCCCGTGGTCACGGCGGCGCTCGCGTATCCGGCGGCCCGCAGCCCCTTGGTCACGAACGACGAGATCCGGGTCTCGTCCTCGACGACGAGGATCTGGCTCACAGCGATGTCCTTTCACCCTGACGTGCCCGAGAGGAGACCGGGATCTCCATGGTGAGGGGGGTCTCGGCCGTGCTGCCGAGGGGAGTCCTCGGGACGATGGAGGCTGCACCCGGGCCGCCGTGGTCGGCAGCGTCGGGGACGGGCGCCGAGGGGCCGGGGTCGTGCGGGAGGTCGAGCGTGAAGGTCGACCCGAAGCCACGGGTCGAGGAGACCTCGACCCGCCCCTCGTGCCCCCCGGCGATCGCGCTGACGATCGCGAGGCCCAGCCCCGCACCGTCCCGGAACGCCGGCTCGCGCTCGGCCTGCGCGAAGCGGACGAAGATGCGTTCGAGCTGGTCGGGCGAGACGCCGATGCCCTCGTCGCGCACCCAGAGGCGGATGCGACCGTCGCGGACCGCCGACCCCAGGGTGATCGTGGAACCCGGTGCGGAGAACTTCACGGCGTTGGACGCGAGCTGCAGCCAGGCCTGGGTGAGACGCTGCTCGTCGACGTGGGCCGTGGCCCCGGTACGCGCGTCGACGGCCCACCGGCGGTCGCCCAGGAGACGCGCCTTGTCGAGGATGTCGTCCGTGAGCCGCCCGAGGTCGGTCTCCTCGAGCCGCACGAACCCAGGGCTGCCCGCCGTGGCGAGGGTCATGAGGTCGTCGACGAGGCGGTGCATCCGGTCGAGCTCGTCGAGCGCGAGGTCGCGCGTGCTCGCGGCGTCCTCCGGGTCGTCGGGGTCCATGAGCTCGAGGTGTCCCCGCACGATCGTGAGCGGGGTGCGCAGCTCGTGCCCGACGTCGTCGAGGAGCTCGTGCTCGGCGTCGAAGGCCGCGGCGAGGCGGTCCAGCATCTCGTTGAACGCCTGCGTGAGGTCCGAGATGTCGTCGTTGCCCGTGACCGGGATGCGCTCGGAGGTGTGGGTGTCGCTGATGCGCCGGGCCGTCTGGCCGAGGAGCCGTACGGGCCGCAGGAGGCGCCCCGCGACGAGCCAGCCCACTGCCGCGATCAGCAGCAGCGTGACGACCGCGATGATCGCGTAGGTGCGGAAGACCTGGTCGAACTCGGCGTGCTCGGCGCTGCGGTCGAACGCCAGGACGAGCGCCGACGGGACGTCGCCGTCGGTCACCGGCACGACGAGGACCCGGTAGCTCGAGACCGGGGTCGTGATCTCCCGGAGCACCACGTCCCGACCGGTCGAGAGAGGTTCGAGCGCGTCCATGAGGACCTCGTCGTCCTCGAGCCGCAGGGGGACGGGCGTCGCGGCGATCCACTGGGCCCGGCCGCCGCGGAAGCCGACCATGCCTTCGTGCGGGGCGGGGACGGTCTGGCGCATCGCGGTGTTCACGAGGTCGTCGGAGGACGTGAAGCGCTCGCCGGTCGAGGGGTGCACGCCCTCGTGCGCGAGGGCCTCGAACTCCTCCAGAGAGCGCATGAGGGACTGGTCCATGCGGTCGTCCACGTGCGCTCGCTGGGCCGTGTACGCGACGCCGCCCGCGATGAGCAGGCCGAGGGCGGCCAGGGCGAGGACAGCACCGAGGAT
Organism: Oerskovia sp. PE-21s; assembly: GCF_056158145.1. Taxonomy (NCBI): domain Bacteria; kingdom Bacillati; phylum Actinomycetota; class Actinomycetes; order Micrococcales; family Cellulomonadaceae; genus Oerskovia; species Oerskovia sp. PE-21s. The sequence goes on from NZ_JBUXJM010000002.1 coordinate 18,270, forward strand.
CCGCGCGCGGACCGTCTGGAGCCGGGACGGTGCGCGACGAGGCGCGGGCCCGCTGCCCGGGGAGTGCTGCGCCATCATCCGTTCCCTGTGTCTGGTGTCCACATGCCGTCGTCGTACTCGTCGGACGGCCGGTACATGCCGTCGTCGTACTGCTCGCCCGGGTGGTACATGCCGTCGTCGTAGGTCTGCTCGGGGGTCTTGCCGACCGTGTCCGTGCCGCTGCGAGGAGGGGCGGGTTGCACGGGGACCAGCGGTGAGCTCGGGGTCGCCGACTCGTCGTCGTCGCCGTCGTCCTCCGGCTCGTCGGTGGTCTCGCCGGGTGGCGGGGTGGTGGGGGTCGGAGACGGCGACGTGGTCTCCTGGGGGGTCGGGGCTGGTGTCAGGACGACGAGGCCTCGCAGGTCGCGGTCGGGTGGGCTTGCCGAGACCAGCGCGACCGCGCCGGCGCCGGCCCCGAGTGCGACCAGCACGAGGGCGATCACCCACACCGTCGTCCGTCGCATGGCGCGAGTATCTCGGGTGCGCATGAGAGAGGGATGAGAGCGTGTGTCACCCGCCTCCGGCCGCCCGACGGTCCCTCCCGTCACCGCACCGCCCGCCCCTCCTCAGGGCCGGGAGCGCCCGCGGGGCCGGGAGCGCCCTCGGGCGCCGCGGGCTCCTCGGCGAGCCAGGCGTCGACGCCCGCGAGCAGCCGTGCCCGCGTCGCCGTGCCTGCGCGGCTCGCCCGGATCGAGGACCGGGCCAGGTCCGCGAGCTCCGCGTCGGAGAACCCGTGCTCGGTCCGCGCGGACTCGTACTGCGCCACGAGTCGGGAGCCGAACAGCAGCGGGTCGTCGGCGCCGAGGGCGACCTGGGCCCCCGCGTCGACGAGCGCCCCGAGCGGGACCTGCGCGCCGTCGTCGTACACCCCGAGGGACACGTTCGAGGCGGGGCAGACCTCGAGCGCCACCCCGCGCTCGACGACCTGCTCGAGGACCCGCGGGTCCTCGACCGAGCGCACCCCGTGCCCTATCCGGTCCGGGTCGAGGTCGGCGAGCACCTCGGTCACGTGGTCGGGGCCGAGCAGCTCGCCCCCGTGCGGGACGAGCGCGAGGCCCGCCCGGCGGGCGATCGAGAACGCCGGGGCGAAGGCCGCGGTGTCACCGCGCCGCTCGTCGTTGCTCAGCCCGAAGCCGAGGACCTCGCCCGGGCCGTCGCCCACGTACTGGGCCGCGAGACGCGCGAGGGTCCGCGCGTCGAGCGGGTGCCGCATGCGAGAGGCCGCGACGATCACGCCGACCTCGGTCCCGGTCGCCGCACTGGCCTCTCGCGCCGCGTCGAGCACGATCTCCACGGCGGGGGAGATGCCGCCCACGAAGGGCGCGTAGGACGTGGGGTCAACCTGGATCTCGAGGCGGCCCGACCCCTCAGCGGCGTCGTCCTCGGCCGCCTCGTGCACGATCCGGCGCATGTCGGCCTCAGAGCGCACGCACGCGCGCGCCGCGTCGTACAGCCGCTGGAACCGGAACCAGCCGCGCTCGGTCGCGGGCAGACGGAGCGGGTCGCCGTCGAGCAGGGCCGACGGGAGCCGTACGCCGTACTGCGCGGCGAGGTCGTGCAACGTCGCCGGCCGCATGGAGCCGGTGAAGTGCAGGTGGAGGTGGGCCTTGGGGAGCTTCGCCAGATCACGCACAGAGGCAGTCTCGCACCCTGCCCGCACCGCTCGGCGGTCCTGCTCGCCGCGCCGTCGCCCCGACGGCCCCTGCGGACCGGGCGAGGTCACGCCCCGGGCAGGATGCCCCGCTCGATCGCGACCGTCACGGCGCGCGTGCGGTCGTCGACCCCGAGCTTCGCGAAGGCGCGCAGCAGGTGCGTCTTGACCGTGGCCTCCGAGATGAAGAGCTCGCGCCCGATCGCAGGGTTGCTCAGCCCGCGCGCGACGAGGGCCAGGACCTGGGCCTCGCGCGCCGTCAGGCGCTCGCCGGCTCCCCGCACGGTCGTGACGAGCCGCGTCGCGACCGTGGGGGCCAGGACGGTCTCTCCGCGGGCTGCGGCACGGATCCCTGCGACGAGCGTCTCGCGCGGCGTGTCCTTGAGCAGGTAGCCCGTCGCGCCGGCCTCGACGGCCCGCAGGATGTCGGTGTCGGTCTCGTACGTCGTGAGCACGACGACGCGCGGGCGCCTCGCCCCCGCCGCGGAGGAGGCGAGGATCTCGGTCGTCGCACCGACGCCGTCGAGCACGGGCATGCGCAGGTCCATGAGCACGACGTCGGGACCCAGCTCGTGCGCGAGGGTCACGCCCTCGCGGCCGTCGCCCGCCTCGCCGACGACGACGAGGTCCGGCTCGGCCATGAGCATCCCGACGAGCCCCGAGCGCACCACGGGATGGTCGTCGACGACGAGGACGCGGACCGTGGGAGCCGACGAGGGCGCACCTGTCCCGGTCGCCGAGACGGTCGTCCTGGGGCGGGTGGGCGACGAGGACGGACGGTCGGCGGTCGAGGTCACGGGTGGCTCCGGGGGAGAGGGGCGGGATGGGGCGGGGCACCGGCGGGGTGGTCGGCGGGCACGGGCAGCTCGACCCGGACGCTCGTCCCACCACCCGGGGGCGACAGGACGCGCACCGTGCCCTCACCCTCGGCGACGCGTTCACGCATGCCGCGCAGACCGAACCCTTCCACGACGCCCGGTCCGAGCCCCCGCCCGTCGTCCGTGACCTCGAGGACGACCGTGGCGCCGTCGGGTGCCGCCCCCTCCGGGCCGCCCGGCCCCGCCCCCTCGCCCAGGGAGACGACGACGGAGCTCGCCTGCGCGTGCCGCCGCACGTTGGCCAGGGCCTCCTGCGCGGACCGCAGCAGGACGACGTCCTCGGCTCTGCCCAGCCCCGGGACGACCGACAGCCGCAGCGTCACCGCGACCCCCGACTCGTCCTCGAAGCGGCCGGCCAGGCGCTCGATCGCCTCGACGAGCGTCGCGCCCTGCAACGGCACGGGGGAGAACGCCGTGACGAGGGACCGGGCATCGGCCAGGTTGTCGCGCGCCGTCGTCTCGACGAGCGCGAGCCGGTCCCGGGCCGCGCCCACGTCGTCGCGGTCGAGGTCGGCGCTCGCGGCCTGGGCGAGCATGACGACGCTCGTGAACCCCTGCGCCAGGGTGTCGTGGATCTCGCGGGCCATGCGCTCGCGCTCGGCCGCGACCCCCGCCGCGTGGTGCACCGCGCCGAGCTCTGCCTGCGCGGCGTTGAGATCGTCGACGAGCTGGGCATGGCGTGCGGTCTGGAGCATCGTCTGGCCGACCCAGATCCCGAGCAGGATCGAGAAGGCGAGCGCGACGCCCATCTGCGGTGCGGCCCTCGTGAGGGCCTCGCGGGAGAACCCGGACTCGGACGTGAGCGCGAGGGTCGTGCCGACCGCGAGCAGGGTCGAGAGCGCGAGGCTGACCCACCGGCGCTCCGAGAGCATCCAGATCTGGGTGAACGCGACGAACAGCAGGAACGTCCCGAGCTGGTTCTGGATCACGGCGACGTCGGTCGCGACGATCAGGATCAGCAGGTAGGAGACCGCCAGACGCTGGTCGCGGTTCCGCGCCGCCGGCCTGCCGAGGAACGTGTACGCGAGCAGGATCACGCCGATCGCACCCAGGGCCAGGGCGAGCCGGTCGGGCTCGATCCCGGCCAGGAGCAGCGCGACCGCGCTCAGGAGCACCACGACGTAGAAGCCCACGTCCCACCACACGACCACGTGGTCCCACGAGGACTCGAAGCTGTCCAGCGCGGAGCCGGTCGACGGGCCCTGGCCCGCGGCGGGGTGCACGGGGCGCCCGCCCGCCGCGCGCTCCGTCGCCGGCCGGTCCACCGGGCTCTCAGCCGTCGTCACGCCGCCTCCACCTGAACGTCCGGACCCCCACCACGAGGCCCACGACGAGCCACGCCACCAGTACAGCAGCCGTCGCGCCGTGCTGCCACGACCCGCTCGTCTCGAGGGCCGCGGCCTCGGGCGGCAGGAAGACCGAGCGCATGCCCTGCGCGAGCCACTTGAGGGGGAACACCGAGGCGATCTGCTGCATCCAGGACGGGAGGGCGAAGAACGCGAAGAACACGCCCGAGATGAACTGGAGCACCAGGACGATCGGGGCCACGACGGCGCTCACGGACTTCCCGGAGCGGGGGACCGAGGAGAACGCGACGCCCAGCACCGACCCGGTCGCGGTGCCGAGCACGAACACCCACGCGAACGTCGTCCAGGCCGCGGCGGTGGTCGGCATCGGGACGTCGAACGCCGTGGTGGCGAGCAGCAGCAGGGCGGCGGTCTGGACGGTCGTGACGAGCAGGACCTGCCCGATCTTCCCCAGGAAGTAGGAGGTCGCGGGTAGGGGCGTCGCCCGCAGGCGCTTGAGCGTGCCGTCGTCGCGCTCGACCGCGATCGAGATCGCAAGGTTCTGGAAGCTCGTGAGCATGACGCCCGTGGCGACCATGCCCGGCAGGAAGTACTGCGCGTACGGCACGGATCCTGCGGCACTGCCCTGTTCCTCCTGCCCGAACACCGTCGCGAAGATCGCCATCATGATGAGCGGGTAGGCCAGGATGAAGACGACCGCGTCGCGCTCGCGCAGGAACGCGAGCATCTCGATCCAGGTCCGCCGCAGGCCAGTGCCGAGGACGCCGGGAAGGGGTCGCCCGGCGGGCAGCGCACGGGTGGGCGACGTCTGGGTGCTCATCGGGAGGCCTCCTCGGCGACGGGAGCGGACAGGACGGCAGAGGTCGGGGCGTCGTGCAGGGCTCCGGGCGGCGCTGCGGCGGACGGGGCCGAGCCGGAGGGGGAACCGGACGGGGCGACGGGCGCGGCCCCGATGAGCTCGAGGTACACGTCCTCGAGGCTCGGCTGGAGGACACGCAGGCCGGGCACCTCGCCGTCGGGTCCGGCCAGGGTGGCCGCGAGCGAGGTGACCAGCGCGGTCGGGTGGTCGGTCCGCTCGGCGTGCGCGACGCCGTCGGACACCCACCGCACGACGGGGCGCAGCGCACCTGGCCCGCCCAGGTCGGCCGGCGCCCCGAGGGCGACGACCTTCCCGTCGCGCACGACGGCGGCGCGGTCGGCCAGGTGCGCGGCCTCGTCGAGGTAGTGGGTCGTCAGGAGGATCGTGGTGCCGTCGGCGCGCAGCCCCAGGACGAGGTCCCAGAAGCTGCGACGCGCCTGCGGGTCGAACCCGGTCGTGGGCTCGTCGAGGAACAGCAGCTCGGGGTCGCCCACGATCCCGAGGGCGACGTCGAGGCGACGCCGCTGGCCGCCCGAGAGCTGGCGGGCACGCGTGGACGCCTTCTCCAGCAGCCCGACGGCGGCGATCACCTCCTCGGGGTCCCGCGGGGCCGGGTAGAAGGTCGCGAAGTGGTGCACGAGCTCGCGCACCGTGAGCTCGGCCTGGTCGCGCGAGTCCTGCAGGACGACGCCGATCCGGCTGCGCCATGCGCGCCCTGCGAGCGCGGGGTCCTCGCCCAGGACCTGGACCTGCCCGCCGTCGCGCTTGCGGAAGCCCTCGAGGATCTCGACCGTCGTGGTCTTGCCCGCACCGTTGGGTCCCAGGACCGCGAAGATCTCGCCGCGCTCGACCGTGAGGTCCAGGCCGTCGACGGCCTGCTTCACGACGCCGCCGCGCTGCGTGTACCGCTTGGTGAGCCCGCGGACCTCGACGGCCGGGGCGCGGGTTCCTGCTCGGGGAGGCGTCCTGTCTGTGCTCATGGCTCCAGCCTGGTCGGCGGGGGGTGCGCGCCGCGACGACCGGTCGGGTGGACCTGGGGTCCACCGACCGGTGGACGCCGGGGTGACGCTCGCGCCCGTCGCGCCGTCGCGCTGCGGCCTGTCGCGGCCGCTACTGTCGGCCGCATGAGCGACGCCGCGATCACGCTGACGGTCCTCGCGGCTGCGGTGGTCCTGTTCGTGTGGAACCGGCTGCCGGTCGGTGTGGTCGCGCTGGGCGTCGCGCTCTCGCTCTACCTCACGGGGGTCCTCACGGTCGAGGAGGCGCTCGCGGGCTTCGGCACCCCGACGGTCGTCCTCATCGCCGCGCTGTTCGTGGTCGCCGAGGCGCTCGACGCGGCCGGCATCACGGCGTGGGCGGGGCAGCAGCTCATCGACCGGGCGGGCACGGGGACGGCCCGGCTCATGATGCTCATGCTGGTGCTCTCGGCCGTCCTGTCGGCCCTCGTGACGCCCAACGGTGCGGTCGCGGCGCTGTTCCCCATGGTGGTGGTCCTCTCGACCAGGCTCGGGCGGTCGCCCTCACAGCTCCTCCTGCCGCTCGCGTTCGGGGCGCACGCGGGATCGCTCCTCCTGCTGACGGGCACGCCGGTCAACGTGATCGTCTCCGCGACGGCGCTCGCCGAGACGGGGACCGGCGTGGGGTTCTTCGAGTTCGCGCTGGTCGGGCTCCCGCTCCTGGCGGGCACGATCGTGGTGTGCGTGCTGTGGGGCCCGCGCCTGCTGCCCGACCGCAGCGCGCGCTCGTTGTCGCGCGACCTCACGGGGCTCCCCGCGGAGCTGCTGCGCGAGTACGCGCCGTCGGGGGTCATCGCGCGGCTGGACGTCCCGACCGGTTCGACGCTCGTCGGGGTCGCGGCCGACGCGATCGACACGGGGGACCGGGCGGTGCACGCGGTCGCGGTGCAGGACCCGGCGGGTCGTCCGGCGCCGGCCGTCGTGGCAGGCGGCCACGTCGTGGTGCGGGGGAGCCGCGTGGGCGTCGAGGCGTTCGCGGCCTCGCACGGCCTCCCGGCACCGCCCGGGCCCGACGGCGAGGAGGTCGTCTGCGGTCTCGTCTCGCGGGACCACGGCGTCGCCGAGGTCATCGTCCGACCGCGCTCGGGGCTGATCGGCGCGCGGGTGTTCCCGGGCATGCTGACGGACTCGGGCGAGCTCGTGGTCCTGGCGGTGAAGCGGCTCGGTGAGGTCCTCGATCCTGCGGACGACGGGGAGAACCGTCCTTCGGCGGACCCGCACGAGCACGAGACCGCGCTCCGCGCGGGTGACGCCCTGCTGCTCCAGGGGACGTGGGAGGCGCTCGACCGGCACGCCGACGACCCGGACGTCCTCGTGGTGGACACGCCGGACGCGATCCGCCGCCAGGCCGCCCCCCTGGGGCGCCGCGTCGTCCCGGCCGTCGTGGTGCTCGTGCTCATGGTGGCCGCGCTCGCCACGGACGTGCTGCCCGCGGCGGTCACGGCCGTGGGTGCGGCGATCGCGATGATCCTGCTCCGCGTGGTGACGACGCGTCAGGCGCAGCGGTCCATCTCGCTCACGACCGTGATCCTCGTGGCGGGCATGATCCCCCTGTCGACCGCGATCACGGCGACCGGGGCCGCTGAGATCGTCGCGACCGGGCTGATCGACGTGGTCGGCGGGGGAGGGGTGACGCTCCTGCTCCTGGGGATCTTCGTGCTGTGCGCGGTGCTCGGGCAGCTCATCAGCAACATGGCCACGGCGCTGGTCATGATCCCGGTCGCCGGGTCGGTGGCCGTCGAGCTCGGGATCTCGCCCGTACCGCTCCTGATGTGCGTCGCGGTCGCCTCGGCTGCCGCTCTCCTGACCCCCGTCGCCACGCCCGGCAACATGATGGTCATGGAGCCCGGTGGATACCGGTTCGGTGACTACTGGCGGCTCGGCCTGCCGGTGCTGGTCGTGTACCTCGTGGTCGCGGTCTTCCTCGTACCGCTGGTCTGGCGGCCGTGAGGGGAGCCTGCGCCCCGCTCGGCGGGCGGCGGCCGGCAGCGTCCCGGCGCGTCCGGCGTGCGGACCACGGGAGCGGGGCGCCGGCCCGACGACGCACGCTCCGCCGTCGGGCCCCGTGCCTCACTGCAGGTAGATCTCCGCGCCCGGGCCGAGCGGGAGGCCCAGGAGATACCAGCCGACCAGCAGGGCGGTCCACACGAGCAGCAGCGCGACCGTGTAGGGCAGCATGAGCGAGATGATCGAGCCCACGCCGACCTTCTTGCGATAGCGCTCGGCGAAGATGACGATGAGCGCGAAGTACGGCATGAGCGGCGTGGCCACGTTGATGGGGGAGTCGCCCACGCGGTAGGCCGCGACCGCGAGGTCGGGCGAGATGCCGAGCTGGATGAACAGCGGCACGAAGATCGGGGCGAAGATGGCCCACTTGGGCACGACCCCGCCGATGAAGATGTCGATCACGGCCGTCATCGCGATGAGCCCGATGATGAGGGGGACCGTCCCGAGGTTCGCCTGCTCCAGGGCGTCGGCCATGTTGACGGCCGCGACCGTGCCCAGGTTGGAGTAGTTGAAGTAGGCGATGAACTGGCTGATGATCAGCAGCAGGAAGATCAGCCCGGACAGGCCCGCGATGGTCTTCGTCATGGGGTTGATGACGTCCATGCTGGTCGTGATCGTCCCCGCGCCCTTGCCGTAGCACAGGCCCATGACGAAGAAGTAGATCAGGATCAGGAAGATGATGCTGCCCATGAGGGGCGAGCCCTCGATCAGGCTGCCGGTCTCAGGGTTGCGCAACGGTCCCCAGGACGGGAGCGTCAGCAGCAGCACGAGCGCCGTGACCCCGAGCAGACCGAACCCGGACCACCGCAGGCCGCGCTTCTCCGCGGCGGTCAGCTCGCCCGAGGGAGCCGGGGCGGCGGCGCCGCCGGAGTCGTGGTCGTCCGCCGCGGGAGCCTCGTCCTCGCGGTAGGTGCCCAGTCGTGGCTCGACGAACTTCTCGGTCACGAGCGTCGCGACCAAGGTCACCACGATGGTCGAGACGATCGCGAAGTAGAGGTTGCCCGTGATCGAGACGTGCTGCGCGGGGTCCGCGATCGACTCGTTGGTGATCTCGGCGAGCATGCCGTCGATCGGGGTGATGAGCAGGTTCACGCCGAAACCGCCGCCCACGCCCGCGAACGCCGCCGCAAGGCCCGCGAGCGGATGTCGGCCGAGCGTGTGGAACACCGCGGCCGCCAGCGGGATGAGGACCAGGTAGCCCGCGTCGGTCGCGATCGAGGACAGCACGCCGAGGAACACCACGATGAGCGTGATGAAGCGCGCCGGCGTGACCTTGACGAGGCGCTTGATGAAGGCGCCGATCAGCCCGACCTCCTCGGCGAGCCCTACGCCGATCATGGCGACCACGATCACCCCGACCACGCCGAATCCGTTGAAGTTCTCGACGGGCGACGTGAAGATGAACCGGATCCCGTCGGCGCTCAGGAGCGACTCGACCGAGACCGTGACCTGCTCGACCTGCGGGTCCTCGCTCTGGTACGGCGCGTCGCCGACGAGCTCCTCGCCGCTCGGCTCGACCTGCTCGGCGACCTGGGCCTGGTCGAACGTGACCGAGGTCCCTGCGAGGTAGAAAGCGTGCGAGAGCAGGATGATCAGGGCGATGAGCCCCAGGAAGATGATGGCGGGGTGCGGGACCTTGTTCCCGACCCGTTCGATCCCGTCGAGCATGCGCTCGAGTGGCGTACGGCGTACGGCCGTGGCATCCGACATGTCGGCCTCTCGTCCCGATCGGTCCGCGCTCGTGCGCGAGGACTCGGGGCAAGTATGGCGAGGAGATCGTGTGAAGGCTCGGTGAACCGGGAAGGCCTGCTGATCGATCCAGGGAGGGGCCTGCGGTGATGGTCGACAGTCCTCTACCCTGGTCGTGAAGGACGATCGCCGTGCGCTCGTCGGGGCTCGCGCCCGGTCCCGCCGTCCGGCGGGCCCCGAACGGGTTCGGCCCGGTGTCGGGCGGTGCGCGACAGAGCCGGTTCGACCACGGCGCTCGGTTCGCGTACAGTATTCCTTCGGTGGCAGGTGTCCACCCGATGTTCTCTGCCTTCACGGCAGGTTCTCGGGGTGACGCCGATCACGAAGGGCAGTGGCGCAATTGGTAGCGCAGCGGTCTCCAAAACCGCAGGTTGCAGGTTCGAGCCCTGTCTGCCCTGCAAGGCGTCGTCCCTCCCGGGGCGTGCGCGTAGTCCGGTAACGGGTTACACCACGAGAGGTCAGCATCGGTTTCGGTTTCAACGTCACGTAGTGGGGATGAACAGTGAGCGAATCGCCATCAGAGGCGCTGGGTGCTGAAGGCGTGCGCGCCGGCGGTGACAAGAAGAAGGGCGACGCGACGAAGGGCAACATCTTCTCGCGTATCGCACTCTTCGTCCGTCAGGTGATCGCGGAGCTCAAGAAGGTCGTCACCCCCACTCGTTCCGAGCTGATCACCTACACCACCGTCGTCCTCGTCTTCGTGGCCGTGGTCATGGCGTTCGTGACGGTGCTCGACTACGGGATCGGCAAGGCCGTCCTGTGGGTCTTCGGGGGCTGATCCCCGGAGGGCGCCCCGTGCCGCGAGGTTCTCGCGGCACCGGAGCAGTTCGCGCCCGGAGCGTATGGACCGGTCCCGGTCCCGTCAGTTGCATGTTCGCGTAGTCAGCAGAAAGCAGGTTCGTTCGTGTCCCAGGAGTCGCTGGACCAGGCGGAGAACGTCGATCCCACCGAGCCCGTCGCCGAAGGCGCCGAGGCCGAGCTCGACGCGCCCGAGGCTGCCATCGACGAGGTCGAGGCGGACGCGGAGGCGCAGGACGCCCCGGACACCGAGGTGGAGGACGAGGAGTCGGTCGAGGCTGACGACGAGTCCCGCGTCGACGAGGACGGCGACGTCCTCGACGACCTCGACCCCGTCGAGGAGTTCAAGAAGGACCTGCGCACCAAGCCTGGTGACTGGTTCGTCATCCACTCCTACGCGGGCTACGAGAACCGTGTGAAGGCCAACCTGGAGAACCGCATCCAGAGCCTGAACATGGAGGACTTCATCTTCCAGATCGAGGTCCCCATGGAAGAGGTCGCGGAGATCAAGAACGCGCAGAAGAAGATCGTCCGTCGCGTCCGTATCCCCGGCTACGTCCTGGTGCGCATGGACCTGACCGACGAGTCGTGGGGCGCGGTGCGCCACACGCCCGGTGTCACCGGCTTCGTGGGGCACACCCACCAGCCCGTGCCGCTGACGCACGACGAGGTCTTCTCCATGCTGGCCCCGACGATCGAGCCCAAGGCCGAGGCCGGCAAGCCTGCCGCGACCGCCAAGGCGCCGTTCGAGGTCGACTTCCAGGTCGGCGAGTCGGTCACCGTCACCGACGGTCCGTTCGACACGCTCCCCGCGACGATCTCCGAGATCAACGCCGAGGGCCAGAAGCTCAAGGTCCTCGTCTCCATCTTCGGCCGGGAGACCCCGGTCGAGCTGTCGTTCAACCAGGTCGCCAAGATCTGACCCTGCTCGACAGCACCTGCAACCGGGTCATCGCCCACGGCGTCGGCCCAGACACAGAAAGCACGGAACACTCATGCCTCCCAAGAAGAAGGTCTCTGGGCTGATCAAGCTCCAGATCCAGGCCGGTGCCGCAACTCCCGCCCCGCCGATCGGCCCCGCGCTCGGTCAGCACGGCGTCAACATCATGGAGTTCTGCAAGGCCTACAACGCGGCGACCGAGTCGCAGCGCGGCAACGTCATCCCCGTGGAGATCACGGTCTACGAGGACCGTTCCTTCACCTTCATCACGAAGACGCCGCCGGCCGCCGAGCTCATCAAGAAGGCCGCTGGCGTCGACAAGGGTTCGCCCACGCCGCACACGGTCAAGGTCGCGAAGCTGACCTCTGCGCAGGTGCGCGAGATCGCTCAGACCAAGCTCGAGGACCTCAACGCGAACGACCTCGACGCAGCGACGCTCATCATCGCGGGCACCGCCCGTTCGATGGGCATCACCGTCGAGGGCTGAGCTCCACCCCCTCCGGACCGGTCCTGACCGGTCCGTCGGTCGGCCTCCTGGCCGGCCAGTCATGAATCATCAGGTCCCGGCGGGTTCGCCCGCCGGGGCAGTGGCAGGGTCCGCGCGGACCCGTAGACCACGACTGCTCGAGAAGGAGAAGCAGATGGCAACGCGCAGCAAGGCGTACCGCGCCGCAGCGGAGAAGATCGACCACGACGAGCTCTACTCCCCGCTCCAGGCCGTCCGCCTGGCGAAGGAGACCTCGCCCACCAAGTACGACGCGACCGTCGAGGTCGCCTTCCGTCTCGGTGTCGACCCCCGCAAGGCGGACCAGATGGTCCGTGGCACGGTCAACCTCCCCCACGGCACGGGCAAGACCGCTCGCGTCCTGGTCTTCGCGAACGGCGAGAAGGCGGAGCAGGCTCGTGCGGCCGGCGCCGACATCGTCGGTGGCGACGAGCTCATCGAGAAGGTGGCCGCTGGCTTCACGGACTTCGACTCCGCTGTCGCGACCCCGGACCTCATGGGCAAGGTCGGTCGTCTCGGTAAGGTCCTGGGCCCCCGTGGTCTGATGCCGAACCCGAAGACCGGAACCGTCACGATGGACGTCGCGAAGGCCGTCGAGGACATCAAGGGTGGAAAGATCGAGTTCCGCGTCGACAAGCACGCGAACCTCCACTTCATCATCGGCAAGGTCTCGTTCGACGAGAAGGCGCTCGTGGAGAACTACGCCGCAGCGATCGAAGAGGTCCTGCGTCTGAAGCCGTCCTCCTCGAAGGGCCGCTACATCACCAAGGCGACGCTCTCGACCACGATGGGCCCCGGCATCCCGCTGGACCAGTCCAAGGTCTCGAAGCTTCTCGAGGACGACGCGGCCTGATCGCCTCGTTCTTCAAGCCCGACGGCGTCCCTCCCCTTCACGGGGAGGGGCGCCGTCGGTCTTTTGTCGTCCTGAGGTTTGAGCGTGGCGGGCCGTGGTGCCGCGGCCCGACGTAGAGGCGTTATGCCCGGTTCGTTCCTATGGTGACGCGATCTGCAGGGTGTCGGCCGGAGACGTTCACTGTCCCGATCGTCCCGGTTCATCACCGGTCTGCCTGGTGCAGTCAGAGTGATGCCTGTCTGGACAAGTGAGTCTCGCGACGCCGTCCGGACATCACATCCATGACGTGCACCATGACGACTGAAGGGTTGGACATGCGCAAGATCGCACACCTGGCACTCGCCGGGAGCCTGGCGGCGGGGACGTTCCTCGTGCCGGCGGCCGCGTTCGCGGCCGAGGGAGACGCCCCCGTCCTGCAGGGAACTCGTACGGACAAGACGCTCGTGATCGGCCTGGACGGCGCACGGCTCGACAAGATCGAGGCCGCCTCGACCCCGAACCTCCACGCGCTCATGCAGCGCGGGACGTACGGGCACAGCCTCCTGTACGCCACGAGCGACGCCGCGGAGGTGAGCCAGCGCGGGGCCCAGACGGTGTCGGGTGCGGGATGGTCGACGATCCTCACGGGCGTGTGGACGGACAAGCACAACGTCCGGGACAACTCGTTCACGGGCAAGAACTACGCGCAGTACCCCAGCTTCCTCGACCGTCTCGAGCAGGTCGACCCGAGCATCGCGACCTTCGCGGCCTCGACCTGGGCACCGATCACGTCGTCGGCGAGCAACGGGGACATCGTCTCGGCCGGGATCGACCTGCGTCTCGCGACAGGCTCGGACGTCAAGACCGAGCAGGCCGCGGTCACGTACCTCGGGACGCAGAACCCGGACGTGAGCTTCATCCACCTCGACGACATCGACGGCGCGGGCCACAGCCACGGCGCTGACGCCGCGCAGTACACGGCCGAGCTCGAGGTCCAGGACGCCCGCATCGGGCGGGTCCTCGCCGCGATCGAGGCTCGCCCCCACCGGGCGGCCGAGACCTGGAACGTCATCGTGACGGCCGACCACGGGCACCTTCCCACGGGTGGCCACGGCGGCCGGGCCCAGACCGAGCGCGCGACGTTCGTCATCGCGGCCGGAGACGGCATCGAGGCGCGAGGACGGCAGGAGAACCTCGCCGTCACGGACATCGCTCCGACGGTCATGCGGCAGGCGGGCGTCGCGGTGGACCCCGCGTGGGGCCTCGACGGCACCCCGATCGGCGACGACGTCACGGACGACTTCGACAGCCTGCGCCCCGCGCTCTCGCCACGCGTCGACGAGACGGGCGTCCCCGCCGGGACCCTCGGCTTCACGACCACGCCGCCGTCCGGCTGGAGCGTGGACAACTCGGCCATGCCGTCAGGTGGTGTGACCGAGTGGCGCGGCTGGTCGTTCACGACACAGACGTTCTGGTCCGCGGCCGAGCCGGGTCAGGCGCGCGAGAACTTCACGCGCGGACGTGACGTGATCGCGGTCGCGGACTCCGACGAGTGGGACGACAAGAGCCACGGCGCGGGAAAGCTCGACTCGACGCTCGTGACGCCGGCGTATTCGGTGGCGGGCAAGGAGCAGGCCGTGCTGAGCTTCGAGCACTCCTACCGTCACGACCGCGTGCAGGTCGCCGAAGTGCTCGTGAGCTTCGACGGAGGTGCACCGGTCCAGGTGGCGGCTTTCCCTACGAGCGACAACGGGAAGCGCACGATCGTGACGGAGGTCCCGGCCGGGACGAGGACCGCGCAGTACCGGTTCCACTACAGCGGGACGAACGACTGGTTCTGGGCCCTCGACCAGGTGCGTTTCGCGGCGCAGGGCGGGACCGACCCTGCCGGCTCGGAGGGCGTCGCGCTCCAGGCGGTCGTCGAGGAGCCCGTCGTCGAGGGCAGGCTCTCGATGACGGTGGCGAGCGACGGCGCGCCCGTGACGCTCGAAGGCGGCCTCGACGGTGACCACCTGACCTACACCGCGGCCCTGCCCGTGGTGAGCGTCTCCGACACCCGCCTCGAGGCCGCGGGGTGGGCCGTGTCCGGGCAGTCGACCGCGTTCTCCGCGGGGACGACGACGTTCGGTGCCGAGCAGCTCGGCTGGACGCCTCGCCTGGTGCTGGGCAAGCCGGGCGTCGTCGTCGGTCAGCGCGTGTCCTCGGTGCTGAGCGGGGGAGCGGGGCTGTCGGTCCCGCAGACCCTCGCCGGTGCCGACGCGATCGGTCGCAAGGGCACGTCCGACGTCACGGCCGACCTCGCTCTCGAGCTGCCGGCCAACACGGCGCCGGGTGCGTACGGTGCGACGCTGACGATGTCGCTCTTCCCCGTGGACTGAGCGGGGGCGCGAGTGGCCTGGTTCGCGGGCAGGGCCGCGGACAGCACCGAGCCGCTCGGTCCGCCACTCCCTGGGCGGGGTGGAGAACCGAGCGGCTCGGGTCGTGCGAGGGGGGCGTCGGCCTCCCGTAGAGGGGCCTCAGCAGGCGCCGAGGTCCTTCCACACGCCCCAGTCGCTGGGGGCCGGAGCGTCACCGCGGGTCCACCACTTGGCCTGCCACGTGCGGCCGTTGTGGGAGACGGTGTTGCCGCCCGTGTAGATGGTCGTCGCGCTCCAGGGAGCGGCCGCGCAGGTGGCGCCCGTCGTCCCGCCCGTCGTCCCACCCGTGGTGCCGCCGGTCGTCCCGCCGGTGGTGCCGCCGGTGGTGCCGCCCGTGGTGCCGCCGGTCGTCCCGCCGGTGGTGCCGCCGGTGGTGCCGCCCGTGGTGCCGCCGGTCGTCCCGCCCGTGGTCCCGCCGGTGGTGCCGCCCGTCGTCCCGCCGGTGGTGCCGCCGGTCGTCCCGCCGGTGGTGCCGCCGGTCGTCCCGCCGGTGGATCCACCACCGGAGCCCGTGCCGAGGCGCGCACCGACGGCCGTCGCGAACGCGTAGTTGTTCTTCTTGTCCCAGTTGATCGACCAGGTCATGACGCCGCCGATCTTCCCGTAGGGCGTCGCGGGCTTGAACGCGCCGCAGTTCGTCCCGGTCTCGAGGCAGTCGACGGCCTTGATGACGTTCGCGACGGGCTGGTAGCCGCCACCCGCCGCGGCCTGGACGGCGGGGACGCCGATGCCGACCTGGTCGGGGCGCAGGCCCATCTGGAGCTGGATGCAGCTCAGCGCGGTGAGGAAGTCGACGCTGCCCTGGCTGTAGACCTGCTGGTTGCAGCCCATCATCGCGCCCGAGTTGTAGTACTGGGTGTTGACGATCGTCAGGATGTCCTTGATCGCGAGCGTGAGCTGGTAGTAGCCCATCGAGGTGGCCTGGTAGTCGATGGTCTGGGGGGCCATCGCGATGATGAGGTTCGGGCCGGCCTTGGCCGAGAGCTGGTGCAGCGCGCTCGACATGTACGTGGCGTTGATGCCGTGCTCGAGGTCGATGTCGACGCCGTCGAAGCCGTACTCCTGCATGAGGGCGTACGCGGTGTCGGCGAAGTTCTTCGCCTCGGTCGCGTTGGAGACGATGACGTTCCCCTTCTCGCCACCGACCGACAGGATGACCTTGCGGCCCTGTGCCCGGATCGCCGCGACGTCGGCCTTGAACTGGGGCACGGTGTACCCGTTCAGCTCGGCGGTCGAGAGGTTGAACGTGATGCCGCCGGGCGTGCCGGTCAGGTTGTCGGCGAACGCGACGGCGACCAGGTTGTAGGCGGGCGGGATGTCGCTCAACGGCATGACGACCGAGCCGTTGTTGAAGTTGTGCCAGTAGCCCGTGAGCCACTGGTGGCCCGGCGCGGCGGCGGCCGCGACGGTCGTGGGCTGCGCCGCGGGCTGCGGGGCGGCCTGGGCGCTCGTGCCGGCGAGCGCGAGGCCGCCGAGGGCGACCGTGGCCGCGGTCAGTGCCGCGAGCAGGCGGGCCGGGCGGCGGGCGCCGTCGGCGGTGTGGCGATGGGTTCTCACGTGGTGCTCCTCTTGCAGGGGTCCGGGACGTCGTCGTCTCACCGGGACCGTCCGAGTGGTCCGATCTGGGTCGGCCATGCCGACGCTACGTGAGCCGCGTCACGCCTGTGATGAGGGGTTCCACCACTCTCTGGCCGCGAGCGGTACGGGGATCCCCCTACGGGTCGCGTACCCGTACACGCGAGGCCCCGCGTCCCGACGACGTCGCTCGGGTCGCGGGGAGCAGGTCACCGAGGCCGTCCAGGGTGAACCTCGAGAAGCGTCTCGCGAGCGTGTATCAAACGCGCCGCCGGTCCCTCTCTCCCGGCAGGAAGCGGTCCGGTGCTCCACCGGCCCGGTGCGTCGAGCGTGCGTGAGCACGAGCTGGAGGGAGGTCCTGCCGTGGCAGAAATGCTTGTCCCACCTGGGCAGACGCCTCTAGAATCGGGTTCCCCCGAATCACCCGCGCACGACCGAGAGCAAACGGCGCACCCAGCCATGACACGGATCACCGAGGACGTCCCGGAAGTCGACGAGCCGGAGGTGAGCCTCGGAGATCGCGCCGCGGCCGCCCTGCTCGACTACCGAGAGGGCAAGCACCAGGCACTGGCCGACTTCGTGCGAGAGGCCACCCCGTTGCTGTGGCACACGGTCAGGGCCCAGGGAGTCGTCCGCGAGCAGGCCGACGACATCGTCCAGAACACCTGGATGGCCCTCGTGCGCAACGCTCACACCATCCAGGAACCGCACGCCGTGCTCAAGTGGCTCCTGGTAACCGCCAAGCGCGGGGCCTGGGAGGCCGTCCGCAAGCAGCGGGAGGACCAGAAGCGCCGGACCGAGCTGCCCGACGACATGCTCGAGGGGCCCACGGGCACCCTGCCCTCTTCCGACCCCACCCCTGAGGCCCAGGTCCTCGACGTGGAGCGCGACCGCCACCTGTGGCGCGCTGTCCTCCAGCTGCCGGAGCGCTGTCAGCAGCTCCTCCGGCTGATCTCGTTGGCGGACCGACCCGACTACAAGTACATCTCGAGCGCCATCGGCATGCCGGTGGGCAGCATCGGGTCCAACCGTGGGCGGTGCTTGGCAAAGCTCCGCGACATCATCGAGAGCGAGCAGGGGGACAGGACATGGGAAACACCATGAGGGCACCGTTGGGGTACAGCCCCGAGGAACCGCTGGACGCCGTAGACCTCGAGATCCTGGCGGATCTCGCCCGCATCCACGCGACGCTCGACCCGGTACCCGACGGGCTCGTCGAGCGGTCGTTGTTCGCCATCACGCTCGCAGGCCTGGAGGCCGAGGTCATGGAGCTCGAGTACGTCCGCGTGCCGGAGATGTCCGTCCGGGGCGAGGCGCCGCCGGTCGAGGCGCGCACCATCACCTTCACGGCCGAGTCCCTGACCGTCATGATCACGCTGTCCGCTCGTGACGACGGTCGGATCCGGATCGACGGCTGGGCCGCGCCGGCCGCAGAGCTGACGGTCGAGCTGCACCGACCGGACGGGATGGTCTCGACCGTCGCCGACGAGGACGGCCGGTTCGTCTTCGACGCCGTCGGGCCTGGTCCTGCCAGTCTGCTGCTCCGCGCCCCCGGCTGCGACGGCGACGCCGTGACGACGCCGATCATCGAGCTGTAGTCGTACGGCTCGTCGCTCTCGCCTCGCAACGTCGGGCCGATCGACCCGACGGTAGTCCCTTTCGTGCATTGGAGCACCGATGAGTGAGACCCCTGATCAGTCGGCCACGCCGCCGGTACCGCCGGGAGGGCGGCCTTTCGGTGACCGGCCGAACCGGCTGCAGTGGCGGACGCGGACGCTCGACCCGATCACCGCACCGCGGCGGGCCGGGCAGTCCTCCCCGCACCCCACGTGGTACGTGGGGGACCGGGTCCTGGTCCCCGAGTCACCGGACGACCTGACAGGCAACCGCTCCTTGCGCTGGCTCGAGGAGGCCGCGGCGAGGTTCGACCTGACGGTCGAGGTCGAGGAGGCCAGCAGGAGCGACGCGGAGCTCATCACCCGGGCAGGGCTCGACCCTGAGACGACGCGCGACCTGCGACGCGTCTTCGGGCTGTCGGCGCGCCTGCGGCAGAAGGGCGGCAGCGAGGGGGAGCTCCCCGATGCCTGGAAGGTCATCGAGAAGCTCGGCGGGCGCCTGTGCCCCGACGACAGGTGCAGCCCGCGGGTGGGGCTCGACCACATGATCGCGCCGTCGGCAGGACCGGCCATCGGCGGCCAGCCCTACACCCAGCCCTTCCCCTACACCCAGCCTTTCCCGTACACCCAACCTTTCCCGTACACGCAGCCCTTTCCCTACACGCAGCCCTTCCCGTACACCCAGCCCTTCCCCGTCACGGGGACCGCCGAGTACGCGAACCCTGGCTCGGGGGGCCGGACGCCCGTGAACTGGGTCGGCCCCGTCCCCGCACGACGCCTCGCCGTCGGTGCCGACGACTTCACGGCGGCAGACGGTACCCGCCGCCCCGTCGTGGCGGTCCTGGACACCGGCGTGGGTGCGCACCCCTGGTTCGACGCCGCCCCGGAGTCCCGCGGGACGATCGTCGTGCGGGACCCCGAGCTCCTCGGCGAGCCGCTGTCCGTCCTCCCGGAGACGGAGTACGACTACGAGGACCCCGAGATCGGGGGTGTGTCGATCTCTCCCTTGACCGGACCGCTGGACCCGGTCGCGGGGCACGGCACGTTCATCGCCGGTCTCGTCCACCAGAAGTGCCCCGACGCGGTCATCCTGGCCCCCCGGCTCTACGGCGGCGCCGGAGTCATCCCCGAGCGGGACCTCCTGCGCTCTCTGCGTCGGGTGCTTCTCTGGCACGTGCTGGGCCTCGTCGGACGGGACGGCTACGCCCCGATCGACGTCCTGGTCCTCTCCCTCGGGTACTACCACGAGCGACCGGAGGACGCGGACTTCGACGCTCCCTTCGGCACCGTTCTGAGGGCGCTCCGGCGCTACGGGGTGCTGGTCGTCGTCTCGTCCGGGAACGACGGACAGACCAGGCCGAGCTACCCCGCGGCGTTCGCACCGCGGATCGACCGTCGCCAGACACCGCCCGTACCTCTCCCGGGCGTCTCGCTCTCGCGGGAGGAGCCGCCCGTGCTCACGGTCGGTGCGCAGAACCCGGACGGGACGACCGCGCTGTTCAGCAACGACGGCCCGTGGGTCACGTGCGTGCGTCCCGGGTCGGCTCTCGTGTCCACGGCACCGACGACGATGGACGGTGCGGTGGCGCCCAGCCGGTGGCTCAAGGAGCTCTGGTCGGAGGGCAACCGGGCCACGATCGACCCCGAAGGGTTCCAGGGCGGGTTCGCGAGCTGGAGCGGTACGTCGTTCGCCGCGCCGGTGCTGGCAGGCGAGCTCGCGTCGTACCTGCTGGACGACTCGGCGGCCGACCCGACGTCGCCGAGCGACGTGGTACCGGGTGAAGGAGCCCCAGGACGCTGCGCATGGCTGTGGCAGTCCATTACCCTGGCCACTGGACTGGTCCCCACGGCGGTGACCGCGGAATGAGGTGACGGGGTGGCGCGCAGCGGTGGCCGGACCCTGCGCGCACGCCTCGAGTTCGCGTCGGCGACCAACGCGCGGGGCCGTCATGCTCGGGCCGCGCAGCTCTTCCGCTCCGTCCTGGCGGATCTTGAGGGTGCGGCCTTCGCCGACGACCCGGACAACAGTTATGCCCACGTCCGTGCGCTGATCGGTCTGGCGATCTCCAGGTTCGAGCACGAGGGCGACGTCGATCGTTCGCTCGAGCTGCTCGAAGAGGCCCAGGTGTGGGTCGAGGCCCACGGGCCCGAGGACCTGCAGCTCGTGGTCGGCGGGCAGCGTGGCTTGCTCAGGTTGCGCACCGGCCGGGTCGTCGAGGCGGTCGAGGAGATGGACGCCGCGGCTCGGTTCATCGACGTGGCGAGGCCGCTCGACGCCGCCGTCCTCCTCCTCAACCGAGGTTCGCTGCACCTCGAGCTGGGCAACCTCGATCGCGCCGAGGCCGACCTCGCCGAAGTGGTTCGTCGCGCGGAGGCGATGGGGGACACGTTGCTCGCGTCCAAGGCGCAGCACAACCTCGGTTACGCCAAGTACCTCGGGGGGGACCTGCCGACCGCCCTGCGTGCCATGGAAGAGGCCGAGCGCGGCGCGCCGGACCGTCACGCCTCGGTCGGCCTGATCGACAAGTCGCAGGTCCTCCTCGAGGCGGGACTGCTCTCCGACGCGGACGCGACGCTCGCCGAGGCGCGCGAGCACCTCGCCCGGAACCGGATGGTCAGGGACGTCGCCGAGGTCGAGCTCCTGCGTGCGCAGTGCCTCGTGGGACTTCGCCGCTACACCGAGGCGCAGCGGCAGGCCCGCGCGGCCGCGGCGCGGTTCGACCGGATCGGCAACGACCCCTGGGCCGCCCGTGCTCGGGTGGCCGAGCTTCAGGCGCGGCTGGCCGAGGACCGCTCGACGGGCGTCTCGGTGGGCGTGGCGCGCCGTCGGGCGGCCCGCGCGCTCGCGCTCGCGGACGTGGGGGCTGCGCTCGGTGAGGCCGGAGGGCGTGGGGTGACCGTCCCTGCGCAGCTTCTCGCCGCCGAGTGGCTCCTCGCGGCGAAGGACCCGACGCGTGCGCGCGAGATCCTCTCGCACGTCCCGGGCCACCTCGGGCGGGTGGCGCTGCCGTTGCGACTGCAGCACCAGGCCGTCGCGGCCCAGCTCGCGTTCGACACCGGGGACCGCGCCGCCGCGCTCCGTGCGGTGCGCAAGGGTCAGCGCATGCTGGCCGAGCATCGCGAGGGGCTGGGGTCGGTCGACGCCGTGACGGCCTCCGCGGTCCACGGGGTACGTCTGGGGCACGTGGACGTGGCCGCGGCGCTCCGGACGGGGCGCGCCTCGGCGCTGCTCGACGCCGTGGAGCGTGGGCGCGCGACCGTCGCAGGCAGCGGCAGGGTCGTGCCGCCGTCCGACGCCGAGTCCGCCGATCTCCTCACGCGTGCGCGCCAGGAGATCGAGTCGGCCAGGCTCCTGGGGGCCAACCCGTCGGGTGAACGTCTCGAACGCCGTCGTGCGCACCTCAACGAGGCCCGACGCCTGCAGGAGGCCGCACGGCGTCGAGCCTGGCAGGACGGCGGGGGAGCGGCGACGCCGACCGCCGTCACCGCGCGCAGTCTGCGCCGCGCCCTGTCGACGGCGGGCCCGTCGACGGTCGTCGCGAACTTCGTCGTCGCGGACGAGACGCTGCGCGTCCTGCGTGCGGACGCCTCGGGGCTGAGCATGATCCGGCTGGCCTCCATGGCGGAGGTCGGCGAGCGTATCCGGCGCACGCGCGCGGACCTCGACGTCCTGTCGAACGCCCTGATCCCGGCGCCCATGCGGGCCGCCGCCCGGGCGTCGCTCGACCGGAGCCTGGCGTGGCTGGACCGTGAGGTCCTCGCGCCGATCGACGCGCAGGGCGACCTGCACATCGCCGCGCGGGACCTGCTCCTCGCGGTGCCGTGGTCCTCGCTGCCCTCGCGTGCAGGACGTCGGACCTGGGTCAACTCGTGGATCGATCTGCAGGAGGCGGCGGTCGACCAGACCAAGCCGGACGTCGTGGTCGTCGCCGGACCGGGGCTGCGGGCCGCCGTGACCGAGGCAGAGGCCGTCGCGCAGACGTGGGATCGTGCGACCGTCCTGTCCGGCGAGGAGGCCACGTGCTCGGCCACGGTCGAGAAGCTGCCGTCCGCGGCGGTCGTCCACCTCGCGACCCACGGACGGCACGAGACCGACAACCCGTTGTTCTCCTCGCTGCGGCTCGCGGACGGTCCGCTGTTCGCGCACGAGCTGGACGGCGTGGACCTCCGTGGGGCCGTGGTCGTCCTCTCGGCCTGCGAGGCGGGTCTGTCGACGGTCCGGATCGGTGGTGAACCCCTCGGGCTCACGAGCGTCCTGCTCCGGCTCGGGGCAGCGGCCGTGGTCTCGAGCGTGGCCCCCTTGCGGGACGACGTCGCCGCGCGCGTCATGCCCGAGTTCCACGGCCGGCTGCGCTCGGGGGCCACGCCGGGCGACGCCCTCGCGACCGCGATCGCGCACGAGGACGAGCCCGTGCCCCTCGTCTGCTTCGGGCCCCTCGCGGTCTGAGGCGGGCGGCCCGGGCCGCAGCGCACCACCGCGCGCCGCCGGGCTGCGCGTGCTGCGCGCCGCCGTCGGACCGGATTTGGAGCACGCGCCCGCGTCACGTACCCTGGTCCAGTACCCAAGACCGCCGGTCGTACCGTCCTGCCCGCTGACTCGTCAGCTGCAGTCCGGACCGAAGTCCCGCAGAAGTGCGGAGGCCAGCGCAGGTGAGAGTTCACGGAGCGGGCGAGAGCCTGCACTTCGAGCCCCGCGCCTGCGCGGGGCTCTTCTCGTCTCCGCAGGACCTCACCCCCCAGGGCCCCCGCCCTGCGGAGACCGGTGGCACCACCACCGGAAGGATTGCCATGGCGAGGCCGGACAAGGCAGCCGCAGTCGCAGAGCTCACGGAGAACTTCCGCGAGTCGAACGCGGCCGTGCTGACCGAGTACCGCGGGCTCACCGTCGCGCAGCTCAAGCAGCTGCGTCGGTCGCTCAGCGGCAACGCAACCTACGCCGTGGTGAAGAACACGCTGACCGCCATCGCGGCCAAGGAAGCCGGCATCGAGATCGACGCCGACTTCAAGGGCCCCTCGGCCATCGCCTTCGTGACCGGTGACCCGGTCGAGGCGGCCAAGGGCCTGCGTGACTTCGCCAAGGCGAACCCCGCACTGGTCATCAAGGGCGGTGTCCTCGACGGGCGCTCCCTGACCGCTGCGGAGATCACCAAGCTCGCGGACCTCGAGTCCCGCGAGGTCCTGCTGGCCAAGCTGGCCGGCGCGTTCAAGCAGCCGCTCTACCAGGCGGCATACCTGTTCAACGCGCCCGCTTCGCAGGCCGTCCGCACCATCGATGCCCTGCGCCTCAAGCAGGAATCGGAGAGCGCTGCCGCCTGATCCTCGTCTGAGGATCGCGCAGCACGCACACACCCCCTCTGCTTCCAGCAGGGCTCTGTGGATCGTTGACAGGGCCGCTGCCGAGCACCAACCGAAAGGACCGCCATCATGGCGAAGCTCAGCACCGAAGAGCTCATCGAGCAGTTCAAGGGCCTCTCCCTCATCGAGCTCTCCGAGTTCGTGAAGGCGTTCGAGGACGCTTTCGAGGTCACCGCGGCCGCTCCGGCCGCCGTCGCCGTCGCAGGCCCCGCGGCCGCTGCCGCCGAGGAGGTCGAGGAGAAGACGGAGTTCGACGTCATCCTCGAGGCTGCCGGCGACAAGAAGATCCAGGTCATCAAGGAGGTGCGTGCCCTCACGAGCCTCGGCCTGAAGGAGGCCAAGGACCTCGTTGACGGCGCCCCCAAGCCCGTCCTGGAGAACGTCGCCAAGGACGCTGCTGACAAGGCCAAGGCTGCCCTCGAGGGCGCCGGCGCAACCGTCACCGTCAAGTGATCACTGCCCCTCGGGGCGGTATCACATGACGGGTCGCCTCGCGCGACCTGACAGGTAGCACAGGCGACGAGGCCCGTATCCCTTCGGGGGTGCGGGCCTCTCGTCGCCTCTTCGTCTTCCGGCCCGACGCCGGAGCCCGCCTTCCACGGGAAGGTGACGGGCGCCGTCGGGCAGGGAGTCTCTTCGTGTTCTTGGGCGGCATATGGCGGCCACCGAGAAGATGTCCTCACCGGCCCGGTGGGGGAGTGCGGCAGGCGTGACGACGGTCTTGACAGGCCGTGATTTCGCGTCGCTGGACACGCTTGACTGGGCCGGGTATGCTAGCGCTTTGCGCTCGCGTGTGCCCTCGGCACCCTCTGTACTGCCCGGACCGTCTTCGGTGTGCGTCCATCGTGCACCACGGCAGCCTCAGGGGGAAGAGGTCCTCCAGCCACGCAGCGTACAGCGTGCAATCGATCTGCAGGGAAGGACCCCTCTTGGCTGCCTCGCGCACCCCTTCTGCTCCGTCCGCCGACGCTATCGCGAACCGCACCGCTTCCCGGCGCGTATCTTTCGCCAAGATCTACGAGCCTCTCGAGGTGCCCGACCTGCTCGGGCTCCAGACCGAGAGCTTCGACTGGCTGCTGGGCAACCCGGCGTGGCGCGCACGCGTCGACGCCGCGGCCGCCGCCGGTCGCCAGGACGTCCCCGCGACGTCGGGTCTCGAGGAGATCTTCGAGGAGATCTCCCCGATCGAGGACTTCGGCTCCTCCATGTCTCTCTCCTTCTCCAACCACCGCTTCGAGCCCCCGAAGTACACGGCCGAGGAGTGCAAGGAGAAGGACTTCACCTTCGCCGCGCCGCTCTTCGTCACCGCGGAGTTCGTGAACTACAACACCGGTGAGATCAAGAGCCAGACGGTCTTCATGGGCGACTTCCCGCTCATGACCGCACGCGGCACCTTCATCATCAACGGCACCGAGCGCGTCGTCGTCTCGCAGCTCGTCCGTTCGCCCGGTGTGTACTTCGAGCGCCAGGCCGACAAGACCAGCGACAAGGACATCTACTCCGCGAAGATCATCCCGTCGCGCGGTGCGTGGCTGGAGTTCGAGATCGACAAGCGCGACGCCGTCGGCGTGCGCGTCGACCGCAAGCGCAAGCAGTCCGTCACCGTGCTGCTCAAGGCCCTCGGCCTGACCGAGTCGCAGATCCGCGAGGAGTTCGCGGACTTCCCGTCGGTGCTCGACACGCTCGAGAAGGACCACGTCCACACCGAGGAAGAGGCGCTCGTCGACCTCTACCGCAAGATCCGTCCGGGCGAGCCGCCCACGGTCGAGGCCGGTCGCTCGCTCCTCGAGAACTTCTACTTCAACCCCAAGCGCTACGACTTCGCGAAGGTCGGCCGCTACAAGGCGAACAAGAAGCTCGGCGTCGACGCGCCGCTCGGCGACTCCACGCTGTCCGTCACGGACATCGTCGCGACGATCAAGTACCTCGCCGCCCTGCACGCCGAGGTCACGACCCTGCCCGGCACGCGTGCCGGCGAGCCCGTCGAGATCCGCGTCGAGACCGACGACATCGACCACTTCGGCAACCGTCGTATCCGCGCCGTGGGTGAGCTCATCCAGAACCAGGTCCGCACGGGCCTGTCCCGTATGGAGCGCGTCGTGCGCGAGCGCATGACGACCCAGGACGTCGAGGCGATCACGCCCCAGACCCTGATCAACATCCGCCCCGTGGTGGCGTCGATCAAGGAGTTCTTCGGCACCTCGCAGCTGTCGCAGTTCATGGACCAGAACAACCCGCTCGCCGGCCTGACGCACAAGCGTCGTCTGTCCGCGCTGGGCCCGGGTGGTCTGTCCCGTGACCGCGCCGGCATGGAGGTCCGTGACGTCCACCCGTCGCACTACGGCCGCATGTGCCCCATCGAGACCCCTGAAGGCCCGAACATCGGTCTGATCGGCTCGCTCGCCTCCTACGGCCGGATCAACCCGTTCGGGTTCATCGAGACGCCGTACCGCAAGGTCGAGAAGGGCCAGGTCTCCGACGAGGTCGTCTACCTGACGGCCGACGACGAGGACCGCTACGTGATCGCCCAGGCGAACACCGAGCTCAACGCCGACGGTTCGTTCCGCGCCGAGCGCGTCCTGGTCCGCACCAAGGGTGGCGAGACGGCTGACGTCCTCGGCACCGAGGTCGACTACATGGACGTCTCGCCGCGCCAGATGGTGTCGGTCGCGACCGCCCTCATCCCGTTCCTCGAGCACGACGACGCGAACCGCGCACTCATGGGTGCCAACATGCAGCGTCAGGCCGTGCCCCTGGTCCGTTCCGAGGCCCCGCTCGTGGGCACCGGCATGGAGCGTCGTGCAGCCATCGACGCCGGTGACGTCATCGTCGCCACCAAGCCCGGTGTCGTGACCGAGGTCTCCGCTGACCTGATCGTCGTCGCGAACGACGACGCGACCACGACGAGCTACCGCGCGGCGAAGTTCCGTCGCTCGAACCAGGGCACGTCGTACAACCAGCGCGTCGTCGTCGACGAGGGTGCTCGCGTCGAGGTCGGCTCCGTGCTGGCCGACGGCCCCGCGACCGACGAGGGCGAGCTCTCGCTCGGCCGCAACCTGCTCGTCGCGTTCATGTCCTGGGAAGGCCACAACTACGAGGACGCGATCATCCTGTCGCAGCGCCTCGTGCAGGACGACGTCCTGTCCTCGATCCACATCGAGGAGCACGAGGTCGACGCCCGCGACACGAAGCTCGGCCCCGAGGAGATCACGCGGGACATCCCGAACGTCTCCGAGGACGTCCTGGCGGACCTCGACGAGCGCGGTGTCATCCGCATCGGTGCCGAGGTCGGCGCAGGCGACGTGCTCGTCGGCAAGGTCACGCCCAAGGGCGAGACCGAGCTGACCCCGGAGGAGCGCCTCCTGCGCGCCATCTTCGGCGAGAAGGCCCGCGAGGTCCGCGACACGTCGCTCAAGGTGCCCCACGGCGAGTCCGGCACCGTCATCGGCGTCCGCGAGTTCAACCGCGAGGACGGCGACGAGCTGCCCGCCGGCGTGAACCAGCTGGTCCGCGTGTACATCGCGCAGCGACGCAAGATCACGGACGGCGACAAGCTCGCCGGGCGTCACGGCAACAAGGGTGTCATCTCGAAGATCCTCCCCGTCGAGGACATGCCCTTCCTCGAGGACGGCACCCCCGTGGACGTCATCCTCAACCCGCTGGGTGTCCCCGGTCGTATGAACGTCGGCCAGGTCCTCGAGACCCACCTCGGGTGGGTCGCGAAGCAGGGCTGGGACATCTCGCAGACCGACGGCGCAGCCGGCGAGGGCGACCTGTCCTGGAAGGAGCACGTCCCCGCGGTCGCTGCTTCGTCCGAGCCCGGTCGCCCCGTGGCGACGCCGGTGTTCGACGGGCTCGAGGAGGAGGCCCTCACGGGTCTGCTCTCCACGACGCTCCCGAACCGTGACGGCAACCGCATGGTCGGCCGCGACGGCAAGGCACGTCTGTTCGACGGCCGCTCCGGCGAGCCGTTCCCGGAGCCGGTCTCCGTGGGCTACATGTACATCCTGAAGCTCCACCACCTGGTGGACGACAAGATCCACGCCCGCTCGACCGGTCCGTACTCGATGATCACGCAGCAGCCGCTGGGTGGTAAGGCGCAGTTCGGTGGACAGCGTTTCGGCGAGATGGAGGTGTGGGCGCTCGAGGCATACGGCGCGGCGTACACCCTCCAGGAGCTGCTGACGATCAAGTCCGACGACGTCCCGGGCCGCGTGAAGGTCTACGAGGCGATCGTCAAGGGCGAGAACATCCCCGACTCGGGCATCCCGGAGTCCTTCAAGGTCCTCCTGAAGGAGATGCAGTCGCTGTGCCTGAACGTCGAGGTGCTCTCGAGCGACGGTGTCTCCATCGAGATGCGTGAGTCCGACGACGACGTGTACCGCGCTGCCGAGGAGCTCGGCATCGACCTGTCGCGTCGCCCCAACGCAGCATCCACGATCGACGAGATCTGATCTCGGAAGCGGTGGGGGCGTCCCTGGACGGACGCCCCCACCGCCACCCGACACTCTGTAGCACCTCCACCGCGCCGGCCGGGACGAACCCCGGACAGGCCGGCAGACGAAGGAAGTAGGACCACCTTGCTCGACGTCAATGTCTTCGACGAGCTGCGTATCGGACTGGCCACGGCAGACGACATCCGTGACTGGTCTCACGGCGAGGTCAAGAAGCCTGAGACCATCAACTACCGCACCCTCAAGCCCGAGAAGGACGGACTCTTCTGCGAGAAGATCTTCGGCCCCACCCGGGACTGGGAGTGCTACTGCGGCAAGTACAAGCGCGTGCGCTTCAAGGGCATCATCTGCGAGCGCTGCGGCGTCGAGGTGACGCGCTCGAAGGTGCGCCGTGAGCGCATGGGCCACATCGAGCTCGCCGCCCCTGTCACGCACATCTGGTTCTTCAAGGGTGTGCCCTCCCGCCTCGGTTACCTCCTCGACCTGGCACCGAAGGACCTCGAGAAGGTCATCTACTTCGCCGCCTACATGATCACGTCGGTCGACGTCGAGGGCCGTCAGGAAGACCTCCCCAACCTCCAGAACGAGATCGACCTGGAGAAGAAGGAGATCACGGACCGTCGCGACAACGACATCAACACCCGTGCCCAGAAGCTCGAGGCCGACCTGGCCGCGCTCGAGGCCGAAGGCGCTCGCGCCGACGCCCGCCGCAAGGTCCGCGACTCGGCCGAGCGTGAGATGGCGGCGATCCGCAAGCGGTCCGACGCCGAGCTCGACCGCCTGGACCAGGTCTGGGACCGCTTCAAGAACCTCAAGGTCGCCGACCTCGAGGGCGACGAGATGCTCTACCGCGCCCTCCAGGACCGCTACGGCAACTACTTCGAGGGCTCGATGGGCGCCGCGGCGATCCAGAAGCGTCTCCAGGACTTCGACCTGGTCGCCGAGGCCGAGCTCCTGCGCGAGATCATCCGCAGCGGCAAGGGCCAGAAGAAGACCCGTGCGCTCAAGCGCCTCAAGGTCGTCAACGCGTTCCTGACCACCACCAACTCGCCCACGGGCATGGTGCTGGACGCCGTCCCGGTCATCCCGCCGGACCTGCGCCCCATGGTGCAGCTCGACGGTGGCCGCTTCGCGACCTCGGACCTGAACGACCTGTACCGCCGCGTGATCAACCGGAACAACCGCCTCAAGCGTCTTCTCGACCTGGGCGCCCCGGAGATCATCGTCAACAACGAGAAGCGCATGCTGCAGGAAGCTGTGGACTCGCTCTTCGACAACGGCCGTCGTGGTCGCCCGGTCACGGGCCCCGGCAACCGTCCGCTGAAGTCGATCTCCGACATGCTCAAGGGCAAGCAGGGTCGTTTCCGTCAGAACCTGCTCGGCAAGCGTGTCGACTACTCGGGCCGTTCGGTCATCGTGGTCGGCCCGCAGCTCAAGCTGCACCAGTGCGGTCTGCCCAAGCAGATGGCCCTCGAGCTCTTCAAGCCGTTCGTGATGAAGCGCCTCGTGGACCTCAACCACGCGCAGAACATCAAGAGCGCCAAGCGCATGGTCGAGCGTGCTCGCCCGGTCGTGTGGGACGTCCTCGAAGAGGTCATCACCGAGCACCCCGTGCTGCTCAACCGTGCACCGACGCTGCACCGTCTCGGCATCCAGGCCTTTGAGCCCCAGCTGGTCGAGGGCAAGGCCATCCACCTGCACCCGCTCGTGTGCGCCGCGTTCAACGCGGACTTCGACGGTGACCAGATGGCCGTGCACCTGCCGCTGTCGGCCGAGGCCCAGGCCGAGGCACGCATCCTCATGCTCTCGAGCAACAACATCCTGAAGCCGTCGGACGGCCGTCCGGTCACCATGCCCTCGCAGGACATGATCATCGGTCTGTACCACCTGACGAACGACAAGAAGGATGCCAAGGGTGCGGGGCGGGCGTTCAGCTCGGTCGCCGAGGCCATCATGGCCTTCGACGCCGGCTCGCTGGACCTGAACGCCGAGGTCAGCATCCGCATGGACGGGCTGGTCTTCGCCGAGGGTGAGGCCCCCGAGGGCTTCGTCCCGGGGGAGCCGTTCGTCTTCGCCACGACGCTCGGCCGCGCGCTCTTCAACGAGACGCTGCCGGTCAGCTACGGCTACGTGAACGGCATCGTCGACAAGAAGAAGCTCTCGACGATCGTCAACGAGCTCGCCGAGACCTACCCCAAGGTCGAGGTCGCTGCCTCGCTCGACGCTCTCAAGGAGGCCGGTTTCCGCTGGGCCACCCGTTCGGGTGTCACCATCGCCATCTCCGACGTCGCGACCCCCGCGGCCAAGGCGGCGATCCTGGAGGAGCACGAGGCTCGTGCCCTGAAGGTGCAGCAGGAGTACGACCGCGGTCTGATCACCGACGACGAGCGTCGCCAGGAGCTCATCGAGATCTGGACGCAGGCCACCGACAAGGTCGCGACCGCGATGCGTGCGAGCTTCCCCGAGCGCAACACCGTCTACACGATGGTCGGCTCGGGTGCTCGTGGTAACTGGATGCAGGTCCGTCAGATCGCCGGTATGCGCGGCCTCGTGGCGAACCCGAAGGGTGAGATCATCCCTCGCCCGATCAAGTCCAACTACCGCGAGGGCCTCTCGGTCCTCGAGTACTTCATCGCGACGCACGGTGCCCGCAAGGGCCTCGCCGACACCGCACTGCGCACCGCCGACTCGGGCTACCTGACCCGTCGTCTGGTCGACGTGTCGCAGGACGTCATCGTCCGCGAGGAGGACTGCGGCACCGAGCGCGGCCTGACGCTGCCCGTGGGCGAGAAGATCGGCGACCGTCTGGTCCGTCACGACAAGGTCGAGACGAGCATCTACTCGCGCACCCTCGCCTCCGACGTGGAGGACGCGGACGGCCACGTCATCGCCAAGGCGGGGGACGACGCCGGTGACCTGGTCATCGACGCCCTGCTCGCGGCCGGGATCGACACGGTCAAGGTCCGCTCGGTCCTGACCTGCGAGTCCCGCGTCGGCACGTGCGCCAAGTGCTACGGCCGCTCGCTGGCCACCGGCAAGCTCGTCGACATCGGCGAGGCCGTCGGCATCATCGCGGCCCAGTCGATCGGTGAGCCCGGCACGCAGCTGACGATGCGTACCTTCCACACCGGTGGTGTGGCCTCCGCGGACGACATCACGCAGGGTCTGCCCCGTGTGACCGAGCTCTTCGAGGCACGTACCCCGAAGGGTGAGGGCCCCATCGCGGAGTTCTCGGGTCGCATCACGATCGACGAGGCGGAGCGCACGCGCCGCATCGTCCTGACCCCCGACGACGGCTCCGAGGAGCTCGCCTACCCGGTGACGAAGCGTTCGCGCCTCCTCGTCAGCGACGGCGACCACGTCGAGGTCGGCACCCAGCTGGTCCAGGGCGCCGTCGACCCGAAGAAGGTCCTGCGCATCCTCGGCCCTCGCGCCACCCAGAAGCACCTGGTGGACGAGGTCCAGGAGGTCTACCGCTCCCAGGGCGTGGACATCCACGACAAGCACATCGAGGTCATCGTGCGGCAGATGCTGCGTCGCGTGACCGTGCTGGACTCGGGCGACTCGCAGCTCCTCCCGGGCGAGCTCGCCGAGCGTGGGCGTTTCGAGGACGCCAACCGTCGCGCGGTGTCGGAGGGGGGCCAGCCGGCCTCCGGCCGTCCCGAGCTGATGGGCATCACGAAGGCGTCGCTCGCGACCGACTCGTGGCTGTCGGCGGCCTCCTTCCAGGAGACCACGCGCGTCCTCACCGAGGCGGCGATGAGCGGTCGTCGTGACCCGCTCCTCGGCCTCAAGGAGAACGTCATCCTCGGTAAGCTCATCCCGGCCGGTACGGGCCTGCCCCGCTACCGCAACGTCGAGGTCGAGCCCACCGAGCAGGCCAAGACGGAGCTCTACCCGAGCTTCGGCTACGACGAGATCGACTTCCAGGGGCTCGGCATGGGCTCCGGCGAGGCGATCCCGCTCGAGGACCTGGACTTCGGCGACTACCGCTGATCCCGGCGTCGTGGCCCTGCGACCCTGCGTCGTCGGGCCACGACGAGCCGAGTAGCACAGGGGGTGGTCCCAGCGCGCAGGACGCGCCGGGATCACCCCCTGTCTCTTTGACTACCTGCCACGTGGCAGGTAACGTAGTAGACCGTGCCCGCGCCGTCGTGCACGCTGTGTCGTTTCCAGCGTGCCGATGTGAGTGCGCGAGCATTCCGGTGACTGAGCTCTTCGGACGATCCTCGGATCGTTCGCGAGCCCAGCCCGGACCATCGAGCCGGTGGTACGTGGCGATTGCGACGCTCTGCGTCGCAGGTGCCGTTTGCCGTCGGCGCCCACAGCCCGTTGAGACCACCGCCGGGGATCACCCCGGTCCAGCTCGAGAAGACACGGAGACGTAGTGCCTACGATCCAGCAGCTCGTCCGCAAGGGGCGGACCTCGAAGGCAGGGAAGTCCAAGACTCCCGCCCTCAAGGGTTCCCCGCAGCGGCGTGGTGTGTGCACGCGTGTGTACACCACCACCCCCAAGAAGCCGAACTCCGCACTGCGCAAGGTCGCACGCGTGAAGCTCTCGTCCCAGATCGAGGTCACCGCGTACATCCCCGGTGTCGGCCACAACCTCCAGGAGCACTCCATCGTGCTCGTCCGCGGCGGTCGTGTGAAGGACCTCCCCGGTGTCCGCTACAAGATCGTCCGTGGCGCACTCGACACCCAGGGCGTCAAGAACCGCAAGCAGGCTCGCAGCCGTTACGGTGCCAAGAAGGAGAAGAGCTAATGCCTCGTAAGGGCCCCGCCCCGAAGCGGCCGCTCATCGTCGACCCTGTCTACGGTTCCCCGGTCGTCACCCAGCTCATCAACAAGGTCCTCCTGGACGGCAAGAAGTCGACCGCCGAGGCGATCGTCTACGGTGCCCTCGAGGGTGTCCGCGCGAAGACCGACGGTGACCCCGTCGTCGTCCTCAAGCGTGCGCTCGAGAACGTGCGCCCGGCCCTCGAGGTCCGTTCGCGCCGTGTCGGTGGCGCGACCTACCAGGTCCCCGTCGAGGTGCGCCCCACGCGTTCCACGACGCTCGCGCTGCGCTGGCTCACGGACTACTCGCGCGCTCGTCGCGAGAAGACCATGACCGAGCGCCTCATGAACGAGATCCTCGACGCGAGCAACGGCCTCGGTGCCGCGGTCAAGCGTCGTGAGGACATGCACAAGATGGCCGAGTCCAACAAGGCCTTCGCGCACTACCGCTGGTAGTCCGCCCGACCGGCCCTGGGGGTTCACCCCCGGGGCCGTCGGCGGGTCCGGCCGGCTTCGGTAGAAGCAGCGCCCCCGACTCAACCCACACAAAGGGGAAGTACCCGTGGCACTTGACGTGCTGACCGACCTGAACAAGGTCCGCAACATCGGCATCATGGCCCACATCGATGCCGGTAAGACCACGACCACCGAGCGCATCCTGTTCTACACCGGGGTGAACTACAAGATCGGTGAGACGCACGACGGCGCATCGACGACCGACTGGATGGAGCAGGAGAAGGAGCGCGGCATCACGATCACGTCTGCCGCCGTGACCTGCTTCTGGAACAAGAACCAGATCAACATCATCGACACCCCTGGCCACGTGGACTTCACGGTCGAGGTCGAGCGCTCCCTGCGTGTGCTCGACGGCGCTGTCGCTGTCTTCGACGGCAAGGAGGGCGTCGAGCCCCAGTCCGAGACCGTCTGGCGCCAGGCCGACAAGTACAACGTCCCGCGCATCTGCTTCGTCAACAAGATGGACAAGCTCGGCGCGGACTTCTACTTCACGGTCGACACCATCGTGAACCGCCTCAAGGCCAAGCCGCTGGTCATCCAGCTGCCGATCGGCTCCGAGAGCGACTTCACGGGCGTCGTCGACCTGCTCGAGATGCGCGCACTCGTGTGGCGCGGCGAGACGAAGATGGGCGAGGCGTACGAGATCGAGGAGATCCCCGCGGACCTCCTGGAGAAGGCGCAGCAGTACCGTGCCGACCTCATCGAGAACGTCGCCGAGGCCGACGAGGAGCTCCTCGAGAAGTACCTCAACGGCGAAGAGCTCACGCTCGCGGAGATCAAGTCCGCGATCCGCAAGCTCACCGTCTCGGGCGAGGCCTTCCCGGTGCTCTGCGGCTCCGCGTTTAAGAACAAGGGCGTCCAGCCCATGCTCGACGCAGTCATCGACTACCTGCCGTCGCCCCTCGACGTCCCGGCCATCAACGGCCACGACGTCAAGGACGAGGAGAAGATCGTCGAGCGCCACCCCGACGCCACGGAGCCGTTCTCGGCCCTCGCGTTCAAGGTCGCCTCGCACCCGTTCTTCGGCAAGCTGACGTACGTCCGCGTCTACTCCGGCCAGGTCACGCCGGGCACCCAGGTGCTCAACGCGACCAAGGGCAAGAAGGAGCGTCTGGGCAAGATCTTCCAGATGCACTCCAACAAGGAGAACGCGGTCGAGCTCGGCAGCGCCGGGCACATCTACGCGTTCATCGGCCTCAAGGACACCACGACCGGTGACACCCTGTGTGACATCGCGAACCCGGTGGTCCTCGAGTCGATGACCTTCCCGGAGCCCGTCATCGACGTGGCCATCGAGCCCAAGACGAAGGCCGACCAGGAGAAGCTCTCGGTCGCCATCCAGAAGCTCGCCGAGGAGGACCCGACCTTCCGCGTCAAGCTCGACGAGGAGACTGGCCAGACCGTCATCGGCGGTATGGGCGAGCTCCACCTCGACATCCTCGTCGACCGCATGCGTCGCGAGTTCAACGTCGAGGCCAACGTCGGCAAGCCGCAGGTCGCGTACC
The DNA here is from genome assembly GCF_056158145.1 of Oerskovia sp. PE-21s. Classification (NCBI taxonomy): domain Bacteria; kingdom Bacillati; phylum Actinomycetota; class Actinomycetes; order Micrococcales; family Cellulomonadaceae; genus Oerskovia; species Oerskovia sp. PE-21s. The sequence continues at coordinate 53,065 of NZ_JBUXJM010000002.1, forward strand.
GCGAGACCATCCGCCGTACCGCGGAGAAGATCGACTACACGCACAAGAAGCAGACCGGTGGTTCGGGTCAGTTCGCCAAGGTGCAGGTCACCTTCGAGCCTCTCGACCTGACCGAGGGCGGCGAGCTCTACGAGTTCAAGAACGCCGTCACCGGTGGTCGCATCCCGCGTGAGTACATCCCGTCGGTCGACGCCGGTATCCAGGCCGCCCTCCAGCTGGGCGTCCTCGCCGGCTTCCCGCTCGTGGGCGTGAAGGCTACGCTCATCGACGGCGCGTACCATGATGTCGACTCTTCGGAGATGGCGTTCAAGATTGCCGGCTCGATGGTCCTCAAGGAGGGCGTCAAGCGGGCGGACCCGGTTCTGCTGGAGCCGGTCATGGCGGTCGAGGTGCGTACGCCCGAGGAGTACATGGGCGACGTGATCGGCGACCTCAACTCTCGTCGCGGCATGATCCAGTCCATGGAGGACGCGACGGGTGTCAAGGTCGTCCGTGCTCAAGTACCGTTGTCCGAGATGTTCGGGTACATCGGTGACCTGCGGTCGAAGACCCAGGGTCGCGCTGTGTACTCGATGTCATTCGACAGCTACGCCGAGGTTCCTCGGAACGTTGCCGAAGAGATCATCAAGAAGACCCGGGGCGAGTGAGTCCCCACAGGTCGAAGACCCTGTAACAACCATCAACCTGTAGCGACCCGCACGCCCCGCAGATGTCTTGTGCATCTGCATCGTTCGGCACAACTACCCAAGTCCCAGGAGGACCCCAGTGGCGAAGGCCAAGTTCGAGCGGACCAAGCCGCACGTCAACGTCGGAACGATCGGTCACGTCGACCACGGTAAGACGACGCTGACGGCAGCGATCTCGAAGGTGCTGCACGACAAGTTCCCGGACGTGAACCCCGAGTTCAAGTTCGACGAGATCGACAAGGCGCCGGAAGAGAAGCAGCGCGGTATCACGATCAACATCGCGCACATCGAGTACGAGACGGACAAGCGTCACTACGCTCACGTCGACGCTCCCGGTCACGCCGACTACATCAAGAACATGATCACCGGTGCTGCTCAGATGGACGGCGCGATCCTCGTGGTCGCCGCCACCGACGGCCCGATGGCTCAGACGCGTGAGCACGTTCTGCTCGCCCGCCAGGTGGGTGTCCCCTACCTGCTGGTCGCGCTGAACAAGTCCGACATGGTCGAGGACGAGGAAATCCTCGAGCTCGTCGAGATGGAGGTGCGCGAGCTCCTCTCCTCGCAGGGCTTCGACGGTGACGAGGCCCCCGTGGTCCGCGTCTCCGGTCTGAAGGCTCTCGAGGGCGACCCCGAGTGGGTCAAGTCCGTCGAGGCGCTCATGGAGGCCGTGGACGAGAACGTCCCCGAGCCCGTCCGTGAGCTCGACAAGCCCTTCCTCATGCCCGTCGAGGACGTCTTCACGATCACCGGTCGTGGAACCGTCGTCACCGGCAAGGTCGAGCGCGGCACCCTCGCGGTCAACTCCGAGGTCGAGATCGTCGGCATCCGCAACCCGCAGAAGACCACGGTCACGGGTATCGAGACGTTCCACAAGCAGATGGACGAGGCTCAGGCCGGCGACAACACCGGTCTGCTGCTCCGCGGCATCAAGCGCGAGGACGTCGAGCGCGGCCAGGTCGTCGTCAAGCCGGGTTCGATCACCCCGCACACCGACTTCGAGGCTCAGGTCTACATCCTGGGCAAGGACGAGGGTGGGCGTCACAACCCGTTCTTCTCGAACTACCGCCCGCAGTTCTACTTCCGCACCACGGACGTCACCGGCGTCATCACGCTGCCCGAGGGCACCGAGATGGTCATGCCCGGCGACAACACCGAGATGACGGTCGAGCTGATCCAGCCGATCGCCATGGAGGAGGGCCTCGGCTTCGCCATCCGTGAGGGCGGCCGTACGGTCGGATCGGGCCGTGTCACGAAGATCATCAAGTGATCTTCTGATCTCCTGATCCACCCCGGCTCCTGAGCCTCGCGCTCGGGGTTTCCGGGAAGGATTGACCGAAGGGCCCGGGTACCGCAAGGTACCCGGGCCCTTCGGCGTACCCAGGGGAGGTTGGGGGAGCGGGCTGCCGGCGACTGCGCGAGGCCAGGGCAGGCGACGGGAGGGCCCGCCAAGGGTGCGCCGGCTGCCGGGGCCGCGACCGCACCGCAGCGCCAGCGGGGCGCACGTCGACCCGCACGGAACGTCGCGCGGCTCGCAGCTCCCGGTGGTGCCGGTGGGCGGTGGCGCCAGTGGGCGGTGGTGCCAGTGGGCGGTGGCGCCAGTGGCGGCGCCGCCGCCGGTGTGCGTCCCGGGGGGAGGGGAGAGGCGCGCGGTCCCCCCGAACGGTCGTCGGCTCGATCACCGGTCGGTCCGAAGGGTCGTGCAGGCGGTGCGTGACCGATCCGAGGATCCGGATCGGCGAGATGTGTCGTCGGGGTGGTGCCCCGCCCGGAAGCACCCGCGCAGCATCTTTGCTGGTCAGGGACGTACCGGCCGCGGCAGCACGCCGCGCCGTGCGATGCGGTGGTCGTCCGAGGACGGTGCGCCTGGTCACACAGTTCGGCGAGAGCGCCCGGGGAGGTTACCCTGGATGGACGACGTGCCCGCTCGACGCGTGAGCACGTCGGTCGTCGCACGAGGTCGGCCCCGGTGGTCGATGTCTCGTGCACGACGATTGGTCTTCCACGGTTTCCTGTGGCAGACTGTTCAGGTTGCCTGTTACGGGTGCGCTCTTTCATGTGTCGAACAGTGTGTTGAACCGCTAAGCATGCGGACCTCGGTGTTCCGAGGTTGCCGCGGGTTGAACTCTCTGTCGACACAGATCGAGGACCCCGCGGAGCTCAGGTTCTGCACAGGCTCGACAACGTTGTGAACGGCTGTGACGCCGTCGGGCGCCAGAAGCTGGCCCGATGTGTCAGCGGTTCACATATCCAACGGCCCTGCACCGTTCTCGGTGCGTGCGCTCGGTAGGTCGCGATAGGCGACACGCCCGAGCGCGGGGGTCGGACAGCTAGCGGTTCGAGAGAGAGAGTCAGACGACGCCATGGCGGGACAGAAGATCCGCATCCGGCTCAAGTCCTACGACCACGAGGTGATTGACAGCTCGGCGCGCAAGATCGTCGACACTGTCACCCGCGCTGGTGCGACGGTCGTGGGCCCGGTGCCGCTGCCGACGGAGAAGAACGTCTTCTGCGTCATCCGGTCGCCTCACAAGTACAAGGACAGCCGCGAGCACTTCGAGATGCGCACGCACAAGCGGCTTATCGACATCATCGATCCCACGCCGAAGGCCGTCGACTCGCTCATGCGTCTCGACCTGCCTGCGGACGTGAACATCGAGATCAAGCTCTGAGGCGGGAGGACAACATGACTACGCCCCAGCAGAACGAGCGGCCCGTCACGGCCGTGCTCGGCACGAAGCTCGGCATGACCCAGCTCTGGGACGAGGCAGGCCGCCTGGTCCCCGTCACGGTCGTCGCCGTGGGCACGAACGTCGTGACCCAGGTCCGCACCGCGGACACCGACGGTTACGCCGCGGTCCAGCTGGCCGCAGGCCAGATCGACCCGCGCAAGGTCACGAAGCCCCTCAAGGGCCACTTCGAGAAGGCCGGCGTCACGCCGCGCCGTCACGTGACCGAGATCCGCACCACCGATGCCGGTGAGTACACCCTCGGCCAGGAGATCACCGCGGAGGCCTTCGAGGCCGGCGCGAAGGTCGACGTCGTGGGCACCACCAAGGGCAAGGGCACCGCCGGTGTCATGAAGCGTCACGGCTTCCACGGCGTGGGTGCCTCCCACGGTGCGCACCGCAACCACCGCAAGCCTGGTTCGATCGGTGGGGCCTCGACCCCGTCGCGAGTCTTCAAGGGCGTGCGCATGGCCGGTCGGATGGGCTTCGACCGTCAGACCACGCAGAACCTGACCGTCCACGCGGTCGACGCAGAGAAGGGTCTGCTGCTCGTCAAGGGCGCAGTGCCCGGCCCCAAGGGCGGCGTCGTCCTCGTGCGTAGCGCCGTGAAGGGAGCATGACACTCATGGCAGCTCTCACTGTTGACGTCCTCGACGCCACGGGCAAGAAGGCCGGCACCGCCGACCTTCCCGCCGAGGTGTTCGACGTCCAGACGAACGTCCCGCTGATCCACCAGGTTGTCGTCGCGCAGCTCGCTGCAGCCCGTCAGGGCACGCACGACACCAAGAGCCGCGGCGAGGTCCGCGGTGGTGGACGCAAGCCGTACAAGCAGAAGGGCACCGGCCGCGCCCGTCAGGGTTCGACCCGTGCTCCTCAGTTCGCCGGCGGTGGGGTCGTTCACGGCCCGACGCCGCGCGACTACAGCCAGCGCACCCCCAAGAAGATGAAGGCTGCTGCCCTGCGCGGCGCCCTGTCCGACCGGGCTCGTGCCGGCCGTGTCCACGTCGTGACCGGTTTCGGGATCGACGGCCAGCCGTCGACCAAGGCCGCGATCAACTCGCTCGCCAACCTCTCTCCCCGCAAGCACGTGCTCGTGGTGCTGGAGCGTGGCGACGAGCTGACGAGCAAGTCCCTCCGCAACGCGGAGCAGGTGCACCTCCTGGTCGCTGACCAGCTGAACACCTACGACGTGCTCGTCTCCGACGACGTGGTCTTCACCGAGGGCGCACTCGCTGCGTTCCTCGCCGGACCCGCCACGGGCTCTTCGGTCAAGGCCGTCGCGTCCGAGTCGGAAGCAGCTGACGAGGCCGAGGAGGCCGCGAAGTGACCGCCGTGACGAAGGACCCCCGCGACATCCTGCTCGCGCCGGTGGTCTCCGAGAAGAGCTACGGGCTCCTCGACGAGGGTAAGTACACCTTCCTCGTGGACCCGCGGGCCAACAAGACCGAGATCAAGATTGCCGTCGAGCAGATCTTCTCGGTCAAGGTTGCCTCCGTGAACACGATCAACCGCAAGGGCAAGACCCGGCGGACGCGTTTCGGACTGGGCAAGCGCAAGGACACCAAGCGTGCGATCGTCACCCTCCGCGAGGGCACGATCGACATCTTCGGCGGGCCGGTCGGCTGAGGCCGGACGAGAGCAGATTGAGGACAGATCCCCATGGGAATCCGTAAGTACAAGCCGACGACGCCCGGCCGCCGCGGCTCGAGCGTTGCCGACTTCGTCGAGATCACGCGCTCGCAGCCGGAGAAGTCGCTGGTCCGTCCGCTCACCAAGAGCGGTGGCCGCAACAGCACCGGTCGCATCACCACCCGTCACAAGGGTGGTGGCCACAAGCGCGCATACCGCGTCATCGACTTCCGTCGCCACGACAAGGACGGCGTGCCCGCGAAGGTCGCTCACATCGAGTACGACCCCAACCGCACGGCACGCATCGCGCTCCTGCACTACGCGGACGGCGAGAAGCGCTACATCATCGCGCCGAACAAGCTGAAGCAGGGCGACGTCATCGAGAACGGCGCCGGCGCTGACATCAAGCCCGGCAACAACCTGCCGTTGCGCAACATCCCGACCGGTACGGTCATCCACGCCATCGAGCTCAAGCCCGGTGGTGGCGCGAAGATCGCCCGTTCGGCTGGTGCCTCCGTGCAGCTCGTCGCCAAGGACGGCCCCTACGCCCAGCTGCGTATGCCTTCCGGTGAGATCCGCAACGTCGACCTGCGCTGCCGCGCGACGGTCGGCGAGGTGGGCAACGCCGAGCAGTCGAACATCAACTGGGGCAAGGCCGGCCGTATGCGTTGGAAGGGCAAGCGCCCCTCCGTCCGTGGTGTCGCCATGAACCCGATCGACCACCCTCACGGTGGTGGTGAAGGTAAGACCTCCGGTGGACGTCACCCGGTCAGCCCCTGGGGCCAGGCCGAAGGTCGTACCCGCCGTCCCAACAAGCCGAGCGACAAGCTGATCGTGCGTCGTCGCCGTACCGGCAAGAAGCGCTGATAGGAGCCTGACAGATGCCACGCAGCCTGAAGAAGGGCCCCTTCGTGGATGGACACCTTCAGAAGAAGGTGGACGTCCAGAACGAGAAGGGGACCAAGAACGTCATCAAGACCTGGTCCCGTCGGTCGGTCATCACGCCCGACTTCCTCGGTCACACTTTTGCCGTGCACGACGGGCGCAAGCACACTCCGGTGTTCGTCACCGAGTCGATGGTTGGCCACAAGCTCGGCGAGTTCGCACCCACCCGGACCTTCCGCGGCCACGTGAAGGACGACAAGAAGGGCCGTCGTCGCTGATCTGCGTGCAGACGCAGATCACGAGACGACGACTCCGAACGTCATGACGAGACAAGAAGGCAGGACAGCAATGGAAGCCAAGGCGCAGGCGCGGTTCGTCCGTGTCACGCCCCAGAAGGCCCGGCGCGTCGTGGACCTCATCCGTGGCAAGCAGGCCACCGAGGCCGTCGCGGTGCTGAAGTTCGCACCGCAGGCCGCGAGTGAGCCGATCCGCAAGGTCGTGGAGAGCGCGATCGCGAACGCACGGGTGAAGGCCGACCGCGCGAGCGTGGCATTCGACGAGCAGGAGCTCGTCGTTGCCCAGGCGTTCGTGGACGAGGGCCCGACCCTCAAGCGGTTCCGGCCTCGCGCTCAGGGGCGCGCGAGCCAGATCCTCAAGCGGACGAGCCACATCACCGTGGTTCTCGTTCCGCGCGAAGACACGAAGGGAAGGGCCCGATAGTGGGACAGAAGGTTCACCCGCACGGGTACCGCCTCGGCATCACCACCGACCACCGGTCGCGGTGGTTCGCCGACAGCACCAAGCCCGGACAGCGGTACCGCGACTACGTCCGCGAGGACGTGCAGATCCGCAAGCTCATGGCCACCGGCCTCGAGCGTGCCGGCATCTCCAAGGTCGAGATCGAGCGCACCCGTGACCGTGTGCGTGTGGACATCCACACGGCACGCCCGGGCATCGTCATCGGCCGCCGTGGCGCAGAGGCAGACCGCATCCGCGGCGAGCTCGAGAAGCTCACGGGCAAGCAGGTCCAGCTCAACATCCTCGAGGTCAAGAACGCTGAGATCGATGCTCAGCTCGTGGCCCAGGGGATCGCCGAGCAGCTTGCGAGCCGTGTGTCCTTCCGCCGTGCGATGCGCAAGGGCATGCAGTCCGCGCAGCGCGCCGGGGCCAAGGGCATCCGTGTCCAGTGCTCGGGCCGCCTCGGTGGCGCCGAGATGAGCCGTTCGGAGTTCTACCGCGAAGGCCGTGTGCCGCTGCACACGCTCCGCGCGAACATCGACTACGGCTTCTTCGAGGCCCGCACCACCTTCGGCCGTATCGGCGTCAAGGTGTGGATCTACAAGGGCGACATGACCGAGAAGGAGTTCGCTGCGCAGCAGGCGACCGCCGCTCCCCGCCAGGGCCGTGGTGGCCCCCGCGGTGGCGACCGTCCTGACCGTGGCGGAGACCGTCGTGGCGCCGGCCGTCGCAACGAGCGTCCGGCACAGTCCGAGGCACCTGCAGCTGCAGGGGCGGAGGCACCTGTCGCCGAGAAGGCTCCTGAGTCCGGAACGGAGGCCTGAGCATGCTGATCCCGCGCAGGCTGAAGCACCGTAAGCAGCACCACCCCTCGCGCTCCGGCGCCTCGAAGGGTGGCAACCAGATCGCGTTCGGCGAGTTCGGCATCCAGGCTCTCGAGCCTGCGTACGTCACGAACCGCCAGATCGAGGCTGCTCGTATCGCGATGACCCGCCACATCAAGCGAGGCGGAAAGGTCTGGATCAACATCTACCCGGACCGCCCGCTGACCAAGAAGCCGGCGGAGACCCGCATGGGTTCTGGTAAGGGTTCGCCCGAGTGGTGGATCGCCAACGTCAAGCCCGGCCGCATCGTCTTCGAGCTGGCCGGTGTCCCGGAGCCCCTGGCTCGCGAGGCCATGCGCCGCGCGATCCACAAGCTCCCGATGAAGTGCCGTTTCGTGGTGCGCGAGGGTGGTGGCAACTGATGGCTATCGGAACCAAGGAACTGGCTTCGAGCGAGCTTGACACGTTCGACGACGAGAAGCTCGTCGCCGAGCTGAAGAAGGCCAAGGAGGAGCTTTTCAACCTCCGCTTCCAGTCGGCCACCGGCCAGCTGGAGAGCCACGGTCGCCTGAAGGCCGTGCGCCGCGACATCGCGCGGATCTACACGATCCTCCGCGAGCGCGAGCTCGGTATCCGTACCGCACCGAGCGTGAGTGAGTGAGGCTGGAATGAGCGAGAACGCAACGAACGCCGCACCGGTGACCGAGACGGCCGCTGAGCAGCGCGCCAACCGCAAGACGCGGCGCGGCTACGTGGTGAGCGACAAGATGGACAAGACGGTCGTGATCGAGGTCGAGGACCGGGTCAAGCACCCGCTCTACGGCAAGGTCATCCGACGCACGAGCAAGGTCAAGGTCCACGACGAGCAGAACGCTGCTGGTGTCGGAGACCTCGTCCTTATCATGGAGACCCGCCCGCTGTCCGCGACCAAGCGGTGGCGCCTGGTGGAGATCCTCGAGAAGGCCAAGTAGGCCCTGTGCCTACCAGGTCGTGACGGGCGGGGTCCCGCCCGTCACGACCGGTCTCGGCCGCACCACGGTGCGGCAACCAGTAGACAGGGCGGCGAGACCCCGCCGCACCTGGCCGGTTCACCCGCGAGGGACCCGGCACTGACAGCTATCCGTTCGGCAAGGCTCGCTCTGCGAGAACCGGCTCGACGACAGGAGTTCACTACATGATCCAGCAGGAGTCGCGACTTCGCGTCGCCGACAACACGGGTGCCAAGGAGATTCTCTGCATCCGTGTTCTCGGCGGTTCGGGCCGTCGCTACGCCGGAATCGGCGACGTCATCGTCGCAACCGTCAAGGACGCTATCCCCGGTGGCAACGTGAAGAAGGGCGACGTCGTCAAGGCGGTCGTCGTACGCACCGCCAAGGAGCGCCGTCGTCCGGACGGTTCCTACATCAAGTTTGACGAGAACGCGGCCGTGATCCTCAAGAACGACGGCGAGCCCCGTGGTACGCGCATCTTCGGTCCCGTGGGCCGCGAGCTGCGTGACAAGCGGTTCATGAAGATCATCTCGCTGGCTCCGGAGGTGCTCTGAACATGGCGAAGATCAAGAAGGGCGACCTGGTGGTCGTCATCTCTGGCAAGGACCGCACCCAGCAGGGTCGCGTGCTCGAGGTCCTCACGGACTCCGACCGCGTGATCGTCGAGGGCATCAACCGCGTCACGAAGCACACCAAGGTGGGTCAGTCCCAGCGTGGGACGCGTACCGGTGGCATCGAGGTCGTCGAGGCGCCGATCCACGTGAGCAACGTGATGGTCGTCGACCCGGAGACCAAGAAGGGCACCCGCGTCGGGTACCGCACCGAAGAGGTCGAGCGTGACGGCCGTACGCGCAAGGTTCGCGTGCGCGTCGCCAAGCGTTCCGGTAAGGACATCTGATGAGCACTGAACTGCAAGCCCCTGAGATCGCGCGTCTCAAGCAGCGCTACCGCGACGAGATCGTCGCCGGCCTCCTCGAGGAGTTCGGCCACGAGAACGTCAACCAGGTTGCACGACTGACGAAGATCGTCGTCAACATGGGTGTCGGCGACGCGGCCAAGGACTCGAAGCTCATCGAGGGTGCCATCCGCGACCTCTCGGCCATCACCGGCCAGAAGCCGCAGGTCACCAAGGCCCGCAAGTCCATCGCTCAGTTCAAGCTGCGTGAGGGCATGCCGATCGGCGCGCACGTCACGCTGCGCGGCGACCGCATGTGGGAGTTCCTCGACCGCCTGCTGTCCATCGCTCTGCCCCGTATCCGCGACTTCCGCGGACTCTCGGCCAAGCAGTTCGACGGCCACGGCAACTACACCTTCGGTCTCACGGAGCAGTCGATGTTCCACGAGATCGACCAGGACAAGATCGATCGCGTCCGCGGTATGGACATCACGATCGTGACGACGGCGACGACCGACGACGAGGGCCGCTCCCTGCTGCGCCGTCTCGGCTTCCCCTTCAAGGAGAACTGACATGGCGAAGAAGGCCCTGGTCAACAAGGCAGCCGCAAAGCCTAAGTTCGCGGTCCGTGCCTACACTCGCTGCCAGAAGTGCGGTCGCCCGCACTCCGTGTACCGCAAGTTCGGCCTGTGCCGTATCTGCGTCCGCGAGATGGCACACCGTGGCGAGCTTCCCGGCGTCACCAAGAGCAGCTGGTAACAACTACGTCGCAGGTCTGGCACGGTTCCCCTCGGGGAGCCGGCCAGATACCCCGGCGAGGAAGGGCTGAAGCCCAATGACGATGACCGACCCGATCGCAGACATGCTGACCCGTCTGCGTAACGCGAACTCGGCTTACCACGAGACGGTTCAGATGCCGTTCTCGAAGCTGAAGTCGCACATTGCTGAAATCCTGCAGGCCGAGGGCTACATCTCCGGCTGGACCGTCGAGGACGCGCCCGTGGGCAAGTACCTCACGATCCAGCTGAAGTTCGGCCCGAACCGTGAGCGCTCCCTTGCCGGTGTGCGCCGCGTGTCGAAGCCCGGTCTGCGTGTGTACGCGAAGTCGACCAACCTGCCCAAGGTTCTCGGTGGCCTCGGCGTGGCGATCCTGTCCACGTCCTCCGGCCTCCTGACCGACCGTCAGGCAGCCAAGAAGGGCGTGGGCGGAGAAGTCCTCGCCTACGTCTGGTAATCGGAAAGGAGAGATACGCCATGTCTCGTATCGGCAAGATCCCCGTTCCGGTTCCCGCCGGAGTGGATGTCACGATCAGCGGCGCGCTGGTGACGGTCAAGGGCCCGAAGGGGTCCCTGGAGCACACCATCCCCGCCCCCATCGAGGTCTCCCAGGACGCTGACACCCTCGTGGTGACGCGCCCGAACGACGAGCGTGCATCGCGCGCTCTGCACGGCCTGACCCGCACCCTTCTCGCGAACCTGGTGACCGGTGTCACCCAGGGCTACGAGAAGAAGCTCGAGATCGTCGGTACCGGTTACCGCGTGACCGCGAAGGGCACTGACCTGGAGTTCGCTCTCGGTTTCAGCCACCCCGTCGTGATCTCCGCACCGGCCGGCATCACCTTCGCTGTCGAGTCCCCGACCAAGTTCTCGGTCTCGGGCATCGACAAGCAGCAGGTCGGCGAGGTCGCTGCGAACATCCGCAAGATCCGCAAGCCCGAGCCGTACAAGGGCAAGGGTGTGCGTTACGCCGGCGAGGTCGTCCGCCGCAAGGTCGGAAAGGCTGGTAAGTAACGATGGCTCTCAAGGTTCTCGGCAAGGGCAAGGCAGTTTCGCGCAAGCGTCGCCACCTCCGCCTGCGCAAGAAGATCGCCGGCACGGCCGCGCGTCCCCGCCTCGTCGTGACGCGTTCTGCGCGCCACATCACGGCGCAGATCGTGGACGACACGATCGGCCAGACCGTTGCTTCCGCATCGACCATCGAGGGCGACCTGCGGTCGTTCGACGGCGACAAGAGCGCGAAGGCCCGCAAGGTCGGCGAGCTCGTCGCCGAGCGTGCCAAGGCCGCTGGTGTCGACTCGGTCGTCTTCGACCGCGGTGGCAACAAGTACCACGGCCGGGTGGCTGCAGTCGCCGACGGGGCCCGCGAAGGCGGTCTGTCCCTGTGATGATGGCCGAAACCACCACCGTGTACACGGTACGGAAGCAAAGGATTCTCTGATGGCTGCAGGGCAGCGCAGCAACACCGGCGCCCCTACGGGTGCCGCCAACGAGTCGACCGACCGCAACTCCGGAGGCCGCGGCGGCGATCGTCGCGACGGTCGCCGTGGTGACGGTCGCCGTGGTGACGCCGCCGAGAAGAACGCCTTCGTCGAGCGCGTCGTCACCATCAACCGCGTGTCCAAGGTCGTCAAGGGTGGCCGCCGCTTCAGCTTCACCGCGCTCGTCGTGGTGGGCGATGGCGACGGAACCGTCGGCGTCGGCTACGGCAAGGCGAAGGAAGTCCCCGCGGCGATCGCCAAGGGTGTCGAGGAGGCCAAGAAGAACTTCTTCAAGGTTCCCCGCATCCAGGGCACCATCCCTCACCCCATCCAGGGTGAGGCAGCCGCCGGTGTCGTCTTCCTGCGTCCGGCAGCCCCGGGTACCGGTGTCATCGCCGGTGGTCCGGTGCGCGCCGTGCTGGAGTGCGCGGGCATCCACGACGTCCTGAGCAAGTCGCTCGGTTCGTCCAACGCGATCAACATCGTGCACGCGACGGTCGAGGCACTGCGCAACCTGGAGCAGCCTGAGGCTGTTGCAGCGCGTCGTGGCCTGCCGCTCGAGGCCGTGGCTCCGGCCGCGCTCCTTCGTGCACGCGCAGCTGGGGTAGGTGCGTGATGGCTCGACTCAAGGTGACCCAGACGAAGTCCGCCATCGGCGGCAAGCAGAATCAGCGCGACACGCTGCGCACTCTGGGCCTCAAGCGGATCGGCGACACCGCCGTGAAGGAGGACCGCCCGGAGATCCGCGGCATGGTCGCAACGGTGGCGCACCTCGTCGCCGTTGAGGAGGTCGAGTGATCATGGCTGAGAAGGCCAAGAAGGAGACCGCGGTCGAGGCTTCGACCGACGCTCCGAAGAAGAAGGCTCCTGCCAAGAAGGCTGCTGCGACCGAGGCCCCCAAGGCCGAGGCGCAGCAGACCGTCGGCGCTGGTGGCACCCTCAAGGTCCACCACCTCCGTCCCGCCCCCGGCGCCAAGAAGGCCAAGACCCGCGTGGGTCGTGGTGAGGCGTCGAAGGGTAAGACGGCCGGCCGTGGTACCAAGGGCCAGAAGGCCCGTTACCAGGTGCCGGAGCGCTTCGAAGGTGGACAGATGCCGCTGCACATGCGTCTGCCCAAGCTTCGTGGCTTCAAGAACCCGTTCCGCACGGAGTACCAGGTCGTGAACCTGGACAAGCTCTCCGCGCTGTACCCCGAGGGTGGCTCCGTCACCGTCGAGGACCTCGTCGCCAAGGGAGCCGTCCGCAAGGGCGAGCTCGTCAAGGTGCTCGGCACGGGTGAGGTCACCGTCAAGCTCGAGGTCGCGGTCGACGCGTTCTCGGCTTCCGCCAAGGACAAGATCCTTGCGGCCGGTGGCTCCGTCTCGGAGGACTGACACGTAGGACAGGGCCGATAGCGCGATGCGCTGTCGGCCCTGTCTGCGTCTGGGGGTGGCTGCCGGTGCCGCCGCTGCTCGGGGGAACGTAGAATCATCGCCGGTTGTCTCAATTTGCCGTCCATCGCGGCGCAGCGGCTAAGGTGCCCCATGGCGTCCCGTGCCGGGTGCGTCACATCTCGCCGACCAACCGGCGACACGACATCCCGCCTCGGCGGGCCAGGAGGATAGGTGCTCAGCGCATTCGCCCGGGCTTTCCGGACACCTGACCTGCGGCGCAAGCTGCTGTTCACGATCGCGATCATGGCGATCTTCCGTGTGGGCTCGTTCATCCCGACCCCTGGTGTGGACTACGCCAACGTCCAGCAGTGCATCGACACCCAGGGCCAGAACAACCTCCTGGGCATGGTGAACCTGTTCAGCGGTGGCGCCCTGCTCCAGCTCTCGATCTTCGCGCTCGGCATCATGCCGTACATCACCGCGAGCATCATCGTGCAGCTGCTCCGCGTGGTCATCCCTCACTTCGAGGCGCTGCACAAGGAGGGCCAGTCCGGCACCGCGAAGCTCACGCAGTACACGCGCTACCTGACGATCGCCCTCGCCATCCTGCAGTCCACGACCGTCATCACGACGGCCCGCAGCGGCCTGCTCTTCCCTGGCTGCCCCGTCCCCGTGATCCCCGACAACAGCTTCCTGACGTCGGCGATCATGGTGATCACCATGACCGCGGGTACCGGCCTCATCATGTGGCTCGGCGAGCTCATCTCCGAGCGCGGTGTCGGCAACGGCATGTCGCTCCTCATCTTCACGTCGATCGCCGCCAGCTTCCCGGTCGCTCTGTGGTCCATCGCGGGCGGCTCGAACGGTGCGATCAACTTCACGATCATGATCGCGGTCATCGTCCTGGTCATCGGCCTGGTGGTCTTCGTCGAGCAGTCCCAGCGCCGTGTGCCGGTCCAGTACGCGAAGCGCATGGTCGGACGCAAGATGTACGGCGGCTCGAGCACCTACATCCCGATCAAGATCAACATGTCCGGCGTCATCCCGGTCATCTTCGCGTCGTCGCTGCTCGCGGTCCCCGGCCTCATCGCCCAGTTCGGCGACACGACGGCAGGGTGGGTCCAGTGGGTCACGAAGTACCTCGCGGACCCGGCCTCGCCGATCCACATCTCGATCTACGTGGTGCTCATCGTCTTCTTCTGCTTCTTCTACACGGCCATCACGTTCAACCCGGACGAGGTCGCGGACAACATGAAGAAGTACGGCGGCTTCATCCCGGGCATCCGGGCCGGTCGCCCCACTGCCGAGTACCTCGACTACGTCATCACCCGCATCACCTCGGCGGGTGCCATCTACCTCGCGCTCGTTGCGCTGATCCCGACGCTCGTCCTGGTCCTGCTGGGGGTGAGCACCAACATCCCGTTCGGTGGTAGCTCGATCCTCATCGTGGTGGGCGTCGGCCTCGAGACGGTCAAGCAGATCGACTCGCAGCTGCAGCAGCGTCACTACGAAGGGTTCCTCCGTTGACCTCAGAGTTGACCTCCGACGCTCCGCGCTCCAGCACGGGCTCCGCTCGCCTGATCATCATGGGTCCCCAGGGCGCCGGCAAGGGCACCCAGGCGGCTCGTCTGGCGGAGCACTACGGCATCCCGGCGATCTCCACGGGCGACATCTTCCGTGCGAACATCAAGGGCGGCACCGAGCTGGGCAAGCTGGTGCAGGAGTACACGGCCAAGGGCGAGCTCGTCCCCGACTCGGTGACGAACGACATGGTCCGTGACCGCCTCGCGCAGGACGACGTCGCGCGCGGCTTCATCCTCGACGGCTACCCGCGCAACGCGGCCCAGGTCGTCGAGCTCGACGGGATCCTCGCAGACCTCGGCGTCGAGCTGGACGCCGTCCTCGAGCTCACCGCGGACCGTGACGAGCTCCTCGCCCGCCTGCGCAAGCGCGCGGAGATCGAGGGGCGCGAGGACGACACCGAGGAGGCGATCGCCCGCCGTCTCGACATCTACGCCGAGCAGACCGCTCCGCTCACGTCCGCCTACGCCGAGCGGGGCCTGCTGGCCCAGGTCGACGGCATCGGTGAGATCGACGACGTGACCGCGCGTCTCGTCGAGGCGCTCGCGCCTCTCGTCGGCTGACCCGGGGACGGTAGGAACGCGAAGTGTTCGGTCGCGAGAAGATCGAGTACAAGACGGTCGACCAGGTGCGCACGATGCGCCGGGCGGGGCTGGTGGTCGCTGACGCGCTCGCCACGGTCCGCTCGGCGGTGCGTCCGGGCATGACGACCGCGGACCTGGACGCGCTGGCCGCGGCCGTGATCGGTGACGCCGGCGCGACGCCGTCGTTCCTCGGCTACCACGGCTACCCGGCGACGCTGTGCGTGTCCGTGAACGACGAGGTCGTGCACGGCATCCCGGGGACGCGCGAGCTGCTCCCGGGCGACGTGGTGTCGGTGGACTGCGGTGCGATCGTCGACGGATGGCACGGGGACTCCGCGTTCTCGTTCGTCCTGCCCGACGCAGACCCGGCGGACGTCGCGCTCGTCGAGGCGACCGAGCGGGCGCTCTGGGCCGGCATCGCCGCCCTGGCGACCGGGGAGCGCCTGGGGGACGTCGGCAACGCGGTCGAGGACTCGATCGAGGCGTCGGCAGCGGCGGACGGCGTCCCGTACGGGATCATCGAGGAGTACGTGGGGCACGGCATCGGGACGTCGATGCACCAGCCGCCGGACGTCCTGAACTACCGCACGCGCGAGCGTGGGCCACGGCTCAAGCCGGGCATGTGCCTGGCGATCGAGCCCATGGTGACCCGTGGCGAGCGGTTCACGCAGGTGCTCGAGGACGACTGGACGGTCGTGACCGACGACGGTGCGCGTGCCGCGCACTGGGAGCACAGCGTCGCGATCCTCGAGGACGGCATCTGGGTCCTGACGGCCCCGGACGGCGGCGCAGCAAAGCTCGCCGAGCTCGGCGTGACGGTCGCCCCCCTCGACGTCTGAGCCTCGCCCTCGGCGACCGGCCCGTTCCTTGCCTCATCAGGCAGGGGACGGGCCGTCGACGTGCCGGGGGAGCGGTAGCACGGCCGTCGGGCCCTCAGGCCCCGTTCAGGAGGGGCCTGGCGCGTCGTGCGGGCTCCCGCGCGGCCTCCGCAGATCTCCTCACGTCCGCGCAGCGAGGGCCGACGAGGTCGTCTGGCGTCCACGTGTCCGGCAGCACAGTGGCTCCGGTTCCTTCTCCTGGATCAATGCCGTAGGATAGTCCGCTGGGTGTAGTCCGCGTTCCCTGTTCGAGTTCAACCGACCGGGCAGCAGGGCGGAATGCACACGACGTCCACTCACCGGTCCTCGTAGAGCACGGGTGCGTGGGAAGCAGTTCGGACGAGAGTTAGCGGAGGATATGGCAAAGAAGGACGGTGTCATCGAGATCGAGGGCAGCGTGGTCGAGGCCCTGCCGAACGCGATGTTCCGCGTGGAGCTGGCCAACGGGCACAAGGTTCTGGCTCACATCTCGGGCAAGATGCGACAGCACTACATCCGGATCCTCCCCGAGGACCGAGTGGTGGTGGAGCTGAGCCCGTACGACCTGTCCCGTGGCCGGATCGTCTACCGCTACAAGTAGTCGTCAAGAATCCACCACTCGAAACAACTGCTGCCGCAGGCCTGGGTTCGCCCGCGCGTGCGTGCGGCGGCGGAGGAACAGACTGATGAAGGTCAAGCCCAGCGTCAAGAAGATCTGCGACAAGTGCAAGGTGATTCGCCGGCACGGTCGCGTCATGGTGATCTGCGAGAACCTGCGCCACAAGCAGCGCCAGGGCTGAGTCCCCGGCGCTCCGGCGCACGGTGATCCAGGTCCGCGAGAGCGGACCGATCGCCGGCACCCTCGGGTGCCAACCAGCGCACCACCACGAACCTCACGGTCGGGCCGCACAGGCCCACTGAGGGGAACCCCCGGCTCGGAGGCCGGGGCCCGCAGCTCCGCGGGAAGATGGTGCGGTAGACCTCCGAACGAAGTAACAGGAGCCGGAAGGCACATGGCACGTCTTGTCGGCGTCGACCTCCCCCGCGAGAAGCGGCTCGAGATCGCGCTCACCTACATCTACGGCGTCGGCCGTACCCGCGCCCAGCAGACGCTGGCCGCCACCGGGATCTCCCCGGACGTTCGCGTGAAGGACCTCGGTGACACCGAGCTCGTCGCGCTGCGTGACTACCTCGAGGGCAACTACAAGCTCGAGGGTGACCTCCGCCGTGAGGTGGCTGCTGACATTCGCCGCAAGGTCGAGATCGGCTGCTACGAGGGCCTGCGTCACCGCCGTGGCCTGCCCGTCCGCGGGCAGCGCACCAAGACCAACGCGCGTACCCGCAAGGGACCCAAGCGCACCGTGGCCGGCAAGAAGAAGGCCCGCTAAGCAGTAGTCCGTGGAACGCGTGCAGCACGCCTGAGCCTCGAGCTCACCCGCGCGGCGCACGCCGACCCGGTCCGAACACCTCAGACCAGGAGAAGATCCAGAAATGCCTCCCAAGACTCGCGCCACCGCGGCCCGCAAGCCGCGCCGCAAGGACAAGAAGAACGTCCCCCACGGCCAGGCGCACATCAAGAGCACGTTCAACAACACGATCGTGTCGATCACCGACCCGACCGGTGCCGTCATCGCCTGGGCCTCGGCCGGGCACGTCGGCTTCAAGGGCTCGCGCAAGTCGACCCCGTTCGCCGCGCAGCTCGCTGCTGAGTCCGCGGCCCGCCGCGCCCAGGAGCACGGCGTCAAGAAGGTCGACGTCTTCGTCAAGGGCCCCGGCTCCGGCCGTGAGACCGCGATCCGTTCGCTCACCGCGACGGGCCTCGAGGTCGGCTCGATCCAGGACGTCACGCCTCAGGCTCACAACGGCTGCCGCCCCCCGAAGCGTCGCCGCGTCTGATCCTCTGCTCCGCTCGTCGTCGCGTCGCCCCCGGTCCTGCCGGCCGGCGCGACGACGGGCGCAGCACCCTGGACGGGTGGACAGAGTCCCGTCCAGGAGCACGCGTTGCCCGTGATGCGTCATATAGCGGACGCACACCGAAAGGAACACACCAGTGCTGATCGCACAGCGCCCCACCCTGACCGAAGAGGTCATCTCGGAGAACCGTTCGCGCTTCTCCATCGAGCCGCTCGAGCCTGGCTTCGGCTACACCCTCGGCAACTCGCTTCGTCGCACCCTGCTCTCGTCCATCCCGGGCGCTGCAGTGACCTCGATCCGCATCGACGGTGTCCTCCACGAGTTCACCACCGTTGCCGGTGTCAAGGAAGACGTCACCGAGATCATCCTCAACATCAAGAACCTCGTGGTCTCCTCGGAGAACGACGAGCCGGTCGTGATGTACCTGCGCAAGCAGGGTGCTGGCGCGGTCACCGCCGCGGACATCGTCCCGCCGGCGGGTGTGGAGGTCCACAACCCGGACCTGCACATCGCCACCCTCAACGACAAGGGCAAGCTCGAGATCGAGCTGACGGTCGAGCGTGGACGTGGCTACGTCTCCGCGAACCAGAACAAGTCCTTCGACGCCGAGATCGGCCGTGTTCCCGTCGACTCGATCTACTCGCCGGTCCTCAAGGTCACGTACAAGGTCGAGGCGACCCGTGTCGAGCAGCGCACCGACTTCGACAAGCTGATCGTCGACGTCGAGACGAAGCAGGCGATCTCCCCGCGCGACGCGCTGGCCTCGGCCGGCAAGACGCTCGTCGAGCTCTTCGGCCTCGCCCGTGAGCTGAACGTCGAGGCCGAGGGCATCGAGATCGGCCCGTCCCCGACGGATGCCGCGCTCGCTGCGGACCTCGCGCTCCCGATCGAGGAGCTCAACCTCACGATCCGCTCGTACAACTGCCTCAAGCGCGAGGGCATCCACCAGGTCGGCGAGCTCGTCGCTCGCAGCGAGGCAGACCTGCTGGACATCCGGAACTTCGGCGCGAAGTCCATCAACGAGGTCAAGGAGAAGCTCGCCGAGCTCGGCCTGAACCTCAAGGACTCGCCGCTGGACTTCGACCCCTCCACGGCGGACTACTACGAGGCCGACGAGGACGAGGCGACGTTCTCCGACGGGCAGCAGCAGTTCTGACCTTCCGTGCTCGCGGCTCGGCCGCACGCACGATCCACTTCTAAGGAGCAAGATCAATGCCTACCCCCACCAAGGGTCCGCGGCTCGGCGGTGGCCCGGCTCACGAGCGTCTCATCCTCGCGAACCTGTCCACGCAGCTCTTCGAGCACGGCCGCATCACGACCACCGAGACCAAGGCCAAGCGCCTGCGCCCGGTGGCCGAGCGCCTCATCACGTTCGCGAAGCGCGGTGACCTGGCGGCTCGTCGCCGCGTCATGACCGTCGTCCGCGACAAGTCCGTCGTGCACACGCTGTTCACCGAGATCGCCCCGCAGATGGCGGAGCGCAACGGTGGCTACACGCGCATCACGAAGGTCGGCAACCGCAAGGGCGACAACGCCCCCATGGCCGTCATCGAGCTCGTGACCGAGCCCGTCAGCCCCAAGCAGGCCGTCGTCCGCGAGGCCGAGAAGGCTGCGAAGAAGGCCAGCAAGCCCAAGGCTGCCAAGGTCGAGGACGCTCCCGTCGAGGACGCCAAGATCGAGGACGCTCCCGTCGTCGAGGACGCTCCCGTCGTGGAGGACGCCCCCGTCGAGGACGCCAAGGACTCGAAGGAGAAGTGATCCCGCCCCGGCTCAGCCGGACGGGCACCTCCTGAAGGGCCCGGCACCATCTGGTGCCGGGCCCTTCGCCGTACCCGCTGGCGGGTACCCGCCGGCCGAGCGCCCGTCGTGCGGGTGCGCGCGCCGTCGGGCCCCTAGATTGGTCCGTATGGGTCTGCCGGTGCTGTTCGTCCATGGTTCGCGTACGTCCCGCACGATGTGGCGGGCGCAGCTCGAGGCCATGGATCGTGCCGGCATCGTGGCCTCGGCCGTGGACCTGCCCGGGCACGGCGAGCGGACGGACGAGGTGTTCACGCTCGACGGTGCGGTGGCGACCGTCGCCGGGGCTATGGACGGCCTGGGAGGCCGCGCGCTCGTCGTCGGGCTCTCGCTCGGCGGGTACGTGGGGATCGAGCACCGTGCGCGGTTCCCCGGGCAGGTCGTGGGGCTCGTCGCTGCGAGCTGTTGCACGGTGCCGGCGTCGCGCCTGCGCGTCGCCTGGCGCGTCGCTGCGGACCGGATCGAGAGGCTGCCCGACAACGGTGCCGCGCTCAACCAGGCGCTCGTGCGCAGGACGCTCCCTGCGGCGGGCATCGAGGACATCGGGGCGGGTGGGTTCGCGCTGACGACCATGACGGCGATCCTGGACGAGGTGGGACGCACGGCGCCCTTGTCCGCGCTGTCGGCGACGGACTCGCCCGTGTGGTTCGTCAACGGGCGGTGGGACCACTTCCGGCTCGGGGAGCGCGCGTACGTCGCGGCGGCACGCTCGGGTGGCGCGCGGGCCGAGCTCGTCGTGATCCCGGGTGCCAAGCACCTCGTGAGCCTCGACCGTCCTGTCGCGTTCAACCGGGCGGTCCTCGCGGCGCACCGCGAGCTCGACCGGTAGGTCAGGCGAGCGGCAGGTCCCAGGCCCTTGCCCCGCCCACGAGGGCCGCCGAGTTGGGCACGATCACGACGTCGTCGCCGAGGCGTTCGAGCGCGGACGGCGTGATCTGGCGCGAGTTGCCCCCGCCCAGGTAGAGCCGGTCCCACCAGAACACGGGCCGCAGCCCCTCGACGAGCGCGACCACGCGCCGTGACCACAGGCCGTTCCCTAGGCGCCGCCGCTCGACCTCGCCGACGTACTCGTCGTACGTCGTGCCGCGCCGGACGGGCGCGTGCGACCACTCGAGGTGCGGTGCGAGACGTCCGCCGTGGAACAGTGCCGAGCCCAGCCCGGTCCCGAGCGTGAGCACGAGCTCGAGTCCTGACGCGGCGACGACCCCCGCCCCGTGGACCTCGGCGTCGTTGAGGACGAGCGCGGGCATCCGGAGGCGTTCGCCCACGGCCGCCTGGACGTCGAAGCTGGCCCACTGCTCGGCCAGGGCCGGGTCGATCCTGCTGCGCGGCCCCGAGCGCGTGATGTAGTGCGGGGTGTGCACGACGACTCCGCGGCGGATCATGCCGGGCATGCCGACCGTGACCCGGTCCGCGGGCGGCAGGCGGTCGGCGATCTGCGCGACGACGTCGACCAGGAGCGATGGTGGCAGGGGGTACGGCGTCGGGACCCGGACGGGGGTCGCGTGCGCGGTCCCGGCGGCGTCGAGCACGTTGGCCTTGATTCCGCCGCCGCCGCAGTCCACCGCGAGGGTGCGCAGCTCGGGGGAGTCGGGGCCGGAGGAGCGTTCGGGCATGTCAGCACAGTAACGGGCGCTAGCGTAGGTGCACGTGACGAACGAGCAGCCGGTCCGCGTCCGCCTGGACCTCGCCTACCAGGGCACGGCCTTCGCCGGGTGGGCACGTCAGCCCGGCCTGCGGACGGTCGAAGGGGCCCTCGAGGAGGGGCTCGGACAGATCCTGCGGGGCGAACCGCCGCGCCTGACCGTCGCGGGCCGGACCGACGCGGGGGTCCACGCGCGCGGGCAGGTCGCGCACGTCGACCTGCCGCGGGCTGCGTGGGACGCGATGCCGGGCCGCTCAGACCGCACCCCTGGTGACGCGCTCGTCGCGCGCCTCGGAGGGGTGCTTCCCGGCGACGTCGTGGTCCACCGGGTGGCGCCTGCGCCTGAGGGGTTCGACGCGCGATTCTCGGCGCTGTTCCGCAGCTACACGTTCCGCATCGTCGACGACCCCGCCCTGCGCGACCCCCTGCGCCGCGAGTGGGTCCTGTGGAACCGCAAGCAGCTCGACGCGGACGCGATGCACGAGGCGCTCCAGCCGCTGCTCGGTGTCCGGGACTTCGCGGCGTTCTGCAAGCCGCGGCCCGGCGCGACCACGATCCGCGAGCTGCAGCACCTGTCCTGGGAGCGGGCGACCGGCGGGCCCGACGCGGGGCTCGTCGTCGCGCACGTCCGTGCGGACGCGTTCTGCCACAACATGGTCCGTGCGCTGGTCGGGGCGTCGGTCGCCGTGGGGGAGGGGCGTCGCCCCGTCTCGTGGCCGGCCGAGGTCCTGGCGGCGAGGCGCAGGGACGCGGGCGCCGGCGTCGTCCCGCCGCACGGCCTGGTGCTCGAGGAGGTCACCTACCCGCCCGACGACGAGCTCGCGGCCCGGGCCGAGCGCGTCCGTGCGGTGCGCATGGACGAGGACGTGTGGGACGCGGGTGCGCCCCCGCACGCGGCCGGGACGTCCCCGACGCCGTAGCCCCTACGGCTCCTCGACGATGTGGATCGCGGCCTCTTCGGCGCTCGCCGCCGCACCGTCGATCCCGGCGTCGTCGGCGTAGGTGTCGTTGACGCGGCCGTCGAGCGCGTCGGGGTCCGCGACGAGCCGTCCCGAGCGTGTCGTGTCGGGCCGGTCGAGCGGGTCGGTCTCCCAGTCCTCGGGCTCCTCCTCGGCGAGGCGCTGGTCGAGCGACTCGCCGTCCTCCTCGAGCCGTTCGGGGTGCGCGTAGGTCAGGGGCGCACGCTCGGGCGGGGCGTATCCCTCGTCGAGCACGTCGTCGACGCCGCGGTCGACCAGGGTGTCGTCGCGCTGGAGCTGGTCGGAGTCGCCCTCGGTGCCGAGGGCGGGGTCTGTCCGGGTGGCAGGTGTGTCGTCGCTCATCCCTCCACACTGTCACCGCGGAGGCGTTCTCGCAGCCCGCGTGGGACTCCGCGTGCCCGTGACGGCCGGGCGCGCTGCCCGACGGCGGAGCGCCCCCGGGGGCGACGGTGCGCTCGGCAGGCGGTCACCCTGGGCAGGCGTGGACGTCACCGTCGGCGGTCAGGTACGTCACCGTCGGCGAAAGGAATCGTCAACGAGGGCATCGGGCAGGGAGGATGTGCCCGTGGGTCACATCGACATCAGCGACATCAGCTACTTCCTGCCCGACGGGCGCCCCCTCCTCGCCGGGGCGACCCTGCGCGTCGCGGACGGGGCCAAGGTCGCCCTCGTCGGGCCCAACGGCGCCGGCAAGACGACGCTCCTGCGCATCGTCGCGGGCGACCTCTCCCCGCACGGGGGCACGGTGGGACGCAGCGGCGGGCTCGGCGTGATGCGCCAGTTCGTGGGCCGCATCGACGACGAGCGTACGGTCCGTGACCTGCTCGTCGACCTCGCGCAGCCCTCGATCCGCGACGCCGCGCGCGAGCTCGCGGCGGCCGAGCTGGACATCATGACGGTCGACGACACCCCGTCCCAGATGCGCTACGCGCAGGCGCTCGCCGACTGGGCCGACGCGCGCGGGTACGAGGCCGAGGCCGAGTGGGACAAGGTCACGGACGAGGTGCTGTCGATCCCGTTCGAGCAGGCCCAGTTCCGCGAGGTCCGCACGCTGTCCGGCGGCGAGCAGAAGCGTCTCGTCCTCACGGCACTGTTCCGCGGCCCCGAGGAGGTGCTGCTCCTCGACGAGCCCGACAACTACCTCGACGTGCCCACCAAGCGGTGGCTCGAGGAGAAGCTCGCGGCCTCGCCCAAGACCGTGCTCTTCATCAGCCACGACCGCGAGCTCCTGGCCCGGACCGCGACCCAGGTCGCGACCGTCGAGCCCACGGCGGCCGGCGGCACGATCTGGGTCCACGGCGGCGGCTTCGGGACGTATGCCGAGGCCCGGGCCGACCGCCGGAGCCGCCTCGAGGAGCTCCTGCGCCGGTGGGAGGAGGAGCACGCCAAGCTCAAGGACCTCGTCAACACCCTCAAGAACAAGGCGGCCTTCAACGACGGGCTCGCGAGCCGGTACCAGGCCGCCCAGACGCGCCTGCGCAAGTTCGAGGAGGCCGGCCCGCCGCAGGTCCTGGCGCACGAGCAGAACGTCAAGGTCCGCCTCACGGGCGGGCGCACGGCCAAGCGGGCCGTGACGTGCGAGCAGCTCGAGCTCACGGGGCTCATGGCGCCGTTCGACCTCGAGGTCTTCTTCGGCGAGCGCGTCGCGATCCTGGGGTCCAACGGTTCGGGCAAGTCGCACTTCATGCGCCTGCTCGCTCGCGGTGGGTCGGACCCGGACGTCGAGCACCGTCCGGTCCTCGACGGTGCCGGGGACGCGTCGGGCTCGGGCGACGGCGCGATCGTCCCGCCCGTGGCCCACACCGGCCGTGCCGTGCTGGGCTCACGGGTGCGCCCGGGGTGGTTCGCGCAGAACCACGCCCACCCCGAGTTCGAGGGCCGCACCCTCCTCGAGATCCTGCACCGCGGCGACGGCGCCCGTGACGGCATGGGCCGCGAGCCCGCGAGCAAGGCGCTCGACCGCTACGAGCTCGTCGGTCAGGCCGAGCAGCGCTTCGAGACGCTGTCGGGTGGGCAGCAGGCGCGCTTCCAGATCCTGCTGCTCGAGCTCGGGGGAGCGACCCTGCTGCTGCTCGACGAGCCCACCGACAACCTCGACCTGCACTCGGCCGAGGCGCTCGAGTCGGGCCTCGCGGCGTTCGAGGGCACGGTGCTGGCCGTCACGCACGACCGATGGTTCGCGCGCGGCTTCGACCGGTTCGTGGTGTTCGGCTCCGACGGGCGCGTCGTCGAGACTCCTGAACCGGTCTGGGACGTCGAGAGGGTCAAGCGCCAGCGGTGACCGGCAGGTGCCGGACCCGGCGGCGTGCGGTGAGCGTGCGGTGAGGAAGGCCACACGCACGGCGGCGGGCCGGTAGCACGACCTGCGCGCCGCCGTCGGGCTCCTAAAATGGAGCAATGGCCGTCCCCAAGATCATCCTCTTCTACGCCTTCACACCGCTCGCCGACCCGCGCGCGGTGCAGCTGTGGCAACGCTCCCTCGGGGAGCAGTGGGGGCTGACGGGACGCGTCATCGTCTCCGAGCACGGCATCAACGCGACGCTGGGCGGGACGGTCGAGAACCTCAAGCAGTACGTCAAGACCACCAAGCAGTACCCGGGCTTCGCGGGGATCGACGTCAAGTGGTCGGACGGCACGGGCCGCGACTTCCCGCGCCTGTCGGTCAAGGTACGACCCGAGCTCGTGAGCTTCGGCGCGGTCGACGAGCTCACCGTCGACCAGGACGGCGTGGTCGACGGCGGGGCTCGCCTCGACCCCGAGGCGCTGCACGAGCTCGTGGCCGAGCGTGGCGAGGACGTCGTGTTCTTCGACGGCCGCAACGCGTTCGAGGCCGCGATCGGGAGGTTCCGTGGTGCGGTCGTACCCGACGTCGAGACGACCCGCGACTTCGTCGCCGAGCTCGACTCGGGCGCGTACGACGACCTCAAGGGCCGCCCCGTCGTGACCTACTGCACGGGCGGCGTGCGCTGCGAGGTCCTGTCCTCGCTCATGCTCGCGCGCGGCTTCGAGGAGGTCTACCAGCTCGACGGGGGGATCGTTCGCTACGGCGAGACGTTCGGCGACCAGGGGCTGTGGGAGGGGTCGCTCTACGTGTTCGACGAGCGCATGCACGTCGAGTTCGGGACCGAGACCGTCCCGCTCGGCGCGTGCAGCGAGTGCGGCGGCCCGACCGCCAAGTACGAGAACTGCGTCGACCCGGGCTGCCAGACGCTGCGCCTGTTCTGCGCCGACTGCGCGGGCGTCGCGCGCACGCTCCAGTGCGACGCGTGTGCCGACCTGCGCCCCGGCGCGTATCCTCGTCCTCGGGAAGGCGCGACCACCGACCTCTCCCACGACCACCACCGGGCAACCGCCTGAACCGGCGCTCTGGCGCCCGTGCGTGCGCCGTCGGGCACGCTGCTCACCGAGGGGCCTCACCGCCCTCGGTGTGACGCAGCATGTTTTGACCCTGCACGGGCCGTCCAGGTAGTCTGTTGAGTCGTTGTGCTTCCCCTTCGGTATCTCGTCACTTGTGCGCCCACTCGCTCCGTGACCTGGACAGCAGTCAACCGAAGGCCAAACGACTTGTCGGACGCAGGCTCCTGCGCCGAAGACACCGAAGACACGAAACGAAGGCTACGACCGTGCGTACGTACACCCCGAAGCCCGGCGACGTCCAGCGTGACTGGTACGTCATCGACGCGACCGACGTCGTCCTGGGCCGTCTCGCCACCCACGTGGCGACCCTGCTCCGTGGCAAGCACAAGGCCACCTTTGCTCCGCACGTCGACGGCGGTGACTTCGTCATCGTCATCAACGCCGGCAAGGTCGCCCTGACCGGCAACAAGCGCGAGCAGAAGCTTGCCTACACCCACTCCGGTTACCCGGGTGGTCTTCGGGCGGTCGCGTACAGCGACCTGCTGGAGAAGCACCCCGAGCGTGCTGTGGAGAAGGCCGTCCGCGGCATGATCCCCAAGACCTCGCTCGGCCGCGCCCAGTTCGGCAAGCTCAAGGTCTACGCAGGCTCTGAGCACCCGCACGCCGCGCAGCAGCCGAAGACTTTCGAGATCACCCAGGTCGCGCAGTAGGCTCCGCCTGCTCGTAGACGAGAACTTAGGACGCGAGGACACACCAGTGGCCGAGACCACCGTCGACATCGACGTGCTGGACGAAGAGACTCCCAGCAACTACACCTCTGAGAGCGCAGCCCCCACGGGCCGTGGCCAGAGCATCACCGCCCCCGCGCAGGCCCTGGGCCGTCGCAAGGAGGCCATCGCCCGCGTGCGCCTGGTGCCCGGCACCGGCCAGTGGAAGATCAACGGCCGCACCCTCGAGGGGTACTTCCCCAACAAGGTGCACCAGCAGCTCGTGAACTCCCCGCTGAAGCTGGTCGACGTCGAGGGTCGCTTCGACGTCATCGCCCGCATCAACGGTGGTGGCACGTCCGGCCAGGCCGGCGCCCTGCGTCTCGGCATCGCCCGTGCGCTCAACGAGATCGACGCCGAGCACAACCGCCCGGCACTCAAGAAGGCCGGCTTCCTGACTCGCGACGCACGCGTCGTCGAGCGCAAGAAGGCCGGGCTCAAGAAGGCCCGTAAGGCTCCGCAGTACTCCAAGCGCTGATCCAGCGCTTGCGCACGACGGCCCCGGTGGACACAGTCCACCGGGGCCGTCGTCTTTTGTCAGGGATGCTGACGAGCGACCGGACCGGTCGGCTCGCAGCGGGGGCGGGGCAGGCCCTGGTGCCTGTACCGTCCCGTTGAGGGAGGAAAACTCATGGGACGACTGTTCGGCACCGACGGCGTGCGGGGGCTGGCGAACAGGGACGTCACGGCCGAGCTCGCGCTCGGCCTGGGCGTGGCTGCCGCGAACGTGCTGGGACGCACCGGACAACCCGACGGGCACCGTCCGCGTGCCGTGATCGGGCGAGACCCGCGTGCCTCGGGCGAGTTCCTGGGCGCGGCGGTGACCGCGGGCCTCGCGAGCGCCGGGGTCAACGTGCTCGACGTCGGCGTCCTGCCGACCCCGGCCGTCGCGTTCCTCACGAGCACGCTCGACGTGGACTTCGGCGTGATGATCTCGGCCTCGCACAACCCGATGGCCGACAACGGCATCAAGTTCCTTGCCCGCGGCGGCATCAAGCTCGAGGACTCGCTCGAGGACGAGATGGAGCGCCAGCTCCACGCCGAGTGGGACCGCCCGCTCGGCGCCGAGGTCGGCCGCGTGCGCCGAGACACCGGGAGCGCCGGTGCCGACTACGTCGAGCACCTCATCGCGAGCATCGGGGCGACCGGGGACGCGCTCCCGCTCTCCGGCCTGCGGATCGCGGTCGACTGCGCGAACGGCGCCGCGAGCGACGTCGGACCTGCCGCGCTGCGTGCCGCAGGCGCTGACGTCGTCGTGATGAACGCGAGCCCCGACGGGCGCAACATCAACGAGAAGTGCGGGTCCAACCACCCCGAGCAGCTCCAGGCCGTCGTCGTGGCGTCAGAGGCGGACTTCGGTGTCGCGTTCGACGGCGACGCGGACCGCTGCATCGCGGTCGACCACCGCGGCGTCCTCGTGGACGGGGACCAGATCATGGGCGTGCTCGCGCTCGCCGAGAAGGACAAGGGCCGCCTCGCCGACGACACGCTCGTCGTGACCGTCATGAGCAACCTCGGCCTGATCCTCGCGATGCGCGAGGCCGGGATCCGCACGGTCCAGACCGGGGTCGGCGACCGCTACGTGCTCGAGGAGATGCGTGCCAAGGGGTACACGCTCGGTGGCGAGCAGTCGGGCCACATCATCCTGTCCCAGTTCGCCACGACGGGCGACGGCGTGCTGACCGCGCTCCAGCTCGCCGCGCGCATCCAGGAGTCCGGCGCCAAGCTGGCCGACCTCGCGGGCGCCGTGCCCAAGCTGCCCCAGACGCTGCTCAACGTGCGCGGCGTGGACAAGGCGCGGACCGCGACCGACGAGGTGCTCCAGGAGGCCGTCGCGGCCGCCGAGGAGCGTCTCGGCGAGACCGGGCGCGTGGTCCTGCGCTCCTCGGGCACCGAGCCGCTCGTGCGGGTCATGGTCGAGGCAGCGACGCAGGCCACGGCGGACGCCGTCGCCGAGTCCCTCGCGGGCGTCGTCCGGGACCGGCTGGCCCTGTGACGGGTCGACCTGCCGCCCCCGGGCCGGGAGGCGGGTTCGCCGGTCCCGTCGACGAGTCGTTGAGGGACCAGGTCGCGGCGCACCTCGCACGGTACGACGACGGCGTGCTGCCCATCGTGCAGGCCGGGCACCCCGTCCTGCGCCGTCCCGCCCTGGCGTACACCGGGCAGCTCGGGGACCTCTTCCCCCGGCTGGTCGAGGCGATGCGCACGACGATGCACGCGGCCCCGGGCGTCGGCCTCGCCGCCCCGCAGGTCGGGCTAGGGCTCGCGGTCGCCGTGGTCCAGGACGCGGGCGTCACCGACCCCGAGGACGCGGACCTCCGGGAGCGGTACCCCGTGCCGTTCCGGGTGCTCGTCAACCCGTCCTACACCGCGGCGGACGACGAACGGCGGTCCTTCTTCGAAGGCTGCCTGAGCGTCAGCGGGTGGCAGGCCGTCGTCGCGCGGCACCGGTCCGTACGCCTGACCGGGCAGGACGAGCACGGTGCGCCCGTGGACGAGGTCCTGACGGGATGGCCCGCGCGGATCGTCCAGCACGAGACCGACCACCTGCGGGGCGAGCTCTACCTCGACCACGCGGAGCTGCGGTCGCTCTCCTCGAACGACAACATGATGCGGTACTGGGGTGGCACCCCGGACCCCACCGAGGCGTCCGAGGCGCTGGGCTTCCGGCTGCCCTGACGTCGCGGGGGCCGGAGCACGGAACGCACGCCCGGAGCACGGAACACATCGTCCGGAGGACGTCACAGCATCCCTGCGGGGGACCTCCCTAGGGGTGGATCTCCCTCCGGAGGATGACGTGACCGGCCTGACGATCCGGCAGAATCGTCCTCGGAAGGTGGGGGTCGACATCAGGGCAGACTGGGGGGTTTCCCCGATGGTGTCGGGCCTCCGTATCCGTAGGCTGGTCACAGGCGTCGACACGATGCCTGTGACCAGCCGGTGACCAGCCTGGTCCGCCCCGCCGACCGACGAACAGAGGACCCGTGATCGAGGCCGTTTCGACCTTCTTGGAGAACCTGGAGATCTGGGTCCTCGCACTCGCGGCGTCCGCATGGATCTACCCCGCCCTGTACGCCTTCGCGACGATCGACGGATTCTTCCCGCCGATCCCCAGCGAGTCGGTCGTCATCACGCTCGCCGTCGCGGCCAGCGCCTCGGGGAACCCGAACCTCGTGCTCGTCCTGGTCATCGCTGCCGCAGGAGCCTGGACGGGCGACCAGATCGCCTACTCGTTGGGCCGCGGGATCGGGACCGAGCGCATCCGCTTCCTGCGGACCGTGCGCGGCCGCAAGGCGGTCGCGTGGGCCGACCAGGCGCTCAAGGCGCGCGGCGCAGCCTTCATCCTGGCGGCCCGCTACGTCCCGATCGGGCGGGTCGCGGTCAACATGACCGCAGGCGCCGTGGGATACCCCCGCCGCCGCTTCATGGCCTACTCCGGCCTGGCCGCCGTCACCTGGGCCCTCTACTCGGTGCTCATCGGGCTCGTGGCAGCGCAGTGGCTCGGGCACCAGCCGCTGCTCGCCATGGTCATCGGCGTCGTCATGGGTGTGCTGTCCGGCGTGATCGTCGACCGCGTCATGAACGCCATGGCACGCAGGCGCCGGGCCCGGGAGGCCGCTCGGCAAGCCGTCCAGGACGCAGCCGGCGCCACCCCGATCCACGGCGAGCCGACCGACCCGACCCCAGCGACGTCGTCGGGCGCGGAGGACGACCCGAGCGTGGTCCGTCGCGCCTCCTGACCTCCGGCCCGCTCAGACCTTGCGCAGGCGGGCGCGCTGGACCGAGTGGTCCGAGCCCTTCGTCAGCACGAGAGTCGCGCGCCCCCGCGTCGGCAGGATGTTCTCCTCCAGGTTCGGCGCGTTGATCGAGTCCCAGATCGACTTGGCCTTCTCGACGGCCTCCTCGTCCGTGAGGGTCGCGTAGCGCTTGAAGTAGGACTCGGGGCGCGCGAACGCCGTCCGGCGCAGCGACAGGAACCGGTCCACGTACCACTGGCGGATGTTGCGCGTGCGAGCGTCGACGTAGATCGAGAAGTCGAAGAAGTCGCTCACCGCGACCGCCTGGTCGTCGGACGGTCCCGGACGGGCCGGCTGGAGGACGTTGAGGCCCTCCACGATGAGGACGTCCGGTCGGCGGACGACAGTCTCGGCCCCCGGGACGATGTCGTAGGTCAGGTGGTCGTACACGGGGCTGCGGACCTCGGGCGCTCCCGCCTTGACGCGAGACAGGAACCGGATCAGGGCGCGCCGGTCGTACGACTCGGGGAACCCCTTGCGCTCCATGAGCCCGCGGCGTGCGAGCTCGGCGTTCGGGTACAGGAAGCCGTCGGTCGTGATGAGCTCGACCCGGGGGGTCTCCGGCCAGCGGGCGAGCATCTCGCGCAGGATGCGCGACGTCGTCGACTTGCCGACGGCGACCGACCCCGCGACCCCGATCACGTACGGCGTGCGGGTCGAGCTCTCGCGCAGGAACGTCGAGGTGGCCTCGTGCAGGCCGCTCGTCGCCGTCACGTAGAGGTTGAGCAGCCGCGAGATGGGGCGGTAGATGGCGTCGACCTCCGCCAGGTCGATCGGGTCGCCCAGGCCGCGGAGCTTGACGACGTCGGCGTCCGTCAGCGGCAGCGGCGTCGACTCGGAGAGCCTGCTCCACGCTGAACGGTCCAGATCGACGTACGGGGACGCCGTCGAGAGGTCGGGCAGGCGCCTGGACCCGGGCGAGGCGTCCTGATCGGTCGCGGGAGCGCCCTCGAGCGGAGGGACGGGCAGGTCGGAGGGAGGAACCACTCGGACGATTCTGCCGGACGTCGGGCCGCACCGTGAACACGAACAGGCCGGACCGCTAACAAAGAACCGCGAGATGTCGCGGCTGCGAAGCCTCCAGGACGTCCGGCTAGACTCCGAGACCATGTGTGGAATCGTGGGTTACGCAGGCCCTCCTGAAGCGTCGGGGCGACCCCTCGACGTCGTCCTCGAAGGACTCGGCAGGCTCGAGTACCGCGGCTACGACTCGGCCGGGGTCGCGCTCGTCGCGCCTGACCAGACGGACGTCGCGACGGCCAAGAAGTCCGGAAAGCTCGTCAAGCTCGTCGACGAGCTCCAGGCGCACCCGCTGCCCGCGGCCTCCGCGGCGATCGGGCACACCCGATGGGCGACGCACGGCGCCCCGAACGACACCAACGCGCACCCCCACCTCGCCGACGACGGTCGCCTCGCCGTGATCCACAACGGGATCATCGAAAACTACAGCGGACTTCGCGAGTCCCTGCTCGCCGACGGCGCCACGTTCCTCTCCGAGACCGACACCGAGGTCGCCGCCCAGCTCCTCGCCCGCGCCTACCGCCGCACGGGGGACCTGACCGAGGCCATGGCCTACGTCGCCCGCCAGCTCGAAGGCACGTTCACCCTGCTCGCCGTCCACGCGGACGCCCCGACCACCGTCGTCGGCGCCCGGCACGACTCGCCGCTCGTCGTCGGGCTCGGGGACGGAGAGAACTTCCTCGGCTCCGACGTCGCCGCGTTCATCGCGTCCACCAAGGAGGCGCTCGAGCTCGGCCAGGACCAGATCGTCACCATCACCCCGGACAGCGTCGAGGTCGTCGACTTCCACGGCAAGCCCGCCGAGGCCACGCGCTTCACGGTCGACTGGGACGCCGCAGCCGCCGAGAAGGGCGGCTTCACGTCCTTCATGGACAAGGAGATCCACGACCAGCCGCACGCCGTGGGCGACACCCTGCTCGGGCGCACCGACGCCGAGGGCCGCCTCGTCCTCGACGACCTGAGGATCGACGAGGCCGTGCTGCGGACCGTCGACAAGATCATCGTCGTCGCGTGCGGCACCGCCGCCTACTCGGGGCACGTCGCGAAGTACGCGATCGAGCACTGGTGCCGCATCCCCGTCGAGGTCGAGCTCGCCCACGAGTTCCGCTACCGCGACCCGATCGTCGACGAGAAGACGCTCGTCGTCGCCGTCACGCAGTCCGGCGAGACCATGGACACGCTCATGGCCGTGCGCCACGCGCGCGAGCAGGGCGCCAAGGTCATCTCGATCGTCAACACGCACGGGTCGACCATCCCGCGCGAGTCCGACGCCGTCCTGTACACGCACGCCGGGCCCGAGATCGCCGTCGCCTCGACCAAGGCGTTCCTGTCGCAGATCACCGCGGCCTACCTCCTGGGCCTCTACCTCGCGCAGCTGCGCGGCAACAAGTTCCCCGACGAGATCCGCGAGATCCTCGACGACCTGCGCGAGATGCCCCGCAAGATCCAGACCGTCATCGAGCGCGGCGAGTACGTCAGCGCCGTGGCGCGCTCCATGAAGGACGCGACGTCGGTCCTCTTCCTGGGGCGTCACGTCGGGTTCCCCGTCGCGCTCGAGGGCGCGCTCAAGCTCAAGGAGCTCGCGTACATCCATGCCGAGGGCTTCGCCGCGGGCGAGCTCAAGCACGGTCCCATCGCGCTCATCGACGAGGGGCAGCCGGTGTTCGTCGTCGTGCCCTCGCCGCGCGGGCGCGACTCGCTGCACTCCAAGGTCGTCTCCAACATCCAGGAGATCCGGGCGCGCGGCGCGCGGACCCTCGTGATCGCCGAGGACGGCGACGACGCGGTGCTGCCGTACGCCGACGAGATCTTCTGGATCCCGCAGTCGCCCACCCTCATGTCGCCGCTGCTCGCGGTCGTCCCGCTGCAGATCTTCGCCATGGCCCTCGCCACGGCCAAGGGGCTCGACGTCGACCAGCCACGCAACCTCGCGAAGTCGGTCACGGTCGAGTAGACGGCCGTCCCGCTCTCCGACGGAAGCCCGCCGTGCCCGCGCACGGCGGGCTTCCGGCGTCCGAGGCCGGGCCCTCGCGGCCCTCGGCAGGCCGGCGCCAGCGCATAGGGTGAGCGCATGATCATCGGGGTGGGTATCGACGTGGTCGACGTCGCGCGGTTCATGGACACGCTCGAACGCACGCCGCGCCTGCGCGAAAAGCTGTTCACCCCGGCCGAGCGGGACCTGCCCCCCTCGTCGCTCGCGGCCCGGTTCGCCGCCAAGGAGGCCATCGCGAAGGCGCTCGGTGCGCCCGGCGGCATGCGCTGGCAGGACGCGACGGTGCACCGGGTCGTCGGGGGAGCGCCCCAGGTCGAGATCTCGGGGACGGTCCAGGCGCGGGCCACGGAGCTGGGGATCGCGACGTTCCACCTGTCGATCTCGCACGACGCGGGGATCGCGTCGGCCATGGTGGTCGCGGAGGGCTGAGGGGTCCGCCGTCGAGCATGCGGTTCGTGTCGGTCGACCATGCGGTTGGCGTCGTGAAACACGTCGAGACGAACGCCAACCGCATGCTCGGCACCGAGCCCGCCGCCGGCACGGGCCGGAGAGCGGCTCAGCCCTGCAGGGCCGGGATGACCTCGCGCTCGAACAGCTCGAGGCCGGTGCGGTCGTACGCGGCCTCCGCGAAGTACGTGATCGCGTACGTCATGCCCGCGCCCTCGAGCTTGCGCAGGTTCTCGACGATCTGCTCGGGCGTACCGACGAGCGGGCCCGAGCGGAAGTCGGCCACGGTCTCCTCGGCCTTCGCGGGGACGGTCTTCGCGTAGTGCTCGCCGATCCACCGCAGGCGGTCCTCGACGTCGGCCTCGGTCGCCCCGATGACCACGTTGTAGTTGGACGAGCGCGTGATCTCCTCGAAGGGGCGCCCGATCGCCTCGCAGTGCCCGCGCAGCACCTCCGACTTGTGCGTGAAGCCCTCGAGCCGGCCGTCGAAGTTCGTGTACTGCGCGTGCTGGGCCGCGATGCGCAGCGTCTTCTTCTCGCCGCCGCCCGCGATCCACAGCGGGATGCTCGGGGCGTCGGCGCCGTCCGGCCCCACGCCGTCGAGGACCTGGAGGGGCTGCGGGTGGCACAGTGCGCCGTCGACCTGGAAGTACGTGCCGTCGAGCGTCGCGGAACCCGTGCGCCACATCTGCTCCATGACCTGCACGCCCTCGTCGAGCGCGCCCAGGCGCGCGCCCGCGCCGGGGAAGCCGTAGCCGTAGGCACGCCACTCGTGCTCGTACCAGCCGGCGCCGATGCCCATCTCGGTGCGGCCGCCGCTCACGATGTCGACGGTCGCGGCGACCTTCGCGAGGTAGGCGGGGTTGCGGTAGGCGATGCACGTGCACATCTGGCCCAGACGCACGCGCTCGGTCGAGGCAGCGAACGCGGCCATGAGCGTCCAGGCTTCGTGCGTGGCCTCGCCCGTGGGCTCGGGCACGGTGTGGAAGTGGTCGTAGACCCACGCCGACTCCCACGCGTGGCGCGCACCCGGGAGGCGCTCGCCGGCCAGTGCGGTGTCCGCGTGGCGCGCGAGGGAGCGCATGGTCTCCCACTGCTCGGAAGGGTCGATGCCGACGAGGTCCTGGCGCCAGCCTTGCGGGATGAAGAGTCCGAATCGCATGGTCGCCAATCTAGCCCGGGAGACCGCGGGCGCGCCGGGTCCGGTGCGCCGGTGGTCCGGCGGGGAGCGTGGCGGCGGGGCAGGATGGGCCCATGATCGAAGCGTTCACCGCCGCCCAGATCCGCGCTGCGGAGGAGCCGCTGCTCGACCGCGGGGTCCCGCTCATGGAACGGGCCGCGTTCGCACTCGCGACCGTCGTGGCGCAGGACCTTCGGCGCGGCCCGCACAGCGGGACGCCCGACGGCGCAGCGCGACCTCGGCGCGTGACCGGTCGAGGGGTCGTGCTCCTCGTGGGCTCGGGCAACAACGGCGGCGACGCGCTGTTCGCGGGGGCGTACCTGGCGCGGCGCGGCGTCGCGGTCGAGGCGGTGTGCACGAGCGAGCATCCGCACGCCGAGGGGGTGGCGGCCCTGCGTCGCGCGGGCGGGCGGGTGCTCGACCTGACGGCACCGGCCGTGCGCGCTCGCTGGTCGCAGGTCCTGGACACGGTCCTCGCGGCCGACGTGGTCGTCGACGGGCTGGTCGGGATCGGCGCGAGCGGGCCGCTGCGTGGCCTGGCAGGGGAGCTGGTCGGGGCTCTCGTGGACGAGCGGTCGCGGCGGTCGCGCAGGGCTGTGGGGCGGGTGCCTCCGGCCGGGTCGGGGAACGGGGGCCCGTGGGTCGTCGCGGTCGACACGCCGAGCGGCATCGGGGTCGACGACGGCTCGGTCCCCGGGCCGGTGCTCCCCGCCGACCGGACGGTCACGTTCGGCGCGCTCAAGCCCGGGCTGCTGCTGCCCCCCGCGACGCATCTCGCCGGGGTCGTGACGCTCGTCGACGTCGGGCTCGAGGACGTCGGTGGTGCGCGCGGCCCGGTGGTGCGGCGCCTCGAGCGCGCCGACGTCGCTCGCCTGTGGCCCGTCCCCGGTCCGACCGACCAGAAGTACACGCGCGGTGTCCTGGGCGTCGTCGCCGGCACGCCCACCTTCCCGGGCGCGGCGGTCCTGGCCGTCACGGCAGCGGTCCGCGCGGGCGCGGGCATGGTCCGCTATCGCGGGCCCGACGACGTCGCTCACGTCGTCGTCTCGGCGCGCCCCGAGGCCGTGCCCGCCGAGGGCAGGGTGCAGGCGTGGGCGCTCGGCTCCGGGATCCCGGCGGCGGAGGAGCGAGGTGGCGCACGGGACGGCGGCGGGAACGGGGACGGCGGGCAGAGCGCGGACGCCGGGCAGCACGAGCGGACCCGGTACGCGCTCGCGGTCGCGTGCGGGGTGCTGGCCGAGGACGTGGCGGGACCGCGGGTACCGGCCGTGGTCGACGCCGGGGCCCTGTCGCTGCTCCCGGACCGCTGTCCGGCGTCGGTCGTCCTGACGCCGCACGCGGGGGAGCTCGCGGCGCTCCTGCGAGCGCGGGGCGAGGACGTCGACCGCGCGGGCGTCGAGGCAGAGCCGGTGCGCTGGGCGCGCAGGGCGCACGACCTCACGGGCGCGACCGTGCTGCTCAAGGGGGCGGCGACCGTGGTGGTCGGTCCGGCCGGGGCGTGGTCGCAGGCCGACGGACCCGCGTGGCTCGCGACGGCCGGGGCAGGAGACGTCCTCACGGGTCTTCTGGGTGCCCTGCTGGCGGCGTACAGCGAGCGTGTGGTGCAGGAGCCCGGCCTGGCGGCAGAGCTCGCTGCTGCGGCTGCTACGGTCCACGGGTGGGCGGGCGCCCGGGCGAACCCGGGGGGACCCGTCGCGGCGCTGGACGTCGCAGAGGCGCTGCCGGGCGTGGTCGCGGAGCTGCTCCGCCGAGGGTGACGGTCTCAGCCGCCGAGGGCTACACGCGAGCCCGCCGAGGGTGACGAGACGAGAGGGCGACGCATGCCGATCGAGGGTGAGCAGGTCGTGGTCGAGGGTGACGTCGCGGCTGCCCTCGCGGCGCGGTGCCGGTCGCTCGTCGACACGGCACGGCGTGCGCAGGGACCGGGCGGTCCCGTGCGGGTGCTCGTCGGGGTCGCGGGTGCGCCGGGAGCCGGCAAGTCGACGCTCGCCGGCGAGGTCCTCGCGTCGCTCGCGCACCCGGTCTCCGGGGCGCCGGCGGTGCGCGCCGTCGTCGTGCCGATGGACGGGTTCCACCTCGCCGACGTGGAGCTCGGGCGACTGGGGCGCCGCGACCGGAAGGGGGCACCGGACACGTTCGACGCGCACGGTTTCGTGGCGCTCCTCGAACGGCTCCGGTCGCCGCGCCCGGGAGCCACGGTCTACGCCCCGGCGTTCGACCGGGACCTCGAGGAGCCCGTCGCCGGGTCGATCCCCGTGACGCCCGACGTCGAGCTCGTGCTCACGGAGGGCAACTACCTGCTGCTCGGCGAGGGCCACGACGAGGGGCGCTGGAACGCGGTACGCGGACTCCTCGACGAGGTGTGGTTCGTGGAGCTTCCCGACGAGACCCGGGTCGAGCGTCTCGTGGCCCGGCACGTCCGGCACGGCAGGTCGCTCGCTGCCGCGCGGGACTGGGTGCTCGGCTCCGACGAGACCAACGCCCGGCTGGTGGCCTCGACGCGGGACCGGGCCGACGTCGTCGTGCATCCCTGAGCACCGCCCCCGTCCCGCGCGGACACCCTGCTCGGGGGCAACGGCTACCGTGGTGGCCGTGCCCACCCCGACGACCCCCCGTGTCCCGCCGCGTCGCCGACGGATCCCGTTCCAGCCGCTGCCCGTGCGGGACGGGCTCAACGCGACGCGCGTCGTCCTGCCGGGGAACGGTGACGGCAGCGAGGGGACGCCCCGGTGGGAGACCGTCCTCGACCACCTGATCCACCGCTTCCCCGACGACGAGCCGCGCCTGCGGGAGAAGGTCGACGCGGGCGAGGTCGTCGACCACCTGGGCCGACCCGTGACCGCCGAGACGCCCTTCGCGCAGCACGCGCGCGTCTTCCTCTACCGGGACCCGCCCGTCGAGACGCGCGTACCTTTCGAGATCGAGATCCTGTACCAGGACGACGACCTGGTCGTGGTCGACAAGCCGCACTTCCTGGCGAGCATCCCGCGGGGGGCGTTCATCGCGGAGTCCGCGCTCGTGCGGCTGCGCCGAGACCTCGACCTGCCCGAGCTCTCGCCCGCCCACCGCCTCGACCGCGTCACCGGCGGGGTCCTGGTACTGACCGTACGACCCGAGGTCCGCGGTCCGTACCAGACGCTCTTCGCCGAGCGTCGCGTGACCAAGGTCTACGAGGCCGTCGCGGGCGTCGACCCGGGGCTCGAGCTCCCGCGTGTCGTGCGCAGCCGCATCCACAAGGAGCGCGGCGTCATGCGTGCGTTCGAGGTGCCCGGCGAGCCGAACTCCGAGAGCCTCGTCGAGCTCCTGGACACGCGGGAGGTCGCGGTCGGCTCGGGTCAGGGGGAACCCAGCACGCTCGGCCTCTACCGCCTGACGCCGCACACCGGCAAGACCCACCAGCTCCGGCTGCACATGAACTCGCTCGGTCTGCCGATCCTGCACGACAACTTCTACCCGACGTTCTACGACGTTCGCCCCGACGACTTCGGTCGGCCCCTCCAGCTCGTCTCGCGCTCGATCGAGTTCGTCGACCCGCTCAGCGGGAAGCAGCGGCGGTTCGAGACCACGCGCCCCCTCCAGGAGTGGCCGTAGGCCCGACGGCGTCGCCGTCGGCGGGGAGATGCGTCACCGCCGG
The DNA here is from genome assembly GCF_056158145.1 of Oerskovia sp. PE-21s. Classification (NCBI taxonomy): domain Bacteria; kingdom Bacillati; phylum Actinomycetota; class Actinomycetes; order Micrococcales; family Cellulomonadaceae; genus Oerskovia; species Oerskovia sp. PE-21s. The sequence continues at coordinate 91,624 of NZ_JBUXJM010000002.1, forward strand.
CGGTGCCCCCGCAGGCGGGTGAAGGAACCGGTGAGAGAATCGGTGACCGTGAGCCCCTTCAGCGACCCCAGGCACGGATCCGCGGACGACGTCACCCCTCTCACGGCGGCCGGTGCGCCACGCCCCGCCGACTACTTCCCCGCGCGCGCCGTGATCGACCTGGGCGCGATCCGCTCGAACGTCGAGGCGCTCGCGTCCCGCGCGAGCACCGCGCAGGTCATGGCCGTCGTCAAGGCCGACGCCTACGGTCACGGCCTGCTGCCGAGCGCCCGCGCGGCGCTCGCGGGCGGTGCCACGTGGCTCGGCACGGCCCAGGTCTCCGAGGCGCTCGCGCTGCGTGCCGCGGGTGTCCGCCCCGACCAGGCGCGCATCCTGACGTGGCTGTACGCGCCGGGCGCGCCGCTCCAGGCGCTGGTCGAGGCCGACATCGACGTCTCGGTCGCCTCCGTGTGGGCCCTCGAGGAGCTCGCCGAGGCGGCGCGCGCGGCCGGTCGCCCGGCCCGCGCGCACCTCAAGATCGACACGGGGCTGGGCCGCAACGGGATCGTGCCGGACCAGCTTCCTGCGGCGCTCGACGCCGCGCTGCGGGCCGAGGCCGAGGGCGTGCTGAGCGTCGTCGGGATCTGGTCGCACTTCGCGTTCGCGGACGAGCCCGAACACCCGACCGTCCTGCGCCAGGTCGAGGTCTTCGACGAGGCGGTCCGCACGGCCGAGAGCGCAGGCGCCCGGTTCGAGGTGCGCCACCTCGCGAACTCCGCGGCGACCCTGACGAACCCGCGCGTGCACTACGACCTCGTTCGTCCGGGTCTCGCGGTGTACGGCCTCTCGCCGGTCCCGCAGCTCGGGACGTCCGACGACTTCGGCCTGACCCCGGCCATGACGCTCGAGGCCGAGCTCGCGACGGTCAAGCGCGTCCCGGAGGGCCAGGGCGTGTCGTACGCGCACGCCTACACGACGTCGCAGGCGACGGTCCTCGGCGTGGTGCCCCTGGGGTACGCGGACGGCATCCCGCGGCACGCGTCGGGCGCGCTGCCCGAGCGGCCGGGCGGGCCGGTGCTGGTCGGCGGCCCGGTCGACGAGGCGGGCGGGGTCGACGGCACGGGCCGCGTCCTGCACGTCGCGGGGCGGGTCTGCATGGACCAGTTCGTGCTGGACCTGGGCCCGTACGCCGCAGAGCAGGCCGGTGACGTCGTGACGCTGTTCGGACCCGGCACGGGCCTCGCGCGCGGCGGAGCGCCGACCGCCGAGGACTGGGCGCTGGCCGCCGGGACCATCAGCTACGAGATCACGACGCGCCTGGGGGCCCGCGTACCGCGCGTCTACCGGGACGGGGGCGCGTCGGGCCCGACGGCGGATTCAACCACAGGTGCGTCCGGCGACCTCGGGACGCCTGCCGCGGTGCGGCCGGACCGCGCACAGGACCACACGCTGCGTGAGCGCACGCACGACGACCAGGAGTGGCTGTCATGACCGACCTGACCTTCGACCTGCCCGACGCGGACGCGACCCGTGCGTTCGGCCTGGCGCTGGCGCGCGAGCTGCGCGCGGGGGACCTCGTGATGCTCACGGGCGACCTGGGCGCGGGCAAGACGACGCTGACGCAGGGCATCGGCACGGGGCTGGGGGTGCGCGGCCAGGTCGCGTCGCCGACCTTCATCATCGCGCGCGTCCACCCTCCGCTCGCGGACGGCCCGTACCTGGTCCACGTCGACGCCTACCGGCTCGGCTCGCTCGACGAGGTCGAGGCCCTCGACCTCGACGCGAGCCTCGACGAGTCGGTCACGGTCGTCGAGTGGGGGCAGGACCTCGTGGAGTCGCTCGCGGAGGACCGCCTGGAGATCACGATCGAGCGCCCTCGGGGTGGTGTCGACACGTCTGCCACGCACGAGGCGGCCCGGTCCGGCGAGACCGACGAGCCGATCGACCCGGACGACGAGGACGAGTCGCCCGAGGCCGGCGTCCGGCACGTGACCGTGCGGGCCCTGGGCGACCGGTGGGCCGAGGTCGCTCGCCTCGCCGACGGGCTGCGTGCGGCGGTCGAGGCCGCTGCGGAGCACGCCGCTGCGGACCCGGCCGCCGGTGGCTCGGCCCAGGACCTGGCCGCGCACCGGCCTACGGATCAGTAGGCTGGGACCGTGGCAGTTCTCGCGCTCGATACGTCAGCCGCCGTCGCGGTCGCCCTCGTCGGGGACGGCGGTGAACGGCTCGCTGTGCGCTCGGCGGACGAGCGCCGTCGGCACGCCGAGACCCTGGCCCCGCTCATCAGCGAGGTGCTCGCCGAGGCCGGGGTGGACCGTACCGCGCTGACGGCCGTCGTCGCGGGTACGGGACCTGCACCCTTCACGGGCCTGCGGGTCGGGCTGGTCACGGCGCGCACTCTCGCGCTGTCGCTCGGCATCCCGGCGTTCGGTGTCTCGGGGCTCGACGCGATCGCGGCGCAGGCCGTGAGCGACCTGGGGCTGACCCCGGGCGAGGAGGTCCTCGCGACGGCCGACGCGCGCCGGCGCGAGGTCTACTGGGCGCGCTATCGCGTGGTGGCGCACGAGGGACCGCACGCGACGCCGGTCGTCGAGCTCGTCGCCGGCCCGGACGTGGGGCCGGCCGCAGGACTGGCCGACCAGGCCGAGGGTGCCGTGGTCGTGGGTGAGGGCGCCGCGCTCTACCCCGATGACCTGCCGCTCGCGGAGGACGCCCCGCTCGTCCCCGACGCGGTCGTGCTGGCGCGGCTCGCGATCGCGCGCAGGGACGCAGGCCTCGACCAGCCCACCGAGCCGCTGTACCTGCGCCGCCCGGACGTCCAGGAGCCCGCGGCCCGCAAGCGCGCGACCGACGCCCCTGCGGCGGACCGGAAGGTGAGCGGGGCGTGAGCGCCCACTACGAGGTCAAGCTGCGCCCGCTGCGCGCGGCGGACCTGCCGCGCGTCGTGCGCCTCGAGCAGGAGCTGTTCGGCCCGAGCGCCTGGACGTACGGGATGCTGGCCGAGGAGCTCGGTGCGCTGGGCCGCTGGTACGTCGCGGCCGAGCCCGTCCGGATCTACGCGGCCGGGCCCCAGGAGCTCGTCGGCTACGCGGGGCTGTGGTTCGACGGCGACGTCACGCAGATCATGACGATCGGGGTGGACCCGCAGTACCACCACCTGGGCATCGGGTCGGTGCTCCTGACGGCGCTGATCGACCGTTCGCGCCAGGTGGGCGCGAGCGCGGTCCTGCTGGAGGTCGCGGTCGACAACGACGCGGCGCTGGCCATGTACGGCAAGTTCGGCTTCGAGCAGCTCGGCATCCGCAAGCGGTACTACCAGCCGGAGGACGTCGACGCCTACACGATGCGCCTCGAGCTGACAGACGACTCCGTCGAGACCGCTCCCGCGGCCGGCGAGAGGGACGCGCTCCCTGACGAGCCGGGCGTCGCGTGAGCGCTCGGGACGCGGTGCTCGTCTCGGCGCGGGCGCTGCACGACGAGCTCGCCGCGGGCACGGGTGACCTGGTCCTGCTCGACGTCCGCTGGGCGCTCGGCGTGACCGACGGCCACGAGCAGTACCTCGCGGGGCACCTGCCCGGCGCGGTGTTCGTGGACCTGGAGACCGAGCTCGCGGCTCCGCCGTCACCGGCGCGGGGCCGCCACCCGCTGCCGGACCTCGCCGACCTCCAGGCCGCGTGCCGCCGCTGGGGCGTGCGCGGGGGAACGCGCGTGGTCGCGTACGACGCCGTGGGGGCCACGTCGGCCGCGCGCGCGTGGTGGCTGCTGCGCTGGGCGGGCCTCGCGGACGTCCGCCTGCTCGACGGGGGACTGGGCGCCTGGACCGCCGCGGGCCTGGCCCTCGAGACGGGCGAGGTGGTCCCGGTCCCGGGCGACGTCGTGCTGTCCCAGGGCGCGCTCCCCACGCTCACACCCGACGACGCGGCGGACCTGGCGTCGTCGGGCGACGGACTGCTCCTGGACGCGCGGGCGGGCGAGCGCTTCCGGGGCGAGGTCGAGCCCGTGGACCCGCGCGCGGGACACGTCCCGGGCGCGGTGAGCGCGCCGACGACCGCCAACCTGGGACCCGACGGGCGCTTCCTCGACGAGGCCGCGCTGCGCGAGCGCTTCGCGGACCTGGGCGTGCAGGGCGGCGCGCGTCGGCAGGTCGGCGTGTACTGCGGGTCGGGCGTCACGGCCGCGCACGAGGTAGCGGCCCTCGCGACGATCGGGGTCGACGCCGCGCTGTACGCGGGATCGTGGTCGCAGTGGTCGAACGACGAGACCCGCCCGGTGGCCACGGGGGCCTGACCGGACGGGTCTCGGGGACGTGCTGGGCGGTCGCCTCAGAGGGTCTCAGAGGGTCTCGGAGGCCTGGTCGAACGTGAGGCGCGTCTGGCGCGGGTACGTCGCGCCCTCGCCGGCCGGGGTGCCGACGTTGATGACGACGAGCGACTTCCAGCCGTTCTCGCCGAAGAACTCGGCGTCGATGCCCGCGGCGTCGAACCCGCCCATGGGGCCGACGTGCAGACCGGCGGCGCGCAGGCCCACGATGAAGTAGCCGACCTGGATCAGCGCGGACGTGCGGGACATGCCCGCGCGGGTCTCGACACCGGCAGCCTCGAAGTTCTCCTTGGCGCCCTCCATGTGCGGGGCGAGGACCGGGAGGTACTCGTGGAAGTTGGGGTCGGCCGCGGCGACGATCGTGAGCGGGGCCGCGAGGGTCTTGGCCTTGTTGCCGTCGGCCATGTGCTCGACGAGGCGCGCACGGGCCTCGGGGTCGCGGACCACGAGGAGGCGCAGCGGCACGGTGTTCATAGCGGTCGGGCCCCAGCGGACCAGGTCGTAGGCGGCCTGGATCTTCTCGTCGGGCACCGCCTCGTCCTCGAAGGCGTGTACGGTCCGGGCCTCGCGGAACAGGAGGTCGGCGGTCGAGGCGTCGATCTCGAGCAGGTCGTCGAAGGCGGCGTCGATGGGGGTGAAGGTCTCGGTGCTCATGCCTCGGTCAACAGTTGAAGGATCAATCACCCTTCCCGCCCGGGGCCGTGACGTGCGACACATCCGGTCCGCGGCGCCCTGGCCACCTGCTGCTCAGGGCGCGTCCCCGCGGTCCCCGTGCGGCGCCGCGCACGACGACCGCCGCCACGCGACTACGCTGGGAACCATGGTTTCTGGCGGTTCCTCTGACACCCTCGGCGCGCCCCTGGTCCTCGGCATCGAGTCGTCCTGCGACGAGACGGGCGTCGCGCTCGTACGCGGGCGCGAGCTTCTCGTCGACGCGGTCGCGAGCTCCATGGACGAGCACGCCCGCTACGGCGGCATCATCCCCGAGGTCGCCTCGCGCGCCCACCTCGAGGCGATGATCCCCACGATCCAGCGCGCGCTGGGCGAGGCCGACGTCGACCTGTCCGAGATCGACGCGATCGCCGTGACCGCAGGGCCCGGTCTCGTGGGGCCGCTCACGATCGGCGCGTCGGCCGCCAAGGCCCTGTCGATCGGCCTGAACAAGCCGCTCTACGGCGTGAACCACGTGATCGGCCACGCCGCCGTGGACGAGCTCGTCCACGGCGAGCTCCCGGAGCGCGTCATGGCGCTCGTGGTCTCGGGCGGGCACTCCTCGCTGCTCCTGGTCGACGACATCGCGACCGACGTGACCGAGCTCGGCTCGACGCTCGACGACGCCGCCGGCGAGGCCTTCGACAAGGTCGGCCGCCTGCTCGGCCTGCCCTACCCGGGCGGTCCGCACATCGACCGCCTCGCGCGCGAGGGCGACCCGACCGCGATCCGGTTCCCGCGCGGCCTCACGGCCCGCAAGGACCAGGAGAAGCACGCGTACGACTTCTCGTTCTCGGGGCTCAAGACCGCGGTGGCGCGGTGGGTCGAGGCCCGCACCGACAGCGGCCTCGAGGTGCCGCTGAACGACGTCGCGGCCTCCTTCGCCGAGGCCGTCGCCGACGTCCTCACGGCCAAGACCATCGCGGCCTGCCAGCGGCACGGCGTCGAGACCCTCGTGGTCGGCGGTGGGTTCAGCGCCAACTCCCAGCTCCGCGACATGGCGGCCGAGCGCTGCGCCGAGGCCGGGATCGACCTGCGCATCCCGCCGATCCGCTACTGCACCGACAACGGCGCGATGATCGCCGCGCTCGGGTCCGCCGTCGTGCGGGCCGGTGTGGCGCCGTCGGGCCTGGACATCCCCGTCGACTCGTCGATGCCGCTCACGACCGTCTCGGTCTGAACCAGGACCTGCGCAGACCGGCACGCTGACGCGCGCCGCGCCTCAGCGCGCAGGGCGCAGCAGGAACGTGAACTCGTCGGCGTCCGCCGCGGCGTGGTGCCCGTCCTCGTCCTGGACGGCGACCATCTCGAGGCCCGCCGCCGAAGCGAGCGCCCGGAACCCGTCCTGCGTGTACCAGTGGATCGTCCAGAGCCGCTCCTCCACCGTGCTCGCGCCGTCGAGCACCCGCTCGTAGCGCAGCGCGCTGCGCTGGGTCCGCGTGTGCTCGTCGCGCTCCTCGGCCACGACCCCGACCCGCAGGACGGCGCCGTCCTCACGTGTCGTCTCGCGAGGGACGCCCACCGCCTCGGGGGGAGTGGGGGACGGGACGAAGAGCGGGACCAGGGCGGTCCCGTCCTCGGTCAGGTGGGACCGGATGCCGCGCAGCGCCGCGAGCGCCGTGTCGTCGTCGGGCAGGAGGCAGAACGTGGGGCCCGCGAGGAAGATCGAACGGTACGTGTGCGGCAGGTCGAGGGACTCCATGCGCTGGTGGTGGAGCGTGACGTCGAGCCCCTGGACGGCCGCGAGCTCGCGGCACCGCTCGAGCATGTCGGCCGACGAGTCCACCCCCTCGACGTCCAGGCCCAGCGAGCGCAGGACCAGGAGCGGGTCCCCGTCGCCGCAGCCCAGCTCGAGGGCCGGCTCGCCCGAGTCGAGCACGAAGCGCGCGTAGCGCTCCGGGTCCTCGTAGCCCGACTTCAGGGGAGCGTAGAGCTCGGCGACGATGCCCGTGTAGAAGTCCGCAGGATCCATGCGTCCCATGGTCTCAGCAGGGGCAACGCAATATCCGGACCGGCGCGCGGGGACGCTGCAGGCCCTGTCAGAGCGGGCGGCCCGCCCGCATCTCCGCGACGAGCGCACGCACGACGGCGTCGAGCTCGCCCCCGTTGCGCCGCGCCACGGCCCGCTGCCGCTGGTAGGAGGCGCCGCGGCGCAGGATGAGGCGCACGTCGTCGAGCTCGGCGAGGCACCCCAGACGGGCCGCGACGGGCTCGAGCTCGACGAGCAGCTTGCTCACCGCCTCGGTCACGAGCTCCTCGTTGCCCGCACGGTCGAGGATGATGATCGCGTCCATGCCGTAGCGCGCCGAGCGCCACTTGTTCTCCTGCGCGAACCACGCAGGGATCGTGGGGAGCTCCTTGCCCTCGTCGAGCAGCGTCGACAGGTGCTCGACCAGGCAGTGGTTGAGCGCGGCGAGCGCGAGGACCTCGGTCAGGTTCGTCGCGCCGTCGCAGATGCGCGTCTCGAGCGTGCCGAAGCGTGGGGACGGCCGCAGGTCCCAGCGGACCTCGTCGAACTGGTCGATCACGCCCGTGTGCATCATGTCGCCCACGTAGCCCTCGAGCTGCTCCCACGTCTCGAACTGGAAGCCCAGGCCCGCGGTCGGGAGCTGCTGGAACATGAGCGCACGGTTCGACGCGTAGCCCGTGTCCTTGCCGCCCCAGAACGGCGACGACGCCGAGAGCGACTGGAGGTGCGCAAAGTACCCCAGCATGGCGCGCGAGATGGGCAGCACCTTGGCGCGGTCCTCGATCCCGACGTGCACGTGCACGCCGTAGATGAGCATCTGACGCCCCCACCACTGCGTGCGGTCGATGAGGGTCGCGTAGCGCTCCTTGTCCGTGACCTTCTGCTGGGCCCAGCGCGCGAACGGGTGCGTGCCCGCGCTCATGAGCTCGACGCGCAGGGGGTCGGTCAGGACGCGGATCTCCTCGATCGCGGCCTCGAGGTCACGGCCGGCGTCGCCGACCGTGCGGCACACGCCGCTCACGACCTCGACCGTGTTGAGGAGCAGCTCCTGGCGGATGTGCGGGTGCTGGGTCCCGTCGGTGGGCTCGACGGCGTCCAGCACGGTCTGGGCGACCTGGCGCAGGTCGCCCGAGTCCTTGTCGACGAGCGCGAGCTCCCACTCGATGCCGACGGACGAGCGCTCGGACCGGGCGAAGGGAAGGTGCACCGATCAGCCCCTTTCTCCAGGCGTGGGGGAGTCGAGGACGCTCGTGCCGTCGGGCCGGGTCAACGGTTCGACGACCAGGACCTGCTGCGACCCGCCGACCCGGGTCAGGACGACGGTCGCCTCCGCGGTGCCGCGCAGGTCGAGCTGTCTGCGGAGCTGTTCAGGCACGACGGCCGTGCCTCGCTTCTTGATGGTCAGCCGCCCGACGCCCCGCTCGCGCAGGTACGCCTTGAGCTTCTTGAGGCTGAAGGGCATGACGTCCAGGACACGGTAGCCGATCGCAAGATCAGCGCTGTCGGCGCTGCCCACGACCGCGCGCGGCGCGGGGTGGTCCGTCGTGACGTACGCGATGGTCCGGTCGAGCAGCCGCCCGCCCAGCTCCGCCGCGGCGTGGGCCACGAGCCCGGCGCGGATGACCGCGCCGTCGGGCTCGTACAGATAGTGCCCGACGGCGCCGACGTCCGGCACGGGCTCGTCGTCGCCCTGGTCGTGGCGCAGGGTGCGCGAGGTCGTGCGGTGGTTGCCGTCGGCGTCGGTCGTGGAGCGCAGCACGAGGGCCGTGCGCCCGGGGCCGTCCGGGGCGAGGGGCCCGAACCAGAGCGCGGCCTCCACGACGTCGCCGTCGACCGAGACCCACTGGGTCTCGGCGTCGGCGGGCAGCCCCGCGTGCGGGATGCCAGGACCGACCTTGATCCCGACCGCGGGCACGACCGAGCGCAGCGCCCACACGTCGTCGAGCGCGGGAGCGTACGAGCGCGGGTCGAAGATCCGCGTGCCCGACCGCGTGCGCCGCGCCGGGTCGGCGAACACACCGTCGACGCCTTCCGCGACGAGGTCGATGCTCAGGCCGTCGGCGTGGCGGACCTCGGCCTCGGGGAAGTGGCGCAGGTTGACCGTCGCGATCGAGGCCGTGACCTCGTCGACGTCGGTCGCGAGGACCTGCAGGCCGGTCCCGGCGAAGGTCATGGAGTCCGCGCCGATGCCGCACGTCAGGTCGGCCACCTTGGTGACGCCGGCCGCGTGGTAGCGCTGCGCGTGGTGGGCCGCGACCACGAGCCGGGTCGCCTGCTCGAGACCGTCCTGGGTGAAGAGCATGCCGTCGGCGAAAGCGTCGAACTTGAGGTGGGCCTTGGCGCGCAGGCGGGACTGGGTGAGGGCTGCCGCGGCGAGCTCGGGGTCGACGCCCTGGGCGCGCAGGCCGGTCGCGAGCACCATGGCCTGGCGCTCGTCGTAGGGCGGGAGTGCGCTGAGGAGCGACCATCCCGCCGGGCTGAGCAGCTTGGTCAGTGCCGACGCGTCCATGCATCGATCTTTCCACGCCCGGCGCGCGTTGGCACTCGCCTTGACCGAGTGCTAATGCGGACCTAGATTGAGCGTAGGTCGTCCGCACCTTCGGGTGAGGGCGACGAGAGCGACTCCCGCCGGTCCGGCACCCGCGACGACGGACGGCAGGCTGCGCTCGACACCTACCCGTTGCAGTTCTCACAGCGAAACGGAGGTCCGACGTGTCGGTCCCCATCAAGCCGCTCGAGGACCGGATCGTCGTGAAGGCCCTCGAGGCCGAGACCACGACCGCATCCGGCCTGGTCATTCCGGACACCGCCAAGGAGAAGCCCCAGGAGGGCGAGGTCCTGGCCGTTGGTCCGGGTCGTATCGACGACAACGGCAACCGCGTCCCGCTGGACGTCGTCGTCGGCGACAAGGTCATCTACAGCAAGTACGGCGGCACCGAGGTCAAGTACGGGGGCCAGGAGTACCTGGTGCTCTCCGCGCGCGACATCCTCGCCGTGGTCGTCTCCTGATCTTCTGATCACCGGCTGACGTCCAGCAGCTCTGCTGGTGACGAAGGGCCCCGCAACCTGTCGGTTGCGGGGCCCTTCGTCATGTCCGGTGCCGGCGGGATCTCGAGGCCGGCGCGGGCGCCGGGGACGTGTGGTGGATGCTGACGGGTGGTGCGGGGTGCTGCGCGGACGGCTCGCGTGCGCAGGCCGAGCGGGGCCCGGCCGGTCGGCAGGTCAGCCGGTCTTCGCGACGCCGGCCAGGATCGCGGCGCGCTCGTCCTCGCTGAGGCCGCCCCAGACCCCGTAGGGCTCGCGGACCTTGAGGGACTGCTCGCGGCACTGCATCATCACCGGGCACGAGGCGCAGATCGCCTTGGCCGCCTCGGCGCGTCGTCGTCGGGTCGAGCCTCGCTCGCCCTCCGGGTGGAAGAAGAGGGTGTCGTCCTGGTCGCGGCACGAGCCCTGGTACTGCCATTCCCACAGTTCCATGACCGGTCCGGGGAGCCTCGAGATCTCTGTCATGCAGGACAACCTACAAGCGTTGCAGAAGTTGTTCAAGTGGCTGAGGTGGGCAACTTCGTGAACCGGTTCTGCGAGGTCTGCATCGATTTGGGCACGGAGTGGCGCGAACGGCACTCGTTTCACGCGTGGTTCAGCCATTCCGGGCATCACGGACTGAGACACGCCGCGTCCGAAGTGGCGAGCGACTGAACCGGTCGGCAGAATCGGGTGCATGAATTCACTCCGGTCCGCCCCGAACCCCGGCGGGCCCCGACGGAAGGCGACCGAGGCACCAGCTCTCGCCGTCGCGGCCGTTGCCAAGAGGCTGGGCGTCGCCCCGGCCACCCTCCGCACCTGGGACCGTCGCTACGGCCTCGGGCCCTCGGAGCACACCGCCGGCTCCCATCGCCGGTACACCGCCGACGACGTCGCGCGGCTCGTCATCATGCGTCGCCTGACGCTCGAGGGGGTCGCCCCCGTCGACGCAGCGCGTGCAGCCCTCGACGCGGACGAGGCCGAGCTGGCCCTCGAGAGCGACGCGGGCGACGCCGACGCCGACGGCGCCGATGACGTCGACGGCGCTGACGACGCAGGGGGTGACCTGGAGGAGGGCCCCGCACCCGCCGGTGGCTCGTCCCAGGCGGCCGACACGCCCTCCGGCGGGGTGCGGCTGCTGCGCTCGGTGCCACGATCTGCCGACGACGAGCCCATCCGCCTGGGGGCGCCTCGCCTGACGAGCGTGTCCGACGTCGTGGACGCCGCCATCGCGTTCGACCAGAAGAAGTGCGACCAGCTCCTGCGCATCGCGCCCGGCACGGACCCGGGGCACTGGTGGTCGACGCTCGTCGAGCCCGCGCTGCACCGCATCGCCGAGCGGACGTTCCTCGCGTCCCCGGGCGAGATGCCCGAGGTCGTGTTCTCGAACGCGACCCTGGCCGCACTGCGCGAGTACACGCACGCGTCCGAGGAGGCGCTCGTCGCGGGAGGCGGTCCGCCGCCCAACCACCCGAGCCGCATGCGCCGCATCGTGCTGATCTTCGCCGCGCCCGGGGAGCAGGTGCCGCTCGCAGCGCACGCGCTGGCGGCGGCCCTCGGCGCCCAGGGGGCCATGGCTCGCATCGTCACGGGCTCGGCCACGGCGCACCGCTCGCTCGAGCTCGTCACCATGGTCCGCCCAGCGGCCATCGCCGTGGTGACGATGCAGCCCCGGCCGGTGCTCGACGTCGTGCACACCCTGCACGAGGCCAACCCGGACCTGCCGATCTTCGTCGGTCTCGCGAACGACGAGGCGGCGGCGAGCCTGCCCTACGCCTCGACGGTCCAGCGCGTGCGCAGCTTCACCGGTCTGCTCCACGAGGCCCTCGCCGTCGTGCGGTGACCTGCGCCACGCGCACGCTCCCGGCCGTCCCTCGGCCGTCTCGGTGGCGGGACGGCCGGGAATATGCCCGAGGCCCTGAGCGTAGAATCTTGATGTGACCGACTCTCTCGCAGCCCCCGCACACGACCCCTTCGGCTTCACCGGACTGACGTACGACGACGTCCTCCTGCTCCCGAACGAGACGGACGTCATCCCGAGCGAGGTCGACACGACCGCCCGGCTGACGCGCGAGATCACCATGTCCGCACCGCTGCTCTCGGCGGCGATGGACACGGTGACCGAGTCGCGCATGGCGATCGCGATGGCCCGCCAGGGCGGGATCGGCATCATCCACCGCAACCTGTCGATCGAGGCGCAGGCCAAGGAGGTCGACCTCGTCAAGCGGTCCGAGTCCGGCATGATCACCGACCCGGTCACGGTCGGTCCGGAGGCCACGCTCGCCGAGCTCGACGCGCTGTGCGGTCAGTACCGGGTGTCCGGCCTGCCCGTCGTGGAGCCCGACGGCACGCTCGTCGGCATCATCACGAACCGGGACCTGCGGTTCGTCAACCCCGCGGACTTCGCCGAGCGGCGCGTGTTCGAGATCATGACCCCCATGCCCCTCGTGACGGCCCCGATCGGCATCGCGCGCGACGACGCGGCCGCGCTCCTGGCCAAGCACAAGATCGAGAAGCTCCCGCTCATCGACGCCGAGGGCCGGCTGGGCGGTCTCATCACCGTCAAGGACTTCGTCAAGACCGAGCAGTACCCGGGCGCGACCAAGGACGGCGAGGGTCGCCTGCGCGTCGGTGCGGCGATCGGGTTCTTCGGCGACGCGTGGGCTCGCGCGACGGCGCTCGCCGAGGCCGGCGTGGACGTCCTGGTCGCCGACACCGCGAACGGCCACGCACGCCTCCTGCTCGACATGATCCGCAAGCTCAAGGCGGACCCGGCGTTCAAGGACGTCCAGGTCGTCGGTGGCAACGTCGCGACCCGCGCGGGCGCGCAGGCGCTCGTCGACGCCGGAGCCGACGGCGTCAAGGTCGGCGTGGGCCCGGGCTCGATCTGCACGACCCGGGTCGTCGCGGGCGTCGGCGTCCCGCAGGTCACGGCCATCTACGAGGCCTCGCTCGCGTGCCGCCCGGCCGGCGTACCGGTCATCGGCGACGGCGGCCTCCAGTACTCGGGTGACATCGCGAAGGCGCTCGTCGCGGGTGCGGACACGGTCATGCTGGGCTCGCTCCTCGCAGGCTGCGACGAGAGCCCCGGTGACCTCGTGTTCGTCAACGGCAAGCAGTACAAGCTCTACCGCGGCATGGGCTCGATCGGGGCCATGGCCTCGCGCGGCAAGAAGGTGTCGTACTCCAAGGACCGCTACTTCCAGGCGGACGTCGCGAGCGACGACAAGATCGTGCCCGAGGGCATCGAGGGCCAGGTGCCCTACCGTGGCCCGCTCGGCGCGGTCGCCCACCAGCTCGTCGGGGGCCTGCACCAGTCGATGTTCTACGTCGGCGCGCACACGATCCCGCAGCTCCAGGAGCGAGGCAAGTTCGTGCGCATCACGCCGGCCGGGCTCAAGGAGTCGCACCCGCACGACATCCAGATGACGGTCGAGGCTCCCAACTACACGGGGCGCTGACCTCGCGGCTGCCGCCGCGGGGGCGGCTGCTGCGGGCGTCGAAGCACGACAGGACGGGCGTGACCTCCTCGGTCACGCCCGTCCTGTCGTGTGCGGGCCGCGTCGTGCGCGGATCCCGTCGTCGGTCGTCCGAGGTCAGTCGCGGAACGTCTCGATCCGCGCACCGAGCTCGATGAGCCGCTCCTGGAGCTGCTCGTAGCCGCGCGAGATGATGTCGACGTTGCGCAGCACCGAGGTGCCCTTCGCCGCGAGCATCGCGAGCAGGATCACGACGGCGGGTCGCAGCGCGGGAGGGCAGCTCACCTCGGCTCCGGACCAGTGGGTCGGTCCGGTGATGTCGAGCCGGTGGGAGTCGAGGAGGCGGACGTCGGCTCCGAGGCGCGTGAGGTCCGTCAGGTGGATCGCCCGGCCCTCGTACACCCAGTCGTGGATGAGGGTGTGCCCGCTCGCGCACGCCGCGATGACCGCGAAGAACGGCAGGTTGTCGATGTTGAGCCCCGGGAAGGGCATGGGGTGGATCTTGTCGATCGGTGCGTGGAGCTGGCTCGGGTGGACGGTCACGTCGACCAGGCGGGTGCGCCCGTTGAGTGCCAGGTACTCGGGGGAGAGCGAGTAGCGCAGACCCATCTCGGACAGGGTCGCGAGCTCGATCTCCATGAACTCGATCGGGACGCGGGCGACCGTGATCTCCGAGCCCGTGACGATCCCGGCCGTCAGGAGGCTCATGGCCTCGACCGGGTCCTCGGAGACCGCGTACTCGACGTCGGCGTCGATGTCGGTGCGCCCGTGGATGCGCAGCGTGGTCGTGCCGATGCCCTCGATGCGCACGCCCAGGAGCTCGAGGTAGAAGCAGAGGTCCTGGACCATGTAGTTGGGGCTCGCGTTGCGGATCGTGGTCACGCCCTCGCGCGACGCGGCGGCCATGATCGCGTTCTCCGTGACGGTGTCGCCGCGCTCGGTGAGGACCACGCTGAGGTCCTGGGTGCCGGGCGCCGCGACGATCGCCTCGTAGTTGCCCGAGGCCGCGGTGACGGACAGCCCGAACGGGCGCAGCGCGATCATGTGGGGTTCGACGGTCCGGGTGCCCAGGTCGCAACCGCCCGCGTAGGGGAGCGAGAACTGGGCCTGGAGGCCGAGGAGGGGCCCGAGGAACATGATGATCGAGCGGGTGCGGCGCGCGGCGTCGACGTCGATCGACGCGAGGTCGAGCTGCTCGGGCACGACGATCTCGAGGTCGCGGCCGTCTGCCGACCAGGTGGCATGCACGCCGATGCTGCGCAGGACGTCGACGATGCGGTCGACCTCGACGATGCGCGCGACCCGGCGCAGCGTGGTGCGTCCGCGGTTGAGGAGCGAGGCGCACAGCAGCGCGACCGCGCCGTTCTTCGAGGAGTTGACCTCGATGCGGCCCGAGAGCTCGTGTCCGCCGCTGACCCGCAGGTGGGAGTGCTTCTGTGCACCGAACGAGATGATCTCCGAGTCGAGAGCGGCGCTGATGCGGGCGAGCATGTCGAGACTCACGTTCTGCGAGCCCTGCTCGATCCGGTGGATCGCGCTCTGGCTCGTCCCGAGGCGCTCGGCGAGCTGGGCCTGGGTGAGGCCCTTGTTCTGGCGTGCGCCGCGGATGAGGGCGGCGACCTGTGCGAGGTGCTGGGGTGCTTCGTCGACCATGGTCATGAGCCGACGATAACTCATCGATGAGATATCGGCGCGCCGATGCCGGCGGCGCGGAGGGGCTTCACGGGATCGTCACGGGCGGCCCATATGTTCTATGAGGTTTTCATGGTCGGCCGACCGTGCTCACGACGGCCAGGCGGTGCTCGCCCCGGCACCGACGTACCCCTGCCCGGCGCGCCAGGAGTTGAAGTTCTCGGCCCAGTCCCGGTGCGCCGTGATCTGGTGACGGTGCAGCGAGTCGAGGTCCTGCTCGGCGAGCTCGGGGAAGACACGGGTCATGGCCTCGAGCACGTCGAGGGTCGCGAGCACGTCGACGTCCGCGGTGTGGAGGTTGCCGCCGTCCGTCACGCCGTAGTGCGCGCACAGGTCGCCGAGCTTGCGCTTGCCCTTGCGGTACCGGTCGAGCGACCGGTCGAGCACGAGCGGGTCGACCACGGGCGTGACCTCGCGCCCCAGGCGCTCGCCCAGGGTCGGCAGCGCGTGCCGGGCCAGCTCGGCGTCGAGCAGCGACAGGTCGAACGCGGCGTTGAACGCGACGACGGGCACGCCGATCGCGAGGTCCGCGGCGATGAGCGACGCGATCTCCTCGAGCGCGGGGCCGGGGGCCACCCCGTGCTCGACCGCGTGCTCGGTCGAGATGCCGTGGATCGCGGCCGCCTCCGCGGGGATGGGGACGCCCGGGTCGACGAGCCAGGTGCGGACCTCGGTGCTCCTTCCGGGGACGCGCCGCACGAGCGCTGCGGTCACGATGCGGTCGTTCGTGACGTCGACCCCGGTGGTCTCGGTGTCGAACCCCAGCAGCGGTCCGGTCGTCCAGCTCATCGTCGTGCTCCTTGCCGTCGTCCTGTGGGTGGTGGCCCGGCGTTCCTCGCCGTTCGCGACCGTCCCTGGTCTCTGCTGGGAGCATGCCAGCGGCCACTGACAGCCCTGCCGGGCGGTGCTGCTGGGACGCCCTGGTCCACCGCGTGGCTCGGGAGGGCGTGCCCGCGCCCGGGGCCGGTATCCTCGTCGGGTGAGCAACGAGATCGAGATCGGTCGTGGCAAGCGCGGACGGCGCGCCTTCTCCTTCGACGACATCGCCGTGGTCCCCTCCCGGCGTACGCGTGACCCGGAGGACGTGTCGGTGGGGTGGCAGATCGACGCCTACCACTTCGACCTGCCGATCCTGGCGGCCCCCATGGACTCCGTCATGAGCCCGGCGACCGCGGTCGCCCTGGGCAACGCGGGCGGCCTGGGCGTGCTGGACCTCGAGGGCCTGTGGACGCGGTACGAGAACCCGGAGCCGATCCTCGCGGAGATCGCGACGCTCGACGCCCCGAGCGCGACGCGCCGCATGCAGGAGGTGTACGCCGAGCCGATCAAGGCCGAGCTGATCACCCAGCGCCTCAAGGAGGTCCGGGAGTCGGGCGTCACGGTCGCGGGAGCCCTGTCGCCGCAGCGCACGCAGGAGTTCTACAAGACGGTCGTCGACGCCGGCGTGGACCTGTTCGTCATCCGTGGCACCACGGTCTCCGCAGAGCACGTCTCGGGCAACGCCGAGCCGCTCAACCTCAAGCGCTTCATCTACGAGCTCGACGTCCCGGTCATCGTCGGTGGCGCGTCGACCTACACCGCGGCCCTGCACCTCATGCGCACCGGAGCGGCCGGGGTCCTCGTGGGCTTCGGCGGCGGCGCGGCGCACACGACGCGTGTCAGCCTCGGCATCCACGCGCCCATGGCGACGGCCGTCGCGGACGTCGCGGCCGCGCGTCGGGACTACCTCGACGAGTCGGGCGGCCGCTACGTGCACGTCATCGCCGACGGTGGCGTGGGGCGCTCGGGCGACCTGGTCAAGGCCGTCGCGTGCGGCGCCGACGCCGTGATGCTCGGTGCTGCCCTGGCGCGCGCGACCGAGGCTCCGGGCAAGGGCTGGCACTGGGGCTCGGAGGCCCACCACCCGCAGCTTCCTCGCGGCGAGCGCGTGAGCGTCGGCACGGCCGGCACGCTCGACGAGATCCTGTTCGGCCCGGGCCGCCAGGCCGACGGCACGCTCAACCTCGTGGGTGCTCTCAAGCGCGCCATGGCCACGACGGGCTACTCGGACCTCAAGGAGTTCCAGCGCGTCGAGGTCGTCGTCTCGCCCTACCAGCCGCGCTGATGGCGCCGGGCCGCATCCGCGACGGGGTCGGGCTGACGAACGCCCTCGGCGCGGGCGCGCCCGCAGCCGTGCCCGACGCCGCCGCACCGCAGTCGCAGACCGTCGGCGGCGTCGCCTTCCACGAGATCACGGACGACGACGTCGAGCAGGTCGTCGCCCTCTGGGAGGCCTGCGGCCTCGCACGCCCGTGGAACGACCCGCGCCTCGACGTGGCGGACGCCCGGACCGTTCCCTCCTCGACGATCCTCGTCGCGCGCACGGGCACCCCAGGTGCCACGGAGCGCGAGGCGGGCGCGGTCGTCGCGACGGCCATGGCCGGGTTCGACGGGCACCGCGGCTGGATCTACTACGTCGCGGTGGCGCCCGACCTGCAGGGCACGGGGCTCGGTCGCGACGCGGTCGTCGCCGCGGAGGCCTGGCTCGCGGCGCAGGGCGTGCGCAAGGTGCGCCTCATGGTGCGCTCGACCAACACGCAGGTCCTGGGCTTCTACGAGCGGCTCGGGTACGCCGACACCGAGTGCACGGTCCTCGGCCGCGACCTCGTCTGAGACGACGAAGGTGCCGAACCCGAGGCGGGTCGAGCAGCCGCGACGAGCTGCGTGACCGGCCTCGGGACCGACACCCGGGGGAACCGTCAGATGGTCGACCAGCCGCCGTCCGACATGAGGAGCACGCCGTTCACGTTGGCCGAGTCCTCGGAGAGCAGCCAGGTGATCGAGGCCGCGAGCTGCTCGGCGGTCGCGGGCTCGGGCACGGTCGCCTGCATGATCGGCCCGAGGCGCTTGGCGCCGAGCTCGGAGCGGAAAGGCGCCTCGATGTTGGTCGCGACGGCGCCCGGCGCCACGGCGTTGACGCGCACTCCCGCGGGGCCGTAGAAGAGCGCGGTGCTCTTGGTCAGGCCCACGACCGCGTGCTTCGACGTCGCGTACGGGGTGCCCGAGGCGCCCGCGCGCACGCTGGCCTCGCTCGCGACGTTGACGATCCGGCCGTGGCCGGCCTCGACCATCGCGGGCAGCACGGCGCGCATGAGCTTCATGGGCGCGGTCACGTTGATGCGCATGACGCGCTCCCACAGGGCGTCGTCGATCTCGGCCGTGGGGACGAACGAGTCCATGATCCCGGCGTTGTTGACGAGGCCCGTGATGCGCCCCTCGCCGGCCTCGACGATGCTGGCGATCACGGCGTCGTCGGACACGTCGCCCACGATGGTCAGGAGGGGGGCTTCGCCGCTCTCGGCGACGAGTGCGGCGAGGCGGTCGGCGTCGAGGTCGCTCGCGATGACGCGTGCACCCTCGGCGAGGAGCCTGGTCGCGGTGGCCTTGCCGATGCCGGAGCCTGCGCCGGTGACGACGACGGTCGCGCCGGAGAATCGGTTCGGGATGGTCGACGTGCTCATGATGGGGGTCCTTCCGCCGGGTCGAGGTGCCTGGATGCGGCTCCTGCTACCTTTCTAACACTCAGTGCCATAAATATGTTTCGCGAGGAGATGTGATGTCGCAGACACCCGCACGCCGCGGCCGACCTGCCACGGTCGACCCGGCGCGCGTCGCCGCCACGGCTCTACGCCTGTTCACCGAGCGGGGCTTCGCCAACGTCACGATGGACGACGTCGCGAGCGCGTGCGGCGTCGGTCGGCGGACCCTCTTCCGCCTCTTCCCGTCGAAGGCCGCGATGGTCTGGGGCGGCTCGGGGGAGGCACGCGACGCGATCGCCGACGTGCTCGGCGCGAGCAGCCCGGCGAGCCTGGCCGAGGCGCTCGACGTGGTGCGCGCCGCGTTCGTCGCGTCCTCGACCTTCCCCGACGACGCGCTCGAGGTCACGCGCCAACGGCTGCGGCTCATCGGGTCGGACGACGAGCTGCTCGCCTGGGGAACCTCGCGCATCGGCACGTCGGCCGCGCTCGTCGACTCGTTCCTGACCCGCGCCGAGGGCGGGCCCGAGCCGTCGCTGCGCGCCCGGTCGCTCGCCGCGGCGTGCTCGGCGGCCAACTTCGCCGCGCTCGTCTGGTGGGCCGAGGCCGCCGCCGAGCGGGACCCGGCCCAGGTCGTCGACGACGCCCTCGCCCACCTGCTCGACGGTGCGCGTACCTGGGCGACGCAGGGCTGAACGGGACGGCGCTGCCGGGCCGAGCCCCCCGTGTCGCTGTGGACCCGGACGAGGCACGCCGGGCGAGACGTACCAAAGGGGATTGTGTGAAGGATGTTCTGCCCGGGGGTACCGCCGCGTAACCTGTCACGCATGGCAAGCGAAACACCGGACGGCAGCGCCGCCATCGACGGCCTCCTGGACCCGGAGCACCCCTCCGCGACGTACGTGCTGGAGCCCGACGTCGTCGCTCCCCTCGTGGCCCGCGTCGTCACCTCCCACACGGCGGGCGAGCACCGCTCGGTCCTCCCGTTCACCGGGGCGCCGCTCGCATCGATCCCCCTGTCCTCGGTCGAGGACGTCGCGGTCGCGGTCGGACGGGCGCGTCGGGCGCAGCGCTCCTGGGCGCACACCACGGTCGCCGAGCGCTCCGCGGTGCTGCTTCGCTTCCACGACCTGGTCCTCGAGCGGCAGGCCGAGATCCTGGACCTGCTGCAGATGGAGACGGGCAAGTCGCGCCGCAGCGCGTTCGAGGAGGTCGGCGACATCGCCCAGGTCACGCGCCACTACGGCGTGCGGGCCGCGCACTACCTGGCAGAACGCCGAGTGGGCGGCATGCTCCCCGTCCTGACGCGCGCGAGCGTGCACCGTCGCCCGGTCGGCGTGGTCGGAGCCATCGCCCCCTGGAACTACCCGCTCACGCTGGCCCTCGCCGAGGCCCTGCCCGCCCTGGTCGCAGGCAACGCCGTGGTGGTCAAGCCGGATCCGCAGACCACGCTGACGGCCCTGTGGGCCGCCGAGGTCCTGGAGGAGGCCGGGCTGCCCGGTGACCTCCTGCTCGTCGTGGCAGGCGGCGGGGAGATCGGCGCGGCCCTGACGGGGCTCGTCGACCACATCGCGTTCACGGGCTCGACCGCGACGGGGCGCAAGGTCGCCGCGCAGGCGGGCGAGCGGCTCATCGGGACCACGCTCGAGCTCGGCGGCAAGAACCCCCTGTACGTCGCGGCGGACGCGCACGTCCCGTCCGCAGCCCAGGGCGCCGTGCGCGCCTGCTTCTCCAACAGCGGCCAGCTCTGCGTCTCGGTCGAGCGGCTGATCCTGCACGAGGACGTCGCCGAGGAGTTCCTCGACGCGTTCGTCCCGCTCGTGCGCGAGCTCCGGCTCGGCACCGCGCTCGACTACTCGGTGGACATGGGCTCGCTCACGTCCCAGGCGCAGCTCGACCGCGTGGTCGCTCACGTCGACGACGCCCTGTCCCAGGGCGCCCGCGTGCTCGCCGGCGGCGTGCACCGCGCGGACATCGGCCCGTTCTTCTACGCGCCCACGGTCCTCGACCACGTGCCGCCCACGGCCGAGTGCGCGCGCGAGGAGACGTTCGGCCCGGTCGTCACGGTGACCCGCGTGCCCGACGACGCGGCCGCGATCCGGGCCATGAACGACTCGGACCTCGGGCTCAGCGCGAGCATCTGGACGCAGGACACCGCGCGCGGGCGCCGGCTCGCGGCGCAGGTCGAGGCCGGGGCCGTCAACATCAACGACGGCTACGCGTCGGCGTTCGGCTCGGTCGCGGCACCCATGGGCGGGTTCAAGAGCTCGGGAGTGGGGCGTCGGCACGGGCGCGAGGGGATCGAGGCGCTCACCGAGGCGCAGACGATCGTGGTCCAGCGCGGCGTCTCGCGCGGGTTGAGCTTCGACACCCTCTATGCGCAGCCCGCCGACCGTGCGAGCCGCCTGCTCACGACCGCGTTCGCGGTCATGAAGAAGCTGCGCCTGCCGTAGCGGCGGGGAGCGCCTCCGTGACCCCGAAGACCTCGCGCGCCCGCACTCACGGTGCGCCCCGGGGAGGTGTCGGTCGTCCCGGCCGCGCCTAGTGGTGCACGTCGCCGCCGTGCGCGTGACCGTGCGCGCCCGGACCCGCGAGCTCGGTCCGCAGGTTCTGCTCGGCACGCTCCTGCCAGCGCTCGCGTGCCAGCGGTGTCCGGAAGAGGGACGGGAGCGCGAGAAGCTGTCCGAGGACCGCGGCACGGCCCGCCGCGAACTGCTCGTCGGGCACGTGGGCGTACTCGGTCCGCACCTGCCGGACGTAGCGGGCGTACCGGTCGGGCGCGCTGCCGAGGATCGCGAGGTCGGCGTCGCACACGAGCGCACCCGCGGCATCGTCGGGGGCCGGGTCGTGCGTGGCCGTGAGACGGACGAGCCGCGCGACCTCCGCGACGTCGTCGGGCGTCAGGCGCGCCCTGCCCGACGGGAGAGGCTCGGCACCGGTGAGCGTCGTCGTCGGGCCGGGGACGAGCGCGGACAGGCGTTCCACCGCGAGCGCGGCCGACGCCTCCTCGTCCTGCCCCGCGACACCCTCGTGGACCGCGTCGTGGAACCACAGGGCGAGCTGCGCGCGCAGCGACGTGCCCGACGGCGCAGGCTCCCCGGGGGAGGGCACGCCCGGCGAGCGGCCCTCCAGGACCGCGAGGGAGTCGAGCACGTGAGCCAGGTGCGCGGGCCCGTGATAGACGCGGTGCGGCTCGTGCCAGCGGGCGACCAGGTCCTCACCCACCTCGGGCGCCCCCGGGACCCCCGGCAGCGTCGCGTCCCACCGTGCCAGCAGGGCCGCGGCCTTGGCCGTCGCCCGCTCGCGGGCCGGGACGCGCAGCCCCGAGGCCCGCAGCCGCACGATGAGCTCGCGCCCCGACACGTCCTGGGCCCCCGCGGCGACGCAGTCCGCGTGGCGCTCGGCCGGGACGTCGTAGTGGTCGAGGTCGAACGCGCGCCGACCCAGCCCCAGCCGCTCGGCGAAGCCGTGCAGCTCGTCGAGCGAGGAGTCCGAGACGAGGTGGGACCACGAGGTCCCGTGGGCCGGCCAGGTCGGCGGGTCGATGAGAAGAGCCACGCCTCGACCCTAGAGGGTCGAGGCGTGGCTCGGGTCGTGCGCGGGCAGTGCCGTGCGCGCGCACGTGCCGTCGCGCCGTGCTCGGGTGCGCGACGACGGCGGGGGAGAGGTCAGGACTCCTGCGGCGCCTCGGGCTCCTGGGCCGCCGCCGGCTCAGCAGGCGCTGCCGATGCTGCCGACGCTGCGGGCGGGAACGTGACGGGCTTCCCGGCCTTCTCGGTCTCCTCCACGATCTCCACGCTCAGGCGGGCGATCGCGAGCTCCTCCATGGTCGGCACGACCATGACCAGCGTGCTCGTCCAGTCGGGCGAGATGACGCGCGGCTCCTTGCTGCGGACCGCGTTGCGCCCCGGGTCGACCGCGATGCCGAGGCCCGCGAGGCCCTCGACGACCTGGGCGCGCACGATGTCGTCGTTCTCGCCCACACCGGCCGTGAACGCGATGACGTCGATACGGCCCAGCACGGCCATGTACGCGCCGATGTACTTGCGCAACCGGTGGATGTACACGTCGAGCGCGAGCTTCGCGTCCTCGTTCCCGTCGGCGATCAGCTCGTGCAGCGCGCGGAAGTCGTTCTCGCCCGCGAGACCCTTGATGCCCGAACGCTTGTTGAACAGGTCGTCGAGCTCGTCGATCGACATGTTCGCGTTGCGCGCGAGGTGGAAGATCACCGCGGGGTCGATGTCCCCGGTGCGGGTCCCCATGACCAGGCCCTCGAGCGGGGTCAGGCCCATCGAGGTGTCGACCGCGATGCCGCCGCGCACGGCCGAGGCCGACGCGCCGTTGCCGAGGTGCAGCACGATGATGTTGAGGTCCTGCAGCCGTCGGCCCAGGACTCGCGCGACCTTGCCCGACACGTAGTGGTGGCTCGTGCCGTGGAAGCCGTACCGGCGCACGCCGTACTTCTGCGCGGTCTCCTTCTCCAGGGCGTAGGTCGAGGCCGCCTCCGGGAGCGACGAGAAGAACGCCGTGTCGAACACCGCGACGTGCGGCACGTCGGGCAGGAGCTCGCGGGCGACCGAGATGCCCGTGACGTTCGCCGGGTTGTGCAGCGGTGCGAGGGGAGCCAGGTCGAGGATCTGACGCTCGACCTCGTCGTCCACCAGGACGGGACGGGAGAACTGGGCGCCACCGTGGACGACGCGGTGACCCACCGCGTAGACGTTGGCGTCGGCGAGCCGCGGCCCGACCTCGTCGAACAGCGACAGCGCGATGCGCAGCGCCTCCGCATGGTCGCGGACGGGCTCCTCACGCGCGGTCGTGTTGCCCGCGAAGCGGTGCTTGATGACACCGTTCGACTCGCCGATGCGCTCGATGGTCCCCGCGGCGATGGCCTCGCCGCCGACCGGGTTGACGAGCTGGTACTTGAGCGAGGACGACCCCGAGTTCATCACGAGGACCGAGCCGTGCGCCCCGTACGCCGAGTACGGGTTCGAGCGCTCGTGCTCCGGGAGGACGGTCATGCGGGTGCTCCGTTCGTGCCGGGCTCGCTGATCGAGCCCGCCTGTGCCTGGATGGCCGTGATGGCCACGGTGTTGACGATGTCCTGGACCAGGGCACCGCGCGAGAGGTCGTTCACGGGCTTGTTCAGGCCCTGGAGGACGGGGCCCACCGCGATGGCGCCCGCCGAGCGCTGCACCGCCTTGTAGGTGTTGTTGCCCGTGTTGAGGTCGGGGAAGATGAAGACCGTCGCCTTGCCGGCGACGTCCGAGCCCGGCATCTTGGACGCCGCCACCGACGCGTCGACCGCGGCGTCGTACTGGATGGGGCCCTCGACGAACAGGTCGGGGCGGCGCGTGCGCACGAGCTCGGTCGCCGAGCGCACCTTGTCGACGTCCACGCCCGAGCCGGACTCGCCGGTCGAGTAGGACAGCATCGCGACGCGCTGGTCGATGCCGAACTGGAGGGCCGTCGCGGCCGACGAGATCGCGATGTCCGCGAGCTGGGTGTCGGTCGGGTCCGGGTTCACGGCGCAGTCGCCGTAGACCAGGACCCGGTCCTCGAGGCACATGAGGAACACCGAGGACACGACCGAGACGCCCGGCACGGTCTTGATGATCTCGAACGACGGCTTGATGGTGTGGGCCGTCGTGTGGCGCGCCCCCGAGACCATGCCGTCGGCCAGGCCCAGGTGGACCATCATGGTGCCGAAGTACGACACGTCCGGGACGATCTCGCGCGCACGCTCGACCGTCATGCCCTTGTGGGCGCGCAGCCTCGTGTACTCCTCGGCGAAGCGCTCGACGAGCTCGGGGTCGTGCGGGTCGATCACGGTCGCGGCGTCGATGTCGAGGCCCAGCTCGGTCGCGCGCGCACGGATCGACTGCTCGTCGCCCAGGATCGTCAGGTCGGCGACCTGGCGGCCCAGCAGGGTCGAGGCCGCACGCAGGATGCGGTCGTCGTCGCCCTCGGGCAGCACGATGTTCTTGCGGTCGGACCGGGCCCGCGAGAGCAGCTCGTACTCGAACATGAGCGGCGTGACGACCTCCGGGCGCGGCACGTCGAGACCCGCGACGAGCGCGGCGCCGTCGACGTTCTGCTCGAACAGCGCGAGCGCCGTGTCGACCTTGCGCTGCGACTCCTTGGACACCCGACCGCGCACGCGCGACGCGGCGCTCGCCGACCGGAACGTCCCGAGGTCCGTCCGGATGATCGGCAGGCTCGGGTCGAGGGCCTCGACCAGACGACCCGTCGAGTCGGTCGGGTAGAAGCCGCCGTTGAGCACGATCCCCGCGAGCGACGGGAAGTTGCGCGCCTGGTGGGCCGCGAGCAGGCCGATGAGGATGTCGCTGCGGTCACCGGGCGTGATGACCACGGCGCCGTCGACGAGCTTCTCGAGCAGGTGCTCGAGCGACATGGCGCCGACCAGCAGGTCGAGGACCTCACGGCCCAGCAGCTCGGGGTCGCCGAGCGCGAGCCGTCCGCCCACGGCCTCCATGATCGCGGCCACGGTCGGTGCGTTGAGGAACGGGTCCTCGGGGATGGCCCACCCGGGCAGCGAGCCCGACGCCGAGTGGGGGCCCTGGCCCTCGGGCGTGATCGTCGAGAGCTGGGCGCGCACCTGGTCGATGCTCTCGGGACGGCAGCGGTTCGCGATGACCGCGATGGGCTGGGCGTGGTTCGAGCGGAGCTCGTTGACGCTGACCTCGGTGAGGTTCGCGATGGCCTCGGGCGTGCGGTCGCGGCCCGAGACGACCAGGAGCACCGGGGCGCCCAGGTTGGCCGCGATGCGCGCGTTGAACGCGAGCTCGGTCGGGCCTGCGACGTCCGTGTAGTCGGTGCCGACGATCACCACGAAGTCGCACTGCTTGGCGACCTCGTGGTACCGGGCGACGATCTGGGCGAGGGCGGCCTCGGGGTCGGCGTGGACGTCGTCGTACGTGACGCCCATGGCCTCCTCGTAGGTGAGGTCGACACCGTCGTGCGCGAGCAGCAGCTCGAGCACGTAGTCGCGGTCAGCGGCGGGGGGTACTGCGGCGGAGCCGGCCCCGTCGACGGGGGCGGTGGCCCCCGCGACGGAGCTCGGGGCGGTCCGGGTCACGGGCCGGAAGACCCCGACCCGCTGGACCCGACGGGTCAGCAGGTCGAGGACGCCCAGCGCGATCGTGGACTTCCCCGTCTCGCCCTCGGGTGAGGCGAGGTAGATGGATCGGGCGGTGCTGGTCACTCGTTGTCGCCTCCGGTAGCGGCGGCCGCGTCGTACGACGGGCCGCTCCCTTCTGTCGCGGTGTCGCCCGCGTCGGGCCACACCCAGTCACGGACCGAGGGGATGTCCTCGCCGTGCTCTCTCGTGTACTGCCGTGCCTCGAGGCGGGCGTCGACCATCTTCTGGCGCAGGCCCGCCGCCTTCGAGCGCAGCGACGGCACGCGGTCGATGACGTCGATCACCAGGTGGAACCGGTCCAGGTCGTTGAGCATGACCATGTCGAACGGCGTGGTGGTCGTGCCCTCCTCCTTGTAGCCGCGCACGTGGATGTTGTCGTGCCCGTTGCGGCGGTAGGTCAGGCGGTGGATGAGCCACGGGTACCCGTGGTACGCGAAGACCACGGGCTTGTCCGTGGTGAAGAGCGTGTCGAAGTCGCGGTCGGAGAGCCCGTGCGGGTGCTCCTTCTCGTCCTGCAGGCGCATCAGGTCCACGACGTTGACGACGCGCACCTTGAGGTCGGGCAGGTGCTGACGCAGCAGGTCGGCCGCAGCGAGCGTCTCCAGGGTCGGGACGTCGCCCGCGCAGCCGAGCACGACGTCGGGGTCCTCGCCCGGGACCTCGCTGCCCGCCCACTCCCAGATGCCCAGGCCCCGGGTGCAGTGCGCGACCGCCTGGTCCATGGTGAGGAAGTTCGGCGCCGGCTGCTTGCCCGCGACCACGACGTTGACGTACTGGCGCGAGCGCAGGACGTGGTCGTACGTCGAGAGCAAGGTGTTGGCGTCCGGCGGCAGGTAGACGCGGACGATCTCCGCCTTCTTGTTCACGACGTGGTCGATGAAGCCCGGGTCCTGGTGGCTGAAGCCGTTGTGGTCCTGGCGCCACACGTGGCTCGAGAGCAGGTAGTTGAGGCTCGCGATCGGGCGGCGCCACGGGATGTCGTTCGTGATCTTGAGCCACTTGGCGTGCTGGTTGAACATCGAGTCGATGATGTGGATGAACGCCTCGTAGCACGAGAACAGGCCGTGGCGACCCGTCAGCAGGTAGCCCTCGAGCCACCCCTGGCACTGGTGCTCGGACAGCATCTCCATGACGCGACCCGCCCGCGCGAGGTGCTCGTCGACGTCGGGCCCGAAGAAGTCCGCGTTCCACTGCTTGTCCGTGACCTCGTAGACGGCCTGCAAGCGGTTCGACGCGGTCTCGTCGGGGCCGAAGATCCGGAAGTTGTCCGGGTTGAGGCGCACGACGTCCGTGAGCCACTGGCCCAGGACCCTGGTCGCCTCCGACATGCCCCCACCGGGCGCGCTGACCTCGACCGCGTAGTCGCGGAAGTCGGGCAGGCGCAGGTCCTTGAGCAGCAGGCCGCCGTTGGTGTGCGGGTTGTCGCTCATGCGCAGCGTGCCCCGGGGCGCCAGGCGAGCGACGTCCGCGTCGAGGCGGCCCTCGTCGTCGAACAGCTCGTGGACGCGGTAGGAGTCGAGCCAGTCCTTGAGGTCCTGCAGGTGCTCGGGGGTGTCGCGCGCGCTCGCGAGCGGCACCTGGTGCGAGCGCCAGGAGTCCTCGGTCTTCTTGCCGTCGATCGTCTTGGGGCCCGTCCACCCCTTGGGGGTGCGGAAGACGATCATGGGCCACGCCGGGCGCTCGTCGTTGCCCGCTGCGGCGTCGGCCTTGATCTGCGCGATGTGGTTGAGCACCTCGTCGAGCAGGACCCCGAAGCGCCGGTGGACCTCGTAGTGGTCCTCGCCGTCGAACCCGCCCGTGAAGAAGTACGGGGTGTGCCCGTAGCCGATCATGAGGTCGCGCAGCTCGTCGTCGCTGATGCGCCCGAGGATCGTGGGGTTCGCGATCTTGTACCCGTTGAGGTGCAGGATCGGCAGCACGACACCGTCGTTGACGGGGTTGACGAACTTGTTCGAGTGCCAGCTCGTGGCCAGGGGGCCGGTCTCGGCCTCGCCGTCGCCCACGACCGCGGCGACCAGGAGGTCCGGGTTGTCGAACGCGGCGCCGTAGGCGTGCGAGAGCGCGTAGCCGAGCTCGCCGCCCTCGTGGATCGACCCCGGGGTCTCCGGGGCGACGTGCGAGGGGATGCCGCCCGGGAACGAGAACTGGCGGAACAACCGGCGCAGGCCCTCGGTGTCCTGGGTGATGTCCGAGTAGACCTCCGAGTACGTGCCCTCGAGGTACGAGTTCGCGACCAGGCCGGGCCCACCGTGACCGGGGCCCGTGACGTAGATCGTCGACTGCTCACGCTCGACGATCGCGCGGTTCAGGTGCGCGTACAGGAAGTTCAGGCCCGGCGTCGTGCCCCAGTGGCCGAGGAGGCGCGGCTTGACGTCGTCGCGGGTGAGGGGCTCGCGCAGCAGCGGGTTCGCGAGCAGGTAGATCTGGCCCACCGACAGGTAGTTGGCGGCCCGCCACCACCCGTCGACGCGCGCGAGCGTCTCCTCGGAGAGGGGGGCGACCTCGGCGGATCGCCAAGGGGTTCCTTCTGTCGGACGCGAGGTGGTCGTAGTCATCGCACGCTCCAGCTGTACCGGGGGATGGTGGCACCTTCATACAACCCCATCCATGGGGGCAACGCATGGTTTCGACGGCCCCACGGGATGTGAGGTGCGTCTGTCGGGGAAGAAAAGGACGAAGGTCCCGACCGGCTCGTCGAGAGGTCCCGGGACGGGCGATCTTGCCCGGGACAGTGGTCTGGGTCACGTCGGGGGTCGGGGATTCTCTCGGGCCACCCCCGCGCGGCTACCGTGGAGTCGTGTCCGACCAGGCTCCCTCTCGCCCCGGCTTCTGGGCTGTCGCCCGCCGCCCCCGCATGATCGGCTTCCTGCTGCTCTTTCTCCTCGCAGCGGCCGTGTGCGGTCGTCTCGGGGTGTGGCAGCTCGACCGTGCCTACCAGCGGGCCGAGCTCGCCGAGCAGCACGAGATCGCCGAGGCCGAGGCAGCCGGGCCCGAAGGCCTCGGCGTGCTGCTCCCTCCGCAGTCGACCTTCCCGGGTGAGCTCGTGGGACGCCAGGCCTGGGTCGAGGGCGAGTACGAGCCCGAGGGGCAGCTCCTCGTCGCGGGGCGTGCGCTCGACGGGCGCACGGGCTACCTGGTCCTGACGCCGCTGCGCGTGAGCGACGACGGCACGGGCGGCGAGTCCTGGGCCGGCCTGTCCGGCCCGCCCGTGGTCCCGGTCGTCCGGGGCTGGGTCCCGACGGCGGACGCCGAGGAGGACGTGGCCCTCGCCGTACCCTCGGGCGAGGTGCGGGTCACCGCGTACCTCCAGGCCTCGGAGGCCGCCGGGACCGGCGGCCTGCCCGAGGGGCAGACGGACTCGATCTCCTCGGCGGCCCTCGCCAACGAGTGGGGCAACCCCATCTACGGCGGCTACCTGGTGCTCATGGAGTCCGACCCGGCTCAGCTCGCTGCGGCCGAGGGCGGCCCGCACCTGCTGCCCCGTCCGACCATCGAGGGCGGCAACGGGGTCAACGTCCAGAACGCCTTCTACGCGCTCCAGTGGTGGATCTTCGGCGCGTTCGCGGTCGCCCTGTGGGTGCGGCTCGTGCGCGACGAGGCCGCGGGCGGGCGCAAGCGCTCCGACGGGGTCGGGGGCGGGATCGCAGGGCTGCCCGACCTGCCGCAGGAGCCCGTCAGCCGTCCGACGGCGTGAGGTCGAGCAGCATCTCGACCGTGCCCGCGTCCTCGACCTGGACGAAGCCGAGGTTCGGCGCCGCGACGTCGTAGTCGGAGAAGGTGACGGGGATCGACCCGCTGACCTGCGCCCCGTCGCCCGTGGTCCGGGCGTCGAGGGTCGCCGTGACGTCGCGCGAGACGCCCTTGATCGTCAGCGTGCCGGTGGCCTGCACGGTGGCCGAGCCGCTCGCGAGGCCCGAGAGGTCGACGGGGGCGGTGAGGACGAAGGTCGCGGTCGGGTGCTCGCCGGTGTCGAGGATGCGCAGGAACTGCCGGTCGCGTGCTGAGTCGTCGGTCTCGATCGTCGTCATGTCGACCTCGATGCTCGCCGCGGTGAGGATGCCGCCCTCGACCGTGACCTCGCCCCGCACGTCGCCCGTGCGGCCGACCACGGTCACGTCCTGCCCAGAGAGCACCTCGTCGACGCGGTAGCCCGCCTGGGAGTCGGTGTCCACGGCGTAGACGCCGTCCTGGACGCCGTCGACGGACGAGCCTGCGGCGTCAGCGCTCCCGCCGGCCGTGGCGTCGTCGGTGGCCGTCGCCGAGCCGACCGACAGGGGAGCGGCCTCCGTGCCGGCCTGCGAGCGGGCGTAGACCCACGTGCCGCCCAGCAGCAGGAGCGCGCACAGCGTCGCGATCCCGACGGTCAGCGCGATCGTCTTCTTCATGGCCCCTCGCATCCTCGTTGAACGTTCAACCAATCGTGAGGGCTCTTGCTGGGGAATGCCTGGAAGCAGGGCGTGGTGCCTGCTGTGCACCCGGGCGCGCGCCGAGGACCTCGTCGTCCTGTCAGGTCGTCGGACGGCGCCGGGACATGTCGGACTGGCGAGAGCGTACCGGCAGGTCAGGGCGTCGCAGGACGGCGTTCAGGGCGTGGCCCGACACCGGCCACGCCCTGAACGGTCCCGCCAGTGGAACGGGCTCACTCCTGCTGCCAGGAGCTCCACAGTCGCGCGTAGTCGCCACCCGCGGCGACGAGCTCGTCGTGCGGACCGATCTCGGTGATGCGCCCCCCGTCCACGACCGCGACCCGGTCGGCGTCGTGCGCGGTGTGCAGGCGGTGCGCGATCGCGACCACCGTCCGTCCTTCGAGGACGGCGTTGAGCGAGCGCTCGAGGTGCCGGGCTGCTCGCGGGTCCAGCAGCGACGTCGCCTCGTCGAGGATCAAGGTGTGCGGGTCGAGCAGCACGAGGCGCGCGAGCGCTACCTGCTGCGCCTGCGCGGGCGTGAGGACGTGACCGCCCGAGCCGACCTCGGTCGCGAGCCCCTCGGGGAGCGTCTCGACCCAGCCACGCGCGTCGACCGCAGCAAGGGCCCCGAGCAGCGCGTCGTCGTCCGCGTGCTCGTCGGCCAGCCGCAGGTTGTCCGCGAGCGACCCGACGAACACGTGGTGCTCCTGCGTGACGAGGGCGACGTGACGGCGCAGGTCGTCGAGCGGGAGGTCGACCAGCTCGACGCCGCCGACCGTGACGGAGCCGCCCGTGGGCGGGTGGATGCCCGCGAGCATGCGCCCGAGCGTCGACTTGCCCGCGCCGGACGGACCGACGACCGCCAGGCGCTCGCCGACCGCGAGGTCGAGGTCGATCCCGTGCAGCACGTTGTGCCCCTCGCGGTACGCGTACTCGACGTCCCGCGCCACGACGTGCTCGTCCGTGGGCACCTCGTCCCCGGCCTCGCGGTCGCTGTCGACGAGCTTGACGCCCACGATGCGCGCGAGCGAGGTCGCGGCGACCTGGATCTCGTCGAGCCAGAAGATGAGCTCCCAGACGGGCCCGGCGAGCTGGAACGCGTACATCGCGATGGTCGTCACCGCGCCGATCGTCGCGTGCCCCGTCGAGAGCAGGTAGCCGCCCCACACGATCACTGCGACGGGCGCGAGCACGAACGTGAAGTCGACCGCGGGGAACAGGACCGTGCGCAGGTTCAGCGTGTACTTCTCGGCCGCGAAGGCCTCGCGCAGGTCAGCCTCGACCCTGGCCCTGCGACGCGCGCCCAGGCGCAGGGCGTCGACGGTGCGGGCGCCCTCGACCGACTCGGTGATGGTGCCGTTGAGCGCCGCGTACGCCGCGGACTCGCGCTGGTAGCCGGGCGAGGCGCGCCGAAGGTACCAGCGGGAGACCACGACCATGAGCGGGACGCCCAGGAACAGCGACACGGCCACGAGCGGCGAGGTGAGCATGCTCGCCACGACCGTGAGCAGGATCGTGACGACCGCGACGATGAGGCGCGGGACGCCGAACCGCACGGCGTGCTGGATACGGTTGACGTCGTTGGTCGTGCGCGCGACCAGGTCTCCTGTGCCGGCGCGCTCGACGGTCGACAACGGCAGCGTCGTGACGGTCTCCAGGAAGTCCTCGCGGAGCTCGGCGAAGACCGTCTCCCCGAAGATCATCGAGGACTTCTGGGCGTAGCGGATGAGCACGGCCTGGACGAGGACCGCGCCCACGCCGATCGCGATGACCTGGTTGACGTAGGCCGACGTGGTGCCCTGGGCGACCGCGTCGACGAGGCGGCCCAGGATCCACGGGCCCGCGAGCCCGGCGATCGCTGCGACGGTGTGCAGGACCGCGAGGCCGATGAGCGGCCTGCGGTGCTCGCGGACCAGGTAGGCGGTGTGCTGGCGGACCTGGGAGGCGTCCGCGACGGGGAGCTTCATGACACGCCCTTCGAGGCGTCGGTGAGCTCGGCGGAGCCCATGGGCAGGTGGTCGTCCTCGGGGACTGCGGGCGTCTCGTCCATCGAGCGCCCGACGACGGCGCGGTAGCGCGAGGCCTCCGCGCCCTGGTGGGCGTCGTGCGGGCGGTGCAGGAGCTCACGGTGCGTGCCGTGCGTGACGACGCGGCCGTCCTCGACGAACAGGACGTCGTCGACGTGGTCGAGCACGAGCGGGCTCGCGGTCACGATGAGCGTGGTGCGCCCGCGCCGAACCTCGGCGAGGCGTTCGGCGATGCGGGCCTCGGTGTGGGCGTCGACCGCGCTCGTGGGCTCGACGAGCACCAGGATCTCGGGGTCGGTGAGGATCGCGCGGGCCAGGGCGACGCGCTGGCGCTGGCCGCCGGACAACGAGCGGCCCTTCTCCGGGAGCTCGCCCGCGAGGCCGTCGGGCACCGAGTCCAGGACGTCGTGCGCGTCGGCGATCATGACGGCCCGCAGGAGCTCGGCCTCGAGGCTCCCGCCGCGCACGTCGATCTCCTCGCCGAGCACGCCCGAGAACAGGTGGGGCGTGGCCTCGGCGACGACGATGCGCTCGCGCACCACGTCCTTGTCGAGGTCGGAGAGCCGGATCCCGCCCAGGTGCACGGGCGTGCCCGCCTCCGCGACGTCGTCGAACCGGCCCATGCGCGTGGCGATGCGCGCCGACTCGTCCGGGTCCACGCTCACGAGCGCGACGACGCGGCCGGGCGTGAGCTCGACACCGCTCGCGTCGTCGACCAGGGCCGCCCCGGCGGGCGGCGCGGACGCCGTGCCGGGGGTCGCGCCCGTCGCGGGGACGACCGAGAGCACCTTGACGAGCTTCTTCGCGGCCACGTGGGCGCGCGTCGTGATCTGGAGCGTCTGGGTCGCGATCTGCAGCGGCCACGACAGGAACGCGGCGTACCCGTAGAACGCGACGAGCTGACCCGGGCTGATGTCCCCGGCCACGGCCGCGTGCGCGCCCAGGTACAGGACCAGGGCGACGAAGAGTCCCGGCAGCAGGACCTGGAGCCCGTCGAGGTAGGACTGCGTGGTCGCGACCCGCACGCCCGTCTCGCGCACGGCCTGGGACTGGGTGCGGTAGCGGTCCGTGAAGACCTTCTCGCCGCCGATGCCGCGCAGGATGCGCAGGCCCGAGACGGTGTCCGCGCCCAGGGTGGTCAGCCGGCCCGACGCCTCGCGCTGCGCGGCCTGGCGCTGCTGGAGGGGCTTGACGAGGAACGCGAGGATGCCCGCGACGACCGGCAGCCCGAGGACCACGACGAGGCCCAGCTGGAGCGAGGTGCTCAGCATGATCCCGGCGACCACGGCGTACGCCATGAGGGAGCCCGCGAAGCGCGCGGCGATCGCGTAGACCTCGCCCACGCGCAGCGCGTCCGACGCGACCGCCGAGACGACCTCTCCCGTGGGGAGCTCGTCCGTGATGGTGTGCCCCGAGCGCGCCACGGTGTCGCCGACGAGCTGCGAGGTGGTGAAGGCCGAGCGCAGCCAGTTCTCGATGTCGAAGCGGTGCCCGAGAGCGGCCGCGCCCACCTGCACCAGGCCGATGCCCAGCATGACCGCGGCCCAGCCGAGAAGGACCGCGCCGAAGCCCTCGTCGAGACCCTCGTCGAGCGCGCGACCGAGCACGTAGGGCATGACAGCCTGGCACACGAACGTGACCATGCCGAGCAGGACGGCGGCCAGGAGGATCCCCCACTGGCGGCGCGCGAGCCACCACAGGAAGGCACCGGGGCCGGTGAGCGGAGGGGTGCCAGGGTCGGGGAGGGGGAGGGGGCGCACGGTCATTAACATTAGGTGTGGCCACCGACACCGGGCCACGGATTTTCGCTCAGCGTAAGGAAACCTCCCATGACCACGCCCGACCCCGCCGGCTCGCAGAAGACCTCCGACGCCGTGGCGGACGCCCCGTCGCAGGAGGTCGTGGACCGCGCCGTCCGCAAGGCCCGCGGCGCGCTCCAGCGCTACCGCGTGATGGCCCTCATCACCGGTGTGATGCTCCTGATCCTGTGCGTCGAGATGATCGTCAAGTACGGCGTCGGCCAGTTCGTCGACGTCGACGGCGTGATGCGCTTCGTGGGCTGGATCCCGTTCGCGCACGGCTGGGTCTACGTGGTCTACCTCGTGACGGTCCTGGACCTGTGGTCCAAGATGCGCTGGAGCTGGGGACGACTCGCGACCATGGTCTTCGCGGGCGTCGTGCCCGTCATGTCGTTCATCCTCGAGAAGAAGGTCCACCGCGAGGCCGAGGCCAAGCTCGACGCCCTCGTGGAGCAGTACGCGCGATGACGTCGCTGCCGCCGCTGGTCGCCCCCTCGGCCGAGCCCCTGTCTGCGCAGGAGCTGGCCCGCTACTCGCGGCACCTGGCCCTGCCGGGGATCGGGGTCGAGGGTCAGCAGCGCCTGCGGGCCGCGCGCGTGCTGGTCGTGGGCGCGGGCGGGCTGGGCAGCCCCGCGCTGCTCTACCTCGCGGCGGCCGGCGTCGGGACGATCGGCATCGTCGACGACGACCGCGTGGAGGTCTCCAACCTCCAGCGCCAGGTCATCCACGGCGGCTCGGACGTGGGGCGACCCAAGGTCGTCTCGGCGCAGGACGCCCTCGCGGAGGTCAACCCGCACGTGAGGGTCCGCCTGCACGAGCAGCGTCTCGACGCGACCAACGTCCTCGACGTCCTGGCGGGCTACGACGTCGTCCTCGACGGGACCGACAACTTCGCGACCCGCTACCTCGTGGGCGACGCCGCCGAGATCGCGGGCGTCCCGTGCGTGTGGGGCTCGATCTTCCGCTTCCAGGGCCAGGTCAGCGTCTTCTGGTCGGCGCCGCCGGTCGGGGAGGGCGTCGTCTACCGCGACGTGTTCCCCGAGCCGCCGCCGCCCGGTACCGTGCCAGACTGCGCGACGGGCGGGGTCCTGGGCGCCATGTGCGGGACGGTCGGTTCGGTCATGGCGACCGAGGCCATCAAGCTGATCACCGGTGCGGGCCGCACGCTCCTGGGCCGCCTCGCGGTCTACGACTCGCTCGAGCTCACGTGGCGCCACCTCACGATCCGGGCCGACCCGGCCCGCGTCCCGGTGACGGGGCTCCTGGCGGGGGACCACGCGTACGAGGCGTTCTGCGGGTTCGCCCCGGTAGACGACGTGGGCTCGGTCGAGGTCCCGTCGGATGTCTCGTCCGGCGCGGACCTCTTCTCCGGCCCGACGGCGGACGGCCGCCTCGTGGTCGACCTCGCCCGGGTGCCGGGCAGGACGGGGCCGACGCCCACGAGCCTGACCCCTCGCGAGCTCGCCGACCGCCTCGCGGACCCCGACGACGACCTGCTGCTGCTCGACGTGCGCGAGGACTGGGAGACGCAGATCGTCTCGCTCGACGGCGCCCGCGTGGTGCCCAGCGGGGTCTACGCGGGGCCCGGGGCGGCCGCGGCGCTCGCGGACCTGCCGCGCGACCGGACGGTCGCGGTGCTGTGCAAGGTCGGAGGCCGGTCCGAGCGGGTCGCGAGCCTCGCGCGGGCCGCGGGCGTGGACGCGCGCAACGTCGAGGGCGGGATCCTGGCGTGGGTGCGGGACGTCGAGCCGGGCCGCCCGACCTACTGATTCCTCGCTCTCCTCGCTCTCCTCGCTGTCGGCGAGGTAGAACGTTCTGCGTGACGTAGAACCCGGTGCGGTCTACCTCGAGCAGGACGTTCTACCTCAGCGGGAGTGCTCCGGCACTGCGCCGGGTCAGAGCGCCAGGTCCAGGTTGCCGGCGCCCAGCAGGCCGGACCCCGTGAGCCCGGCACGGCCCACCATGCCGTCGACCGGCGAGCTCGCGAGGGCCCGCTCGCGGCGCGGGATGCGACCCGCGAGCGCCGCGAGCCGTCCGGCCTCGACCGCGAGCCGCATGGCCGTGGCCATCCGCACCGGGTCGGCGGCACGGGTCACGGCCGTCGCGAGGAGCACGCCGTCGCACCCGAGCTCGAGGGCGTGCGCGGCCTCCGACGCGGTCCCGATCCCCGCGTCCAGGATCACTGGCACGCGGGCCGCCGACGCGATGGCTGCGATGTTGCGCGGGTTGAGGATGCCCAGCCCCGACCCGATGGGCGCGCCCAGCGGCATGACGGCCGCGCAGCCCACGTCCTCGAGGCGGCGCGCGAGGATCGGGTCGTCGTTGGTGTAGGGCAGGACGGTGAAGCCGTCGCGGACCAGGGTCTCGGCGGCCTGGACGAGCCCGATCGGGTCGGGCAGCAGCGTCACGTCGTCGGCGATCACCTCGAGCTTGACCCAGTCGGTGCCGCAGGCCTCGCGGGCCAGGTGGGCCGTGAGGACGGCCTCCTTGGCCGAGAAGCAGCCCGCGGTGTTGGGCAGGGCGCGGATGCCGAGGCGGTCGAGCAGGCCCCAGATGCCGGTCTCGCCCGCACCCCCGTCGCTGCCCGCGCCACCCGACGGACGCACCCGCGCGACGCGGCGCATCGCGACGGTCGTGAGCGCGGTGCCGGACGCGACGAGCGCCTCCTCGAGCGTGAGCAGGTTCGCGGCACCGCCCGTGCCCATGACGAGGCGCGAGCCGAGCGGCACGCCCGCGACGACGAGAGAGTCGTCGGCCGCGCGGTCCTGCGGGTCCTCAACCACCCTGCACCGCCGTGACGACCTCGACACGGTCGCCGTCGCGCAGGGTCGTGGACGCCCACGTGCTGCGGGGGAGCACGGCGTCGTCGATCGCGACCGCGACGCCCCGGGGGACGTCGCCCGTGTCCCCGAGGAGCTCGGGCAGCAACGCGGCGACGAGGGCCGTGACGGTCGTGGGCGCGGCGAGCGGATAGGGCTCGCCGTTGACGAGCGCGGTGCCGGTCATGTGGTCCTCCGGGGGGTGGGCGTGGGGGAAGGGGCGGACGCGGGGGAGAAGCGCAGGGGGTCGATCGCCGCGACCGCGGGCGGCAGCGGCTGGCCGGTCAGGACCGCGTCGATCGCTGCTCCCGTCACGGGGGCGAGCAGCACGCCGTTGCGGTAGTGGCCCGTCGCGAGGACCAGGCCGGGCACGCTCGTGGCTCCCAGGAGCGGCAGGTTGTCGGGGGTGCCCGGGCGCACGCGCGGCGTGACCTCGACGAGGGCCAGCTCGTCGAGCGCGGGGAGCAGCGCGCGGGCGTCCCGCAGGAGCGCGAAGACGCCGCCCACGGTCGCGCGCCGGTCGTCGGGGTGCTCCTCGCTCGTCGCGCCGACGACGACCTCGCGGTGCCCGTCGGGTCCGGGCGTACGCGGTACGACGTACACCGGACGTCCCTGCACGACGCCGCGCACCACGTGGTCGAGCGTGAACCAGGGCGGGGCGTCGAGCCGGAGCGTCTGCCCCTTCACCGGACGGGTCGGGGCCGTGACCTCGGGGACGTCCGCGAGCAGGCTGCCCGAGTCCGCACCTGCCGCGAGGACCACGGTCCCCGCCCGGTGCTCGTGGCCCGCGTCGTCGAGAGCCCCGGTCATGGGGGCGCCCGGTCCTGGCGAGCGCAGGAGCCGGACGGCCCGGCGGTGCACGACGGCGGCGCGCGGGTCCCGTGCGAGGGCCGCGGTCAGGGCGCGGTGCACCGCCCGCGGGTCGACCTGGTGGTCTCCCGGCGCCCAGAACGCGCCCGCGACGCGCTGCCCGACGAGCGGCTCGCGCTCCCGGGCGGCCACGACCGTGATCTCGGTCGAGTCGAGCCCCCACGCCTCCTGCAGCGCACGCACGCGCCGCCCGAGGGCCAGGTCGTCCCCGTCGTAGGCCAGCGTGAGCGTGCCCGTGGCCCGCAGCCCCACGTCGAGCCCCGAGTCGGCCTCGAGCTCGGCCGCGAACGCGGGCCACCGCGCGGCGGAGTCGGCGCCCAGGCGCAGCGCGGCCTCCTCGCCGAAGTCGGCCTCGGTCACCGGGGCGAGCATCCCGGCCGCCGCGTGGGTCGCGCCGTCGCCCGGCGCCGGGTCCAGGACGGTCACGCGCAGACCTGCACGCGAGGCCCGCCACGCCGTGGTGAGCCCCACGATGCCGCCGCCCACGACGAGGACGTCCGTGGCGCCGTCGGGCACGGGTGGGCGCGCGGGCAGGGCAGGGTGGTCGGTGGACAGGGTTGCGCTCATGCGCTCGCTCCCTTCGCTGGCATGACCCAGATCAGGTTCGACGGTCGGCTCTCGCCCTCTCAGCCCCGAACGGGGCTCCCGTGCTTCGCGGCCACCCTACAACGCACGCCGACCACGCCCGGGGCGTGCCCACGGGCTGCGCCCCGACCGCGCCCCCGACGAGCCGTGCCTATCCTGGGCGCCGTGACCACCGCTCCGACCGGCGACGCCGAGGCCCGACAGCACACCGCCCCCCGCGCGGGCACCGTCGAGCGGCTGCGCGCCGCCCGGCTGTACCTGTGCACCGACGCGCGCGAGGAGCGCGGCGACCTCGAGGACTTCCTGCACGCGGCGCTCGCGGGCGGGGTCGACGTGGTCCAGCTCCGGGACAAGACGCTCGACGTCGCGCGCGAGCTCGAGCTCCAGGAGACGGTCGCGCGCGTCGCGACCGAGCACGGGGCGCTGTGGGCCGTCAACGACCGGGCCGACGTCGCGCTGCTGACCGGGGCCCCCGTCGTGCACATGGGTCAGGGCGACCTGCCCGTGCCCGCGGTCCGGTCGCTCCTCGGTGCGGGCCCGCTCCTGGGCCGCTCGACGCACTCGCTCACCCAGGCCGCAGCCGCCGAGGCCGACCCCGACGTCGACTACTTCTGCGTCGGCCCCCTCTGGGCCACGCCCACGAAGCCGGGGCGCGACGCCGTCGGGCTCGACCTGCTGCGACAGGTCGCGGCGACGGCGCCGACCACGCCGTGGTTCGCGATCGGGGGTGTCGACGCCGACAGGCTCGACCAGGTGCTGGACGCGGGCGCCGAGCGCATCGTCGTGGTCCGCGCGATCACGGGTGCGGCCGATCCCGAGCGGGCCGCGCGCGAGCTACGCGAGCGGCTGCCCGCCTGACGCGCGCAGTGATCCCCGTCGCACGTGCTGGACCGATGCCGGGGATCGGCCTCGGGCCAACTATCCTGGGCTGGTGACACCCACCCCCTCAGCCCCCCGGCCCGTATTGGTCGTCGACTTCGGCGCACAGTACGCCCAGCTGATCGCGCGTCGCGTGCGTGAGGCCAAGGTGTACTCGGAGATCGTCCCTCACACCTTCACCGTCGAGCAGATGCTCGCCAAGGACCCGGCAGCGATCATCCTGTCCGGCGGTCCGTCGTCCGTGTACGCGCAGGGCGCGCCCTTCGTGGACCCCGCGCTGTTCGAGGCCGGCGTGCCCGTCCTCGGCATCTGCTACGGCTTCCAGGCCATGGCCAAGGCGCTCGGCGGGACGGTCGCGCAGACCGGGCTCAGCGAGTACGGCGGCACGTCGGTCGACGTCTGCCAGGCCGGTGCGCTGCTCTCGGGCTCGCCCGACCAGCAGACCGCCTGGATGAGCCACGGCGACGCCGTGCACGCGGCCCCCGAGGGCTTCGAGGTCCTCGCGACCTCGGCGGGCTCGCCGGTCGCGGCCTTCGAGAACACCGAGCGTCGCCTGTACGGCGTGCAGTGGCACCCCGAGGTCAAGCACTCCCCGCTGGGCCAGAAGGCCCTCGAGAACTTCCTGTACCAGGGCGCCGGCCTCGCCGGTGACTGGACCCCGGGCAACGTCATCGCCGACCAGATCGCGCTCATCCGCGAGCAGGTCGGGGACGCACGCGTCATCTGCGGCCTGTCCGGCGGCGTCGACTCCTCGGTCGCCGCGGCCCTCGTCCAGCAGGCCGTGGGCGACCAGCTCACGTGCGTGTTCGTCGACCACGGCCTGCTGCGCGCGGGCGAGGTCGAGCAGGTCGAGCGCGACTTCGTCGCGGCCACGGGCGTCAAGCTCGTCGTCATGGACGAGAAGCAGCGCTTCCTCTCGGCGCTCGCGGGCCACTCGGACCCCGAGACCAAGCGCAAGATCATCGGCCGCGAGTTCATCCGCGCGTTCGAGCAGGCGGCGCGCGACATCGTCGCGGACGCGGGCGAGCACGGTGGTGAGGTCAAGTTCCTCGTCCAGGGCACCCTGTACCCGGACGTCGTCGAGTCCGGCGGCGGCGAGGGCACGGCCAACATCAAGAGCCACCACAACGTGGGCGGCCTGCCCGACGACCTGCAGTTCTCGCTCGTCGAGCCGCTGCGGGCCCTGTTCAAGGACGAGGTGCGCGCCGTGGGCCGCGAGCTCGGCGTGCCCGAGGTCATCGTTGCCCGCCAGCCGTTCCCCGGTCCCGGTCTCGGCATCCGCATCGTCGGCGAGGTCACGGCCGAGCGCCTGGAGATCCTGCGCGCGGCCGACGCGATCGCGCGCGAGGAGCTCACGAAGGCCGGCCTGGACGACGAGATCTGGCAGTGCCCCGTCGTGCTCCTGGCCGACGTCCGCTCGGTCGGCGTCCAGGGCGACGGCCGCACCTACGGCCACCCGATCGTGCTGCGCCCCGTGTCCTCCGAGGACGCCATGACCGCGGACTGGACCCGTCTGCCTTACGACGTCCTCGCGATCATCTCGACGCGCATCACGAACGAGGTCAAGGACGTCAACCGCGTCGTGCTCGACGTGACGAGCAAGCCGCCGGGCACCATCGAGTGGGAGTGACCTCCCGCTGAGCCACGAAGGGCCGGCCCCCGCAGAGCGATCTGCAGGGGCCGGCCCTTCGGCGTCCGGGGTGGTGCGGGGTCGGCGCCGGTCAGCCCTGCGCGGTGCCCGCCGTCCGCTCCTCGCGGTACGCCGCTGCCTTCTCGTACGCCTTCTCGACGTCCGCGAGCACGCTCAGCCACCCGCTCGACGGCCGGACCGCGCGGTTGTGAGCGACGATGCGGTCGAGCAGGCCGTCCTGCTCCACGAGGCGCACGATCTGGTCCGTCATCGCTGCGTCGTCGGCGGCGAGCAGGCCGTCGACCCCGTCGGTCAGCCGTTCGGCCACCCCGGACTCCGCGCGCGTCACCACCACCAGGCCCGCGGCCTGCGCCTCGAGCGCCGCGATCCCGAACGACTCCTGGATCGCGGGGGCCGCGAACACGTCGGCGCGCGAGTAGAGGCGCTTGAGCTCGTGCGCGCCGAGGCGCCCCGGGAGGCTGACCGTCGAGGAGAGCCCGTGCTCCTTGACGAAGCGGCGGGCCGCGTCGAGCTCGGGGCCCTCGCCCGCGATCGTCGCGAACAGCGCGTCGTGCGGCAGGCGCTCGACGGCCTGCCGGATCGACTCGAGCAGCGGCAGGACCCGCTTGCGGGGCGCGAACCGGGTCGCGGCGACGACGTGCACGGCCTTGCCCTCGCCGCGCGCGTCCCGCTCGACGCGCGGGACGGCCCACTCGTCGAGGTCCAGCCCGTTGTGCAGGATCTCTACGGGCACGTCGGGCCCGGCGATGCGGCGCAGCGGGGCGGCCGTCAGCTCGCTCACGGCCGACAGCAGGATCGGGAGGCGCGACCAGTGCGTGACGCGGTCGAGCGCGGCGAACCACCGCTCGGCGGAGCCCCACACGCTGTGCACGGTCAGGACCGCGGGCAGGCCCAGGTGGGCGACGGGCTTGAGCGACGCCTGCACCGACGGCGTGAGGACGCCCATGTGCAGGTGCACGACGTCGGGGCGCGCGTCCCGCAGGAGACGTGCCACGTGGTGGGCGGCCCGCGGGTGCACGGGGTAGCCACCGGGGATCCGGGCGGCCACGCGGTGGATCGTGACGCCGTCGTGCACCTCGCGGCTCATGCCGTGCTCGCCGGGCGCCGCGGGCGTCGTGGTGACCACCTCGACGTGGTGGCCGGCCGCGGCCTGCTGGGCCGCGAGGCGGCTCACCTGGGTCTCGATGCCGCCGAGCAGCGGCAGGTAGCAGTCCGTCACATGGGTGATCCTCACCCCAGGATTCTCCCATCGACGCGTCCACGGACCGTGCCCGGCTGGCCTGATTCGGGGTCGAACAGACCTTTCGTCCGGCGGAGACGACGAATCGTCGCTACGTTGACATCAAAGAATCGGCTCGGGGAGGGATATCGCAATGTCCAGCACTGTCACGGTTCGGCCGGCGAAGGGCGTAGGGGTCATCGGGATCCTCACCGTCATCGCCGGGATTGTCATGATCATCGCCGGTGGCGTCACGTGGGGGGTCGTCACCTCGCAGCTGTCGGCCGAGGACATCACGGTGTCCGACGACGCGGACTTCCTCGCAGGACGCCACGTCAACGGTCCGTTCACCGCCTACGCCCAGGCGGAGGTCATCAACAAGCACGCGCTCGAGATCAGCGACGGCCAGACCTACGCCGAGCTCCCGCAGGACGACGAGCGGCGCGCCACGGTCATGAACGCCTCGTTCCTGCGTGCCTCGCTGTTCACCTCGGTCGTCGCCTACGGCGTCTCGGCACTGGTCATCGGCCTGGGCATCCTGTTCATCCTCATCGGTATCGCTCTGCGGCGGATCGCGAGCGGCCCGGCCGTCGCGGTCGAGACGTCGGACGGCTACTCGTCGGGCGGCAACCTGTCGGCGGCCCCGGCCCCGGCGACGCACACCCCGGCCCACGCTGCGCCCGCAGCACCGGTCACGCCCGCACCGACGACCCCGGCTCCCACGACCCCGCCCGTCACGCCGCCGACCCGCACGTCGGCTCACGCGGCGCCGGTCGTGGAACCCAAGAGCCCGGGGGTCCCTGCGACGCAGACCGACCCGATCGTCGAGCCCAAGAGCCCAGGGGTCCCGCCGACCGGTCCGGACACGCCTCCGACGACGCCCCCCGCGGGGGACACGCCTCCGCGCTGAGGTCCTCTTCCAGGTGCACGACGGCGGCGCACCGGCCCTACCGGACCGGTGCGCCGCCGTCGTGCTCACCCCTGCTGTCGTGAGTGCGGGGTTCTGCTGCGACTCGCCGGGCGTGTCGCAGCAGAACCCCGCACTCGGCGAGCCGGGCTCAGCGCCTGGCGCGCTCGCGGGCGCTGCGGCGGCTGCTCGACACGATCGAGCTCACCACGAGCACCAGACCCGCGACGCTCAGCAGGGCGATGAGCGCGAGGTCGAGGTCGTACGTCGCACCGAGGGCCAGTGCGAGGATGCCGGCCCCGACGGCGACGATGACGAATCCCCACACGACCGTCCCGACCCGCAGCCCACGGTCGCGCG
Organism: Oerskovia sp. PE-21s; assembly: GCF_056158145.1. Taxonomy (NCBI): domain Bacteria; kingdom Bacillati; phylum Actinomycetota; class Actinomycetes; order Micrococcales; family Cellulomonadaceae; genus Oerskovia; species Oerskovia sp. PE-21s. The sequence continues at coordinate 134,997 of NZ_JBUXJM010000002.1, forward strand.
GGTCGTCCTCGGGCGGGAGCTGCGCCTTCTGCTGCGCCGTGACGTTCCACTGCGCGGCCGGGTCGACCGCGGGGGTCGGCCCGGGAGCCGGTGGCTGCGTCGACAGGGGAGGCGACGACGCGGCCGCGACCGGGACCGGCTCGGGGTCGACCGGTGCGTCCTGCACCGGGTACGCCTGGGCGTGCGTCGGGGGCACGACCGGCAGGGCGAGCGTGGGGTCGGTGACCGGCAGAGCCTGGGTCGCCTCGCCGCGGAAGATCTCGTCCGCCAGGTCGTCCTCGTGCACGGGGCCGGACTCGACGACCTGCGTCGTGTCGGGGTCGGCCTCGTCGGTGCCGTCGGGAGACCCACCCTCCGAGGGGGCCTCGTCGTCGGCGACCTCACCTGACGTGACGGGCAGCTCGATCGTGGGGTCGACCGGCGGGAGGGCCTGGGTCTCGCGCGCGTCGTCGGACTCGTAGGGGTTCTTCTCGGTGGTCATGATTCCTCCCGGATGGTCACGTCGCCGGCGGAGACGTCGACCTCGAGCAGCAGCACGGGGCCGGTGCCGTCGGTGACGGAGTCGGTGACGAAGGTGTGCGGTCGGGTGTTGACGCCGTTGATGGAGCGGCGCTCGCCGTCGACCGTCCAGGTCGCGTTGCCCGCGAGGACGCGGACCTCGGCCTCGACCGGGGTGTCGGCCGGGACGATCACGGTGAGGTCCCCGGCGCTCAGGTCGATCGGGACGACGACCGGGTCCTCCCCGACGGTGCTCAGGTCGAGCTGGCTGAGGTCGACCACGGGGTTGCCGAACGTGAAGGCGAAGCCGTTCTCCGCGTCCTGGACCGAGGTCACCGTGTACGTGGCGTCGGAGACGCGGGCCGTGAGGTCGGTGTCGATGTTGTCGATGCTGCTGTTCAGGCCCGCGATCGGCAGCGCGATGAGCGTCGCGACGATCGCGAGGCCGCCCAAGGCACCGCTCGTGCGGCCCCGCAGGCCGGAGACGATGACCCCGAGCCCGAGCAGGACGATGGTCGCGCCGATCCACGTGTAGAAGAACGGCACGTCGATCACGTCGCGGCGCTCGAGCAGCAGGAGGACCGCGGCGCCCAGGAGGCTCACGCCGAGCGTGATCCCCACGACCGCGGTCCCGGGACCGCGCGGACGCCGGGCCGCGCGGGCACGCTGCTCCTCGGCACGACGCTGGCGCTCGATCTCACGCTCGGCGCGGCGCCGAGCGTGGTCGTGGGCGCGGGCCGCCTGCTGCGCGGCGGCCTGCTGGGCCGCGTACGCCTGGGGCGGGACGGGGCGCTGGGCGGGGTAGCCCGGCGGCGGAACCGGCGCCGAGGCGGTGTACGCGGGGCCTGACGGCGCCGCCGGGGCCGCGGGGTACGTCACCCCAGGGGCGGGCTGGGCGCCGGGGGCAGGTGCTCCGTAGGGCGGGCGAGGCTGCTGCCAGCCCTGCGGGGGCGGGCCCTGCTGGGTGGGTGCGCCGGTGAACGGCTGAGCGGGGTAGGGCTGCTTGGGCGGCACGGGTCCGCCAGGATGCTGGGCGTTCTGCCCGGTCGCCCGGTTCGCCGCGTACCTGCGGTAGTCGCTGCGCCGGTTGACGACCAGGACGATCACGACGACCACGGCCGCGGTCCACAACAGGCCGTTGAGCCACTCGAGCCCGGCGAAGTGCCACCAGGAGAGCCAGCCGTTGTTCCAGCTCAGACCGACGATCGTGGTGGCCGCAGCACCGAGCATGGCCACGTCGAAGTCGCCGCGGATCGCCTGCTGGAGGTGGATGCGCCCGTCGCGGGACTCGGGGAGCAGGGCCCACGCGAGCCCGTACAGGACGAGGCCGGCGCCGGTGAGGAACACCGAGACGACGAGGATGCCGCGCACGATCAGGGGATCGATCCCGAACCGGTCGGCGACGCCACCCGCGACGCCACCGACCCAGCGGTCCTCCGACCGGGAGACGCCGATGCGTCGTACGGTGTCGAAGAAGCCGTCCATGCCGCTGGACGGGCCGCCGGACTGACCGGGGGCCTGGTGCGGCGCGCCACCAGGGGCGCCCGGCCCCCCGGGCTGGGGTCCGGGCTGGCCGGCGCCGCTCGGGGTGCTCGTCGCGTAGGGAGGCCCGGCATGCTGCTGGGGTGCTCCGGTCGGTGCGGAGCTCCCGGCCGGGGGTTCTGGGGAGGTGTCCTCGGTGCTCATGGCTCAAGCCTGGCCCGGGAGGTGTGCCGAGGGGTATCGGGTGATCCCCTGATCCGACCCTGATCCTGTCGATGGCCGACCCTGAACTTTCGCCTCGAGAGCGGACGAACGGGGCGTTCCGGCCGGTGGGGCGGCCTGGGCGTGTGACCATCAGAGAGTGACACCGACAGAGCGACCAGCCAGGAGACTTCCCCTCCGGCGCCCCGAGCAGGGGCGCTGGGTCGGTGGGGTGTGCCGCGGCCTCTCGCTGCACCTCGACCTGCCCGTGGGTGCGGTGCGCCTCGTGCTGGCCCTCATGGCGCTGGCGGGCGGCGCGGGCATCGTGCTGTACGTCTTCCTCTGGGTCACGGTCCCCGCCGGGGACCCGGCGCAGGTGGCCGACGAAGAACGTCCCGCGTCGCTGCGACGCATCGCCCCCCGGCTCCAGGGCCGGGTGCGCAAGCTGCCGGTGCGCGACGTCGCGATCGGCGTGGTCCTGCTGAGCGGGGCGGCCGTGCTCCTGGCCTCGCGGGCCGGCGTGAACATCGAGGTCTCGTGGGTCCTGCCGGTCCTCATTGCGCTCGCCGGCACGGCGCTGGCCTGGTCCCAGCTGGACGCCGCGCAGCGGGGCCGCTGGCTGTCGCGGGCGGGAGGACGCACCCCGGCCGGCGTGGTGCGGCTCGCGGGCGGTCTCGTCCTGGTGCTCGTGGGGGTGCTGCTCCTGGTGGGGCAGGACTCGACGGCCTCGGACATGGTCCGGGCGACGGTCGCGTCGCTCGCGGTGCTCGCGGGCGCGGCGATCGTGCTCGCCCCGTGGTGGCTGCGGCTCGTGCGCGAGCTCGGCGACGAGCGTGCCGCGCGTGCGCGGGAGGCCGAGCGGGCCGACATCGCGGCGCACCTGCACGACTCGGTCCTCCAGACCCTTGCTCTCATCCGGTCGAGCGCGGCCGACGCCGACACGGTCGCGCGGCTCGCCCGCGCTCAGGAGCGCGAGCTCCGCGAGTGGTTGTACAACGACCGACCTGCTCCTGGTACATCGCTCGCGGCGGAGCTGCGCACGCTCGTCGGAGAGGTCGAGGACCGGCAGAGCTGGCGGCTGGCGGCGGGCGCCGCAGCCGCGGCCGGGGTCGCCGCGGCGGGGACCGTCGGGGACGGCGGATCGGCGGGGACCGCAGCCGTGGTCGTCGACGTCGTCGTCGTGGGGGACTGTGTCCCGACCGACGAGACCACCGCGCTCCTCCAGGCCACGCGCGAGGCGCTCGTGAACGCCGTCGCCCACGGGCGCCCGCCCGTCTCGGTCTACCTCGAGGTCTCGGACGACGCCGTGGAGGTGTTCGTCCGCGACCGCGGGGACGGGTTCGAGATGAAGGACATCGCCCAGGACCGCTTCGGTGTGCGCGAGTCGATCATCGGCCGCGTCACGCGCAAGGGCGGCAGCGCCGAGGTCGTCTCGCGGCCGGGCTGGGGCACCGAGGTGCGGCTCAAGGTGCACCGGGCCGCCGAGAGCGAGGTCCAGCCCGCCGCCGAGACTGCGGCGGGGGCGGCCTCCGGACCTAGGATGCCGGTGGGGCCCGACGCGGGTGCGGCGCCGACCAGGCACGAGGGCCCGTCGCCACGGACCCCGGACGGCCCCGTACCGGACCCGGTCCCCGCGCAGCGCCCCGGACGCCCCGGACGACCCGGACGAACCGCACGATCGACCCAGGAGCGTACGTGACCACCATCCCCAGCCCCGCGCAGAGCACCGTCCCCGGTGCGCCGGTCCCGGTCGTCCTCGTCGACGACCACCACATGTTCCGCGCGGGGGTGCGGGCCAGCCTGGACGGCCGCGTCGACATCGTCGGGGAGGCCGACAGCGTCGACGGCGCGGTCGAGGCGATCCGGGCGCTGCGCCCGCCGGTCGTGCTGCTCGACGTGCACCTCCCCGGCGGCAACGGCGGCGGCGGGGCCGAGGTCATCACGCGGTGCTCGGACCTCCTGGGCTCGACGCGTTTCCTGGCGCTGTCCGTGTCGGACGCGGCCGAGGACGTCGTGGCCGTGATCCGCGCGGGCGCCCGGGGCTACGTGACCAAGGCGATCTCCGGACCGGACCTGGCGGGGGCCGTGGTGCAGGTCGCGAGCGGGGACGCCGTCTTCTCGCCGCGCCTCGCGGGCTTCGTGCTCGACGCCTTCGGGACCGGCCAGGCGGACGTGGCCGTGGCCGACGACGAGCTCGACCGGCTCTCGGCACGCGAGCAGGAGGTCATGCGCCTCATCGCCCGCGGGTACGCCTACCGCGAGGTCGCCTCGGAGCTCTTCATCTCCGTCAAGACGGTCGAGACCCACGTGTCCTCGGTGCTGCGCAAGCTCCAGCTCTCGTCGCGTCACGAGCTCACGCGCTGGGCGGCCGCGCGACGGCTCCTGTAGGCCCGCGCCGCTGGGGCCCCGGCGCCTCGTCAGGGGCGAGATGTCGCCGTATTGCCAGGTGAGAAGCGGGGGTCGCGCGCCGCCGCGGAGCGATAGCCTGGAGGCACCCGGTGAAGCCCTCCGGCCCGACGAAAAGGAACCTCCGACGTGACGTACGTGATTGCTCAGCCTTGTGTGGACGTGAAGGACAAGGCGTGCATCGAGGAGTGTCCGGTGGACTGCATCTACGAGGGCAAGCGGTCGTTGTACATCCATCCGGACGAGTGCGTGGACTGTGGTGCGTGCGAGCCGGTGTGTCCGGTGGAGGCGATCTACTACGAGGACGACGTGCCCTCGGAGTGGAGCGACTACTACCGGGCGAACGTGGAGTTCTTCGACGACCTGGGGTCGCCGGGTGGTGCGGCGAAGATGGGCATGATCGACAAGGACGACCCGATGATCGCGGCCCTGGCCCCGCAGGCCTGAGGAACGCGAGCCGCCGAGAACCTCGAGAACGTGGGGGCCGTCATCCACCGGATGACGGCCCCCAGCACGTCCTCGACGTTCTCGCCCGTCCTCAGCCCTGCGGCTCGACCGGTCGAGACGGTCAGCCGAGCCCGGCCGCCCGCCACGCCGGGCTCACCCGCACCACGTCGCCGATCACGGTCACGGCAGGAGCGCGGACGCCGGCCGCGGTCGCGACGTCGGCAATGGTCGCGAGGGTCCCCACGGTGGACCGCTGTCGCGGGCCGTACCCGTCCTCGACGACCGCGACGGGGGTCTCGGGCGACCGGCCCGAGGCCACGAGCGCGGCCGCGGAGTCGCGGAGCCGCGAGACGCCCATGAGCAGGACGACGGTGTGGTCGGAGGCCGCAGGCACCTTGCCGATGTCCTCGTGCCCGGTCAGGACGGTGAAACCGCGCGACCAGCCGCGGTGCGTCACGGGGATGCCCACCGCGGCGGGCACGGACACGGCGCTCGTCACGCCGGGCACGACCTCGACGGGGATGCCGTGCTCCTCGCACGCGATGAGCTCCTCGCCTCCGCGCCCGAACACGTACGGGTCGCCGCCCTTGAGCCGGACGACGCGGCGTCCGGCGAGCGCGTGCTCGACCAGCAGCGCGTTGATCTCCTCCTGCGGGACCGGGTGGAACCCCGGGGTCTTGCCGACGTCGATCACCACGACGTCGTCGGCGAGCTCGTCGAGCAGGGCGCGCGGGCCCAGCCGGTCGGTCACCACGACCTCGGCCTGCGCGAGCAGACGGCGTCCGCGCGCCGTGACGAGCCCGGGGTCGCCGGGTCCGCCGCCCACCAGCGCGACGGTCCCGCGGCCCGCAGCGGGTCGGCCCGGCCGCAGCGGGAGCTCGCCCGTCGCCAGGAGGGCGTCGATCGCGTCTCGGACGCGCTGGGCGCGTCGGGGGTCGCGGCCGGCGTTCACGGCCACGACGACCTCGGTCGTGGCGGTCGTGGCAGCGGAGGTGGTGTCGTCCGCCACGGTCACCCGGGCCACGGCCGGGACCCACGCGCTCCCGGCCTCGGCGTCACCCGCGCTCACGTAGAAGACGCGTAGCGCCTCGGCCTCGGCCGCGACGGCCGCGTCGACCTCGGAGGAGCCGGTCGCGGTGTGCACGAGCCACGCGCCCTCGAGGTCTCCTGGCCGGAACGAGCGCGCCTCCCAGGCCACCGACCCGGCCGCGCCGGGCCCGTCGGGGCGAGCGGCGCCGTCGGGCAGGGGGGCGACCAGCAGCGCCAGGTCCTCGCAGACCTCCGGCGCGACGACACGCACGTGCGCGCCCGCGAGGACGAGCGACCGGGTCCGCCGCGCGGCGACCGGGCCGCCGCCCACGACGACCACGAGACGGCCCGCGATCCGCAGACCGAGGGGGTAGAGCTCAGGGTTCATGCGCCCATCATCGCCCGAAAGCGGCGGTGGCCAGCTCACGCCGGCGCAGCAGCCACCCCGAGCCCTTGCCGGCCGACGTCTCGGGGGCCAGGCCCCGACGACGCAGCATCGACTTCTCGACCGGCGCGAAGAACAGCAGCTCGATGACCATGCCGACCACGAGGATCAGCAGGATCGCGGTGAAGACGAGCGCCATGTCGGACAGCTCGCGCCCCTGCTGGAGGAACGCGCCCAGCCCGAACCCGATCCCGCCGCCGACCGCGATGATCTCCGCGGCCATGAGCGAGCGCCACGAGAACGCCCAGCCCTGCTTGAGGCCCGCGAGGTAGCCGGGGAAGGCCGCGGGCAGGATGACGTCCTTGATCATCTGGAACCGGCCCGCGCCCAGGACCTGACCCACGCGCCGGTACAGCGGCGGCACCTGGTCCACGCCCGACACGATCCCGTTGATGATCGAGGGCACCGCGCCCATGAGGATCACGAAGTACACCGTGGCGTCGGACAGCCCGAACCAGATGATGCCCGCGGGCACCCAGGCGACCGACGGCAGCACCTGCAGGCCCGTGATGATGGGCCCGAAGGAGACACGCACCCAGCGCACGCGGGCCACGAGGATGCCGAGCGGCGTGCCGATCGCGACGGCCGCGAGGAAGCCCAGGACGCCGCGCTCGAGGCTCGTCCCGAGGGCCTGCCACAGCGTGCCGCTCTCCGCGGCGCGCGTGACGGCCTCCCAGACCTGCTCGGGGCCGGGCAGGTTGTAGATGGGCTGGACCTCGAGCCACACGAGGGTCTGCCAGACGGCGAGCAGGATCGCGATCGCGAGGACCGGCGGGTAGACGGCGTGGAACGCCGTGGACCACCGGCTCGCGGTGGGGGCGACGGTCGTCTGGAGGGCGTCGAGGCCCGCCTCGATGTCGCTCACGTCCTTGGCGTGCCCGACGGCGGCCCCCGCCTCGCGCGGACCGGTCGCGACGGCGTCGCGCGTCTCGGGCGAGTGCCCGGACGCGTCCGGGCCAGGCAGGGCCCCGTCGCGCGGGGCCACGGTCTCGGTGCTCTTCGACGTCTCAGACGGCATGACGGCGGATCTCCTCACGGAGGTCGTTGGTGATCTCGGTCGCGAGGCGCGACGCGGCGGCGGCCTCGATGCTGCGCTGCTCGTCGGCCCCGTACACGTCGACGTCCCACTCGCGCACGATGCGCCCGGGGCGCGACGACATGAGCAGCACGCGCTGCCCGAGCCGCACGGCCTCGCGCACGTTGTGCGTGATGAACACGATCGTGCGGCCCGTCTGCTCCCAGACGCGTTCGAGCTCGTCGTGCAGCAGGTCACGGGTGATGGCGTCGAGCGCCGCGAACGGCTCGTCCATGAGCAGGACGTCCCGCTCCTGGGCGAGCGAGCGGGCCAGTGCGACGCGCTGGCGCATGCCGCCCGAGAGCTCGTGGACGCGCTTGTCGCCCGAACCGTCGAGCCGCACGAGCGAGAGCAGCTCGGCGGCCCGCTCGCGGCGCTCGGAGCGGGGCACGCCCCGGAACTTCAGGGCGAGCTCGATGTTGCGGCTCGCGGTGAGCCAGGGGAACAGCGCGGACTCCTGGAACATCAGGGCCGCGCCGTCCCCGGCGACCTCCACGTCCCCCGTGGTCGGGCGCTCGAGACCCGCGACGATGTTGAGCAGCGTCGACTTCCCGCAGCCGGAGGCTCCGAGCAGGCAGACGAACTCGCCCTGCGCGATGTCCAGGTCGATCCCGTCGAGCACCGGGGCGCCGTCGGGGGAGAACCGCTTGGACACGCCGCGCAGGCGGACGCCGGTCGTGGGACCGGCCCCGTCGCTCGGTGCCGTTGCGTCTGCTCCGGTCGGGGTGCCCGTACGGGCGGGGGACGTGGTGGTCATCGTGCTACTCCTTGCCGAGACCTGCGGCGGAGACGGTCGGCTGACCGGCCTCCTTCAGCACCTTGTTGAGGAGGCTCAGGTCGTAGATGCCGTCGAGGTCCGCCTCGGTGGTGGTCCCGGCCGTCACGCCGTCCTCGAGCAAGGTGTTGAGCGTGCCCGCGAGCGGGTCCGTCGTGAAGGTGATGTTGGTGAAGGCGCGGTCGAGGACCGCGTCCGACAGGGGCTTGCCGGCGATCTTCTCGATCTCGCCGTTGACGAGCGGCTTGGCCTCGTCCGGGTTGGCGTTGAGCCAGTCGATCGCCGCGACCTCGCCGCGCAGGAGCGCCTCGACGGTCTCCGGGTGCTCTTCGAGGAAGTCGGTGCGGACGATGAGGTGCGTGGTGAGGAACTGGCCGTCGTTCCACAGGTCCTTCTCGTCGACCAGGACGTGGGCGCCCGCGTCGAGCACGAGGCGCGAGGCCCAGGGCTCGGGCAGCCAGCCACCGTCGAGCTCGCCGTTCTGGAACAGCGTGAGGGTCTGGGCGTTCTCGGTCGGGGTGACCGCGACGTCTCCGCCTCCCTGGATGTCGTTCTTCAGGCCGTTCTCGGTGAGCCAGGCGCGCAGCGCGACGTCCTGGGTCCCGCCGAGCTGGGGCGAGGCGATCTTGGTGCCCTTGAGGTCGGCGGCCGTGTCGATCCCGTCGCGCACGACGAGCTGGGCCCCGCCCGACGTCGAGCCCGCGATGATGCGCACGGCCTCTCCGTTCGACTTCACGAAGTTGTTGATCGCGGGGTTGGGGCCGATGAACGTGGCGTCGATGGCCCCCGCGTTGAGGGCCTCGATCGCGGCGGGTCCGGCGTTGAACACCTGGGTCGAGAGCTTGGTGTCGCCCAGGGCTTCCTCGAACTGTCCGCCGGCGACCCCGACGAGGGCCGGGGCGTGCGTGACGTTGGCGAAGTAGCCGAGGCGGAGCTCGTCGGCGGGGCCGCTCGAGGCGTCGGGGCTGTCGGCGGCGTCGGACGTGCCCGTGGAGCAGGCGGAGAGCAGGAGCAGCGGTGCGACGGCGAGCGCGGCGACCGCGGAGCGGGTCCGGGCGAAGCGGTGTCGTGACGTGCCGGCTCGGGTCGTGCGGGTCGGGCGGGACGACGTGTTCATGGTGGGTCCTTCTGGATGGTCGGTAGTTGCCTGGCGGTGGACGTGTCGAGTCCCGGCAGCGCCGATCCGTGCAGTACGCGATCCGAGGGCCCGGTGGTCCGGGCCCGACCTGCGGTGGTCGGGGGACCTCAGATCGCGTACTGCACGGGACGCTGCGAAGGACATCGCACGGCCGCCAGGGCGTCTCCGACCATTCCTGCTGCGAGGGTGCCGCCGTCCTGACCGTCGATCAGGAGGAAGGCACCGGTGCGGCGCGAGGTGACGTACTCCTCGGCCGCGACGGGTGAGGCGAGGCGCAGGGTGACGCGCCCGATGTCGTTGAGCTCGAGCGCCTCCGCGGGCTCGAGCTCGGCGGTGTCGAGGTCCAGGCGCCCGACGACGTCGCGCACCACGGCCTGCACGGTGCGGGTCGTGTGCTTGAGCAGCACGCGGGTGCCGGGGCGCAGCGTCTTGTCGCTGAGCCACGCGACGGTGCCCTCGACGTCCTGCGTGACCTGCGGGGCGTCGGCTGCCGCCGCGATGAGGTCGCCGCGGGCGATGTCGATCTCGTCCGTGAGGCGGATCGTGACCGACTGCGGGGCGAAGGCCTCGGCGAGCGTGCCGTCAGCCGTGTCGATGCCCTCGACCGTGCTCTTCTTCCCGCTGGGCAGGACCACGACCTCGTCGCCCACGCGGACCACGCCCGAGGCGATCTGGCCCGCGTACCCGCGGTAGTCGCGGAACCGCTCCTCGAGGGCCGCACCCTGGGGGCGCAGGACGACCTGGACGGGGAAGCGGAAGGCCTCGGTGTCGGGCGTCTCGGCCGCGGGGAGCTCCTCGAGCAGGTCGAGCAGGCTCGGTCCGTCGTACCAGGGTGTCCGGCCGTCGGGGCCGCCCGAGCGGTCGACGACGTTGACGCCCTCGAGCGCCGAGACGGGCAGCGTGAGGATGTGCGCGACGCCGAGCGAGGCCGCGGCCTCGCGGATCTGGCCCGCGAGCTCCTCGTAGCGCTCCTGGCTGTAGTCGACCAGGTCGATCTTGTTGACGGCGACGATCACGTGGGGCACGCGCAGGAGGCTCGCGACCGCGAGGTGGCGGCGCGTCTGCTCGAGCAGTCCCTTGCGGGCGTCGATGAGCAGCACGACGACGTCGGCCGTCGAGGCCCCCGTGACGGTGTTGCGCGTGTACTGCACGTGCCCGGGGCAGTCGGCCAGGATGAACGAGCGCTTGGCCGTCGCGAAGTAGCGGTAGGCGACGTCGATCGTGATGCCCTGCTCGCGCTCGGCGCGCAGTCCGTCGGTCAGCAGCGCGAGGTCGGCCGTGGCGAGGCCGCGGTCGCGCGAGACGCGCTCGACGGCGTCGAGCTGGTCCGCGAGGACGGACTTGGAGTCGAACAGCAGACGGCCGACGAGCGTCGACTTCCCGTCGTCGACGGACCCGGCGGTGGCGAGGCGCAGCAGGGTGCTCGTGGGCAGCGGGTGCGTGGTGGTGGCGCTCACTAGAAGTACCCCTCCTTCTTGCGGTCTTCCATGGCGGCTTCGGAGATCCGGTCGTCGGCGCGCGTGGCGCCGCGCTCGGTGATGCGGGTCGCGGCGACCTCGGTGATGACGTCGTCGACCGTGTAGGAGTCGGATTCGACCGCGCCCGTGCACGACATGTCGCCCACGGTCCGGTAGCGCACGGTCTCGGTGCGGACGTTCGCGGCCTCGGCGTCGTTGCGCGGCTGGGAGTACGGTCCGACGGCGAGCAGCATGCCGTCGCGCTCGAAGACCTCGCGCTCGTGCGCGTAGTAGAGGCTGGGCAGGTCGATCTTCTCGGCCGCGATGTAGCGCCAGATGTCGAGCTCGGTCCAGTTGCTCAGCGGGAACGCGCGGACGTGCTCGCCCGGGCGGTGGCGGCCGTTGTACAGGTTCCACAGCTCGGGCCGCTGGTTGCGCGGGTCCCACTGGCCGAACTCGTCGCGCAGCGAGATGACGCGCTCCTTGGCGCGCGCCTTCTCCTCGTCGCGGCGGCCGCCACCGAACACGGCGTCGAACTTGTGGCCCGTGATGGCGTCGAGCAGCGGCTGGGTCTGGAGCGGGTTGCGCGTGCCGTCGGCGCGCTCCAGGAGGCGGCCGTCGTCGAGGTAGTCCTGGACGCTCGCGACCTCGAGGCGGGCGCCGAGGCGCTCGACGGTCGCGTCGCGGTACGCGAGGACCTCGGGGAAGTTGTGCCCCGTGTCGACGTGCAGCAGCGGGAACGGCACGGGGGCGGGCCAGAACGCCTTGGTCGCCAGGTGCAGCATGACGACCGAGTCCTTGCCGCCGCTGAAGAGCAGCACGGGGCGCTCGAACTCCGCGACGACCTCGCGGATGATGTGGACGGCCTCGGACTCGAGGGACTCGAGCTGCGTGAGGCGGTAGGTGGGGGCGGTCTCAGGAGTCTCTGCGGTCCCGGTGGGGGAGACAGGTGGGGCGAGGGGGGCGGTCAAGGCGTCGCTCTTCTCGTCGGGGTGCGTGGGGTGGTCGGTCGGCACGTCGGTGGGCACCGTCCGGTGGTGCGTGGTCGCGGCGCTCATACGTGGAGCCCGCACTCGGTCTTGTCGAGCCCGGCCCACCGGCCTGCGCGCGGGTCCTCGCCGGGGGCGACGCGGCGCGTGCAGGGCGCGCAGCCGATCGAGGGGTACCCGTCGTTGAGGAGCGGGTTGAGGACGACCTGGTGGTCGGCCGCGTAGCCGAGCAGGTCGTCGAAGGACCAGGCGGCGAGCGGGTTGATCTTGACCAGCCCGTTCTTCTCGTCCCAGGTCACGAGCGGGGTGTTGGTGCGGGTCGGGGCCTCGTCGCGGCGCACGCCCGTGACCCAGACCTCGTACTCGCCGAGCGTGCGGGTCAGGGGCTCGACCTTGCGCATCGCGCAGCACGCGGCGGGGTCGCGCGACCAGAGGTCCTTGCCGTGCGCCTCGTCCTGCTGGGCGACGGTGAGCTGCGGCAGGACGTCGACGATCGTGACCTCCATCTGCTGCTCGACGGCGTCGCGCGTGCCCGAGGTCTCGGGGAAGTGGTAGCCGGTCTCGAGGAACAGGACGTCGACCCAGGGGGCCTGTTGCGCGACGACGTGCGGCAGGACCGCGTCGGCCATGGAGCACGCGACGGCGATCGAGTCGCCGAACTCGCGCACGGCCCAGGCGACGACCTGTTCGGCGGTCGCTTCCGGGTGGTCGCTGTCTGGTGCGCCGGGCGTCCCTCGTCCGTGCAGCTCGGCCTGACCGCGCTCGACGATCGCACGCAGCTCGTCGGCCGACCGCTGGGGGCGGGCGTTCTGGGCGCGCCGGGCCGCGTGCGCGGCCCTGGACTCGGCGCGCGCCTCGGTGCGTGCCCTGGCGGCCGCGCGCAGGGCGGCGAGCGGGTCGCCGCCGGTCGCCGTGCCCGCAGCGCCCACGGTGCCCGACGGCGCCGCTCCGGCAGAGTGCGCGGCCCCGCCCGGGTTCGTGGTCATCCCGCTCATCGCAGCGACTCCTCGTCCGCGCGGTGCGCCCACTGGGCGAAGCTCTCCTCGCCGTCCTTCTCCTTCTCGAACTGGCGCACGACGCGCTCGACGTACTCGGGCAGGTCGTCGTTGGTGACCTTGAGGCCGCGCACGGTCCGGCCGAGGCCGGCCTCCGCGCGGTCGTCCGAGGTCAGGCCGCCGCCCAGGTGGACCTGGAACCCGGGGACCTGGTTGCCGTCGTCGTCCATCACGAGCTGGCCCTTGAGGCCGATGTCCGCGGTCTGGATGCGGGCGCAGGAGTTGGGGCAGCCGTTGATGTGCAGCGAGAGCGGCTTCATCGCGGAGAGGTCGCCGAGGCGCTTCTCGAGGTCGTCGATCGCGCGGCTCGCCGCGGCCTTGGTCTCGACGATCGCGAGCTTGCAGTACTCGATGCCCGTGCACGCGATGGTGCTGCGGCGGAACGGGCTCGGGTTCGCGTCGAGGCCCTGCTCCTTGAGCCCGGACACGACACGCTCGAGGTGCTCGTCGGGGACGTCGAGCACGAGCAGCTTCTGGTGCGGGGTGAAGCGCACGCGGTGCGACCCGGCCGACTCGGCGAGGTCCGCGACGGCCGCGAGGATGCTCCCCGAGACGCGGCCGACGTAGGGAGCGGCGCCGATGTAGTTGAGGCCGTCCTTCTGCTTGTGCACGCCGACGTGGTCGCCCGGCTGGGACGGCTGCGGGGCGGGCGGGCCGTCGGGCAGCGCGTAGCCCAGGTACTCGGTCTCGAGCACCTCGCGGAACTTCGCCGGTCCCCAGTCAGCGAGCAGGAACTTCAGGCGGGCCTTGTTGCGCAGGCGGCGGTAGCCGTAGTCGCGGAAGATCTGGACGACCCCGTGCCACACGTCGGCCACCTGCTCCTCGGTGACGAACGCGCCGAGGCGCTCGCCCAGCCGGGGGTTGGCGGACAGGCCGCCGCCGACCCACACGTCGAAGCCGACGCCGAGCTCGGGGTGCTCGAGCGCGACGAAGCCCACGTCGTTGATCTCGTGGACGACGTCCTGGGAGGGGTGGCCCGTCACGGCGGTCTTGAACTTGCGGGGCAGGTTCGCGAGCTCGGGGACCCCGATGTACTTGTCGGTGATCTCCTTGATGACCCGGGCGGGGTCGATCAGCTCGTCCGCGGCGATCCCGGCGACCGGGCTGCCCAGGACGACGCGCGGCACGTCGCCGCAGGCCTCGGTCGTCTGCAGCCCCACGGACTCGAGCCGGCGCCAGATCTCGGGGACGTCCTCGACCTCGACCCAGTGGAGCTGGATGTTCTGGCGGTCCGTGATGTCGGCGCTGTCGCGGCCGAAGTCGCGCGAGATGTCCGCGATGACGCGCAGCTGCTCGGTCGTGACCGCGCCACCGTCGATGCGGACGCGGAGCATGAAGTACTTGTCCTCGAGCTCGTGCGGCTCGAGCGCCGCGGTGCGCCCGCCGTCGATCCCGGGCTTGCGCTGCGTGTACAGGCCCCACCAGCGGAAGCGTCCGTGCAGGTCGTCGCCCGTGATCGAGTCGAAGCCCTCGCGCGAGTAGACGTCCTCGATGCGCTGGCGCACCGAGAGGCCGCCGTCCTCCTGCTTCCACTTCTCGTTGCCGTTGAGCGGCTCCTTGCCGTCGACGGCCCACTGGCCGTTGGGCCGGGCGACGCGCGCGGGGCGGGCCGGGCGCTCGGGGCGAGCGGCGGCGTCGGGCACCTGCGAGGTGGACTCGGTGCCGGCGCTCGGGCCGACCGGTGCGGGGGTGCTGCTGCCTGCCGGCTGACCGGCGACCGGGGTCGCGTCAGTGGCGGTGTTCGGCGGCGTCATCGTGCTCCTCGTGGGGGGACGTGGGCACGCGGACCGAAGGACTCAGCAGAGAACGAGGGGGCTGAGGGCCGACCACGCGCGCCCTTGGCTCAGGAAGATGGCGAGCGGTCGGCGAGGACGGCTCGGGCTGAGTCAGGCGCGGGTCAACAACAACAGCAGAAGCTGTTGCGGGCGCAGGCCGTCGACTCGTGACGCGTCGTCACGAGGAGGAGGTGCGCTGCCGTGGTCATGGCGGGAACGCTACAGAGGCAGCGGGTGAATGAACACCCCCTGTCCGCATGGTGGATGGGTGTCTCAGACTTCGGCGCCCCTCGGGCGGTGCGGGGAGGGTGGGGTGAGCAGCGCCACGCCCATCTTTTTCCGACAGCGGCGTCAGCAAACTAGGATGTGGTCATGGAAATCGTCTACAACGTGTTCGCGGTCCTGCACTTCGTCGGCTGGGCCATCGTCCTCGGCGGCTACTTCGTGTCGCTCAAGTCCGCCGCGCTCAACAAGGGCGTCTTCCACGGTGCCGCGACGGCTGCCGTCGCGGGCATCCTCATGGTCGGCGTCGCCGAGATGAGCGGCATGTGGGACGACGGCGGCCCCAGCATGATGAAGATCGGCATCAAGCTCGTCATCGCCGTGATCATCGCGGTCCTCGCGTTCATCGGCGTGCGCCAGGGCGACAAGATCTCGCCCGCGCTCAAGCACTCGATCGGCGGCCTCACGCTGGTCAACATCATCGTCGCAGTCTTCGTCTGACGCACGACGCGACCCGGGCCGCGTGCGCCGCACCGGTCTGCCTGCCGGTCCGGACCGTCGGGTGAGGGTCGCGTAGATTGACGAGCTCCCCGTACCCGTCAGGGTGCGGGGAGCTCTGTCGTTCCGGCTCTGTCGTCGAGGAAGTGGGTGCGCGCGTGAGCGTGGTGGGAGAGGTGGTCGTCGGCCTGGTGATCCTGGTCGGGCTGGCCGGGATCGTGGTGCAGGTCCTGCCGGGCAACACGCTCGTGGGCGGGGCGATCCTGGTGTGGGCGATCATGACGGGCGGCACGACGGCGTGGGTCGTCTTCGCGGTGGCCGCGACCTTCGTCGTCGCGGCCGAGGGCGGTCAGCTCCTGCTCGCCGGCCGGCACATGCGGCGGGCAGAGGTCCCGTGGTCGACGCTCGCGTGGGGCGGCCTGGTGGGCGTGGTCGGGTTCTTCGTCATCCCTGTGGTCGGGCTGTTCATCGGCTTCGTGGCCGCGGTCTTCGTGGCCGAGCTGATCCGTCGGCGCGACCGACGAGCGGCCTGGCGGGCGACCGTCGCCGCGCTGCAGGCCACGGGCATCACGATCGTGGTCCAGCTGCTGGGAGGGCTGTTCGCGGCCGCGACGTGGGGCGTGGGGCTCGCGCTGACGTGAGCCCGGCGCCACGGGAGGTGCCGAGAACGGGGTCGAGGTCGTTCTGGAGGCCGGAACGACCTCAACCCCGTTCTCGACCACCGGACGGGGCCTGACCGGAAGAGTCAGGTCCGGCCGAGGGAGGAGGGGAGGGGCGTGGGGGCGCGGGGACTGCGGGGGTGTGGGGACGCGGGGGGACTCAGGCGCCGAGGCGTGCCCGTAGCCGGTACTCCAGACCGACCCGCACGGTCGGCCACTCGGCGGCCGTGACCGAGTAGACGACGGTGTCGCGCAGCGTGCCGTCGTACCCGATCTGGTGGCTGCGCAGGACCCCGTCGAGCTTGGCGCCCATGCGCTCGATCGCGGAGCGCGACTCGCGGTTGTGGAAGTGGGTGCGGAACTCGACCGCGATCGCGTCGAGGTCGTCGAACGCGTGCGCGAGCAGCAGGAGCTTCGCGGCAGGGTTCGCGCCCGTGCCCTGCGCCCCCGCGCGCTGCCAGGTGGCGCCGATCTCGACACGCCGGTTGAGGGGGTCGATCCCGAGGAACGTCGTGATGCCCAGCACCTGGTCGTCGGCGTTGCGGACCACGACCCACGGGTTGGCCGTGCCCGCATCACGGGCAGCGATCTTGTCCTGGATGTACACCGCCATCTCCTCGGGGGTCGGCACAGAGGTGTACCAGCGGTTCCACAGCTCGCCGTCGCGCACGGCCTCGACGAGGGCGTCGTGGTGGTCCGCCCGCAGCGGGACGAGGCGCACGAGACGGCCGGTCAGGGTCACGGGGTCGGCGAAGGCGTTCACGTGCCCGACCTTATCCGGCGCGCGGCCCGGGGCGCCCGGCAGCCCTGATCGTGGTCGCACGGTGGCCGGTTGCCGAGAACGGGACGGCGGCGCCACGGGCCGCGACGCGACCGCAACCTCGTTCTCGGGGCGAACGCACCCGACCGACGGGTCACCCGACCGAGATCTCCGTCACGTAGAGCACGTTGCCGTCGAGGTCGCGCATCGAGAACATGGGCGGGACACCGTCCCAGCGCAGCAGCTCGTCGACGCGCACGCCCTGGCCGGCGAGCGTCGCGTGGTCGGCGGCGGCGTCCGAGGTCGCGAGGCGGATGCCCGTGTCGGCCCCGGCCTCCTGGCCCTGGCCCTCCTGGACGAGGGCCACCGAGACCGCGGCGCCGGGCGGGGCGACCTCGATCCAGCGGAACCCTTCCTGGAGGTCGCCGTCCATGCGGACCTCGAAGCCCAGGGTGTCGCGGTAGAACGCGAGCGCGGCGTCCTGGTCGCGCACCGGGACCGCGACCGTGTGCAGGCCCGTGAAATGGGTCGTCGTCATGATTCCTCCTTGGCAGCGGGGCGCCCTCGACGGAGGGCGTCGTGGGGAGGACCGCGGCGAGGGCGCGAAGTCATCGGTCGCCGGCCCGGGCGTGCGCGTCCCGTGAGCTTGCGGGACGCGTGCCGATGCGGGGAGTGTCGGTGCGCACGCCTAGGCTGGTGGGGCTATGACATCGCTCTTCGAGAACCTGCCGCTGCCCGGATTCGACCTCGCGTCCCTCGGGGACTCGTCGCGCCTGCCGACCACCGCGCCGCGGTGGGACGAGGCGCCCGACGGCGGAGGTTCCGCGCGCACGTCCGCCCGCCCGGGGCGGGGCTCGGCGGAGCGTGCCGACGCGGCGGGCCGCGACGAGGAGGGGCACCGCGTCGGCGGCTTCTCGCACATCGACCCGGACGCGCTGCTCGACGGGATGAACCCGCAGCAACGTGAGGCCGTGGTGCACGCGGGCAGCCCGCTGCTCATCGTGGCGGGTGCGGGCTCGGGCAAGACGCGGGTCCTGACGCACCGCATCGCGTACCTGCTCGCGACCGGCCGGGCGCGGCCGGGCGAGATCCTCGCGATCACCTTCACCAACAAGGCCGCCGCGGAGATGCGTGAGCGCGTCGAGTCGCTCATCGGCCCCGCGGCCCGGTACATGTGGGTCTCGACGTTCCACTCGGCGTGCGTGCGGATCCTGCGCAAGGAGGCCGCGGCGCTCGGGCTCAAGTCGAGCTTCTCGATCTACGACGCGGCCGACTCGCAGCGGCTCATCACGCTCGTCAGCCGCGAGCTCAACCTGGACGTGAAGAAGTACCCGGCACGGACGCTGTCGAACAAGATCTCGGACCTCAAGAACGAGCTGATCGACCCCGAGCGCTACGCACGGGAGAGCGGTGCCTCCGCTGCGGACGGCGCACAGGGTGCCGGTGGTCCGGCCAACGCGTTCGACCAGGTCCTCTCGGACGTCTACTCGCGCTACCAGGCCCGCCTGGCGCAGGCGCACGCGCTCGACTTCGACGACATCATCATGACCACGGTCAACCTCCTGCAGGCCTTCCCGGCCGTCGCGGAGCACTACCGTCGCCGGTTCCGGCACGTGCTGGTCGACGAGTACCAGGACACCAACCACGCGCAGTACGTCCTGGTGCGCGAGCTCGCGGGGGCGAGCGCCCCGCCGGCGCAGGGCGAGGACGGCACGTGGGCGCCGGGCACCATCCCGCCCGGCGAGCTGACGGTCGTCGGTGACGCCGACCAGTCGATCTACGCGTTCCGCGGTGCGACGATCCGCAACATCCTCGAGTTCGAGGCCGACTACCCGAACGCCCGGACCATCCTGCTCGAGCAGAACTACCGCTCGACGCAGAACATCCTCTCGGCCGCGAACGCCGTGATCTCGCGCAACATCGACCGCAAGCCCAAGCGCCTGTGGACGGACGCCGGGGCGGGCGTCAAGATCATCGGCTACGTCGCGGACAACGAGCACGAGGAGGCGCGCTTCATCGCCGAGGAGATCGACCGCCTCGGCGACTCGGACGGCGTGCGCCCCGGCGACGTCGCGATCTTCTACCGGACCAACGCGCAGTCCCGTGCCCTCGAGGAGGTGCTGATCCGCGTCGGCCTGCCGTACAAGGTCGTCGGTGGCACGCGCTTCTACGAGCGCCGCGAGATCAAGGACGCGATCGCCTACCTGCGGGCCGTCGCGAACCCCGACGACGACGTCAACCTGCGCCGCATCCTCAACGTGCCCAAGCGCGGCCTCGGCGACCGTGCCGAGGCCCTGGTCGCGGCGTTCGCCGAGCGCGAGCGCATCTCGTTCGCGGCGTCGCTCGACCGGGCCGAGGAGATCCCGGGCATGACGACCCGGACCCTGAACCCGCTGCGCTCGTTCCGCGAGCTGTTCCACGGGCTGCTCGACCTGTACGCGACGGGCGCGACGCCCGCGGAGATCCTCGGAGCGGTCCTCGACCGTTCGGGCTACCTCGCCGAGCTGCGGGCCAGCGACGACCCGCAGGACGGGTCGCGCGTCGAGAACCTCGCCGAGCTGCACGCGGTCGCGAGCGAGTTCACCGAGCTCGAGCCCGAGGGCACGCTCACGGACTTCCTGGAGCGCGTCTCGCTCGTCGCGGACTCGGACCAGATCCCGTCGAGCGACGACGAGGGCCACGAGGGCAAGCCCGTCGTCGACCCGGGCGTCGTGACGCTCATGACGCTGCACACGGCCAAGGGCCTCGAGTTCCCCGTGGTGTTCCTCAGCGGCATGGAGGACGGCACGTTCCCGCACATGCGGTCGTTGCACGACGAGAGCGAGCTCGCCGAGGAGCGGCGCCTCGCGTACGTCGGCATCACGCGAGCACGGGAGCGGCTCTACATCTCGCGCTCCGCGGTCCGGTCGGCATGGGGCATGGCCAACGAGTTCCCGCCCAGCCGGTTCCTCGACGAGATCCCCGAGGACCTGTGGGACTGGCGCCGCAAGGAGTCGTCCATGGCGACCCTGCGCGGCCCGGGCGGCTACACGGGCGGGTGGGGGTCGTCGTCGGGCGGCTCACGCGGCGGCTCGGGCACCGGGTACGGCTCCGGGGGCTCGGGCTCGCGCAACGGTGCGGTCCGCACGCGTACCGTCACGCCCAACCCCGACGGCCCCAAGTTCGGCTCGGCGACCCCGCGCAAGGAGGGGGACATCCCCTCGCTCGCGATCGGCGACAAGGTCACGCACGACGCCTACGGGCTCGGCACGGTCGTCGCGGTCGAGGGCGCGGGCACCAACGCGGTCGCCAAGATCGACTTCGGGGCGGACGGCACCAAGCGCCTCCTGCTGCGCTTCTCGCCCGTCACCAAGCTGTAGGGGACGGGGGCTGCTCCGCGACCGGACCGGGCCTGGTGCGTGTGCTGCGGCTCAGGTCAGTGTGCTCTCGCGTTCGACGACGGTCGGCGTGAGGACGACCGTGCGTGGAGGTCCGCCCGCCACCATCTCGGCCGCGAGCTCGACCGCGACCTTGCCCTGGAGGTCGAAGGGCTGGTGCACCGTGGAGAGGCGCGGCGTGGACATCGAGGCGACCGGGTGGTCGTCGAAGCCGATGACGAGGACGTCGTCCGGTACGCGCAGGTCGTGCTCGCGCAGCGCCTGGAGGACTCCGATCGCGATGCGGTCGTTGCCGCACGCGACGGCATCGAACCGAGCCCCGGAGCGCACCAGCTCCACACCGGCCTGGTAGCCGGCCGGCGTGTCCCACCCGGCGTAGACGATGGTCGGCAGAAGACGTTCTCCGAGAGCGCGACGTAGACCCTCGGCGCGGTCGGACGTCGCGGGGTTGTCCGCCGGGCCCATGATCGCCGCGACGCCGGTCGCCCCTCGCGCGAGGAGGTGTTCGGCGGCGAGGGTGGCACCCAGGACGTCGTCGGAGTAGACGGAGGCGAAGGCGCCCTGGTCGAGGTCGCCCAGCTGACCACACAGCACGACCGGCACGTGAGCATCACGCAGGTCGTCGAGCATCCCGTCGTCGATGTAGGGCGAGATGTGGATCACGGCGTCGACCGCGCCGCGCTTGAACAGGCGCAGCCCTTTGGCCCGCTCGTCGCTCGTCGCCATGGTGAACAGGACGGGGACGACCGGAGTCGGGGTCAGGGCATCCGTGATGCCCTTGAGCACCGAGGCGTACGTCGGGTCCGCGAGCAGCTCGTCGAGCGGTTCGGTCAGGGCCACGGCATAGGCCTCTGCTGTACCGGTCGCGAGCTGACGTGCACGGGCCGACGCGATGAAACCGGTCGACTCGATCGCTGCTCGGACCGCCTGCTCGCGGTCGGCGCCGACGCCCGGCGCACCGTTCAGGACGCGGGAGACGGTCATGTGGGAGACCCCGGCGCGAGCGGCGACGTCTCGGATCGTGACCTTCTTGGTGCGGGCGACCGCCATCGACTGCCTCCTCGACCACGGCCTGCGAACCTACGGCTCCGGGCCTTCTCGTTGTGAGGCGGAGTCTACCGTGACCGGCGGCCGCAGAGCCTTGCGGCGAGTGCGTGTTACCGGTAACGTCGGCGGCGCGTTACCGGTAACACCCATATGCCCTGCTGGCGCTTCGGCGACCCGACCGGTCGGCCAGGGCAGCAGCACTCGACGACGAGGACCAGGTATCACCCATGACGACGCTCCGGTGGGAGGACCCCACCACCACAGGTGCCGGGCGGCTCCCAGCACACGCGTACTTCTTCGGCCATGACTCCACGGCAGGGGCGGCGACCGGACAGCGGGGCCTCTCGCAGGGATTCACCTCCCTGTCGGGGCGATGCCGGTTCCGCTACTACGACCATCCCGGCCGTGTCGCCCCCGCCGACCGCACCGAGCCGGCTCTCACCCTGGGAGGCGAACCGCTCCCCGGCTGGACGGTCCTGTCGGTGCCCCACCTGTGGCAGCTCGACGGCTTCGGGCGGTTGCAGTACACCGACGAGGGCTACCCGTTCCCCATCGACGTCCCGCACGTGCCGTCGGACAACCCGACCGGGGTCTATCAGTTCGATGTCGAGCTCGCTCCGCAGCCGGCGGGGTCCCGGCGCATCCTGCGCCTCGACGGGGTCGAGGCCTACGTCGAGGTGCACGTCAACGGGACCGAGGTCGGCTGGTCCAAGGGCTCGCGGCTGTGCGCCGAGTTCGACATCACCGATGCTGCGCACGACGGTCTCAACCTCGTCACCCTGACCGTGCTGCAGTTCGCGGACTCGACGTACGTCGAGGACCAGGACATGTGGTGGGCCTCGGGGGTCTTCCGCGACCTCTACGTCTACGTGCGTCCCGCGACCCATCTCGCCGACTACGTGGTGCGGACGCGCCTCCTGCCCGACGGCGCCGCGCACCTGAGCGTCGGCCTCGACCTGGTCGCGGAGCCAGGGCCGGGCGGGGGGAGCGTCGGGTGGTCCGTGCGCACGCTCGACGGGGAGCAGGAGCTCGCATCGGGCGACGCCGACGCGCCCTCGGGCACCGACGACATCGGCCTCCGGGTCCCTGACGTCGAGTGGTGGAACCCCGAGCAGCCGACGCTCTACCGGCTCGATCTCGAGGTGCGTGATGGGCGGGGACGAACGTCCCAGCACGTCAGCGTCCGGTTCGGCTTCCGTGACCTGACGATCCGCGACGGGATCCTCCTGCTCAACGGTTCCTACTTCGCCATGCACGGCGTGAACCGGCACGACCACGACGACCGGTTCGGCCGCGCCGTCGGCATGGACCGGGTGCGCCGCGACCTCGAGCTCATGAAGCGACACAACATCAACGCGGTCCGCACGGCCCACTACGCCAACGATCCCCGGTTCTACCAGATGTGCGACGAGCTCGGCCTGCTGGTGGTCGCGGAGACCGATCTCGAGTCTCACGGGTTCGCCAACGTCGGTGAGATCGGGCGGATCACCGACGACCCCCGGTGGCGCACGACGTACGTCGACCGCATCGAGCGGCACGTGCTCGCCCAGCGCAACCACCCGAGCATCGTCATGTGGTCCCTCGGCAACGAGTCCGGGGACGGGCGCAACATCACCGCGATGTACGAACGGTGCAAGGAGCTCGACCCCACGCGTCCCGTGCACTACGAGGAGGACCGCGACGTCCGCGACGTCGACGTCATCTCCACCATGTACTCCCGGGTCTCCCAGATGAACGACTTCGGCGAGCACCCTCACCCCAAGCCGCGCATCCTGTGCGAGTACGGGCACGCGATGGGCAACGGCCCCGGCGGGCTCTCGGAATACCAGCAGGTCTTCGACCGCTGGGACTCGATCCAGGGGCACTTCGTCTGGGAGTGGTGCGACCACGGCCTGCGCGAGGTGACCGACGACGGCCGTGAGCTCCACCGCTACGGCGGCGACTACGGGGACTATCCGAACAACGGGAACTTCTGCCTCGACGGCCTGCTGTTCCCGGGACAGCAGCCCAGCCCCGGGCTGACCGAGTACGCCCAGGTCATCAGCCCCGTCAAGGTCGAGGGGGCCGACGGTGGGCTCCTCGTGCGCAACGGCTTCTACTTCACGACCCTCGCGGACTTCGACCTCGTGGTCGAGGACCACGTCGACGGCGTCGTGGCGCGATCGCTGACGGTGTCGGCCGGGGCCGTCGCTCCGCGTGAGTCGACCGTCGTCGAGCTGCCTGAGGCGCCCAGGGGCGGCGAGGTGCTCCGGACCGTCTCGGTCCTGCGCCGCACGGGCACCGCATGGTCGGCGCCGCACGCACGGATCGGCATCTACCAGTTCCCGCTCAGCGACGACGAGCCCGACGCAGGTCAGGTCGCGACCCAGCCCCGGCATCCGTTCCGGGTGGTCGAGTCCGAGCACACCCTCGCGATCTCGGCGGCGTCCTCGACATGGACGTTCGACACGCTCACGGGGCGCCTGCTCTCGTGGCGTGGCGCCGGTCGCGACCTCGTGGTGCGGCCACCCCGGCTCCAGATGTGGAAGCCCCTCATCGACAACCACCAGCAGGAGCACGACGCGCTGTGGCACCCTCGTCACCTGCAGATCATGCAGGAGTCGACCCGCGGTGTCCGCGTCGAGCGGGGCGAGGGGTACGTCACCGTCGTCGTCGAGACGAGCCTCGCACCGCCCGTCTTCGACTTCGGGATGCGGGTCACCTATCGCTGGGACCTGTTCGACGACGGCACGGCGCGCCTGAGCCTGTCCGGGACCCCCTACGGTGAGTACCGCGACATCGTGCCCAAGATCGGCCTCGATCTGGGAATACCGGTCGACTGCGACCAGGTCGAGTTCTACGGACGCGGGCCGGGAGAGAACTACGCGGACTCCCGCGCCTCGCAGGTGGTCGGGCGCTACCGGGGCACCGTCGCCGACATGTTCACGTCGTACGTCGTCCCGCAGGACTGTGCCAACCACCAGGACGTCCGGTGGGTCGTGCACAAGGACCGTCACGGCCGAGGTCTCGCCTTCGCGGCGGAGGGGGCCCCGCTCAACTGGTCCGCCTGGCCCTACACGTGCGAGCAGATCGACGCGGCGCGTCACGTCACCGACCTCGTCCCGGACCCCGAGGCGCTCACGGTCAACATCGATCATGCCGTCCTCGGGCTCGGGTCGAACTCGTGGGGATCGGAGGTGCTCGACACCTACCGAGTGCGGTTCGAGGAGTTCAGCTACTCGTTCCTCATGACACCGCTCAACACGGGCGACGTCGACCCCGCATTCGCCGTCCGCGGTGTGCGTGCCGCACACCCCCGCCCGGGCGCCACGGAGCCCGGCCGTACGACGACGGAGGACGTGCTGTGACCCTGTTCGCCTCGAGAGAGGACCTCGTCGCCGGTCATGCGGGCGTCACCAAGTGGGAGCGCCTGCTTGCCGCGCTCGACAACGCGGACGCCGTCAGACCCGGCGTCGCGCACTCGATCGGGGACTCCCTGACGTACCGGCGAGAGAGTGCCGAGGGTCTGAGCCAGACCACGTTCGTCGGGCACCGGCGGTACCAGACAGTGCTGTCGGTGCTCGTGGGCGAGGTCCGGACGGACCTCGCCCCGCAGAGTGCGTTGCCCACGTACGAGGCCTACAGCGACCTGTCGGACCGCGAGAGGTTCTCCGCCACCGCAGGCGTGGGGCATGTCGTGACCGCGTCGCAGGGCCAGATCCTCGCGGTCCCGGTCGACCACGCGTGGCGTGTCGCGCCTGGCCAGCACGCCGACCTCCTGGTCGTCCGCCTCACCGTCGAGGGCGCGACCTTCCACAACAAGTAGGCGCAGCGCGCCTGCCCTCACTCTTCTCCTCGAGAAAGCACAAGCTCATGAACGATCGCAAGAGCATCGGTGGATTCATCCTGTTCACCATGGTCATCGCGGCGGTTTTCAACTTCCGCAACGTCATCAACAACTACGTCGCCATCGGCACGCTCGCGGCCCCCGCCTTCTTCGTCGCCACGATCGTGTACTTCATCCCGTTCACCCTGATCATCGCCGAGTTCGTGAGCCTCAACCGGAACTCGGAGTCCGGCGTCTACCAGTGGGTGCGCTCGTCCCTCGGCGGCAGGTGGGCCTTCTTCACGGCCTTCTGCTACTGGTTCGTGAACCTCTTCTACTTCATCTCCCTGCTGCCGCTCGTGCTCGTCTACGCGACGTACATGATCCTGGGCAAGGGTGTCCAGGTGGAGCCTTGGGCGCTCGCGGTCTTCTCGATCGCCATCTTCTTCGTCGCGACGTGGATCTCCACGCGGGGTGCGAAGTGGATCGGCAAGGTCACGTCGTTCGGCGCGACCCTGATGCTGTCGATGGCGTTCGTCTTCATCGTCGGCGCCGTCGTCGCGCTGCTCGGCGGGATCACGCCCGCGAACGACCTCTCGATCGCCGGGATGAAGCTCGACCCCGGATCGGGTCTGACCACCTGGGCCTTCCTCGGAACCCTGGCGTGGATCATCCAGGGAGTCGGCGGCGCGGAGTCCATCGGCGTCTACCTCAACGACCTGCGCGGGGGAGCCAAGGCCTTCGTCCGCACGATCGTCGTCGCGGGTCTCACGATCGGCCTGGTCTACACGATCGGGACCTGGCTCATGGCCGTCTTCGTCGAGAAGAGCGAGGTGGGCTACGAGAACGGCGTGTTCGTCACGATGGCCGCAGCAGCCGAGCACTTCGGGCTGTCGGGGACCGTCACCATCCGTGTCGTCGGTGTCATCATGCTCGCCGCGACGCTCGGTGGTCTGATGATCTGGACCTCCGCACCGGTCAAGATCTTCTTCTCCGAGATCCCGAGCGGGATCTTCGGGCCCAAGGTCGTCGCGCTCAACGAGCACGGTGTGCCGGTGCGTGGCGCCTGGATCCAGTTCGCGATCGTCGTCCCGCTGCTCGTCATCCCGACGCTCGGTGCCGGGTCGTCGATCGATGCGCTGCTCAAGATCGTGATCAACATGACGGCAGCGACGGCCCTGCTGCCCCCGGCGCTCATCCTGGTCGCCTACTGGAAGCTCCGGAAGTCCTACGAGTCCGCCAGCCGCAGCTTCATGATGGGTGGTCGCGGGCTCGGGCTGAGCATCGCTTCGTTCCTCGTCGTGCTCTTCACGGTGTGCTTCGTCGCGGCGACGTTCCCAGAGGACCAGGCGCTCTGGCTCACGCTCGTCTACAACGTCGGTGGCGTCGTGATCTTCCTGGGTGCCGCGCTCGTCTGGTACGAGCGGTACATCCGGCGCCTGCGGTCGCAGGACCCCGAGGCGGCTCGACGCGAGCTCGCGCCGAGCGCGTTCGAGCAGTCGACCCGCAACGCCGAGGAGGACGCCCTCCTCGAGGCTGCCCGGCCAGTGAAGGCCTGAGCTCTCACGCCGCCGCCCGTCCCCCTGGGGCGAGCGGCGTCGTCGGGCCGGGAGATCCTCGGACGAGCTGCGCCGACCAGGTCCGGCAAGGCTCGTCCGAGCACGGCTCGGCCCGGCACGCGAGCGGGACGGGTGTGGCCAACGAGACAGCGCCCGAGCGGGGAGACGGCCCGCCCCGGGTAGGTCCCGGCGTGCTGCCGGGCTACCCTGTGACGGGATGTCTCGATGTCGAGACATCGGTTAGCCGGTCAGGCAGTCAGATGGAAGGACGACACAGGGTGGACCTGTTCGAATACCAGGCGCGCGACATCTTCGAGAAGCACGGGGTTCCCGTGCTGGGCGGCGTGGTCGCCACGACCCCCGAAGAGGCTCGCGAGGGCGCTGAGAAGCTCGGTGGCGGGACCGTGGTCGTCAAGGCCCAGGTCAAGGTCGGCGGTCGCGGCAAGGCGGGCGGCGTCAAGCTCGCCCACTCGCCCGAGGAGACGGCCGAGAAGGCGTCCGAGATCCTCGGCATGGACATCAAGGGACACACGGTCCACCGCGTCATGATCGCGGAGGGCGCGAAGATCGCCGAGGAGTTCTACTTCTCGGTGCTCCTCGACCGGGCCAACCGCTCGTACCTCGCCATGGCGAGCGTCGAGGGCGGCATGGAGATCGAGGTCCTCGCGGTCGAGCGCCCCGAGGCGCTCGCCAAGGTCGCCGTGGACCCGACCGTCGGCATCGACCAGGCGAAGGCCGACGAGATCGTCGCCGCCGCCGGGTTCGCCGACGACGTCAAGGCACAGGTCGCCGACGTCATCCAGAAGCTGTGGACCGTCTACAAGGAGGAGGACGCGACCCTGGTCGAGGTCAACCCCCTGGTCCGCACCGAGGACGGCTCGATCGTCGCGCTCGACGGCAAGGTGACCCTCGACGAGAACGCCGGCTTCCGCCACGCGGACCACGAGGCGCTCGAGGACAAGGACGCGGCCGACCCTCTCGAGGCCAAGGCCAAGGAGAACGACCTCAACTACGTCAAGCTCGACGGCCAGGTCGGCATCATCGGCAACGGCGCGGGCCTCGTCATGAGCACGCTCGACGTCGTCGCCTACGCGGGTGAGCAGCACGGCGGCGTCAAGCCCGCCAACTTCCTCGACATCGGCGGCGGCGCGTCCGCGGCCGTCATGGCTGCAGGCCTCGACGTCATCCTCAACGACGAGCAGGTCAAGAGCGTGTTCGTGAACGTCTTCGGCGGCATCACGGCGTGCGACGAGGTCGCCAACGGCATCGTCCAGGCGCTCGCGATCCTCGGCGACGAGGCGAACAAGCCGCTCGTCGTCCGTCTCGACGGCAACAACGTCGAGGAGGGGCGCGCGATCCTCGCGGAGGCGAACCACCCGCTCGTCACCCTGGCCGAGACGATGGACGGCGGCGCCGACAAGGCTGCCGAGCTGGCCAACGCCGCTTCCTGACCCGAGACCCGAGAGAGAAAACAGACAGACATGGCAATCTTCATCAACGAGGACTCCAAGGTCATCGTCCAGGGCATGACGGGTTCGGAGGGCCAGAAGCACACGACGCGCATGCTGGCCTCCGGCACCAACATCGTGGGCGGCGTCAACCCGCGCAAGGCCGGCACGTCGGTCGCTTTCCCGAAGGGTGAGGGCACCGTCGACGTCCCCGTCTTCGGGTCCGTCGCCGAGGCGATCGCCGCCACGGGTGCCGACGTCTCCGTGATCTTCGTGCCCCCGGCATTCACGAAGTCCGCGGTCGTCGAGTCCATCGAGGCCGGCATGCCGCTGACCGTCATCATCACCGAGGGTGTCCCGGTCGCGGACTCCGCGGAGTTCTTCACCCTGGCCGAGGCCAAGGGCGTCCGACTCATCGGCCCCAACTGCCCCGGCATCATCAGCCCCGGGAAGTCGAACGTCGGCATCATCCCGGCCGACATCACGGGCCCCGGCAAGATCGGGCTCGTCTCGAAGTCCGGCACGCTGACCTACCAGATGATGTACGAGCTGCGTGACTTCGGCTTCTCGACCGCGATCGGCATCGGCGGCGACCCGATCATCGGCACCACGCACATCGACGCCCTCGCGGCGTTCGAGGCGGACCCCGACACCGAGGCGATCGTCATGATCGGCGAGATCGGTGGCGACGCCGAAGAGCGCGCCGCGGCGTACATCCAGGCGCACGTGACCAAGCCGGTCGTCGGCTACGTCGCGGGCTTCACGGCTCCTGAGGGCAAGACCATGGGCCACGCCGGCGCCATCGTGTCCGGCTCGTCGGGCACCGCGCAGGCCAAGAAGGAGGCCCTCGAGGCCGCGGGCGTCAAGGTCGGCAAGACGCCGTCCGAGACCGCCGCTCTCATGCGCGAGATCCTCTCCTGATCACGTCCTGCTGAGCACCCGCTCAGCAGGTCCGACGGCGCCCGGCCACCCTTCGGCCGGGCGCCGTCGGCGTACCCTGTTCTTCCCGGACGCGCGCCGGCGCCCGGTCGCGCACCGGGCAGGCGCGCTGATCGCGGGCGCGCCGCCCGACCTGCACCGCCAGGGCCGACCGATCGACGACGATGGAGACCATGACCACGCCCACCCAGTCCGTCGCCGGGCGACGGGCACCCCGAACGGTCGAGGAGCCCGCCCGCGGTCCTCGTCGTCCCCTCGAAGCCCCTCGGCGCTGGATCTCGGGCATGGTCGCCGCGCTCCAGGCGCTCGCGCTCTCGCTGGCCGTGGTGATCCTGCCGGCCGTCGCGGCATTCCTCGCGTCCTCGGCCGGGCCCGGCGAGGGCGACGCGGGGGGATGGGGCCAGTCGGTGTCGGTCGCGGCCGGGTTCTGGCTCCTGGCCCACGGCGTCCCGCTCGCGGCCGCAGGCACCTCGATCACCCTGGTGCCGCTCGGCCTCACGTCCCTGGTGGTCTTCACGTGCTTCGCGTCGGCCCGCCGCTCGGCGCACACCGCGACGTCGTCGTGGGCGGTCGGGGTCGGGGTCTACGCGGTCGCGACGCTCGTCATCGCGCTGCTCGCCGGGTCCGCCCCGGGGTGGGACGTCCTGTTCGCGCTGCTGGGCGGGGCGGTCGTCGCGGGGGTCGGCCTCGGTGCCGGGATCCTCTCGCGCCCCGACGCTCCACGGGTCGGCGACCTGACCGCTGCCCTCGACCCCTACGTCCCGCCCGTCGCGCGGCTCGGCGCCCGTGCGGGCCTGCTGGGCCTGGCCCTGCTGGTCGGGGTGTCGAGCCTCGTGGTCGGCGCCTGGGTCGTCGCGGGCCGGGCGACGTCGGGGGACATCGTCGTGGGCCTTGCGCCGGGCCTGCTCGGCGGACTGATCCTCGCGGTCTCGCAGCTCGCGGTCGTGCCGAACATGGTGCTCTGGGTGAGCTCCTGGATCGCGGGCCCCGGCTTCGTGGTGGGCGAGGGGAGCAGCTTCACGACGAGCGCGTCCGAGCCGGGCGCGCTGCCCGCCGTCCCCCTCCTGGGCGCCCTGCCCGGACCCGAGTGGACCACGGTCCTGGCCTCGTTCGCGCCCGCGGTCGTCGTGCTCCTGGGCGTCGTCGCCGGGGTGTTCGTGTGGCGTCGCTGCGGTGGGCACGACGCCCGGTGGGCGGACCTGGGGCTCGCGCTGCTGGGTCTCGCCCTCACGGCCGGGCTGCTCGTGGTGACCCTGCAGCTCGTGGCGGGTGGCGCCGTCGGGCCGGGGCGCATGGCGCAGGTCGGTGCCCCGCCCCTGCTCGCCGGAGGCATCGTCGCCGCCGAGCTCGCGGGCGGGGCGGCGCTCGCCCTCGTGTGGGGCAAGGCCGCCGTCACCGAGCGGGTGCGTCACCGACACGACGACGCCGCGCCCGACGACGCGGCCGCACCCGTCGACTGACGCGGGGGCGACCGGCCGGGCCTACCGGCCCAGCCGGTCCTTGGTCCACTGCTCGCGCGCCTGCTCGTACTGGACCGCGCACTCCTGCTGCGCGGCGACCGTGATGGCGCCGTCGAGGCACTGCTGGTTGTCGAGCTCGACGTCCCACATGGCGAGCCCGCCGAGCATCGACAGCGACATGGTCGCGGTCAGGCCCAGCCCGACGGCGACCGCGGGCAGCAGCGCGCCGCCCAGGCGGGCGCGCCAGACCGCGCGCATCGCGCGGACCCCGAACACGATGGTCACGACCGCGAAGAAGAGGCTCGAGACCCGCCACGGGAACGCGAGCGAGCTCGTGACGAGCGTGACGAGCATGAGCAGCCCGAAGTGCAGCACCTGCCGCGTCGTCGCGCGCAGCGTGTCGGGGTCGACGGGCACGGGAGGTTCGCCCGGTGCGGGAGGGCCGCCGGCGGGACGCCCGGGCCGGGCCTGACCCGGCGGCACGCCCTGGGCGGGGGGAGCCGGGGGGCCCTGCACCGGGGGAGGGGTGGGCTTGCGCGCCTCGTCGGTCGGCTTCTGGCCGGGACGTGGGGGCGCGTACGGGTTGCCCATGGGCAGCTCCTCGGTGCTTCGCGGGTGGCGACGGCGCGGACCGGTGCGCAGCCCCCGCCCGGTGGAGGGAGCAGACCGGCACCTCTCCGGCGCGGACTAGGGTGGTACCTGGCTTTTCTCCCCCCATTCTCCACCACTGCCGACGCCTCCGAGGAGCACTGTGCGCACACCTTCCGGTCAGCCCATCGACACGACGAGCGCGGCGCGGGTCGTCGTCCTGGTCTCGGGGGCGGGCAGCAACCTCGCTGCGCTCCTCGCGGCGCACGAGGACCCCGCCTACGGGGCGCGGGTCGTGGGTGTCGTCACGGACAAGCCGGGCGCGGGGGCGCTCGACCTGGCGCGCGAGGCGGGAGTCGCGTCGGTCGTCGTCGCGCCGGGCGACTTCGCGGACCGCGACGCGTGGAACGACGGCGTCGCGGAGGCCGTGGCGGTCTTCTCGCCGGACCTGGTGGTCCTCGCGGGCTTCATGCGCATCCTGAGCCCGGCGTTCGTGGACCGGTTCGCGGGCCGGACGATCAACACGCACCCGGCGTTGCTGCCGTCCTTCCCGGGCGCCCACGGGGTGCGCGACGCGCTCGCGTACGGCGTCAAGGTCACGGGGTGCACGGTCCACGTGATCGACAACGGCGTGGACACCGGGCCGATCATCGCGCAGGCGACCGTGGCCGTCGAGGAGTCCGACGACGAGCAGGCGCTGCACGAGCGCATCAAGGTCGCCGAGCGGGCGCTGCTGGTCGAGACGGTCGGCCGGGCGGCGCGCGAGGGCCTGCGGGTCGAGGGGCGCCGGGCGCTGCTGGGCTGACGCCACGTGTCGCACGAGAGGGGTTCATCTGTCCGAGACGGTGCTTGGACCACGGTCCGGGGGACCCGTCTCGGACGGGAAGTCCTGTCTCGCGGCAGGCCGTTGAACCGGCCTCTTGACCTGCTCCTTGATCAACCAGTACGTTGATCAACGTAACTGTTGATCACGACGAGCAGGCCGACATGACCCTCCTGGACGACCCGCACGACGAGTCAGGCACCGACGACCTCGACCGCGCGTTCCTCGCGCTGGCCGACCCGGTCCGCCGGAGCATCGTCGCCACGCTGTCCAGAGGACCGGCAACGGTCAACGAGCTCGCCGCACCCTTCCCCATCACGAAGCAGGCCGTGTCCCGGCACATCCAGGTCCTCGAGACCGCGGGTCTCATCACCCGCAGCCGGGACGGCCAGCGACGACCCTGCCACCTCGACCCCGCCGCGCTCGAACGGCTCACGGCGTGGATCGACGAGTACCGGCTCACCGCGGAGCGGCAGTACCGCCGGCTCGACGCCCTCCTCGGGCGGCTCCAGGCACCGTCGTCGGACCCATCGAAGGAGCAGTCATGAGCAGCACGCACGCCACGACCGTCACGGCCCCTCCGGGAACGCCCTTCATCGAGGTCGTCCGCGACGTCGACGCCCCGCGTCCCCTCGTGTTCCGGGCCTTCACCGACCCGACGCTCGTCACGCAGTGGCTCGGTCCCCGTCGCTACGAGATGGTCCTCGACCACTGGGACGCCAGGACGGGCGGCTCGTGGGCCTACGCCCACCGCGCGGGCGAGGAGGAGTACGGGTTCTTCGGCACGTTCCACTCGGTCGTGCCGGACACCCGGGCCGTGCAGACCTTCGAGTTCGCGGGCGCTCCCGGGCACGTGAGCCTCGACGAGGTCACGTTCGAGGACCTGCCGGGCGGCGGGACCAGGATCGTCACGCGCTCGGTCCATCAGTCGGTCGAGGCGCGGGACGCCATGGTCGGCTCGGGCATGGCCGACGGCATGAGCGAGGGCTACGACCGCCTCGACGAGCTGCTGGCCTCGGACGTCGTCGCCTGACGGCGGCCCTCCGCCGCCGAGGCCCGCAGCGCCCGCCGTCGAGATGCGGCGATCCGGGGTCCGGTGCTCTCTCCGACCCCAGGTGGCCGCATCTCGACCGGCACACCCACCCGACGGCGCCACGCGCCCCGGGGGAGCGGGGCACCCCGGGGGCGAGGCGCCGTCGGGCCACCGCGCCCCGGACCGCCCGCCCCGGGGCGCGGTAGGATCGGAGGCGGCCGCGACTGGCGAGGGTGGGAACGACCACCGGGGAGCGTCCGATCGACCTGTTGGTGCGTCGTCCGCCTGGGCGCCTGGTGACCGGAATTCCGCGACCCGCTGACCCACAGGAGCCCCTCGTGTCCGCAAGCTCTCACGCCGCCCCCGACACCGGCACCGTCCAGATCGCCGACGACGCCCAGCGCCCCGTGCGCCGCGCCCTCCTGAGCGTCTACGACAAGGCCGGCCTCGTCGAGCTCGCCACGGCTCTGCACGCCGCGGGCGTCGAGCTCGTCTCGACCGGCTCGACCGCGTCCACGATCGCCGCCGCCGGAGTCCCCGTGACCAAGGTCGAGGACCTCACCGGGTTCCCCGAGTGCCTCGAGGGGCGCGTCAAGACGCTGCACCCGCACGTGCACGCCGGCATCCTCGCGGACACCCGCAAGCAGGACCACCTCGACCAGCTCGCGCAGCTCGAGATCGCGCCGTTCGAGCTCGTGGTCGTCAACCTGTACCCGTTCGCGGACACGGTCGCGTCGGGCGCCGGTCCGGACGCCGTGATCGAGCAGATCGACATCGGCGGCCCCTCGATGGTCCGCGCCGCGGCGAAGAACCACCCGAGCGTGGCAGTCGTCGTCGACCCGGCCACGTACGGCGACGTGGTCGCCGCGGTCCAGCGCGGCGGCTTCACGTACGCCCAGCGCAAGGCGCTCGCGGCCCGCGCGTTCGTGCACACCGCGACCTACGACGTCGCGGTCGCGTCCTGGATGAGCAGCGTCGTCGCGCCCACGGACGCCGCGGAGGTCGACGGCGAGACCGTCCACACCGGCTTCCCCGCGTGGGTCGGTGCCACCTGGGACCGTGCCGACGTGCTGCGCTACGGCGAGAACCCGCACCAGCGCGCCGCGCTCTACACCAACGGGCACGGCGCCACGGGCCTCGCGCAGGCGACCCAGCTCCACGGCAAGGCCATGAGCTACAACAACTACGTCGACGCGGACGCCGCGTGGCGTGCCGCGCACGACCACGGCGACGCCCCGACGGTCGCGATCATCAAGCACGCCAACCCGTGCGGTGTCGCGGTCGGCGCCGACGTCGCCGACGCGCACGCCAAGGCTCACGCAACCGACCCGGTCTCCGCGTACGGCGGGGTCATCGCGACCAACGCGGTGGTGAGCGCGGCCGCGGCCGAGCAGATCGCGGGCGTGTTCACCGAGGTCGTCGTGGCGCCGGGCTACGAGCCCGAGGCGCTCGAGATCCTCTCGCGCAAGAAGAACGTCCGCCTGCTCCAGGTCGACGGCGCCCCGAGCACGGGCGTCGAGATCCGGCCCATCTCGGGCGGTCTGCTCATGCAGCAGGTCGACCGCATCGACGCCGCGTCCGAGACCGGCGGCGACAGCCCCGCGTCGTGGACGCTCGCGACGGGCGAGGCCGCGGACGCCGAGACGCTCGCAGACCTCGAGTTCGCCTGGCGGGCCGTGCGCGCCGCGAAGTCGAACGCGATCCTGCTCGCCAAGGGCGGGGCTGCGGTCGGCATCGGGATGGGGCAGGTCAACCGCGTCGACTCGTGCCGCCTGTCGGTCGAGCGCGCCAACACGCTCGGCGCCGAGGGCGAGGAGCGTGCGCGCGGCTCGGTCGCCGCGTCCGACGCGTTCTTCCCCTTCGCGGACGGTCTGCAGGTCCTGCTCGACGCGGGCGTCAAGGCCGTCGTGCAGCCTGGTGGGTCGGTCCGTGACGACGAGGTCATCGCGGCGGCGCAGGCGGCCGGCGTCACCCTGTACCTGACGGGAACGCGCCACTTCGCGCACTGACCCGTCCGCAGGGCCGGTCCGTCCGTAGGGCGGGTCGGCGCCTGGCTGGGGCCGAGCATGCGGTTGCCGTCGCTCTACCATGCGGTTGTCGTCCGGATCCACGCGGATCCGGACGACAACCGCATGCTCGGCAGCGGGGCTGGGAGCGGGAATCAGCAGCGGGGGGCGGGGGCCTCAGACGACCGCGTCGCGCAGCCTGTGGCCGGGGTCCGTCGCGACCTCGACGTCCACGTGCAGCGCCACGTCACGGTTCATGAGCTTGCGCACCTGACCCACCTCGCGCGGCGCGTCGACCACGAGGATCGCGCGCACGGTCGCGAGCCGGTGCCCCTCGGCGTTCGTGCGGTGCGCCCCCGCCACGGTCTCGAGGTAGAGCGCGGTCCAGCCCTCGTGGCCCGTGGCGCCGCCGTTCGGGTCGCCGTGGTAGACGACCTCGTGGAACGGCGAGGGCGTGCCGAACAGTGCGATGTCGTGCCCGAGCTGCTGCGAGAACACGTACGGCGCGTGCTGGGGGACCGGTGCCAGCCCCAGCAGCTCGCGGACGGGCTGCGGCTCGGCGGGCATCTCGTCGATGCCGAGGATGGCCCGCACGGTCGGCTCGGGGTCGTGCAGGGCCGCCGACCAGTGCCCGCCGGGCACGGGCCCGAACACCGCGTTGTCGCGCGTGGCGCAGTCGCCCACGGCGTACAGCCGGCGGAGCGCCTTGAGGGGCAGGTGCCCCGAGGTGCCCGACGGCGCCGCGACGGTCGGGGGAGCCACGCGCCCTGCGCCGTTGACCCGGATCGAGCCGCGCGGGTCGAGCGGGAGCGTGCCCTTGAGCCACGCGGTCGCGGGCTTGGCGCCGACCGCGGCCAGGACCAGGTCGCCCTCGATGGTCCGCCCGTCCGCGAGCACCACGGACCGCGGGCCCACCTCGGTGACCTGGGCCCCGGTGAGCAGGCGAGCGCCGGCGTCGGCGTACCAGCGGACGAGGTGTCCACCGACCTCGGCGCCGAGCTGACGCTCGAGCGGGGTCTGCGCGGCCTCGAGCACCGTGACGTCGCACCCGGCCTTCGACGCGACCCCGGCGATCTCCGCGCCGATCCAGCCCGCGCCGATCGAGACCAGGCGCGTGCCGGGGGTGAGGCGTTCGCGCAGGTGAGCAGCGTCGTCGGCGGTGTGCAGGGTCAGGGCGGCCTCCCAGCCGGGCGGGCGCACGGGTTCGGAGCCCAGGGCGAGGACCGCGACGTCGGCCGTGACGCGTCGGCCGGAGCGGGTCGTGACCGTGACGGACTCGGTGCCGGGCTCGAGGTCGACCGCCGGGTCGTCGAGCAGCGCCTCGTCGGCCAGGACGCTGACGTCGACCCCGATCTCCTCGGTCAGCCAGGCCGGGCCCGGCCGGGTGAGGAGCTCCTTGGACAGCGGCGGGCGGTCGTAGGGCGGCACCCCCTCCGACCCGAGGATCGTCACGCGACCCGTGAACCCGTGCGCCCGCAGGGCCGCGACGGTCTGAGCGCCGGCGAGACCTGCGCCCACGACGACGACCGACCCGGCCGCAGGGCGCCGCGAGTGCGGCAGGACAGCAGTGGTGACTGGTGAGGGCACGATCCCTACGGTAGTCGGCGGTAGGCTCGGACTCGTGAACTGGTGGGAAGCGTGAGCGACGTCACCGCGCCCGGGCGCGGACCGCACAACGGCACCCCGACGCAGCATCGACCGCCGGCGGCACCCGCCTGGCACCGGCTCGGCGGCGCGTCGGAGACCGCGGGCGCCGCAGAGGGACAGGCAGCGCCCGGGGACCCGCTCGCACCTGTCGCCCCGCCCTCCGGGATCCCCCGGGTCTCCGGCGGCGACGGGGGTACCAAGCCTCTCGACCGGCCGTCGACGCTCGTCGTGCCCGCCCCCCAGAGCAACCTCGCGATGTGGCTCGTCCTCGCCGGGGTGCTGCTCGCGGTCGCGGTGACGCTGGTCGTCGGGGCGCGCGCGGGAGTGCTGGTCCTCGTGGGGATCCTCGTCGCCGGGGCGGGAGTCCGGGCCTTCCTGCCAGGTCCGGGACCCGTGGGGCTCACGGTCCGCACCCGCTGGACCGACGTCATCATGTACCTCTTCATGGCTGGCGCCATGGGCACGCTCGCCGTCACCGTCCCCAACGTCTGACGGCCGCTGCGCCCGGGACCGCCCGGGACGGCACGAGGCCCGGCCCGCAGCAGCGGACCGGGCCTCGTCGCGTCGGCAGAGCCGCGGTGTCAGGCCTTGGGGGCCGAGCCGCCGGTCGGCTCGTCGCCCGAGGAGTCGGTGCTCGTGCCCGTCTCCGGGGTCTCGGCGACCTCGACGGTCTCGGTCACCTCGACCGTCTCGACCGTCTCGACAGCGGCCGGAGCCGCTGCGGCGGGAGACGTCGCTCCCTCGGCGACCGCGGCAGCGGTCGCGGTGCCGGCGGTGCCTGCGGACTTCTCGGCCACGACCGCGGCCTCGTCGACCACGAAGACCTCGTCCTCGGCCAGGAGGTCGTCCTGGACGGGGGCGAAGGCGAACGCACGGTAGAACAGGGCGGCGATCGCCGCGCCCGCGAGCGGGGCGACGATGAAGAGCCAGAGCTGGCCCCAGGTCCACCCGCCGGCGAAGACGGCGGCGGCGAACGAGCGGGCGGGGTTGAGCCCTGCGTTCGTGAACGGCGCGACGACGATCAGCAGCACCGTGAGGGTCAGGCCGATCGCGACCGGCGCGAGCTTGGAGTTCGAGCGCTTGTCCGTGACGCCGAGGATCACGCCGACGAAGATGGCGGCCGCGACGATCTCGATGATGAGGGCGGACCAGACGCTGAACGAGAAGGCGCCGTTCGTCGCGGTCGCGAGCGGGGAGTGCTCTCCGAAGCCGTTGGCGGTCGCGGAGAGGAAGGCCTGCTGCGTCGCGTCGGCGATCAGGCCGCTCTGCTGGAGCACGGGGAGCGCGGAGGCGGGGATGGTCGCGAAGAGCACGGCGGAGGCGATGACGCCACCGACGAGCTGGGCGAGCCAGTAGGGGAGGACGTCGGCCCAGGCGGTGCGGCCGCCGATGGCCGCGCCGAGCGTCACGGCCGGGTTGAAGTGTCCGCCGGACACGTGCCCGACCGCGGCGATCCCTCCGAGCAGCGCGATGCCACCGGCGAGAGCGACGCCGATCGTGCCCGTGCCGAGGCCGCCGACGCTGTAGAGCGCTGCGCCGAGGATCGCGAGGACGAGGAAGAACGTGCCGAAGGCTTCGGCGCCGAGCCGGGCGAGCAGGCTCGGCCCGACCACGACGGTCGTCTCGTCGACGACGACTGCGTCAGGTGCTGAAGTGTCCTGGGACATGGTGTTCCTGTCTGGTGTCTGTGAGGGGTCCGGGAAGGCCGGACGTTCGGGATGAACATGCGAGGTCGGTGCAGAACCGGCATCTCGGAGGCATCCTGCCACCGATGTCTGGGAGTTCGCTGATCAGTTCGTGACCAGTCTCACTCCGCGAGCGCGACCGCGCCAGAGGGGCGGGCCGGGGCCCGGCGGTGGGCGGCGCCGTCGGGGCGGGCCGTGCTCTGCCGCGCGCACCGGACGGAAAGTATCTTGATGTCGAGAAGTCGAGTACCCTGGGCGGCGGTCAGCATCAACGGTTCGCGCGCGCGAGTTCCGGCACTCGCCGGTAGCCCCCGGGCGGCCGCAGGTTCCCCTCGCAGAGTTGGAGTTACCCCCGCATGGGCAAGATCAAGGTCGTCAATCCGGTCGTCGAGCTCGACGGTGACGAGATGACGCGCATCATCTGGCAGTTCATCAAGGACCGCCTCATCTACCCCTACCTCGACATCGACCTCAAGTACTACGACCTGTCGATCGAGAACCGCGACGCCACCGACGACCAGGTGACGATCGACGCGGCGAACGCCATCAAGCAGTACAACGTGGGCGTCAAGTGCGCGACCATCACCCCCGACGAGGCACGCGTCGAGGAGTTCGGCCTGAAGAAGATGTGGGTCTCCCCGAACGGGACCATCCGCAACATCCTCGGTGGCGTCGTCTTCCGCGAGCCCATCATCATCTCCAACATCCCGCGCCTGGTGCCGGGCTGGAACAAGCCGATCATCATCGGCCGTCACGCGCACGGCGACCAGTACAAGGCGACCAACTTCAAGGTCCCCGGCGCCGGCACCCTGACGCTCACCTACACGCCTGCCGACGGCTCCGAGGAGATCAAGCAGACCGTCGTCACCTACGGCGACGACGGTGGCGTGGCCATGGGCATGTACAACTTCAACGAGTCCATCAAGGACTTCGCGCGCGCCTCGTTCGCGTACGGCCTGCAGCGCAACTACCCGGTGTACCTGTCGACCAAGAACACGATCCTCAAGGCCTACGACGGCCAGTTCAAGGACCTGTTCCAGGAGGTCTTCGACGCCGAGTTCAAGGACCAGTTCGAGGCCGCAGGCCTCACCTACGAGCACCGCCTCATCGACGACATGGTCGCCTCGGCCATGAAGTGGGAGGGCGGCTACGTCTGGGCCTGCAAGAACTACGACGGCGACGTCCAGTCCGACACCGTCGCGCAGGGCTTCGGCTCGCTCGGCCTCATGACGTCGGTCCTCATGACCCCGGACGGCAAGACCGTCGAGGCCGAGGCCGCGCACGGCACCGTGACGCGTCACTACCGCCAGCACCAGCAGGGCAAGCCGACGTCGACCAACCCGATCGCGTCGATCTTCGCCTGGACCCGTGGCCTCATGCACCGCGGCAAGATCGACGGCACCCCCGAGGTCACGGCGTTCGCCGAGACGCTCGAGGACGTCGTCATCAAGACGGTCGAGTCCGGCAAGATGACCAAGGACCTCGCGCTCCTGGTCGGCCCGGAGCAGGAGTGGCTCACGACCGAGGACTTCCTCGCGGCGCTCGACGAGAACCTGGCCGCCCGCCTGGCCTGATCCTCGTCCCCGCACGCCCGACGGCGCCGCTCACCTCCTCCGGTGAGCGGCGCCGTCGGGCGTTCTCGGGGGTGGGGGACGGGGCCGCGCACGGCCCGACGCGGCCCCGCGCGTGCGGCGCGGGCACCGTCCGCGGGTGTGACGGACGCCCCACGGACGAGGTTCGCGAGTACCCCTGGGGAGCGCGGGGGCGTTGTGACAGAGTGTGGCCATGACAACTCCCGTGAACGTGACCGTGACCGGAGCCGCCGGTCAGATCGGTTACGCCCTGCTGTTCCGCATCGCCGCAGGTCAGCTCCTCGGACCGGACGTGCCCGTCCGCCTGCGACTGCTCGAGATCCCCCAGGGGGTGAAGGCGGCGGAAGGCACCGCGATGGAGCTCGACGACTGCGCCTTCCCGCTGCTGGCGGGCATCGACATCTTCGACGACCCGCGCGCCGGGTTCGAGGGGGCCAACGTCGGCCTGCTCGTCGGAGCGCGTCCCCGCGGCCCGGGCATGGAGCGCGGCGACCTCCTCGAGGCCAACGGTGGCATCTTCAAGCCGCAGGGCGAGGCGATCAACGCCGGCGCGGCCGACGACGTCCGCGTGCTCGTCGTCGGGAACCCGGCGAACACCAACGCGCTCATCGCCGCGTCGAACGCCCCTGACGTGCCGAAGGACCGCTTCACGGCCATGACGCGCCTCGACCACAACCGCGCGCTGACGCAGGTCGCCAAGCGTGCGGGCGTACCCGTGTCCGAGGTCCGCAAGGTCAGCATCTGGGGCAACCACTCGGCCACGCAGTACCCGGACATCTTCCACGCCGACGTCGCAGGGCGCCCGGGCGCCGAGCTCGCCGCCGACTCGGCCTGGCTCACGGGCGAGTTCATCCCGACCGTCGCCAAGCGCGGGGCCGCGATCATCGACGCGCGCGGCGCCTCGTCAGCCGCCTCGGCCGCGAACGCCGCGATCGACCACGTGTTCGACTGGGTCAACGGCACGCCCGAGGGCGACTGGACGAGCGCGGGCATCGTGTCCGACGGGTCGTACGGCGTCCCCGAGGGCCTCATGGCCTCGTTCCCCGTGGTCTCGCGCGGCGGGAGCTGGGAGATCGTCCAGGGCCTGGAGATTTCGGACTTCTCGCGCGAGCGCATCGACGCCTCCGTCGCCGAGCTCGTCGAGGAGCGCGACGCGGTGCGCGGGCTCGGCCTGATCTGACCTCGTCCCGGGAGCCGGACCCGAGGGTGGCCACGCAGCCCGTCGTGGTCGTCTGACCACCCTCGGCGTCGGAAAATCCCTGCGTGCGCGTCGGACCCCCGCCATAGGATCGACGCGCCATGACCGATGCACCCACCGGCACTCCGACCGGCCCAGACCATGTCGTCCCTTCCCCGTCCGTCACCTCGACGGACCCCGCGCGCCGCCTCGAC
The DNA here is from genome assembly GCF_056158145.1 of Oerskovia sp. PE-21s. Classification (NCBI taxonomy): domain Bacteria; kingdom Bacillati; phylum Actinomycetota; class Actinomycetes; order Micrococcales; family Cellulomonadaceae; genus Oerskovia; species Oerskovia sp. PE-21s. Next base: position 176,309 of record NZ_JBUXJM010000002.1, read on the forward strand.
TGGCGGCGCCTGCGCGGGCCCCAGGCCGTCGTCGCGCTCGTCGCGCTCACGATCGGTGCGATCGGTGCCGCGTACGGCACGGTCGTCGCGGGCTGGCTCGCCGCGGACCCGACGACGGCGACGCTCCAGCTCCTCGCCGCGTGCGTCGTGGGCGCAGCCCTGCTCGATACCGTCGGACAGGTGGTCTGGGCCGGGGTCGTCGACCGGGCCGAGGGGCGCCTGCGCGGAGACCTGCTCTCCGCGGCCCTGCACCAGCCGCTGGACACCCTCACCGAGCAGGCCGTGGGCGAGGTGCTGGACCGCGTCGACGACGACACCCATGCCGTCGGCACGCTCGTGCGTCGTCAGGCGTGGGGTGCAGGACGCACGCTCGTCGGCGTGGTCCCCATGTGGGTCGTGGCCGGGCTGACGTGGTGGCCCGCGTGGATCCTGTTCCCCGTGCTCGGCCTGGTCGCCGGGCTCATCGTGCGCCCCATGCTCGGGGAGATCGCTCGCCGGAAGGTGATCGAGGAGGCGGCGTGGACGGACCATGCGGCCGCGTTCGAGGAGGCCGTGGCCGCGCGCGACGACCTGCGCACGAGCCTGGGCCAGTCGTTCGCCGTGCGCAGGCTCGCCGAACGGTCGGCGCAGGTCCACCGACGCTTCGAGTCCGTTCTCTTGGTCGAGTCGAGCATGCTCCGGCGTGCCGGGCTCGTGCTCGCCTCGCTGCTCGCAGGTGTGGCGGTCTCGGGTGCGGCGCTCGCCGCGGACGGCCAGCTGGGCGTCGACCGTCTCGTCACGCTGTTCCTGGTCACGTCGATGTTCGTGGGGCAGACCGACAACCTCGTCCACCACCTGCCCGACATCCAGGAGGGGCTCGGGGCGCTCACGCGCATCCGGCAGATGCTCTCGGTCGCCCCCGAGCCGGTGGGTGGGCGCCCCGTCCCGGAGGGCCCGGTGGGCATCGAGCTCCGGGACGTCCACTTCTCCTACGCCGAGGGCACGTTCGCCCTCGACGGCGTGAGCCTGGACGTGCCGGCCGGCGCGACGATCGGGCTCGTCGGTCGGACGGGCTCGGGCAAGTCGACCCTCGCGTCGCTGCTGTCCCGGGCGGTCGAGCCGCCCCGCGACGCGGTGTTCGTGGGCGGCGTCGACGTGCGCGACCTCGACCTGCAGGCGCTGCGCGCCGCGGTGGGCGTCGTGACCCAGCGGACCGAGATCCTCGCGGGCACGCTCGCGGAGAACGTCGCGCTGTTCGCCGACGTCCCGCGCTCGTCGATCGAGGACGCGGTGCGCGAGCTGCGCCTCGACGACTGGGTGGCCGGGCTGCCCGACGGGCTCGACACGCTGCTCGGACCCGGCGGGACGTCCCTGTCGGCGGGGGAGGAGCAGCTCGTCGCGTTCGCCCGCCTCCTGGTGCGCGACGTCCAGGTCGTCGTCCTGGACGAGGCCACGGCGCGCATGGACCCGTTGACCGAGGCACGGGTCGTGGCCGCCTCGGAGCGGCTGCTCGCGGGCCGCACGGGCGTGCTCGTCGCGCACCGGCTCACGACGATCGAACGCGCCCGCCTGATCGCGGTGCTCGACCGGGGGAGCGTCGTCCAGCAGGGTGACCGGGCCGCGCTCGCGCGGCTCGCGGGTCCCTACCGTGACCTGCTCGAGGCGAGCGTCGCGCAGGACGGGCTCGCGTCGCCGGCACCGGTCGAGGGTGCAGGCAGTCTCGAGCGCGGGGCCCGCCCGGACCACGGGCTCGACGACGCCGGTTCGAGCGGTGAGCGTCAGGCTGCGGCTCCGGGGCAGGCGGACGAGGCCGTCGGCGGTCGGCGTCGACTGGGCGCACCCCCGGTCCTCGCCGACCCGGGCGACGGCCCCAGCCTCGCGCGCGGCGTGCTGCACGCGCTGTTCGTGCGCCCGGCGTGGGGCGTCGTGGGGGCCGGGCTGTTCCTCGTGGCGAGCCTCGTCTCGGCGCAGGGAGCGGTCACCGGGTTCCTCTGGGGGCGCGCCGTCCAGGGGCTCGACGAGGGCTTCCCGGCGGGGCTGCTCGTCCCGTTCGCGGTCCTCCTCGTGATCGCGCCGCTGTGCCTCGCGCGCGCCCTGTACGTCTACCCGCGCTGGTGGATCGAGGTCCTGCTGCGCGTGCGCATGTCGGTCATGACGGGCCAGACGCGCCAGCACCGGCTCACGGCGACGCCGCCGGGCGAGGTCGTGGCGCGAGCCATGGACGCCGACCGCTTCGTGCGCTACGCGGACCGCTGGGTCGACCTCGTCAACGGGCTCGTCATCGCGGGCGTCACGGCGCTGCTCAGCCGGTCGTGGCTCGCGGGGGCCGTGCTGCTCGCGGTCATGGTCGTGTCGGCCGCTGCGTCGGCGCTCGGCCGACCGATCGCGGGTCGGTCGGCCACGCGCTCCTCGGCCGCGCGTGCCCGGTTCGGGCGGTCGCTGGTCTCGGCGCTCGACTCGGCGCGTACCGTCAAGCTCGCGGCCCGGACCCCGCAGGTGCACGCGCACCTGCACGAGGTCGACGCGGGCCGGGTGCGGGCCGCGATCTTCGAGCACCGGGTGCAGGCCGCGCTCGACGGCGTGCCGCTCGTCATGATCCAGCTCGGCGTCGTCGCGGCGTGGGCGGGTCTCCTGACGGGTACGTGGGACCTCGCGACGGCGCTCCTGGTCGCGAACGCGGTCAACGGCTTCGGGTGGTTCGGCGTCGTGGCGGGGGCGGTCGTGACCGAGGCGCCCGGCACCCGGTCCTGGCAGCGGGCGACGAGCCGCCTCGCCGCGGGGGCGGACCTCATGGACGTGCCGCCCGGCGTCGACCTGCTCACCGGTGCGGCGCCTACGCCGGCGCCCAGCCCCCGGCAGGCGCTCGAGCTCCTGGAGCTGGCGGGCGTGAGCGCGCTGCACGACGACGGCACGATCGGTGTGCAGGGCGTCGACCTGACGATCGAGCGCGGCGAGCTCGTGCTGCTGCTCGGCCAGGTGGGTGCGGGCAAGTCGAGCCTCCTCGCGGCCCTCGCCGGGCTCATGGAGCACACGGGCCACATCCGGTGGAACGGGACCGACGTCGAGGACGCGCAGACGTTCCTGCGTCCGGGGCAGGTCGCGCACGTCGCGCAGGTCCCGCGCGTGCTGTCGGGAACGTTCGCCGACAACGTGCGGCTCGGTCACGAGCGTGAGGTCCAGGGACCTGTCGCGGCCGCGCGCATGGAGCGGGACGTGGTCGAGGCGGGCGGGCACGGGGCGCTCGTGGGGCATCGCGGTGTGCGGCTCTCGGGCGGTCAGGTGCAGCGGCTCGCGCTCGCCCGGGCGCTCGCGACCGACGCCGAGCTCCTCCTGGCCGACGACGTGTCGAGCGCCCTGGACGCCGCGACGGAGATCGAGCTGTGGTCGTCGCTGCGCGAGCGCGGGACCACCGTGATCGGTTCGACCTCGAAGCGCGCGGCTCTCGCGCGGGCAGACCGGGTCGTCGTCCTGCACGAGGGTGCGGTCGCGGAGGTCGGGCCGTGGCGCGACCTGGCGCCGAGGTGGGGGCATCTCGCGGGCTGACCCGCAGCGTCGATTCGTCCCGTTCCGAACCTCGAGGCCGGTCGGGCAGCTCAGCCGAGCTGTCCGACCGGCCTCGTTCGGCGTTCCCCGACAACAAACTCTTGCTGCAACTTTCTGCAAGGGCTACAGTCTGGGTCAGCCGGCGGCGGGGAGCGCCCGGCTCGGGAGACCACGCGGAGCGCAGAGGCTCGGTCGCCCGGCGGTGCGTTCGCACGTCCGACTCCCCGGTGACAAGGGAGTCCTCATGCCAGCACCTGCCCCCAGGCGGTCCTCCAGACCGCGCCGCACCACAGCCTCCCTCGCGGCCATTTCGGTCGCGCTGACCGGGCTGACCGGCTTCACGGCCGTCGCCAACGCGGCGACCGCCCCCGCGGCGACCGCGAACGATGCGGCCCGCACCTTCGCGCTCGTCGGCAGCCTCCAGGACGAGGCGGGCTGTGCGGCGGACTGGGACCCGGCCTGCGCCGCGACCGAGCTCGTGCCGACCGGCACCGACGGCGTCTTCTCGGCCGACTTCCAGGTGCCGGCGGGCACCTACGAGTACAAGGTCGCCGTGAACGACTCGTGGGACGAGGCGTACGGCCTGAACGGCGGTGCGGACAACATCCCGCTGGTCGTCGGTGGCCCCACGACCCTGCGCTTCACGTTCGACGACGTCGCCAAGCGCGTCTCGCTCGCGCCCGTCGGGCTCGGGGGAGCCTACGACGAGGCGACCGACGCGCCGATCGTGACCCCGCCCGTGCGCCAGCCGGGCTCGGACGAGCAGTTCTACTTCGTCATGACGGACCGCTTCGCGGACGGCGACCCGACCAACAACGAGGCCGGCATCGAGGGCGGTGCGCTGCGCTCGGGCTACGACCCCACGAACAAGGGCTTCTACCAGGGTGGCGACATCCAGGGCCTGCGCGACCAGCTCGACTACATCGAAGGACTCGGGACCACCGCGATCTGGCTCACGCCGTCGTTCAAGAACAACCCGGTCCAGGGCGAGGGCGAGAACGCCTCGGCGGGCTACCACGGCTACTGGGTCACGGACTTCACGCAGATCGACCCGCACCTGGGGACCAACGCCGAGCTCGAGGCGCTCATCGACGAGGCGCACGCCAAGGGCATCAAGGTCTACTTCGACATCATCACCAACCACACGGCCGACCTGATCGACAACGAGCAGAAGCAGTACTCGTACGTCGACCAGGCGACCGCACCGTACAAGGACGCAGCGGGCGACGTGTTCGACCCGGCCGACCACGCGGGCAAGGACACGTTCCCCGCGATGGACCCCACGACGTCGTTCCCCTACACGCCCGTGGTCGCCGACGACGCGAAGGACGCCAAGGTCCCCGCGTGGCTCAACGACACGACGCTCTACCACAACCGCGGCAACTCGACGTGGTCCGGCGAGTCGGTGACCTACGGCGACTTCGACGGCCTGGACGACCTCATGACCGAGAACCCGCGCGTCGTCGACGGGTTCGTCGACGTCTACCAGGGCTGGGTCGACCTCGGCATCGACGGCTTCCGCATCGACACGGTCAAGCACGTCAACTTCGAGTTCTGGGAGACCTGGACCACCGAGGTCCTCGACTACGCCCACTCGAAGGGCAAGGACGACTTCTTCATGTTCGGCGAGATCTACGACGCCGACGCCGCCAAGCTCTCGCCCTACGTGCGCAAGACGGACATGAGCTCAGTGCTCGACTTCGCGTTCCAGTCCTCGGCCGCGAGCTTCGCGAGCGGCAACAGCGCCAAGGGCCTGTCCCAGCTCTTCGCGAGCGACGACATGTACACGACGCCCGACTCGTCGGCCTCGGCGCTGCCCACCTTCCTCGGCAACCACGACATGGGCCGGATCGGGTACCTGCTGCAGACCACGGGCGACGCGCAGCGTCGCGACGAGCTCGCGCACGACCTCATGTACCTCACTCGCGGCCAGCCCGTCGTCTACTACGGCGACGAGCAGGGCTTCGCGGGCGTGGGCGACGGCAAGGACAAGAACGCTCGTCAGTCGCTGTTCGCGACCCAGGTCGGCGAGTACGCGGACCAGCCGCTCGTCACGGGCGAGACCGCCGGCAGCCAGGACCGCTACGACACCACGTCGCCGCTCTACACCCACATCGCGGAGCTCTCCGCGCTGCGTGCGGACAACCCGGCGCTCGCCACCGGGGCTCAGATCGAGCGCTACACGGACTCGGGTGCGGGTGTCTACGCCTTCTCGCGCGTGGACCGCACCGAGAAGGTCGAGCATCTCGTGGGGCTCAACAACTCGACCGCGGCCAAGACGGTCAGCTTCACGACGCTCACGCCGGGAGCGACGTACACGCCGCTCCTCGGGGGCGACCCCGTCACGGCAGGTGCCGACGGCACGGTCTCGCTCACGGTCCCGGCCCTGGGCTCGGTCGTCCTGAAGGCCGACCGCACGGTGGGCGTCGAGTCGACGGGCGACGTGTCGGTCACGGTCCCGGCCGCGGGAGCGGGACTCACCGGGATCGCCCCGGTCAGCGCGGACGTCGACGACGCCGCGTGGTCCGAGACCAGCTTCGCGTGGCGCGTCGTCGGGACGGACGAGTGGCAGGGCCTCGGCACGGCCGAGGACACCTCGCCGCGCGTCTTCCACGACGTGAGCGACCTGGCGAAGGGCACGCTCGTCGAGTACCGCGCCGTGACGGTCGATGCCGACGGCGACCGGGCCGCGTCCTCGACGTTCGCGAGCGTGGGGAACGCGGTGAGCGGTGACGAGGAGGTCGAGCCCCCGACGGACATCGACCTGGTCACCGTCCCCGGCAGCCACAACTCCGAGATGGGCTGCGCGGGCGACTGGGCTCCCGGCTGCGAGGCCGCGAAGCTCACGAAGCGCGCCGACGGCGTCTACGCGGGCACGTTCGACGTCCCGGCCGGGACGTACGAGTACAAGGTCGCGATCAACGGCTCGTGGGACCTCAACTACGGCGTGGGCGGCGCGAAGGACGGCTCCAACGCGACGTACACGACTGCGGGCGGCCCGGTGACGTTCTACTGGGACCCGGTCTCGCACGACTTCTCGAGCACGGCCCAGGGCCCGATCGTCACGGTCGCGGGCTCGTTCCAGGACCAGCTCGGCTGCTCGGCAGCCTGGTCTCCGGACTGCCTGGGGTCGTGGTTGCGCGACCCGGACGGTGACGGCGTCTACACGTTCACGACGTCGGCGCTCGCCACGGGCGCCTACGAGGGCAAGGTCACGCACGGCATGAGCTGGGCCGAGAACTACGGCGTCGGCGGCGTCAAGGACGGCCAGAACTACTCGTTCAGCGCGACCGAGGGCAAGGCCGTGACGTTCTCCTACGTGCTGGCGACGCACGTCCTGACGATCGAGGTGGCGGACCCGCCGCTGCCCGGCACGGGCCAGCAGGCGGCGCACTGGGTGAGCAAGGACCTGGTCGCGTGGCCGCGCGAGCTCCTCGCCGGGGCGGACCCGGCGATGCTGGGCTGGACGCTCTACACGGCGCCGACGGGCGGCCTGAGCGTTGCGGACGGCGCGGTCGTCGCCCCGGAGGGGTCGTCGACCCTGGGGCTGGCCTACGACCCGGCGGGCCTGCCCGACGACGTCGTAGCCGACTTCCCGGCCCTCGCCGACGCGGTGGCCCTGCGGGTCACGGGCACCGACGGCGAGCCGATCTCCGTGGACGCGGCGACCGCCGCGCTCACGGGTCAGCTCCTGGTCGCCCAGCGCGGCGGACCCGCGGCCGACGCACCGCTCACCGCGACGACCGGGGTGCAGCTTCCGGGCGTCCTGGACGACCTGTTCGCCGAGGGCGCCGCGGACCGCACGCTCGGCGCGAGCATCTACACCAACGGCAAGTGGGCCTCGTTCGCCCTGTGGGCTCCCACCGCCAAGAAGGTCACTCTCCTCGCGTGGCCCGGCACGGGCGACGCCGCGGACCTGACGACCGAGGACGCGCGGCGGTTCCCCGCCGAGCGTCAGTCGGACGGGACGTGGACGGTCGACGGGAAGGACGCCGACAAGAAGTTCGGCTGGGTCGGGGCCCGGTACCTCTACGAGGTCGAGGTCTTCGTCCCGTCGACCGGCAAGGTCGAGACGAACGTCGTGACCGACCCGTACTCGCTCGGGCTCACGCTCAACTCGACGCACTCGGTCGTGGTGGACCTCGACGCGAAGACCACGCAGCCCAAGGTCTGGAAGGACACCAAGGCTCCCGTCGTGGAGCGAGCCGTCGACCAGACGATCTACGAGCTGCACGTGCGGGACTTCTCGATCGCCGACACCACCGTGCCGGCCCCCAAGCGCGGCACGTACCTCGCGTTCGGCGAGAAGAAGTCGGCCGGCATGAAGCACCTCGCCGAGCTCGCCGACGCGGGCCTGACGACGGTGCACCTGCTGCCGACGTTCGACATCGCGACCATTGAGGAGGACCGGGCCGAGCAGTCGGTCACCGGTGACCTGAGCGGCTTCGCGCCCGACGGCACCGAGCAGCAGGCGGCCGTGTCCGCGATCCAGGGCACGGACGGCTTCAACTGGGGCTACGACCCGCTGCACTTCTCCACGCCCGAGGGCTCGTACGCCGTCGACGCGGAGGGGGCCGCGCGCGTCGCCGAGTTCCGCACCATGGTCGGGTCGCTGCACCAGACCGGGCTCCAGGTCGTGCTCGACCAGGTGTTCAACCACACCGCGGCCAGCGGCCAGGACGCCAAGAGCGTGCTGGACAAGGTCGTGCCCGGCTACTACCACCGCCAGAACACGACGACCGGCGCGGTCGAGACCAGCACGTGCTGCCAGAACCTCGCGACCGAGCACGCCATGACGGGCAAGCTCATGGTCGACTCGGTCGTCACGTGGGCCCGCGACTACAAGGTCGACGGCTTCCGCTTCGACCTCATGGGACACCACTCGAAGCAGAACATGCTCGACGTCCGGGCCGCGCTCGACGAGCTCACACCGAAGAAGGACGGCGTCGACGGCAAGGCCGTGTACCTGTACGGCGAGGGCTGGAACTTCGGCGAGGTCGCGGACAACGCGCTGTTCGAGCAGGCCACGCAGGGCCAGCTCAGTGGCACGGGTATCGGCACGTTCTCCGACCGTCTGCGCGACGCGGTCCACGGCGGGTCCCCCGTCGACGGGGCCTCGACGTTCACGCAGGGCTTCGGCACGGGCCTCGCGACCGACCCGAACGGGCAGCCCGCCCGGGCGGGGGAGCCGGGCACGGTGAACGACGGGTCTCCCGACGAGCTCGCAGCGCTGGGGCACGAGACGGACCTGGTCCGGCTGGGGCTCGCGGGCAACCTGCGCAGCTTCACGTTCACGACCTCGACGGGCGAGACCCGGCGCGGCGACGAGATCGACTACCGGGGCGCGCCCGCGGGCTACGCGGACTCGCCCGAGGAGATCATCAGCTACGTCGACGCGCACGACAACGAGACGCTGTTCGACCTGCTGACCCTCAAGCTGCCGGCGGACACGTCGATGGCCGACCGGGTGCGCATGAACAACGTCTCGCTCGCCACGACGGCCCTGTCGCAGACGCCCTCGCTGTGGCACGCGGGCACCGACCTGCTGCGCTCCAAGTCGCTCGACCGCAACAGCTACGACTCGGGCGACTGGTACAACGCGATCGACTGGACCGGGACGGACAACGGGTTCGGCAAGGGCCTGCCGCTCGAGGCCGACAACGGCGAGAAGTGGCCGCTCATGGCGCCGTTGCTGGCGAACCCGGCCCTCAAGCCGGTCGCGCAGGACATCGAGGCGGCGTCCGACAACGCGGCCGACCTGCTGCGGCTGCGTTCCTCGACGGACCTGTTCCGCCTGGGCAGCGCGGACCTGATCAACCAGAAGGTCACGTTCCCCGACGCGGGGACCGGCCAGACGCCCGGCGTGATCGTCATGAGCATCGACGACACGGTCGGGGCGGACGTGGACAAGGAGCTCGACGGCGCGCTCGTCGTCTTCAACGCCTCGCCCGACGCGGTCACGCAGACGGTCGACGGTCTGGCGGGGCGCCAGTACGCGCTCTCGCCGATCCAGGCCGACGGTCACGACGACGTCGTCAAGGCGACCACGTGGGACGCGGCGACCGGCACGGTCACCGTCCCGGCCCGCTCGGTCGCGGTGCTCGTCGAGCCGCGTGCCACGAAGGTCGAGCTGACCGCCTCGGCGCGCACCCAGTGCGTCGCGGGCCGGGTGACGGTCACGGTCAGCGCGGTCAACGCCGGGAAGGTCCCGGCGACGGTCAAGGTCGAGACGCCGATCGGTGCCAAGACCTTCACCGGGGTGCTGCCGGGCAAGTCCGCCCAGCAGACCTTCGCGACCCGCCAGGCGCAGGTCCCCGCCGCGACCGCCACGGTCACGGGCACGGCGACGATCGGCGGCACGGAGGTCCGGACGGGCTACGACGTGTCGTACGCCGCGCGTGAGTGTGGCTAGCGCCTCCGGGTGAACGAGCGAGAGCGGAGCTCGTGCGCGACGTGCCGGACACGTCGCGCACGGGCTCCGCTCTCGGTGCGTGCGGGGACTAGACCGCGTCGAGCCGGGCCCGCACCTCCGGGTCGAGGTCCAGGTCCGCCGCCCCGAGCAGCTCGTCGAGCTGCGCGACGCTGCTCGGACCGATCACCGGGACGACCGGCACCGGGCCGCCGAGCAGCCACGCGAGCGCGACCTGGTTGGGCGTCGCGCCGATCTGCCGCGCGACGTCGTGCAGCACGCGGCGCCGCTCGAGCGAGGTCGGGTGCCCGTAGCCCTCCCACAGCTCCTTGTCGTCGCGCACCATGGCGCCCTGCAGCAGCGGGGAGTAGGCCGTGACCGCGAGCGGGGGGCGCTCGTCGGTCCCCGTCGAGCGCGCGTAGTCGAGCAGCTCGGGCGAGGCCCAGTTGTGCCGGTCGGGGTCCGGCGTCGGGTAGAGGTAGCTGAGCTGCTCCTGGACCACCCCGTACGGCGCGACGCCCTGTCGCAGCGCCTCCTCGCGCGCCTCGACCACGCGCCACAGCGCGACGTTCGAGATGCCCGAGATCCCGACGGCGCCCTCGGCCTGGAGCTTGCCGAACGCCCCGACGGTCTCCGCGAGCGGGGTGTCGAGGTCGTCGACGTGCCCGTAGAGGACGTCGAGCCGGTCGACGCCCAGGTGCCGCAGGCTCTCGTACGCCTCCCAGGCCACCGTCTCGGCCGCGAGCCCCTGGAAGTTGGTCGGGGGAGTGTTGGACAGAGGCAGGGCGGGGTCCTTCTTGGCCGCGCCGAGCTTGGTCGCGATGCGGACGTGCCCTCGCGCCCCGCGGCTCGTGAGCCAGCGGTTGAGCAGGTCCTCGCTGTCGCGGCCCAGGCCGCCCGCCCAGTAGCTGTAGTTGTTGGCCGTGTCGAGGAACGTGCCTCCGGCCTCGACGTAGCGGTCGAGGATCGCGAACGACGTCTCCTCGTCCGTCAGCGTGCCCATGTTCATGGTGCCGAGGCACAGCGTGCTGACGTCGAACGACGTCCGGCCGTCGCCGAGGGTGCGGTAGCGCATGGTGGTCTCCTGCTCAGAGTGCTGCTGGTTGACGGTCTCCACGCTAGGAGTCGAGCGGCCTGGGTGTACGGTCCATTGACATGGCATCTGACCAGACCAATGTGCGGCGCGAACACGAGACGAGCGTGCCGCTCCGCTCGCCTCGTGCGTCCGGTCTGCCCAGCCCCGGCCCGACGACGGCGCTCGCCTGGGAGACCGTCCTCGACCTGGGCACGGGCCCCGGCCCGCTCCACCGGCGGCTCGAGGACTCGGTGCGCGAGGCCGTCCACCTCGGACGCGTCCCACCCGGGGCCGCCCTGCCCCCGAGCCGCGTGCTCGCCGACACCCTGGGCGTCTCGCGCTGGGTCGTGACCGAGGCCTACGGTCAGCTCGTCGCCGAAGGGGCGCTCGAGTCCCGGACAGGGTCGGGGACCAGGGTCCCGCTCACGGCCCGGACCGGCACCCGGGCGACCGGCCCCGAGGCCCGGGCGACGCCGTCGGGCACGGGAAGGCTGCCCACCACCCGGGCCCGACTCGACCTGGGGCCCGGCGTGCCCGACCTGCGGCACGTACCGCGCGCCGCCTGGGTCCGCGCGCTGCGCGAGGCCCTCGCCGAGGCGCCCGACGCTTACCTCGCGGCCCCCGACCCCACGGGCCATCCCGCGACGCGGGCGGCGCTCGCGGAATACCTCGCCCGCGCCCGGCACGTGCGCGCGGGCGGGGGCGACGTCGTCGTGACGCACGGCGCCGACGACGCCATGCGGCGCGTCGCGGCGGCGCTCCACGGGGCCGGGCACCGGGCCCTGCTCGTCGAGGACCCGAGCTGGTCGCGCCTGCGCGAGACCGCGGCCGCCGCGGGGCTCACGCCCGTGCCGGTCCCGGTCGACGCCGACGGGATCGACGTCGATGCGCTCCTCGCCGCGGCGGGCCGGACCGGCGCGCGCGCCGTGCTCGTGACCCCCGCCCACCAGTTCCCCACGGGCGCGGCCCTCTCGCCCGCGCGGCGCGAGGCGCTCGTGGGGTGGGCGCGCGACGTCGACGGGCTGGTCGTCGAGGACGACTACGACGCCGAGTTCCGCTACGACCGTCGGCCCGTGGCGGCGATGCAAGGGCTCGCGCCCGACCGCGTGGTGCTGCTGGGCTCGCTGAGCAAGACGCTCTCGCCCGCGTTCGGGCTCGGGTGGGCGGTGCTGCCGCCGGGGTGGCGGGACCCGGTGGTCGACCGGGGCGGGGCCGGTCCGTCGACGATCGACCAGCTCGCGCTCGCCCGGTTCGTGACGTCGGGGGCGTACGAGCGGCACCTGCGCGCTGCGCGGGGACGGTTCCGACGGCGCCGGCAGGTGCTCGTCGAGGCGCTCGGGAAGGCGCTGCCCGGGACGCTCGTCACGGGGATCGCCGCGGGCATGCACGCCGTGGTCGAGCTGCCGGACGGCGTCGTGGCCACGGACGTGGTGCGCGAGGCGGCGCTGCGCGAGGTCAACGTCGCGGCGATCGAGCGGTACCGGGCGACGGCCGGCGGTCGCGACGCCGGGAGAGACCGGCTCGTCGTCGGGTACGGCAACCTCGCGGACGCGCGCGTCGAGGAGGCCGTGGCGCGGCTCGCGGCGGCGGTGCGGGCCGCGGGGAGGTAGGGCCGCGCGGCGCTGGCGCTGGCGTGGGCGGGTCGCAGGGAGGCAGGCGATCGGTCCGTATGCTCGGGCCATGGTTCGCGCGGGGGAGAACACGTCAGAGGTCAGCAGGTCGGGGACGTCGGCGTTCGCCAGCGACGACGCCGAGGCGCGAGGACCGGCCGAGCGGCGTCGCACGGTCCTCGCCCTGGTCGTCAGCGTGGTCCTCGTCGGGGTCCTGATCGGTGTCGCGGCCGTCGTCATCGGCCTGGTCGTCCCGGATGCGCCCGACCGCACGGCCGACGTCGAGGCCACCGCGCGCCGGGACGCGTTCCTCGACACCTTGGTACCTCTGCCGGGAGTGGTGGACCTCGTCGAGCCTGCCAGCATGGTGCAGACCGGCTACGACGCACGCTCCGAGACGATCGACGTCACGGTCTCCGGCATACCCGCCGAGCTCGAGGAGGTGTTTGCCGCACTGTGCGAGCACGGGGGCCGAGAAGGGGACCACGGCGCCGACTACCTCTTCGCCGTCACGACCGACGCGGCGCCCATGACCCTGCAGTGCGAGGACCCTGCCCTGGCGGGCCGCCTGGCCGCGCTCGTCGACCTTGCCCGCGACGTACCGCCGGCGACGGTCGAGGGCGTCAGGATCGCCGTCTCAGGCGCTGACGTGTCGGTCTGGGTGCGACCCGCCCCGGAGGCGCTGCCCGAGGCCTGGCGATGGGTGTCCCCGTGGACCACGGGCGTCCTCGACCTGGGGCTCACCCCGGTCGAGGTCCGGTTGGCGCCGGAGCCGTGACTGCGTCGAGCGTGCAGCAGTGTCGCGCAGGTCAGCGGAAGACGATCGTCCGGTGCCCGTCGAGCAGCACGCGGTGCTCGGCGTGCCAGCGAACGGCCCGCGCGAGCGTGCGGCGCTCGACGTCCTCGCCCAGCGCGACCAGGTCCTCGACGGCGCGCGAGTGGTCGACGCGCTCGACGTCCTGCTCGATGATCGGTCCCTCGTCGAGGTCGCCCGTCACGTAGTGCGACGTCGCGCCGATGAGCTTGACGCCGCGGTCGTGCGCCTGCGCGTAGGGGCGGGCGCCCTTGAAGCTCGGCAGGAACGAGTGGTGGATGTTGATGACCTGGCCCGACAGGTCGCGGCACAGGTCGTCGGACAGGATCTGCATGTAGCGCGCGAGGACGACGAGCTCGACGTCGAGCTCGGCCACGAGCTCGCGCAGGCGGTCCTCGGCGGCGGCCTTGGTGTCGCGTGTGACGGGCACGTGGTGGAACGGCTTGCCGTAGAACGCGGCGATGTCCTCGAGGTCGCGGTGGTTGCCCACGACGCCCACGACCTCGATCGGCATGCCCTGCGAGCGCTCGCGGTAGAGCAGGTCGACGAGGCAGTGCGCGGCCTTGGAGACCATGACGAGCGTGCGCACGCGGCGCCCGACCACGTCGAGGTTCCACGTCATGTCGAACGCCTCGATCACGGGCGCGAGCGCGGTCTCGAGCTCGTCGCGCGACGCGGTCGACTCGACCTGGACGCGCATGAAGAACAGCCCGGACAGCGGGTCGCCGAACTGCTGCGACTCGGTGATGTTGCCACCGTGCTCGGCGAGCGTCCCCGTGACGGCGTGCACGATCCCCGGACCGTCCGGGCAGGACAGCGTGAGGACCCAGTGGGTCGGCGTGGACGCGTCGGGCGCGCCGGAGGCAGGAACGTTCGACAGAGAGGTGCTGGACACGGTCCCAGGGTAGCCGCGCCGTCGCGCGTCCACCGGCTCCGTCCGGGCCGCGCGCGGCCGACCGCCCAATAGGCAACAAAGTTGTCTTCCATTGTGCAGTGCGCAACGGAGGGTGCCATGACGTGGACCGCGCCGCGAACAGGTGCATAACCTCCCGGAACCGGCGCCACCGACGACGCCGGCCCCCGAGTCGATGACGGAGTCGATATGAAGAAGTCCCGCCTGGCGGCGTTCGGCGTCGCCGCCGTGCTGGCCCTGACGGCCTGCGCCCCCACCCAGTCCACGATCACCGAGGCCGAGAACGACGAGAGCACGGGCACGCTGCGCGTCTGGCTCTTCGCCGAGGTCAACCAGGACCCCAAGGCCGCGGTGGTCGACGAGGCCGTCGCGGAGTTCGAGGCCGAGCACGACGGCGTCGAGGTCGACGTCCAGTACATCCCCGTCGACACCCGCGCCGAGCGTTTCAACGCCGCGTTCAACGACCCTGCCTCGGCCCCCGACGTCGCCGAGTTCGGCAACACCGACATCGCGGCCTACGTCGCCGCGGGCGGTCTCGCGGACGTGACCAAGGAGGTCGCGGCCTGGGACGAGTCGGGCGACCTGACCCCCTCGATCGCCGCCACGACCGAGATCGACGGGGCGACCTACGGGGTCCCGTGGTTCATCGGCGTCCGCGCGCTCTACTACCGCACGGACGTCTTCTCCGAGCTGGGCCTGTCCGTGCCCGCGACGCTCGCCGAGATCGAGACCGCGGCGCGCGCGATCCGGGCCGCCAAGCCCGAGATGGTCGGTATCGCGGCGGGCGGCGCGTACCAGTACGCGGCCATGCCGTTCCTGTGGGCGGGCGGAGGAGCGCTCGCGACCCAGGGCTCCGACGGCGCGTACACCTCGGCGCTCACCACGCCCGAGTCCCGCGCGGGCGTCACGGCGTACACGAACCTCCTCGCCGACGACATCTGCCCCTCGGCCCTGTGCGCCGAGTGGACCGGCAGCGCGAGCGTCCAGCAGTTCGTCGCGGGCACGGCGGGAATGGTCGTGGGCGGCGACTTCAACCGCAAGGCCGTCGACGAGTCGGCCGTGGGCGCCACGTACGCGATCGTCCCGCTCCCGGGCGAGAAGGCCGGCGAGATCGCCCCGGCGTTCGCGGGCGGCAACAACCTCGGCGTCTTCAAGAGCAGCGAGCGCAAGTCCCTCGCGGTCGACTTCATGACGCTCCTGGGCGGGAAGAAGTACCAGGAGAAGATGTTCGACGCGATGGGCAACCTGCCCACGTTCACCGACGTCCAGGAGAAGGTCGCGGCGGCGACGCCCGCGATCGAGCCCTTCACCGAGACCCTCGCGGCGGGCACCGAGTTCGTCCCCTCGACCCCGGCGTGGACCCAGATCGACGCCCAGGGCGACATCAAGACCATGCTCCAGACCGTCGCGACGAAGCAGGCCACGGTCGAGCAGGCCACGCAGACCGCGGCCGCCGCGATGGACAAGGCGTTCTCCGAGGCCCCCTGATGACCTCGCTCACCGCACCGGGGGCGGGCAGCACGTCCGCCCGCCCCCCGCGTCCCGCGCGTCGCTCCCGGACCGGGACCTCCCGGCTCGAACCGTGGGTCTACCTGCTGCCGGCCGCCGCGATCCTCGTCGGCCTGCTCGGGTACCCGCTCTACCAGCTCGTCGTCACGTCGTTCTACGACTACCGCCAGGCCAACGTCACGGGTGGGGCGCCGCTCGAGTTCCTGGGTCTGGGCAACTACACCCAGCTCTTCGGGGACGCGAAGTTCTGGACGGTCCTGCTCAACACGACGGTCTTCGCGGCCGGCTGCGTCGTCGCGACCCTCGCGCTCGGCTCGGCGCTCGCGGTCCTCGCGACCCGGGTCAGCCGATGGGTGCGCTCGGTCCTGTTCCTCGCGGCGCTCGGCGCGTGGGCCACGCCCGCGATGACGGGCTCCGCGGTCTGGCTCTTCCTGTTCGACCCGACGCTCGGGCTCGTCAACAAGACGTTGGTCGACGTCGGCCTGTCGGGCTTCGCGGGGCACTCGTGGACGGCCGAGAAGTGGCCGGCGTTCGCGCTCGTGGGCGCCGAGGTCGTGTGGTGCTCGTTCCCGTTCGTGCTGGTCACGGTCTATGCGGGCATCCTCGCGATCCCGAGCGAGCTGCTCGAGGCCGCTCGCCTCGACGGTGCGTCGATGCCGCGCATCGCGCGCTCCATCATGGTCCCGATGCTGCGCCCGATCATCATCATCGTGACGATCCAGTCGATCATCTGGGACTTCAAGGTGTTCACGCAGATCTACGTCATGACGAACGGCGGCGGGATCGGCGGGCAGAACCTCGTCCTCAACGTGTACTCCTACCAGCAGGCGTTCGCGTCCAACCTGTACGGGCTCGGGTCGGCGATCGGCGTCGTCATGACGCTCCTGCTGCTCGGGGTCACGCTCGTCTACCTGCGCCTGCTGCGCCGATCAGGAGAGGTCCTGTGAGCACCAGCGTCACCGCCGGCATGCCCGACGCCGGAGCGTCCGTCGGGCGCGGCACCTCACCGTCCGCGGTGCGGGGCACGGGCTCCCCGGACGCCGGGGCGACCACCGCGCGGGGCGGGGCGGGCGCGGGCGGTGCGCGGCGCCGTCGGGCGTGGAAGAACCCCGGCTCGAACGCCGCGGCGCTCCTGGTCGCGCTCGTCGTCGCGTTCCCGCTCTACTGGATGGTCCTGTCGGCCCTGCGACCCAAGGCCGCGATCGACGCGGGCGACGCGTCGCTGTTCACGACGGACCTCACGCTCGACTCGTTCGTGCGGGTCCTGACGGTCAACGACTTCGGGCGGTTCTTCCTCAACTCGCTCGTCGTGGCCCTGGCCGTGGTGGTCCTCTCGACGATCTGCGCGTTCCTCGCGTCGGTCGCGCTCACGCGCTACCGGTTCCGCAGTCGCACGACGCTGCTCGTGATCGTGCTGATCGCGCAGATGGTGCCCATCGAGGCCCTGACGATCCCGCTGTTCTTCCTGTTCCGGAACATGGGGGCGTCCGTCCCCGCGCTCGGCCTCAACCAGCTCGGCTCGCTCGTGCTGGTGCACCTCGCGTTCTCGATCCCGTTCGCGATCTGGATGCTGCGCGGCTTCGTCGCGGCCGTCCCGGTCGAGCTCGAGGAGGCCGCGCGGATCGACGGGGCCAAGAGCTTCCGGTTCGTGCGCTCGATCCTGTTCCCGCTCGTGTTCCCGGGCGTGGTCGCAGTCAGCGTGTTCTCGTTCATCTCGACGTGGAACGACTTCCTGTTCGCCAAGACCTTCATCATCTCGGCGCAGGAGAACCAGACGCTGCCCCTCGCGATCCTCACGTTCTTCAAGGACGACCAGAACGACTGGGGCGCGATCATGGCGGGCTCGGTCATCATGACGGTGCCCGTGCTGGTCTTCTTCGTGCTCGTGCAGCGTCACCTGGTGTCCGGGCTGGCGGGGGCGGTGAAGGGCTAGGTGAGACGGTCACCATTCCACCCGCGGACGCGCACCGCGGGGTCGCCCGTTTCTGACACGATGGGACCATGACCGACACGCCGATGACCATGGACCTCGTCACGGACGAGCACGCGGGGGAGCTCCTCACGCTCCGCCGGGCAGCGTTCGTCACCGAGGCGCAGCTCTACGGGGACCCGAACATCCCGCCGCTCACGCAGACGCTCGCCGAGCTCAAGGCGGACCTGGCGACCCAGGGCGTCATCACGCTCGGGGCGTGGCAGGGGCCGCGCCTGGTCGGGTCGGTGCGCGTGGAGATCGAGGGCGGCAAGGCCACGCTCGGGCGGCTCGCGGTGGCCCCGGACCTCCAGGGCCGCGGCATCGGCACGCAGATGCTGTTCGCGGTCCTGCCGCACCTTCCTGAGGAGACCACGGAGATCTGGGTCTTCACGGGCAAGGACTCCAAGCAGAACCTGGAGCTGTACGCGCGCCACGGCTACGAGGAGCAGTACGACAAGGCCGCGGGCGACCTCACGTACACGTACCTGCGCCGCATCCTGGGCGAGGCCGAGGCGCGTAACGCGAGCGACGCCCAGGGCTGAGCCCGTCCGCCCGCGAGCGAGGCGCGTCCCCCGTGCGGGGGTGCGCCTCGCCCGCGTCTACGGCTCGTCCCACGCGTAGGCCCGGACGTGGTCGACGAGCATCCGCGCAGGTAGCGGGGTGCCCTCGTCGGGCGGGCCGGGCCAGTCGCCGCCGACCGCGAGGTTGAGCAGCAGGAAGAACGGGTCGTCGAAGACCCACGGGTCACCACCGGTGTCGGCGGGGGTCCTGCGCGAGTACTCGACGCCGTCGACGTACCAGGCGATCGCACCCGGGGTCCAGTCGACCGTGAAGGTGTGGAAGTCGTCGGCGAACCGCTCGCCGTCCGGGAGCGTGGTCGACGCGTGGATCGCGTCCGCGCCCGAGTACCCGGGGCCGTGCAGGCTGCCCCACACCGTGCCCGGCTCCGCGCCGACGTTCTCCATGACGTCGAGCTCGCCGCTCGCGGGCCACGGCTCGGTGGTGAAGATGTCCTGGCCCAGCATCCAGAACGCCGGCCAGGTGCCCTGCCCGCCCGGGATCTTGATGCGCGCCTCGAAGCGCCCGTACTGCTGGGCGAAGCGGTCCGCGGTGATGAGCCGTGCGGACGTGTACTCGCAGCGACCGTAGTGGCACCAGAGGTCGCCGGGGTTCTCCCGACGGGCCGTGATGACGAGGTGGCCCTCGCCGTCGGTCGAGGCGTTGCCCGGGCTGTCGGTGTAGTACTGCAGCTCGCCGTTGCCCCACCCGCTGCCGCCCGTCTCGAGACGCCAGCGCGAGGGGTCGGGCGGGGCGCCGGCCGCGCCGTCGAACTCGTCGGCCCAGGTCAGGGGCCCGGGCGGGGCCCCCATCCGGGGCGCCCCGGGCCCGGACGCAGGCGGCCCGACGGCGGCGGCCGCCAGGGTGGCGAGGCCCACCACGACGATCACGGCGGCGACGAGGACGCCCGGGCGAGGTGCGCGACGCGGTGCCTTGCGCGGGGTCGGTCGCATGTCACTCCTCGCAGGTCGAGACGTCCTCGGCGTAGCGCAGCCACGCCGGGAGGTCGGCGACGAACGCGTCGCGGACGTCGGCGGCGCCCGCTGCCCGCCAGTCGACGTCGTCGTCGATCTCGATCTCGTACTTGTCCCACTCGAACCAGTTGACCATCTTGAGCTGCGGGAACCGCTCGTGCGTCTCGGGCGAGAACACCTGCCGCCACCAGGCCCGCTTGATGTCGAGCTCGGCGGCCCCGCCGCGCGAGGGCGTGTAGATCGCGGCGGTCTCCGGCACCGCCACGGGGTGGCCGTGCTCGACGCCGTAGACCGTGTAGAAGTCCGGCACCGCGGCGTCGTCCCCGGCCGTGCCCACGTACGTGCCCGTGAGCATCGCGAGGAACTTGCCGTCCTCGGGGACCTCGTTGTTGCCCCACGGGCGCTGGTTGCCCCAGTGGTAGAGCGAGACCCCGACCCAGTCCACGGCGTCGTCCCCCGGAAAGTACGGCAGGTAGCTGTCGTCGGTCATGGTGAGCGTACCGTCGCCGTCGGTGTCGAGAGCCGCGTAGTCGGCCGACCCCGGCAGCGCCGCGAACTGGCCGCCCGTGAACGGGTACCCGCCGCCGTAGTTGGGCGCCCACATCATGGCCGTGCCCGGCGCCTCGGCATGGACCGCGGCCGCGACCCGACGGAACGTCTCGACGTACGCCGTCGGCTGCTGGCCCCACGCGTACCAGGAGCCGTTCATCTCGTGCGCGAACCGCAGCACGACCGCGACCCCCTGCTCGTTGACGTCCCGCAGGTCGTCGGCGAGCGTCGCGACCACCTCGTCCGACATGGCCGCGAGCCCCGCGTGCGGTTCGAGCGTCAGGAGCAGCACGCCCCCGTTGGCCTTCATCTGGGTGACCGCGCTGACCGTGTGCTCCCACGTCTCGCGGTCGTAGGGGACGTCGGAGAACTGGACCGCGACCGCCGGGGCGTGGTCGAGGTAGGTCCGGTGCTCCTCGAGGGTCTCCGACGCCCAGTCGAGGTTGACGCCGAGCAGCGTGCCGTCGTCGGGCACGATGCTCGCCGCGTCCGCGGTGCACGCCTGCGCCACAGGCACCTGCGGGGCGGCGGGCGGACCGGCCACGGCGAACCCCGCTCCCACCGCGCCGACCCCCAGCAGCATGACCACGAGCGGCGTCACGAGGCCGGGCCGGCGGCGACGGCCGCCCGGGAGGTAGAACGCCATCAGGAGGCCCGGGACGCGAGGAGACCGCGCGCCTCGTCGTGGCCGCCGTAGATGCGCGTGACCGTGTCGAGCCGCAGCGCCGTGAACGCGTGCTGCAGCGCGGCCGAGGCGCCGAAGATCCGCAGGTCCCCGCCGCGCGACCGGACCACGCGCAGCAGGTCGAGCAGGCCCGCCACGCCCGAGGGCGACACGCCGTCGACCCCCGAGACGTCGAGCAGGACGAGCACCGGACCGTCGGCCGCGGCCGACGACACGGGCTCACGCAGGGACAGGACGGCGGCGGCGTCGAGCCGCCCGCCGGTGGGGAGGTCGATGCTCGTGACGGGGTGGGTCAGGGTGAGGTCGGGTGCGCTGACGAAGGCGGCCATGGCGAGCTCCTGGGGACGTGGCGGACGGTGAGGTCGAGCGGGACTTCCGTCGGGTCGAACGTGGTCGGGAGTGCGTCGCCGTCGAGCACGTCGCCCACGGCCTGGGCCGCGAGCAGTGCGACGGACGGGGGGACCGGGTCCACGACGGTGTCGCCGGGCCCCGTGTACCGCGCAGCGCGCAGCGCGGCGGACAGGAGGGCCAGGTCGACAGCGACCCAGCCCAGGGTCAGGGTCGTGGCGGGCGCCGAGGCCTCGCCTGCGAGCATCCGGGTCACCCCGACCGCCGAGGCCACGAGCAGGACCACGGTCACGACGACCTGCGGCAGGACGTGCCGGTAGCCCGTGCCCGTGGCCTGCTTGGTCTTGGACGTGACCGAGAACGCGACGTGCCGGCCGAGGAACACCGCGGAGGCTCCCGAGAGCGTCGCAGCGATCCACGTGGGGAACAGTGCGAACGACATCTGCTGACCCCGCCACAGCCCCCGGCTGCCCTTGCCGGACACCTGGAAGAGGAGCTGGCAGGCCACGAAGAACGGCAGGAAGTGCAGGAAGAACAGCGCCGGGTCCGCATGCAGGGGGAAGACGCCGAGCGTCAGGAAGAGGACGGGCGCGGCGAGGTAGACCAGAGCGGCGAACCCGCTCAGGTAGCTCGTCATGGTGCCCAGGTACATGAGCCGCTGGGCCAGCGAGAGCCCGCGAACCAGGAGCGGGTTGTCCCGGAAGAAGACCTGCATCGACCCCGTGGCCCAGCGCAGGCGTTGCGACAGGGCCGTGCCGACGTCCTCGGGCGCGAGCCCGTGCACGAGCACCTCGTGGTGGTAGACGCTCGTCCACCCCATCGCGTGCAGGTGCATGGCCGTGGCCATGTCCTCGGTGATCGTGGTCGTGTCGAGCGGGTTGATCGTCAGGGCCTGGTCCGTGCGGGCCACGTCGACGCGCTCGAGCACCCCGTCGAGCTCGGCGAGCATCTCGCCCGCCACGTCCTCGGGCAGGGACGGGGTCTCTTGGATCTCCGGCGGCTCCACGGTCCCGGTCGCCGCGGTCGCCACAGGCGCGACAGGCGCCGCATGCGCGACAGGTGCGACAGGCGCGACAGGCGCCTGGACCAGGGCCGCGGTGAAGGCCGATCGCAGCTCCGAGGTGATCTCGGCGAGCACGTCGCCGCGCCGGAACTGCCCCTCGGCCCGGCGCACCGCGGCCAGGGCCTGCTCGGCGACGGGCATCGCCGAGGGCTCGCGCACCGCGAGCTGGCTCAGGAGGTCCTGGAGCCGCGACCGGCCTGCCCGGAGCGCGGCGCGCATCGCACCGCGCGCGTCCCGCGAGAACCGGGTCAGCCCCAGCGCCATGAGCGCCTCACGCCGCAGCACCGCGTTCGACCCGCAGAAGAAGGCCGCGCCCCAGCCGTCCTTGCCCTGCTGGATGGGACCGTAGAACAGCTCGGCCTGCGTACCCAGCGGGTCGCTCGGCGGCACGTTCCAGAAGTGCTGCGGCGTCTGGACGAACGCGACCTCCTCGTCCTCGAAGTAGCCCAGGACCCGGTCCAGGAAGCGCGGCTCCGGGACCTGGTCGGCGTCGAGGATCGCGACGAGGTCGCCGCTCGTGCGGAACAGCGCGTTGTTGACGTTGCCCGCCTTCGCGAAGCGGGGCCGCCCCTCCCACTCGGGACCGCGCGTGATGTAGCCGACACCCACGCGGGACGCCGCGACCTCGAGCTCGGGCCGGTTGCCGTCGTCGAGGACCCACGTCGCGTGCGGGTACGTCATGTCGCGCGCCGCGATCGCGGTCCGCAGGACCAGGTCCACGGGCTCGTTGTACGTCGTGACGAACACGTCGACGCTCAGGCCCTCGGGGGCCGGGGGAGCCGGGGGCCGGCGCCTCGCGTTCCACATGGTCAGCGAGTACAGGACGGTCTCGCCCAGGCTGTACGTCTCCGCCACGACCAGGGGGACCGCGATCCACCAGGCGTCCCACGCCACGGTCCCCGTCCAGCGCCACCCGATGTACACGAGCCCGAAGGCCACCGCGACCACGGCCAGGAGCCGCACCGCGGCCAGTCTGCTGCTACCCATGCGTTCTCCTCCGTCGGACGACGAGAGACGACAAGCGGGACCGGGACGTCGGGCGACGAGAAGGTCGGCGCGCGGCGGCTCGAGAGCGGCGGCGGCGATGACGTCGGGACGGGCAGCGACACCCCTGCGTGCCGGTCACGACGACGGGCGGTCCGGTCGAGCGGACCCCCGGTGGTGTCGTGCCTCGAATGTAGAGCGGGTGAAGTTCGCAGGGGAAGCGGTGCGCGGGCGGTCTGCGCCGTTCGTCCGGTCTGCGCCCGGATCTCCACAGGCCGGCAACCCGGCGGTAACGCCAGGGCGCGCCGGTCCCCGTCCCGTTCACCGCGACGACACGTCGGGGCGCTCGCGGACGGGCGCCTTCCCGCGCTGGTGCGGCCCGCTGGTGCGGCCCGCCGGGACCGTCGACGTGTCAGGCCTTCCCGCCGCGCGGAGGCAGGTCGGATCCTGCGTCAGGCCAGGCGGGCTGCCCGACGCGGAGCGGCGACAGCGCCCGTGATCGCCGCGATGATCTCCTCGTAGCTCGTGCCGGGCCCGGAGAACGAGCCGTTGTTGCGCCCGTGGCGCAGGACCTCGATCCGGTCCGCGACGGCGCGCACATCGGTCATGTTGTGGCTGATGAGGATGACCGCGTGCCCCAGGTCGCGCAGGCGCTCGATGTGCGTCAGGACCTCCGCCGTCTGTGACACGGACAACGAGGCGGTGGGCTCGTCGAGCACGACGATGCGCGGGTCGCCGAGCAGCGTGCGCGCGATCGCGACGCTCTGGCGCTGGCCGCCCGACAGGTCGGAGACGAGCGTGCGGACCGAGGGGATGCGCGACGTGAGGTCGCGCAGGATCCGGCGCGCGTTGTCCTCCATCGCGGCCTCGTCGAGCCGCGGTCCGTGGCGCAGCTCGCGCCCGAGGTAGAGGTTGGACACGACGTCGAGGTTGTCGCACAGCGCGAGGTCCTGGAAGACCGTCGCGATCCCGAGCGCGTGCGCGGCCGCCGGGTTGGGGATGGTGACGGGGACGCCGTCGGACTCGATGATGCCCGCGTCCGGGACGAGGACGCCCGCGATGACCTTGGCGAGCGTCGACTTGCCCGCGGCGTTGTCGCCGACGAGCGCGACGACCTCGCCGCGGTGCACCTCGAGGTCGATGCCCTCGAGCGCACGGACCGCGCCGAAGGACTTGTCGATGCCGTGCAACGACAGGGCGGGGAGGGCGGAGCTGCTCACGTTCTGTCACCTGTTCGTGCTCGGGCGCCCTGGGGCGCCGTCGTGCCCGCCACGTCGTCGTGGCGAGACGGTCGTGCGGTCGCGGTCATGGTCGGTCTCCCGAAGACGGGGGGCCGGAGTCTCCTGCGGCGACGAGGCCCACGGGGCCGGGTGCCCCCGGGGCGAGGCGGACGTCGCTCGTGACGTCGGTCGACTGGAGGGCGAGCGCGAGCGCGCCCATGACCTCGGCGCGCGCGCCGAGCTCGCCCAGCACGACCTCGACCGGGGCGATCGTGTTGGGCACGAGGTGGCGCCGGACCGCGTCGCGCAGGGGGCCGGCGAGGATCTCGCCGGTCTCCGCGAGCTCACCTCCGACGACGATGACCTGAGGGTTCATGGCGCTCGCGAGCGTCGCGACCGCGATGCCGATGCGGTCGCCCGCGTCGGCCACGACGCGTCGGCAGCCAGGGTCTCCGTCGACCGCGCGGGAGATGACGTCGCGCAGGGTCATGTCCCCGTGGCTCGTGCGCAGCAGGTCGAGCAGCGCGCCCGACCCCACGACGGTCTCGAGGCAGCCACGGTTGCCGCAGCGGCAGATGGGTCCGGCAGGGTCGACCTGGACGTGGCCGATCTCGCCGGCAGTCCCCGCGTACCCCCGGTGGACGTGCCCGCCGACGACGACGCCCGCCCCGGTCCCGTACGAGACCCGGACGAACACCGAGTCGCGATACGCGCGGGCGGCCCCGAGCTCGGCCTCGGCGAGCGCGGCGAGGTTCGCGTCGTTGTCGACGACGACGGGGCGCGCGAGGCGCTTGGACATGACCTGTCCGACGTGCAGGTCGTCCCAGCCGCGCATGATGCCGCGCACCGAGATCATCCCGGTCGAGATGTCGACCGGGGCGGGCAGGGCCATGCCGACCGTCAGGAGCTCGTCGGTCGAGGCGCCGATGCGTTCGAGGAGGTCCATGACGAGCAGGGCCGCGCGGTCCAGCCCCGTGTCGACGCGGTGGTCCACGGGCAGGGGCATCTGCTGCTCGGCGACGATCGTGCGGCCGAAGTCGCCGAGCGCGACCTTGAGGTGGCGGTGGCCGAACTGGATGCCCGCGACGAGGCCGAGCTGGCGCGCGAGCGTGACCTTGAGCGCGCGGCGTCCGGAGCGCGAGGTGGGTCGGGTGTCGACGACCCCTGCCTGGGTCAGCTCCTTGACGATGGTCGAGACCGTCGCCGTGGACAGCCCCGTGGCCTCGGCGAGCTCGACCTGGGTGAGGCCGCCGTAGCGCTTCACCGCATCCACGATGCGTGTTCGGTTCGCTTCTCGGAGTGAGGTCTGCGAGCCGGGTGTGGACCGGTCGTTGTTCACAGGCAGCAGCGTACACGCTGGTGAGGGCCGGAGAACCGAGGCGACACGGGCCTTTTCCGGGGGTGGAGCGGTGGTACCGCTTCCACTCTGAGTTTGAGTCTCGAACACAATTAGGTCACGAACTGGTTACTGCGCTTGACGCTCTAACTCAAGCCTGGCTAGTTTCGCTCCAGTGCCGACCGAGGCAACGCGGACCCCCTCCGCGGCTCGGAGGCGACGCGGGCCTCACAGCCGAGGCCCGCCCCCTGGTTCGACGACGAAAGGGAATGACGATGACGTCAATGCGCAAGGCGGTCGCGGCCGCTGCTGGGATGACGCTCCTGTTCGGTGCCCTCACGGCATGCAGCTCCGAGCGTGCGGGCAGCGAGTCGGGCGGCGGCGAGACCGGCGGTGGCGACACGCCCCTGATCGGCATCGCGATGCCGACCCGCAGCCTCGAGCGCTGGAACAACGACGGCGCACACCTCGAGGAGCTCCTCGGCGACGCCGGCTACGAGACCACGCTCCAGTACGCGGACAACAAGGTCGACCAGCAGATCACCCAGCTCCAGAACATGATCAACCAGGGCGCCGACGTCCTGGTCATCGCCTCGATCGACGGCACGGCCCTCGGCCCGGTCCTCGACGCGGCCGCCAAGGAGGAGATCCCGGTCATCGCGTACGACCGCCTCATCAACGACTCGGAGCACGTCGACTACTACGCGACGTTCGACAACGAGAAGGTCGGCACGCTCCAGGGCGAGTTCATCGCCGAGCAGCTCGGCCTCGAGGGCGGCGCCGGACCGTTCAACCTCGAGCCCTTCGCCGGGTCGCCCGACGACAACAACGCCCGCTTCTTCTTCAAGGGCGCCTGGGACGTCCTGACCCCCTACGTCGAGTCGGGCCAGCTCGTCGTGCCCTCGGGCAAGGCGCCCGCCACGGTCGACGACTGGACCACGATCGGCATCCAGGGCTGGGAGTCCGCCAAGGCCCAGTCCGAGATGGAGAACCGCCTCAACTCGTTCTACACGGACAAGAAGGTGAACGTCGTCCTCTCGCCCAACGACTCGCTCGCGCTCGGCATCGAGCAGGCGCTCGAGGGCAGCGGCTACTCCGCCGGAGAGGGCTGGCCGCTCGTCACGGGCCAGGACGCCGACGAGGCCAACGTGAAGAACATGCTCGCCGGCAAGCAGGCCATGACGGTCTGGAAGGACACCCGCACGCTCGGCGACCAGGTCGCCAAGATGGTCCAGCAGATCGTCGACGGCGAGGAGGTCGAGGTCAACGACACCGAGACCTACGACAACGGCGTGAAGGTCGTGCCCTCGTTCCTCCTCGACCCGCAGGTCGTGACCGCCGACACCGTCCAGACGACGCTCGTCGACTCCGGCTTCTACACGGCCGACAAGCTCGGCCTCTGACCGGACGCACCGTGCCCGGCCCCGGGGCAGCAGCCCCCGGGCCGGGCACGGTCCGCGCAGCACGACGGGCGAGACGGTCGCCCGACCCGCGGCACCGCCGCGGCGACGGGCCACCACGGAACGGACGAGTGAGGAGCTGACCCATGGCCAGCGAGAGCAACATCCTCGAGATGCGGGGGATCACCAAGGAGTTCCCCGGCGTCAAGGCCCTGCAGGACGTCACGCTGGACGTGCGCCGGGGCGAGGTCCACGCGATCTGCGGGGAGAACGGGGCCGGGAAGTCGACCCTGATGAAGGTGCTGTCGGGCGTCTACCCGCACGGCACCTACGACGGCACGATCGTCATGGACGGCGAGACGTGCGAGTTCAGGACCATCCGCGACAGCGAGGCGCGCGGGATCGTCATCATCCACCAGGAGCTGGCGCTCGTCCCGCACCTGTCGATCGCGGAGAACATCTTCCTCGGCAACGAGAAGGCCTCCGCGGGGATCGTCGACTGGCACCGCACCACGAGCGAGGCCGCGGCCCTGCTCGAGCGCGTCGGCCTGTCCGAGAACCCCGCGACCAAGTCGATGGACATCGGCGTCGGCAAGCAGCAGCTCGTCGAGATCGCCAAGGCGCTGTCCAAGCGCGTGGACCTGCTCATCCTCGACGAGCCCACCGCGGCGCTCAACGACGAGGACAGCGCCCACCTGCTCAAGCTCATCGACGAGTTCCGCAGCCACGGGATCACCTGCATCATCATCAGCCACAAGCTCAACGAGATCGCCGCGATCGCCGACCGTGTGACGATCATCCGCGACGGCGCGACGATCGAGACGCTCGACCTGCACGGCGCCGAGCCCGTGACCGAGGACCGCATCATCCGCAGCATGGTCGGGCGCTCGCTCGACAGCCGCTTCCCGGACCACGAGCCGACCATCGGCGAGGAGGTGCTGCGCATCGAGGACTGGACCGTGCACCACCCGATCGACACCGAGCGCGTCGTGGTCGACCACGCGAACCTGTCCGTGCGCGCCGGAGAGATCGTCGGCATGGCCGGGCTCATGGGTGCAGGTCGCACCGAGCTCGCGATGAGCGTGTTCGGACACTCCTACGGGGCGAAGATCTCCGGGACCGTCTACAAGAACGGCACGCCCATCAGGACGCGCAGCGTCTCCGAGGCCATCGGGCACGGGCTCGCGTACGCGACCGAGGACCGCAAGCGGTACGGCCTCAACCTCATCCAGACCATCCGGGAGAACATCTCGGCCTCCGCGCTCGGCAAGGTGTCCCGCTGGGGCGTCGTCGACTCGCAGGCCGAGACCCAGGTCGCCGAGCGCTACCGCACGGACTTCCGGATCAAGGCGCCCACCGTCGAGGCGATCGCCGGCAAGCTCTCGGGCGGGAACCAGCAGAAGGTCGTCCTGTCGAAGTGGGTCTACTCCGACCCGGACGTCCTCATCCTCGACGAGCCCACGCGCGGCATCGACGTGGGCGCGAAGTACGAGATCTACGCGATCATCAACGCCCTCGCCGACGCGGGCAAGGCCGTCGTCGTCATCTCGTCCGAGCTCCCCGAGCTCATCGGCCTGTGCGACCGCGTCTACGCGATGAGCCAGGGCCGGATCACCGGAGAGGTGGCGCGAGCCGACGCCACCCAAGAAGCACTGATGCACTACATGACCATGGACAAGGGAGTCGACGTCCGATGAACGCCGTCAGGGAATACCTCGGCCGCAACGTCCGCCAGTACGGCATCGTCGCGGCACTGCTCGTGATCGTCCTGCTCTTCCAGGTCCTCACCGACGGGCGCCTGCTCTACCCGAACAACGTCGCGAGCCTCATCCAGCAGAACGCCTACGTGATGATCCTCGCGATCGGCATGGTCATGGTGATCGTCGCCGGGCACATCGACCTGTCGGTCGGTTCGGTCGTCGCTTTCGTCGGCGGGCTGTGCGCCATCATGATGAGCCAGTGGGAGCTGCCGTGGCTGCTCGCCGTGGTCCTGTCCCTCGGGGTCGGGGCGCTCGTCGGGATGTGGCAGGGCTTCTGGGTCGCCTACGTCGGGATACCGGCGTTCATCGTGACGCTCGCGGGCATGCTCATCTTCCGCGGCCTCGCGATCGTCCTGGTCGGCACCACCGTCGCGGGCCTGCCCAGCGGGTTCATCGCGATCAGCAACGGCTCGGTGCCCAACTGGTTCGGGTTCGTCGGCAACCTCGACGTCGTGACCCTCGTGATCGGCGGGATCGGCATCGTGGCGTTCGCCGTGGCGCAGTGGCGCTCGCGGATGTCGCTGCGTCGCCACGAGCTCGCGGTCGAGCCGCTGCCCGCGTTCGTCGTCAAGATCGTCCTGGCCGCGGTGCTGATCGGGGTCGTGACGTACTGGCTGTCGCTCAGCTCGGGCGGTACGCCGATCGTGCTGCTCATCGTGGGCATCCTCATCATCGCGTACTCGTTCGTCCTGAACCGCAGCGTGTTCGGCCGCCACGTCTACGCGATCGGCGGCAACCGCCACGCGGCCGTGCTGTCGGGCGTCAACTCGCGCCGCGTCGACTTCGGCATCTTCGTCAACATGGGCGTGCTGGCCGCGGTCGCGGCCGTCATCACGACCTCGCGCGCCGGTGCCGGCGTGGCCGCGGCGGGCATGAACTACGAGCTCGACGCCATCGCCGCGTGCTTCATCGGCGGCACCGCGGTCGCGGGCGGCGTGGGGCGCGTGTCCGGGGCCATGATCGGTGCGCTCATCATGGGCGTGCTGAACATGGGTCTGTCGATCATGGCCGTCGACGCCGCCTGGCAGCAGGCGATCAAGGGCCTCGTCCTGCTCCTCGCGGTCGCGTTCGACCTGCTGAGCAAGAGGCGCGCCGCGCTCTCCTGAGCCGGCGATCAGGAGGTGACGCGGGGGAGGGCGCACACCCTCTCCCGAGGTCACGGACCAGCGGGGTGCGTGCGGCGGGGACCGCGCGCACCCCGCTGCGTCGTCCCCAGGCCCGACGGCGCCGCTCGCTCACCCTTCCGCCGAGGGCGACGTGCCCGCTCGCCGAGGGTGCCGTGCCCGTTCGCCGAGGGCGACGTGCCCGCCCGACGTGCGCTCCGCCGTCGGGCAGGAGGAACCGGCAGGGCGTGACGGTCGCCACTGCCGCGGCGTGCGGACGTGGGCTAGGATCGTGCTCGTCGCGACTGGCGCACCCGCGCCCCGCACGCCGCCCCCAGGGGAGGCCGCGGGACGGACGGGAATGGTGGATCACCACCGGGGAGCGGCATGCTGTGTAGACGACGGGTCGTTCGCCTGGGCCCCGGGTCGCCCCCTGTGGGGAGCGTGCCCGGACGGGGTATGCCCTCCCGCGAGACCGTCATCCGCAGACACACCCAAGGAGACGCATGAGCGCTCAGCCGAACGTCCTGAACCAGTCCCTGCTCGAGGTGGACCCGGAGATCGCCGCGGTCCTCGACGGGGAGCTCGCGCGCCAGCGCGACACCCTCGAGATGATCGCCTCGGAGAACTTCGTGCCGCGCGCCGTCCTGCAGGCGCAGGGCTCGGTCCTCACGAACAAGTACGCCGAGGGCTACCCGGGCCGCCGCTACTACGGTGGCTGCGAGCAGGTCGACGTCGCCGAGAACCTCGCGATCGCCCGCGCCAAGTCGCTGTTCGGTGCCGAGCACGCCAACGTCCAGCCGCACTCCGGCGCGACCGCGAACGCGGCCGTCCTGCACGCCCTCATCAACAAGGGCGACAAGATCCTCGGCCTCGAGCTGGCGCACGGCGGCCACCTCACGCACGGCATGAAGATCAACTTCTCGGGCAAGCTGTACGACGTGTCCGCGTACGGCGTGGACCCGCAGTCGTACCGCATCGAGATGGACGAGGTCCGCAAGACGGCCCTCGAGACCCGCCCCGACGTGATCATCGCCGGCTGGTCCGCGTACCCGCGCCACATCGACTTCGCGGCGTTCCGTGAGATCGCGGACGAGGTCGGCGCGAAGCTCTGGGTCGACATGGCGCACTTCGCCGGCCTCGTCGCCGCGGGTCTGCACCCGTCCCCGGTGCCGTACGCCGACGTCGTGTCCTCGACGGTCCACAAGACCATCGGCGGCCCCCGCTCGGGCTTCATCCTCTCCAAGGAGGAGTACGCCAAGAAGATCGACTCCGCGGTGTTCCCGGGTCAGCAGGGTGGCCCGCTCATGCACGTCGTGGCTGCGAAGGCCGTGTCGTTCAAGATCGCCGCCTCGGACGACTTCAAGGACCGTCAGGAGCGCACGCTGCGCGGCGCGAGCATCATCGCGGACCGCCTGGCGCAGCCCGACGTCGCCGAGAAGGGGGTCTCGGTCCTCACCGGTGGCACCGACGTGCACCTGGTCCTCGTGGACCTGCGCCACTCGGAGCTCGACGGCCAGCAGGCCGAGGACCTCCTGCACGCCGTGGGCATCACCGTGAACCGCAACGCCGTGCCGTTCGACCCGCGTCCCCCGCGCGTCACGTCGGGCCTGCGCATCGGCACGCCCGCGCTCGCGACCCGTGGCTTCGGGGACGCCGAGTTCACGGAGGTCGCCGAGATCATCGCTGCGACCCTCAAGGCCGGTGCCGGCGCGGACGTCGAGGGCCTGAGCGCTCGCGTGCGCAAGCTGACGGCCGACTTCCCGCTGTACCCGGGACTGTCGCAGTAAGTCACGCACGACCCGCTGAGTGCGGAGTACTTGTCGCCGATCCGGCCGATCCGCGACAACTGCTCCGCACTCAGCGGTCTGTTCGTCCCCGCCAGACCCCGAGGAGCCCCATGACCGCGCAGATCCTGGACGGCAAGGCCACCGCCGCCGCCATCAAGGCCGAGCTCAAGACCCGTCTCGTGACCCTCGCCGAGCACGGCGTCGTGCCGGGCCTCGGCACCCTCCTGGTCGGCGACGACCCGGGCTCGCAGTGGTACGTCGCGGGCAAGCACCGCGACTGCGCCGAGATCGGTCTCTCCTCGATCCGCGAGGACCTGCCCGCCGAGGCCACGCAGGAGGAGATCGAGGCCGCGGTCCGCCGCCTCAACGAGGACCCCGCGTGCACCGGGTACATCGTGCAGCTCCCGCTCCCGAAGGGCATCGACACCAACCGCGTGCTCGAGCTCATCGATCCCGACAAGGACGCCGACGGCCTGCACCCGACCAACCTCGGGCGCCTCGTGCTGCGCGTCAACGAGGACGTCACGTCGCCGCTGCCGTGCACGCCGCGCGGCATCATCGAGCTCATCGAGCGCCACGGCGTCTCGCTCGCGGGCAAGGAGGTCGTGGTCGTGGGGCGCGGGGTGACCGTCGGCCGCTCGATCGGCCTGCTCCTCACGCGCCGCGCGGTCAACGCGACCGTCACGCTCACGCACACGGGCACCCAGGACCTGGCCTCGCTCGTCCGGCGGGCCGACGTCGTCGTGGCCGCCGCGGGCGTCAAGGGCATCATCACGCGCGACATGGTCAAGCCGGGCGCCGTCGTGATCGACGTGGGCGTCTCGCGCGAGGTCGACGAGGAGACGGGCAAGAGCCGCGTCGTCGGTGACGCCGACCCGGCCGTGGCCGAGGTCGCGGGCTGGATCTCGCCCAACCCGGGTGGTGTCGGGCCGATGACGCGCGCGATGCTCCTCGCGAACGTCGTGGACTCGGCCGAGCGCGCGGCGGGCATCGCCAGCGTCTGACCCGTTCCCGGGACGGGCGTGACCTGCGGGTCGCGCCCGTCCCGTCGTTTCCTGACGTCCTGTCGTGCGCCGGCCCTGCGCAGGTCTAGTGTTCCGCCATGACCCCCGCGTCCCGGGCTAGGGGGGACGACGGCATCGCGGCCCTCGTCCCTGCGCCTCTCGCCGTCCCTCCGTCCGTCCGGCGCGCCCGCCGCAGCGCCACGGCCGCGTACGCGGCGCAGGGCTTCGGGTTCGCCGTGATGCTGACCAACATCCCGACGTACGAGCGCTACCTCGGCATCGGCCCCGACGTCATCACGCTCGTGATCCTCGGCGTCTGCGTGTGCGCGGCGACGGGCAGCGCGCTGTCGGGGTGGCTCGCGGCCCGGTTCGGGTCGGCGCGCGTCGTGACGGGCGGGCTCCTCGTCGCGGCGGCGGGGATCCTCGCGGTCGGGCTGAGCGCAGGGGCAGGGCTGCTCGCGACCTTCTTCCTCGCGTTCGCGGTGTACGGGCTCGCGCTCGGGTCGGTCGACGCGTCGACGTCCATGCAGGGCATCGACGTGCAGCGCGCCTACGGGCGCAGCCTCATCGCGGCGTTCTTCGCGGCCAACGCGGCGGGCGGGGTCGTCGGTTCGCTCGCGGTCTCGGGGGCTGCGGCCCTAGGGCTCGCGCTGCCCGTGTCGCTCGCTCTCGTGGCGGGGGTGGTCGCGGTGGCGGTGCTCGTGCTGCGGGCGGGGCTGCTCTCGCGGACCGCGGCGGTCGCGGTCGCGGGGTCCTCCGGGGGGCCTGCGGCGGGGAGCGGGAGCCAGGTGCCCGACGGCGTCGCTCCCGTCGCCAGGTCGGCCGGCGGGTCCGCGGTGACCGGCCACGGCGAGGCGGGGGTCGGCGCTGCCGCTGCGGCCGGCGCTCGTGGCGCGACCGGCATGGTGGGCGCCGGGACCGTGATCGTGCTGGGCATCGCGATGCTGGCCTTCCCCGTCGCGGACTCCGCGGTCTCGAGCTGGGGCGCGACGTTCCTGCAGGGCGTGCTCGGGGCGAGCGCCGTCGTCGGGCCGCTGGGCTTCGGCGCCTACCAGGCGACCCTCATCTGCTCGCGGCTCCTGGGAGACCGGGCGGTCGAACGCTGGGGGCGCGTGCGGGTCGTGGCGCTCGGAGGCGCCGTGGGCGTCGTGGGGCTCGGGCTCGTCGCGGTCTCGCCCGTGTGGCCGCTCGCGGTGCTGGGGTTCGCCGCGACCGGGCTGGGGCTCGGGGTCGTGGCGCCCATGGCGTTCTCAGCCGCGGGCGACCGGGCGGCGGAGGCCGTCGCGGGGGCCGGTGCTGGGGCCGCTGTGACGGTCGGTGCCGCGGGGACGAGCACGGACCTCCCGACGGTCGAGGACGCGACCGACCGCGCGGTGGCCAGGCTCAACGTCTTCACGTACGTCGGCGCGGTGCTCGGCGGCGCGATGACCGGGGTCTTCGCGACGACCGACGCGCTGCGCGCAGGGTTCGGGGTGCTGGCCGTGCTGGCGCTCGCGACGGTGCTGCTCGCGGGGAGGTTCCGCGAGGCGTCGCTGCCGGAGGACCTGTCAGAACCGGCCTGATGCGGGGGTTTCGCTCGCTCTGACACGTGCCGTGCGGCCACGGGCCGTCCATGGCGGGCCGTGACCAGCGTCTCGCCGCGCGGTTTTCGCTCGTGTGGGTGGCGTGGGGTTTGATGTCGAGGTGCTCACGATCGCTACAGCCAATGTCAACGGGATCCGCGCCGCCTACCGCCGGGGGATGGACGCCTGGGTCGCGTCGCGCACCCCGGACGTCATGCTCCTGCAGGAGGTCCGCGCGCCTGACGAGATCCTGAACGAGCTCGTGGGCGAGGACTGGCACATCGCGCACCAGGCGTGCGACATCAAGGGCCGGGCCGGTGTCGCGGTCGCGTCGCGCCTGCCCGTGACGGCAGTGCGCGTCGGGCTGGGCAAGGGCGAGCCGGAGCCTCCGGTCGACACGGGCCGCTGGGTCGAGGCCGACCTCGAGCTGCCGTCGGGCGAGAGGCTCACGGTCGTCTCGACGTACATCCACTCGGGCACCGCGGGCACGCCCAAGATGGACGAGAAGTACGCCTACCTCGAGAAGGTCACCGAGCGCCTGCGCGAGCTCTCTGCCGCGGGCGGTCTCGCGGTCGTCGCGGGCGACGTGAACATCGCGCACAAGAACGTCGACATCAAGAACTGGAAGGGCAACCAGAAGTCGGCCGGCTTCCTCCCCGAGGAGCGTGCCTACCTGGACACCTGGTTCGACGAGCTCGGCTGGGTCGACCTCGGTCGCAAGCACGGCGGCGAGGGCCCCGGGCCGTTCACCTGGTGGTCGTGGCGCGGGCAGGCGTTCGTCAACGACTCAGGGTGGCGCATCGACTACCAGCTCGCGACGCCCGCGCTCGCCGAGCGCGCGGTCAAGGTCGAGGTCGACCGCGCCGACGACTACGAGAGCCGCTGGAGCGACCATGCCGCGCTGGTCGCGACGTACGACCTCTGACGGGACGCTCCCGCCCCGGCGTCAGTCGCGGGCCGGGACGGGCAGCTCGCTCATGCGGGACAACGGTGACAGCAGCACGGGCAGTGCCCCGAGCGACATGACGAGCGCCCCGACCCACAGGGCGGGCGCCACGCCCCACACGGTCCCGATCCACCCGCCGAGCAGGCCGCCGATCGGGAGGGGGCCCCACACGAGGAACCGGGCCGAGGCGTTCATGCGCCCCAGCAGCGCGGGCGGGCAGAGTCGCTGGCGGAAGCTCACCTGCGCGACGTTGTAGACGACGACCGCGAGGTTGAACACGAAGCCCCCGACGACGAGCACGACCGCAACGAGGGCGTCGGCGGCGCCCGTGGCCGCCACCCAGGCTGCCGCGGGCGTGATCGCGTACGAGACCCCGGTGAACACCGCTGAGGCGGGGATGACCCGCGCCGGGCCGACCCACCGTGCCGCCCGGTCGGCGAGGACCGCACCGAGCAGCCCGCCGGCCGCGCTCGCCGACAGCACGACGCCGTAGGTCGCCGTCCCGACGTCGAGCGTGCGCAGCGCGAAGATCACCACGACCGCGTTGCCGATCGCGCCGCCCAGGTTGCCGAGCGACGTGCACGCGAGGATGCGGCGGAGCAGGGGCTCGCTCGCGACGAAGCGGAGCCCTTCGGCGATCTCGGTGCGCAGGGGGCGTCGTGCCGCCGGGTCGGGGAGGTCCTCGTGGTGGCGGATCCGCGAGACCGCGAGCGCGCTCGCGAGGTAGGTGCAGACGGTCGCGACCATGACGAGCGGCGCGGACAGCACGCGCAGCGCGACGCCGCCGATCGCGGGCCCGGCGATCATCGCGACGGACTGGGTCGCCTGGAGCTTGGAGTTTCCTTCGACGACGTGGTCGAGCCCGACGAGGCCGGGTACGTAGCTCTGGTGCGCGACGTCGAAGAAGAGGCTGAACGTGCTGATGACGACGGCCGCGCCGATGAGCAGTCCCATGCTCGCGTGGCCGGTCAGGGCGGCGACGACCACGACCGAGAGGATCGCGGCACGCGCGAGGTCGGCGGTGACGAGGACCCGGCGCTTGCGCATCCGGTCGACCCAGGCACCCGCGGGCAGGCTGAGCAGGAGGAAGGCCGCGGTCTCGGCGGCGTTGAGGGCGCCCATCTGCCATTCGCTCGCGTGCAGGTGGGTCACGGCGAAGATCGGCAGGACGAACCCCGTGAGCTGGGCGCCGAGCTGGCCCAGCGCGTCCCCGCCCCACAGGTGCCGGAAGTCGCGATGGTGGACCAGGCTGCGCGGGGCAGCGGTGGTGCTCGGCGCGGGCTCGTCGGGCGTCATGCGGTCAGCCTGGTGCAAGTGATTGAGAAATGTCAATCAGTTAGCCTGTGGGGGTGACCCCGGATCGTGCTACTCACCCCACGCCGCCAGTGTCCGAGCCCGTGGCCGGCGCGGCGGCGCCAGTTCCGGTGGCCGGCGCTGCCGCGCGCGGTGCGCACGCGCCGACTGCCGACCTGCCGACTGCCGGCGACTCGGTCGCCGAGCGGGACGCCGACGCGCGCGCTCTGGCGTCGACGGTGCGCGTGCGGATCCTGCGCATCTGCCTCGACGAACCGCGGACCAACAAGGAGATCGCCCAGGTGCTCGGCAAGAACCCGGCGACGACGCTCCATCACGTCCGGACGCTCGTCGCGCGGGGGTTTCTCGCGGCGCAGCCCGAGCGCACGGGGGCGCGCGGGGCTCGGGAGGTGCCGTACCTCGCGACGGGCAGGTCGTGGACGGCGGACCTGGGGCCGGGTGGTCACCGGGTGCTGCTCGACGCGTTCCTGGAGGAGCTGGCCGTGGCTGATCCTGCGACCGTCGACATGGGCAGGCTCGGCCTGCGGCTCGACGCCGCGGGGCGCGAGGAGCTGTCGCAGCGCTTGAACGAGGTCCTCGAGGACTTCCGGCAGCGTGAGCCGGTGGCCGACGGCGAGCCGTGGTCGGTGTTCGTCGCGATCCACCACGACACGAGCCGCGAACCGCGCCCGAGTGCATGATCTCGCTGCGACTCGCCGGGCGTGTCGCAGCAGAGTCATGCACTCGACGCGGCGGAGCCGGATCGTCCGGTCTCAATCTGCCTGACAACTTGCAACTTTTGGTTGACAGAAGACAAAAGCCTCCTTAGGGTCCGAGAGTCAACGCTGACTCGTCTTCAAGGAGGAAGATCTCCAGTGCGAATCCCCTCACGTCATCGAAGAGGCCTCTCAGGCCTGCTCGGAGCCTCGCTGCTCGTCCCGCTCGCCTTCGCCGGAGCGCTCCCGTCCGCCCAGGCGGCCGACACCGAGATGGAGCCGGGCGTCACGCTCCGAACCTTCCAGCTCGCCCAGGACCCCGGGTCCGTGTGCACCCTCAAGTCGGGAACCACGCCCAACGTCGACAAGCTCATGCCGACGATCGACTGGAGCACGCCCGAGCAGTTCGGCGCGTCCGACCGCTTCATCACGCACGCGCTCGCGACGCTCACGGTTCCCGCGGAGGGCGAGTACACGTTCCGCGTGACGAACGACGACGGCGCGCTCGTCTACGTCGACGACCAGCTCCTCCTCGAGAACGACGGACCCAACGACTCGACC
Source organism: Oerskovia sp. PE-21s (assembly GCF_056158145.1). Taxonomy (NCBI): domain Bacteria; kingdom Bacillati; phylum Actinomycetota; class Actinomycetes; order Micrococcales; family Cellulomonadaceae; genus Oerskovia; species Oerskovia sp. PE-21s. The sequence continues at coordinate 213,985 of NZ_JBUXJM010000002.1, forward strand.
TCGGTCGAGGGGGCGATCACCCTGACCGCAGGGGCGCACGACCTGCGGGTCGAGTACTACGAGGGCACCGACAAGCAGCGCCTGACGCTCGCGTGGAAGACCCCGGGGTCCTCGACGTTCCAGGTCGTCCCGACGTCGGCCCTGAGCACCGAGGCGAACGTCGTGCGGGTCACCGCGCCCGGCAACAAGTACTGCGAGGGGGCCACGGACACCTCGGGCGACGGGCTGCGCCTGGACACGGTCAACCCGAACTACGAGCTGATCGACCTGCGTCCCGCGGGCTTCGAGCCCAAGGTCTCGGGCCTCGCGTTCACGCCGGACGAGAAGCTCGCCGTCGTGACCACGGGCGACGTGAGCTCCGGCGGCTGGCGGCCCGACCCGACGACCGGTGAGGTGTACCTCCTCGACGGCGTGATCGACGCGACCGGACCCGAGGACGTCACGGTCACCAAGGTCGCGGACAAGCTGCTCAACCCGATGGGCATCGAAGTCATCGAGGACTCGATCTTCGTCTCCGAGCGGTACCAGCTCACGCAGCTCACCGACCCGGACGGCGACGGCTTCTACGACACGCACACGAAGATCGCCGGCTGGCCCGACGGGGGGAACTTCCACGAGTTCGCGTTCGGCCTGATCCACGACGAGAACTACTTCTACGTCAACCTCTCCGTCGCGATCGACAACGGCGGCGCGACGACCACCCCGCAGCCCGCCGCCAACCGTGGCACGTCGATCAAGATCGACCGCGCGACGGGCGAGGTCAGCTACGTCGCGGGCGGCCTGCGCACCCCGAACGGCATCGGCTTCGGCCCCGAGGGCGAGATCTTCGGGACGGACAACCAGGGCGCGTGGCTGCCCGCGAACAAGCTCGTGCACATCGAGCAGGACAAGTTCTTCAACCACTTCACCACCCCGGCCGGGCCGTTCGACGCGAACCCCGTGTCCCAGCCCGCGCTGTGGCTCCCGCAGAACGAGATCGCCAACTCCCCAGGCAATCCGATCCTCGTGCAGGACGGCGAGTTCGCTGGGCAGATGCTGCTCGGCGACGTCACCTACGGCGGTCTCCAGCGCGCGTTCCTCGAGAAGGTCGACGGCGAGTTCCAAGGGGCGGTCTTCCGCCACACCGCGGGCCTCGAGGTGGGCGCCAACCGCGTCATCACGGGCCCCGACGGCGCGCTGTACGTCGGCGGGACGGGCGAGGGCGGCAACTGGGGCGAGTCCGGCAAGCTGCGGTTCGGCCTGCAGAAGCTCGCGACGGTGAACGAGGACTCGTTCGACATGGTGGAGATGCGCGTCGTCGAGGGCGGGTTCGAGATCGAGTACACCGACCCGGTGTCCGACGCCGTCGTCGCGAAGCTGGCCGACGCCTACAAGCTCACGCAGTGGCGCTACGTGCCGACCCAGCAGTACGGCGGACCCAAGGTCGACGAGCAGCCGCTGTTCGTCACGGACGCCACCGTGTCCGAGGACCGCACCACCGTCACCCTCACGGTCGACGGGCTCAAGCCCGGGCACGTCGTGCACCTGCGCTCCCCGCGCCCGTTCGCCTCGGACGAGGGCGCCGAGCTCCTGAGCACCGAGGCCTGGTACACGCTCAACTCGCTGCCCGGCTACGTCGCCCCGGCGGACCGCGGCTGGTACGAGGCCGAGGAGGCGCAGCCGCTCGGTGGCTCGAGCCTCGGCTCGGACCACAGCAACTACTCCGGCACGGGCTTCGCCGCCGGTATGCAGAACGTCGGCTCCGGCCGCACGTTCGCCGTGACGGTTCCCGAGGCGGGCACCTACCCGCTCAACCTGCGCTACGCGAACGGCATCCACCCGTACACCGAGCTGCGCTCCAAGGACGTGTCGCTCTACGTCAACGGCCAGAAGGTCGGCCCGTGGACGCTGCCCACGACCGGCGACTGGAAGGTCTGGGACACGATCACGCGTGACGTCGCTCTCACGGCGGGGCACAACACGATCACCCTCAAGTACGACCAGGGTGACCAGGGCAACGTGAACCTCGACGTGCTGTCGATCGGGCAGAACCCCGACATCTGCTCCCCGGCCGACGTCGAGGACGGCTACCGCGGCATCTTCGACGGCACCCTCGCGAGCCTGGCCGACTGGAAGCTCGCGGGCTCCGGGACCTTCGGCCGCCAGGACGACTGCTCGATCCGCACCAACGGCGGCATGGGTCTGCTCTGGTACACGGCCCAGGAGCTCGAGGAGTACTCGCTCAAGCTCGACTGGAAGCTCGTCAAGGACGACAACGGCGGCGTGTTCGTCGGCTTCCCGAACCCCGGCAACGACCCCTGGGTCGCGGTCAACCAGGGGTACGAGATCCAGATCGACGCGAGCGACGCGGCCGACCGCACCACGGGCGCGATCTACACGTTCCAGGGTGCTGACGCGGCGGCCGTGAGCGCGGCCCTCAAGCCCGTCGGGCAGTGGAACGCGTACGACATCCGTGTCGAGGGCGACCGCATCCGGATCTACCTCAACGACGTGCTCGTCAACGACTTCACGAGCACCGACCCGGCGCGCGACCTGTCGAGCGGGTTCATCGGCATCCAGAACCACGGCGCCGGTGAGACGGTCTCCTACCGCAACATCCGCGTCAAGGACCTGGGTGCCGAGCCCGAGCCCGAGCTCGCGGTGTCGGTGACGGTCCAGCCCAAGTGCGTGGCCGGCAAGGTCACGCTCACCGTGCGTGCCGTCAACGACGACACGGTGCCGGTCGACGTCGTGCTCAGCACGCCGTTCGGCAAGAAGACCATGGTCGGCGTCCTGCCGGGCAAGTCCGCCCAGCAGACGTTCGCGACGCGTTCGACCTCGATCGAGGCCGGGGCGGCGACCGTGACGGCGAGCGCAGGGGACAAGGAGGTCGTGGTCGAGACGGCCTACGACGCGTCGAGCTGTGGCTGACGTGACAGCTCCTCGCTGAGTGCGTGGTTCGGCTGCGACACGCCCGGTGTGTCGCAGCCGAACCACGCACCCACCACGACAGGCGCAGCCTCGTTTGCTGCTGCGGCGCAGCGTCTGTCACCATCTGCCGGGGCGTCGACGACGACGTCCCACCGTGTCGTCGGGAGGTAGTCGACCCATGCTCGCGCACCTGGGACGGGTCATGGCCCGGCATCGCATCGCCGTCCTCGCCCTGTGGGGAGTGCTCGCCCTGCTGGGCGCGGTGATCGGCGGCGGGGTCTTCGACCGCACGACGACGGTCGACAGCCTGCCGCCCGGCGCGCCGTCGGCCCGGGCGCAGGCCCTGCTCGACGAGCTCGACCCGCAGGGCGAGACGCTCACGGCGGTCGTCGGCGGGGTCGACTTCTTCACGCCCTCGCTCGTCGAGAGCGGGAGCCGCGTGATGCACGAGGTCCGGGAGATGCCGGGGGTCCTGGAGGTCTCGGACGCCTTCACGTCCGGTGGGCTGATCTCGGACGACGGCCTCGGTTCGCTCGTCGTGGTCGAGCTCGACCCCGACCTCACGGACGAGCAGGCGCTCGAGGTCGGGGACCGTGTAACGGCTGCTCTCCAGACCATCGACGCCCCTGAGGTCGTCGTGGGCGGGGAGCTCATGGCCGAGCGGACGTTCGCCGACATCGCGACGGCCGACGCCGTGGTGGGGGAGTCGGTCGCCCTGGTGGTGCTGTGCGTCGTGCTGGTGCTCGTGCTGGGCGGCCTGCGGGCCGGGCTGGCACCGATCGTCGCCGCGCTCGCGTCGATCGCGGCCTCCCTCCTCGCGCTGAGCGCGCTCGCCGGCGCGGTGCCCGTGAGCGAGTTCGCGGTCAACGTCGTGACGCTCCTGGGCCTCGGCCTGGCGGTGGACTACAGCCTCCTGGTGATCGTGCGGTTCCGGGAGGAGCGTGAGGCGGCGCCCGGGGCCCCGCTCGAGGAGCTGCTGGCCCGGACCGTGTCGACCGCGGGCAGGGCGGTCCTCGTCTCGGGGCTCGCGGTCGCGTCGGCGCTCGGTGGGCTGCTCGTCCTGGCGGACCCCCTGCTCGCGAGCATGGCGCTGGGCGGCCTGCTCGTGGTCGCGCTCACGACGTTCGCCGGGCTCACGCTCGTGCCCGCCCTGGTCGCGGTGCTGCGCGCGTCGATCCCGGCCGCGCGGACCCGGACCTGGGCCCGCCGCCGCACGGGGCGCGGCTCCGGTCTGCTCGCCCGGTCCGCGGCGTTCGCGCAGCGCCGCCCCGTGGCCGTGACGCTCGGGTCGACTGCGGTCCTCCTGCTCCTGAGCGCGCCGCTGGCGTCGCTCGCGCTGGGCGCCTCGGACGCCCGCTCGCTCCCGCCGGGGACGCCGGAGCGGGTTGCCCAGGAGAGGATCGAGCAGGACTTCGAGATCCTGGGCGTCCAGCCGGTCGAGCTCGTGCTGGGGGCGCCCGTCGAGGATCCCGGCGTCCAGTCGTTCCTCGACGCGGTCTACGCGCTGCCCGGTGTCGAGGACGTCGAGCACCTCACCGACTTCCCGCCCGACGTGACGGTCGCCGAGGTGACCCCGGTGGGCACCGCGACGGACGAGACGGCGCAGGCCGTGGTCCGGGACGTGCGGGCGCTCGACGTCCCGTTCTCGGTGCAGGTAGCGGGCCCCGCGGCCGAGCTGGTCGACGCGACGCAGCAGTCGCGCGACCGGCTGCCCTGGGCGTTCGCCGTGGTCGTGCTGCCCGCGATGCTCCTGCTGGGCTGGCTCACCCGCTCGGTCGTGGTCCCGCTCAAGGCGTTGGTCCTGAACCTGCTCGCCCTGACCGCGTCGTTGGGGGTCCTGGTCGCGGTCTTCCAGTGGGGCTGGGGTGCGCGGTTCCTGGGCTTCGAGCCCACGGGCACGATCGACGCCACGAGTCCGGCGCTGCTGTTCGTCTTCCTGTTCGGCCTGTCGATGGACTACGAGGTGTTCCTCCTCGCGCGCATCGCGGAGGAGTGGCGCCGTCGGACGGGGGACGACCGCCGCGCGAACGACCGCGCGGTCCTCGCGGGCATCGTGGCGTCCGGTCCCGTCATCACGGTCGCGGCCGTGTCGATCGGGATCGTGTTCGCGGGCTTCGCGCTGGGTGACCTCGTGGCCATGAAGGAGATCGGGGTGGGCATGGCGGTCGCTGTCCTGCTCGACGTCACGATCGTCCGCGGCCTGCTCCTCCCGGCCTCGATGTCGCTCCTGGGGCGCTGGAACTGGTGGTTCCCGGGTGCGCGGACGCGCCACGGCGTCGGGCCGGACGGGGTGCGCGGCGAGGAGCCCTCGCCGCGCACCCTCGTGGGCAGCGGGACGTCAGCAGGCGCCGGCCGGGGCTGACGGTACGGCCAGCAGGAACCCGGGCGCGCCGAGCCCTGCTCGGGCGAAGGCTGCGGCGACGGCTTCCGCGACGGCGTCGGCGCGGTCGGCCGGGACCAGCGCGATCGCGGACCCGCCGAACCCGCCGCCCGTCATGCGTGCCCCCAGGGCGCCGGCGTCCCGTGCGGCCTCGACCGCGAGGTCGAGCTCGGTCGCGGAGACCTCGTAGTCGTCGCGCAGGGACGCGTGGGACGCGTCCATGAGCGGCCCGACGTCGGAGGCTCGCCCCGCGCGCAGCAGCGACACCAGGTCCTGGGTCCGGGCGATCTCGGTCACCACGTGCCGGACGCGGCGGCGCGAGACGTCGTCGGGCAGGCGGTCGAGTGCCTCGCCGAGGGCCTCGGCGAACGCCGCCTCGCCTCTCGGGGTTCCCGCCGCGGCAGCGATGACCGAGTCCGCGAGCTCGCGCAGGTTCGCGAGCCCCAGGGTCGCAGCGGCCGCCTCGCACGTCGCCCGTCGCTGCGCGTACTGGCCGTCGACCAGGGCGTGCTCGGCCCGGGTGTCGATCACGAGCAGCGCGAGCCCCTCGGCCGCGAGGTCGAACGGGATCTGCTCGACGGCGCGGGCAGGGTCGAGCCCCGGCCGGCAGTCGAGGAGCAGCGCATGGCCGGGGGCGCAGCGCAGCGAGGCCGACTGGTCCATGCCGCCCGTCGGGGCGCCCGCGACCTCGTTCTCGGCGCGGATCGCGGCGGCCGCGAGCGTCGCGCGACCGGCGTCGGTGGCCGCGAGACCCAGGCCGGCGACGTCGTCGATCCCGACCGCGACCGAGCACTCGAGCGCGGCCGAGGACGACAGGCCCGCGCCGTAGGGCACGCACGAGTCGACCACGGCGTCGAAGCCGCGGATGGTCTCGGCCGAACCGCCGGTCGCCTCGAGGTGCTGCCCGAGCGCCCAGGCGACCCCGGCCACGTACGCGGCCCAGCCGGTCACGGCTCCGGGCGCGACGTCCTCGAGCCGCCCGGTCCACGCGGCGCCGGGCTCCTGGGCCGAGGCGAGGCGCACGACCGAGTCGGTCCGGGGGCGCAGCGCGACGTACGTGCGGTGGGGGAGCGCGATGGGCAGGCACAGCCCGGCGTTGTAGTCGGTGTGCTCGCCGATGATGTTGACGCGCCCCGGTGCGGCGTAGACGCGGACCTCGGGGGCAACGTCCGCCTCGTCCCCGCCTTCCGTGCCGTCCGTGGGGTACGCGGCCGCGAAGGCCTGCCGGACGCGGTCCGCACCGACGTCGTCGGACCAGGACTCGACCCACTGCGCCGCCGGGGCCGGGGCGAGCGCCTGCAGGCGCGCCGCGATCCGCTCGGGGGTGGTGTCGCTGACCCAGGCGCCCATGCCCGACTCCGAGCCCGCGAGGTACTTGAGCTTGCCCGGTGCGCGCAGCACCGAGAAGACCTGCAGGTGCAGGCGCGAGAGCTCGCGCCCCTCGCGCACCGGGGCCTGGTGCCAGGCCGCGATGTAGGGCAGGGGGACGGGCGCGCCACCCGGCCCCTCGAAGAACAGGTCGAGGCGGCGCAGGAGCTCGAGGTAGGCGACCGCGAGGTCGTCGCGCTCGGCGTCGGTGAGCGCGGGCAGGTCGGGCACGTCCCGGCGCGGCGCGACGTGCACCTCGACGGGCCAGCGGGCCGCGAAGGGCACGTAGGCGACCCAGTGCTCGGTCTGCAGGACGATGCGACGGCCGTCGGCGAGCTCGGCGTCCAGGACGTCGCGCAGCAGGTTGCCGCCCGTGCGTTCGTGGTGCGCGCGGGCCTGGGCGAGCATCGAGCGGGTCTTGGGCGTGAGGTACGGGTAGCCGTAGATCTGCCCGTGGGGGTGGTGGAGCGTGACGCCGATCTCCTGGCCGCGGTTCTCGAAGCAGAAGACCTGCTCGACGCCAGGCTCGCGCCCGAGGGCCTCGGTGCGGTCGGCCCACGCGTCGATGATGGTGCGCACTCGCTGCGGGGGCAGCGCGCCGAACGACGAGGAGTGGTCGCTCGAGAAGACGATGACCTCGCAACGGCCCGACGCCGGAGCGCGGGTCTCGAGGGTCCCCTCGCCCTCGAGCGCTCCGTCGACGTCGGAGACGCCCGGCACGAGCTGGAGCGACGGGAAGCGGTTCTCGAAGACCACGACGTCGTAGTCGGTGTCCGGGACCTCGCCGTCCGAGTAGGCCGCGCCGGGGCGGGCCGGGCACAGCGGGCACGAGTCCGCAGCTGGCAGGAACGTGCGGTTCATGCGGTGCGCGGCCATCGGGATCCAGTCGCCCGAGAGCGGGTCGAGGCGCATCTCGGGGCCCGTGTAGGGGTGCTCGTGCCCGTCGGGGCCGGTCACGGCGGCGAACCGGTCGCCCAGCGGGCGGGGGTCGTCGAGCCGACGCGTGAGCTCGCCCGCGACGTACGCGGGCGAGTCGTCGAAGTAGACGAGCTCGCGGCCGTCGGCCAGGCGGGTCGGGGTGCGGCGCAGGTGCTGGTTCATCGGGAGGTACGACCGTCCTGGGGTGCGGGGGTGGGTGGGTACGGGCCAGGCAGGGCCGGCGGAGTCGGCCCGTCGCGCGTGACGACCACGAGGTGCTCGACGACGTCGCGCACGGCTGCCTGGTCGCCGGCGGGGAGGGCTTCGTCGGTCACGAGGACGTCGACCTGGTCGAGCCGCGCGAAGACGCTCAGGCCCGTGGTGGTCCACTTGGAGTGGTCGGCCAGGACGACCGTCTGCCCGGCGATCGCGACGAGCGCTCGGTTGGTCGCGGCCTCGTCCAGGTTGGGGGTCGTCAGCCCGGCCTCGACGCTCACGCCGTGCGCGCCCAGGAACGTCTGGTCCACGCGCAGGCTCGTGAGCGCGGCCTCGGTGAGGGGGCCGACCAGTGCGTCCGACGGCGTCCGGGAGCCACCGGTCAGGACGGTCTCGAGCCGCGGGTCGCCCGCGCGGTGCAGGGCCTCGGCGACCGGGAGCGAGTTCGTGACGACGGTCAGCGGGCGCAGCCGCGGGTCCGCCGCGATCTCGACCGCGAGCAGGTGCGTCGTCGTGCCCGCGGACAGGGCGATCGAGGACCCGGGGGAGACGAGACGCGTGGCGGCGCGGGCGATCGCGCGCTTCTCGTCGAGAGCAAGGGTGCTCTTGGCCTCGAACCCGGGCTCGTGGGACGTGGCCTGAGGCGAGACCGCGCCGCCGTGGACCTTGCGGAGCAGGCCCTGCTCGGCGAGCTCGAGCAGGTCTCGGCGGACCGTCATGTCGGAGACCCCGAGCTCCTGGGTCAGGTCGGCGATCCGGACGGCACCGTGGTCGCGGAGCCCCGCGAGGATGCGTTCGTGGCGCTGGGAGGCGAGCATGCAGCCATGGTGACACATTCGAACAGAAACAAACAATGTTGAACATGGTGGGGCTGGTCGCGGCGAACGTCCCGGTCGGCACGGTGGACGGCGCCGCCGCCCGACGACGACGGCCGACCACCCGGGCGGGTGGTCGGCCGTCGAGGGGTGCGTCCCGGGTCAGATGCCCCCGCGCAGCGCGGCGAGGAGCGCGAGGACCAGGGCCCTCGCGGGCGCTGGCCGGGCGCGCCCGGGCCCGGACGGCCGGGTGGATGACGGTAGGTTCATGCGGTGCCCCCCTAGGACATGCGTGTCGACACTGCGCGCGGCCTCGACCGCGGTGGTTCGTCGGGCTCTGGGAGGGCGTGCGCTGCTGTGCGGCACGCCCTCCCACGAGCGTCGGGTCAGTAGCGGATGGCGTCGATCACCTTGACCCGGACCGCGACGAGCGCGGGGATCAGACCGGCGAGAGCGCCCACGCTGACTGCCGCGACCATGCCGGTCACGGCGGCGGAGACCGGGAAGCCCGGCTGGTCCTGGACGGGCGAGCCCATCATGGTGTCGAGCGGTACGTTGTGCAGGATCACGATCGCGAGCGAGACCCCGACGACCCCGGCCACGACGGTCGCGACGACGCTCTCCATGAGCACCGAGAAGAAGACCCGACCGGAGGACGCCCCGAAGCTGCGGCGGATGCCGATCTCGCGGATCCGGTAGCGCACGGTGACGAGCGCGATGTTGACGAGGCCGAGGCCGCCCAGCAGGAGCGCGACCGCGCTCACGCCCAGGATGACCCACTTGGTGGCCCCGTCGATCATGTTCATCTCCGGGCTGTCCATGCGGGACACGTCGACCTGCGCCCCGGCGATGGCACCGGACAGGTCACGGCGGACCGCGTCGGTGAGCGCGTCGACGGTGTCGGTCGGGACCCAGAGCTCGAGCATCGGTGGCCCCGCGTTCATGAGCGACTCGGGGGTGCTCCACCGCAGCTTGGACTCGACGAGCATGTACGCGCTCGGCGACTCGCCCGGCCAGGTGTTGGCGTAGGAGCCGATGATCGTCGCCTCGACCGGGTTCTCTCCGCCGATCGTGATCGTCGGGTGATCCTCGATACGCTGGCCGAGCGCGTCGAGGAACGCCTGGTTGACGACGAGCGCGGGGGAGAGGTTGTCGGCGTCGCTCTCGGTGAACCACCGGCCGCCGTCCACCACGAAGCGGTGCATGGTGGCCCAGTCGGCGCTGACCGCGTTCGTCTGCGTCGGCATGGTCCCGCCGGGGAACCGGAAGGTCGTCTCGGACCACATGACCATGGACGAGTACTCGACCTCGTAGCGGGCTGCGATGTCCTCGTAGGCGGCGACGTACTCCTCGACGCCCGGGATCTCCTGACCCGTCGGGTACGCCGAGACGCTGAGGGTCGCCGGGCGGCCGCTCCAGCGTTCGTTGGCCTCGGCCGACACCTGGCGCAGCATGTCGCCCGCCGCCGTGATGGTCGTGATCGCGCAGACCGCGACCGCGACCCCGATGAGCGCGAGCAGCACCCGGAGCTTGTGGACCCGCAGCTCGTCCCACGCCTCGGCCAGGGCACCGAAGAAGCCGGTCACGAGGCCACCACCGAGTCGTCGAAGAGCCCGTCGACGCCGGTGCGGGGACGGGGCGTCCCGGCCGGCTCGGCGCCTGCCGCCGGGGCGGGCGCGACCGAGCCCAGCGTGACGGCGACGTGCTCCGCCTGGTGGTCCTCGCCGTCGGGCACGTGCTCCATGCCGGAGCCCAGGCCGTCGAGGGAGCCCGCGCTGCGTGCACCGATCGCGATGGGCGTGAGGATCCCCTCGGCGAGCCGGAAGTGGCGCTTGGCGCGCGAGGCGACCGCGAGGTCGTGCGTGATGGCGATCAGGGCGGACCCGTTCTCCTGGGCGATCGTGTCGAGAAGGTCCATGACCTCGCCGCCCGTGTCGACGTCGAGAGCGCCCGTGGGCTCGTCGGCGAGGATCACGCGCGGACCACGGACCAGCGCACGGGCGATCGCGACGCGCTGCTGCTCGCCGCCCGAGAGCTTCTCCGGCATGGTGTCGAGGCGGTCGCCGAGGCCGACGCGCTCGAGCATCTCCGCCGCGAGGCGCTTGCGGGCCCAGAACTGCTTGCCCTGGGCGTAGAGCAGCGGAGCGGCGACGTTCTCGAGGGCCGTGCGTGCCTGGAGCAGGTTGAACTGCTGGAACACGAAGCCGAAGTCCGCGCCGCGCCGGCGCGCGCGCACCCGCCCCGAGAGGCGGCCGATGGGCACGCCGTCGAGCAGGAAGTCGCCCGCCGTGGGAGTGTCGAGCAGCCCCAGGATGTTGAGCAGCGTGGACTTGCCGGTCCCCGACCGGCCGACGATCGAGACGTGCTCGCCCGCGTCGACCGTGAGGTCGATCCCGCGCAGGATCTCCAGGATCCGGTCGTCGGGGAGGCGGACCGACCGGGTCACGCCGTGCAGCTCGAGCAGGCTCATCCGGCCGAGCCTCCGTACATCATGTCCTCGTCGACCGGGGCGACGTCCTGGCCAGGAACGAACTGGAGCACGAGGTCGCCCTCGGCGACGCCCTCGACGATCTGCACCTGGGTGCCGTCGGTGATCCCGAGCTTCACGGCCGTCTCGACGGGCTCGCCGCCCTCCTCGCCCGCGAGCCAGACGTTGCCCGTCTCGACCGATCCCTGGACCGCGGTGATGGGGACGAGCAGCGCCTCCTCGGCCGAGCCGGCGGTGACCTCGAGCTTGGCCGCGAGGCCGGCGAAGACCGTGACGCCCGCAGGGACGGCACACGTGATCGACGCGGAAGGCGTCGCACCGGGCTCGGCGCCCGTCGGGTCCGGGTTCTCCGCAGGCGCCGCTGCGGCCGTGCCCATGCGCAGTCCGGTGCACGTGAAGGGTGCCGGCCCGCCGGTGACCGTCACGGTCGCCTCGGTGGGGATGGTCAGGAGGCGGAACTGCTGCTCCGGGAGCATCGAGGCGGACACCGACAGCGTGCCGGGGGAGACCGTCGCGAACGTGTCGCCGACCGCGACCTCCTGGTCCTTGATCGCGGTGAAGGTCGCGACCGTCCCGGCCGTCGTGGCCTTCATGGTGCTCTTGGTGACCTTGGGCTTGCGCTCGGTCACCGTCTCCTCGCCCGTCTCCTTGTTCGTCGTGACGAGCGGCTCCTGCGGCGTCTCGAGGGTGACCTCCAGCAGCGGGGCGCCGACCGCGACGACGTCGCCGACCTTGGCGTGCACCGCCGTGACCTTGCCGAGCTGGGTGACCTTCTCCGTGCTCGCCGGGTCCGCGACGACCTGGCCCGTGAGGGTCACGGTGTTGGTGATGGGTCCCTTGGCCACGGCCACCTGCGGCAACGTGACGACGGCCGAGGGGGTCTCGGTGTCGCCCTCGGCCTGCGGCGCGGACTTGAAGGCGATCACGACGAGGGTGACGGCGATCACCGCCCAGATCACGATGCGAAGGGCTGGGAAGATGATCCGGCGGGTGACGCCCACGGCAGGTCTCCAGGTGAATCCGATGAGCAGGAGGCTCAAGGTCTTGGCATGCTCCGGGAAGCCTAGGGGGGCCGATTCGGCCCGCGTATCCACCTCAGGTATGAGATGTCTGCGGAGAAGATCACGATCAGGTGTGGTTCCTGCCGTGATGCGTTGTCGATGCCCCCCTGGGCGACCGGCGCTGGTCACGCTTCTGACGAACGATGTGGGCACCCTACACCGGGACAGGTGTGCCAGGTCACACGGTCGGCTCGGACGGCGCCGACGTCCGAGCGCGTCGTCGGGTACGGGCGCGAGGCACGACGAAGGCCCGCCCCGGGGGAGGCGGGCCTTCGCGACGTTCGGGCGGTGAAAGGGGGGTCAGACGGGAGAGAGACCCAGCCGTCGACCCGCGAGGCCGCGGCTGCGGGCGGCCAGGTTGCGCGCGACGCCGCGCAGGGCGACGGCCGCAGGGGAGTCGGGGTCCGAGAGCGTCACGGGGGTGCCGTCGTCCCCGGCCTCGCGCAGCGACATGTCCAGGGGGACCTGCCCGAGCAGCTCGACCGGTCCGCCCGTCGCGGCCGTGAGGTTCGCCGCGACCTTCGCCCCGCCGCCGGCCCCGAACAGCTCGAGCCGTGACCCGTCCGGCTGCTCGAGCCACGACATGTTCTCGACGACGCCCACGACCCCCTGCTGGGTCTGTGTCGCGATCGATCCCGCACGCTCCGCGACCTCGGCGGCCGCGACCTGCGGGGTCGTCACGACGAGGATCTCGCTGGTCGGCAGGAGCTGCGCGACCGAGATCGCGATGTCGCCCGTGCCGGGCGGCAGGTCGAGGAGCAGGACGTCGAGGTCGCCCCAGTACACGTCCGCGAGGAACTGCTGGAGCGCCCGGTGGAGCATGGGGCCGCGCCAGATCACGGGCTGTCCCTGTGGCACGAACATGCCGATCGAGACGACCTTGACCCCGTGGGCGACGGGCGGCAGGAGCATGTTGTCGACGCGTGTGGGCTGGCGGTCCACACCGAGCATGCGGGGGATCGAGAAGCCGTAGATGTCGGCGTCGACGACCCCCACGCTGAGCCCGTCCGCGGCCAGGGCGACCGCGAGGTTCGCGGTCACCGAGGACTTGCCGACGCCACCCTTGCCCGACGCGATCGCGTACACCTTGGTCAGCGAGCCGGGCTTGGCGAAGGGGATCTCGGGCTCGCCCACGCCTCCGCGCAGCATGGTGCGCAGCTCGGTGCGCTGCTCGGCGCTCATGACGCCGAGGTCGACGCTCACCTCGCCCACGCCCGGCACGGTCTGCGCCGCGGCCGTGACGTCCTTGACGAGGGTCGACTTCATGGGGCAGCCCGCCACGGTCAGGTCGACGCCGACGACGACGCGCGCGCCGCCTGCCGCAGTGCCGTCCCCGGGCGCGGCGCCCTCGGCGCCCCCCGTCACCTCGACCGACCGGACCATCCCGAGCTCGGTGATGGGGCGCCGGATCTCCGGGTCCATCACCTGGGTCAGAGCCGTCCGGACGAGATCCTCGAGAACGTCGGTCGTGGGTGTTGCAGAGCCGCCAGCCATGGCCCCATCCTAAGCGGCCCGCTAGCGTTCGAGGATGGACGCCCTGGCCTCGATCGCGCGTGACTCGGCTCTCTTCCTCGACGCGGTGCGCGCCGCGCCGCCCGGGGCGCGCGTCCCGGCCTGCCCAGAGTGGGGAGTCGCGGACCTGACGTACCACCTGGCCGAGGTGCAGTCCTTCTGGAGCGCCGTCGTCGGGCCGGCAGCGGGTGAGGGCCTCGACGCCGACGACGTCGCTCCCCTCGCGCGTCCGGCGCACGACTCTGCGCTGCCCGACCTCGCCGCGACAGCCACCGCGCGCCTGCTCGCGGCCCTCGCGGGCCGCGACCCGTCCGAGCCCTGCTGGTCCTGGCACGACGCGGGGCGCACCGTGGGGTGGGTGTCCCGGCGCCAGGCCCACGAGGCCCTCGTGCACCGGGTCGACGCCGAGCAGACCGCGGGCCGCGACGTCACGGGCGCGGACCCGCAGGTAGCGGCCGACGGGGTCGACGAGGTCCTGCGCGTCCTGGTCGACGGCATCCCCGCCTGGGGGACGTTCACGCCCGACGGGAGCACGGTCTCGGTCGCGGTCGACGGGCCGGGGGAGACGCCGCGGTCGTGGGAGCTCGCGTTCGGGCGGCTCACGGGGGTCGGCCCCGAGTCGGGCACGGCGTACGACCTCGACTCGGCGCAGCTCGTGGACCTGCCCGGGTCCACGACGGCCCAGGTCTCGGGCCCGGCGTGGGCGCTGGACCTGTGGCTGTGGGGCCGGGCCGACCGGCAGGGGCTGACGGTCCACGGCGACCCGGCGCTCGTGGACCGGCTGCGCTCCGTCGCGAACGAGGGGATGCAGTAGCCACCGCCTGACCGCGCGAGGCGCTGGAGCGGGCCCGGACCGCCCAGGACCGCCCGACCCGCCCTACTGCTCGGTCGTGGTGTCCGGCCCGCGGCGTCCGGTGGTCGCGCGGCGCCCGTCGCGGTTCGCGCCGCGGCCGGACGTCGAACGTGGCAGCGGGGAGTCGAGCCCGCCCCGGCCGGACGCGCCCGTCGAGCCCGCCGAGCCTGTCGTCGAGCGGCCGACGTCGGCGGCCTCCGCGGCGCGCTCCGACTCCTTCTCGTCGAGCTCCTCGAGCAGGTTGCGGATCTCGGAGCGCACGAAGTCGCGCGTCGCGACCTCGTTGAGCGCGATGCGCAGCGCGGCCATCTCGCGCGCGAGGTACTCGGTGTCGGCGAGGTTGCGCTCGCCGCGCTGGCGGTCCTGCTCGGCGCTCACGCGGTCGCGGTCCGTCTGGCGGTTCTGCGCGAGCAGGATGAGCGGGGCCGAGTACGACGCCTGGAGCGAGAGCATGAGCGTCAGGGCCGTGAAGCCCAGGGCCG
Source organism: Oerskovia sp. PE-21s (assembly GCF_056158145.1). Lineage (NCBI taxonomy): Bacteria > Bacillati > Actinomycetota > Actinomycetes > Micrococcales > Cellulomonadaceae > Oerskovia > Oerskovia sp. PE-21s. Next base: position 228,988 of record NZ_JBUXJM010000002.1, read on the forward strand.
CGGAGTCGAAGCGCAGCGACTCGGGTCCCCACGTGTTGAAGCCCAGCCACAGGAGGCAGAACACGGTCATGTAGAGCAGGAACCGCGGGGTGCCCATGAACCGGGCGATGCCCTCGGAGATCTTGCCGAACGCGTCCTGCTCGACGCGGACGCGCGGCAGGAGGGTGCGGCGCGCGGCCTTGGGCGTGTCGAGGCGCTCAGCCACGGAGACCTCCTCGGCGGATCGGGAAGGCGGAGGACGCGGGGGTCTGCGTGCCGAGGCTCGACTCGTCCGCGTCGTCGTCCGTCTCGCGCCAGTCGTCGGGCAGCATGTGGTCGAGCACGTCGTCGACGCTGATGGCGCCCAGCAGGCGCTTCTCGTCGTCGAGCACGGGCAGGGCCAGCAGGTCGTACGCCGCGAGCAGGCGCGTGACGCGCCCGAGCGGCGCGTCGGGGCGCACCCACTCGATGTCGGAGTCGAGCACCGACCCGACCGACACGTGCGGGGGCTCGCGCAGGAGCTTCTGGAAGTGCACGACGCCCAGGAAGCGCCCGGTGGGCGTCTCGAGCGGGGGGCGCACGACGAACACGAGCGCGGCGAGCGCGGGCGGCAGGTCCTGCCGGCGGATCTGCGCGAGGGCCGTGGCGATCGTGGTCTCGGGTCCGAGGACCACGGGCTCGGTCGTCATGAGACCGCCCGCGGTGTCCTCGTCGTACGCGAGGAGCCGGCGCACGTCGCGTGCCTCCTCGGGTTCCATGAGCTCGAGGAGCTCGGCCGCCTGCTCCTGGGGGAGCTCGTGCAGGAGGTCGGCGGCGTCGTCTGGCTGCATGGCCTCCAGGACGTCGGCCGCACGGTCGGTGTCGAGGCCCGAGAGAATCGCGACCTGGTCGTCCTCGGGGAGCTCCTCGAGGACGTCGGCGAGGCGCTCGTTGTCGAGGGCCGTGGCGACCTCGAGGCGGCGCGTGTCGCCGAGGTCGTGCAGGACGTCGGCGAGGTCGGCGGGCTTGAGGTCGTCGTAGGCCGCGAGCAGGCGGGCGGCGCCCTGGGTCTCGGGCGTCCCGGCGAGGCCAGTGACCGCGCCGATCTCGACGACGAACGCGTCGCCGCGCCGCCGGATCCCCAGCGCGTTGGGGGACGTGTGACGGCGCACGAAGAGCTGATTGACGAGCCAGTCGCCCGTGCGCTGCTTCTCGATCGAGAGATCCTCGACCGTCGCGGACCCCGAGCCGTCGACGAACTGCACGGTCCGGTCGAGCAGCTCGCTCACCGCGAGGGTCTCCATGGCGCGCTGCTCGAAGCGGCGCATGTTGACCAGGCCGGTGCTGATGACCTGTCCCGCGTCGATGCTCGTGACGCGGGTCAGGGGCAGGAAGACGCGTCGTCGACCGGGCACCTCGACCACGAGGCCGACGGCGCGCGGGGCCCCTTTGGGGCGGAGGAGGACGACGACGTCACGCACGCGTCCGACCTGGTCACCGAGGGGGTCGAACACCGCCGTACCGGCCAGGCGCGCGACGAAGACGCGGGTAGTTGCACTCACGTCGCAAGACTACGCACCGCGCGGTGCGGTGGCGCCTCGACGGTCCGGCGACCTGGAGGAGAGGAGGTGCCGACCCTGTGCCGACCGTGTGCCGAGCGGCCCCGGCGGTGGCGGCGTGCTGGACGCCCGCCACGATGTCTGCTTGAATCTGACAGGAACGGACCTCAATCCGTCAGAATCAGTCACGCGGGTTCATCAGGTGGTCCGGCTCACAGCGCAGGCGCCGCAGCCCCCGAGGCAGGGAGAGACGCATGGCACGCCACGAAGACCCGACCGTCGGCGACGCACCAGGCGGGCTCAGCAAGTCCGTCAGGTGGGAACGCATGCTCGCGCTGCTCGCCGACCGGCAGCGGCTGTCCGTGACCGAGGTGTCCGAGCAGTTCGGCATCTCCGAGTCGACGGTGCGCCGCGACTTCGACCAGATGGCCGACCGGCGCCTCGCGCACCGCACCCACGGCGGGGTGGTCGCGGCGTCCGTCGCCTACGGCCTGCCCGGTCGCTACGGCCAGCAGGTCGACGACCGCCAGCTCGTGGCCGAGGCCGCCGCGCGGCTCGTCGCGCAGCGCCACACCGGCCAGCCCGTCGTCGGCTTCAACGGCGGGCGCACCACGACGCTCGTCGCGAAGATGCTCGGCGAGATCTCCGACCAGGCCTCCGAGCAGGCGGCTCGGCACGGCGAGCACGTCTACACGGTCGTCACGAGCGCGCTCAACATCGCGACCGACCTCGTCCTGCGTCCCCAGGTGCGGACCGTGTGCCTGGGCGGCACCGCGCGCGCGCAGTCCTACGAGCTCACCGGACCTCTCGCCGTGACGATGGCCCGGAGCCTGTGGCTCGACGTGCTCGTCGTCGGGATGGTCGGCATCGACGAGCACGCCGGGCTCACGTGCGCCGACCCCGACGAGGCCGGTGTCACGACCGCTCTGGTCGAGCACTCGCGCGCCGTGGTCGCCGTCGGGACCTCGGACAAGCTCGGGGTCCGCTCGTTCGCGCAGATCTGCGACCTGTCCGCCGTCACCACGCTCGTCACCGACGCGGGCGCGACCGAGGAGCAGCTCGCCCCCCTGCGGGACGCAGGGGTCGAGGTCGTCGTCGTCCCGACGGCACCTCCCGCCCCTCCCAGCGTCCCGTCCACGACGTCCGCACCATGACGGACTCCGGGCGTGCGCGGTCCGCGCACCCGGTGGCCCCACCAGAAGGGTTCGACACCATGAGCACCTCCCACGTCAGCACCGAGATCGCGAGCCAGCCCGAGGTCTGGCGCGAGGCGGCACGCCTCGCGGCCGAGCGCGCCGCGGTCCTCCCGCAGCCGGGCGAGCGCGTCGCGATCGTCGGCTGCGGCACGTCCTGGTTCGTCGCGCAGGCCTACGCGGCCCGCCGCGAGGAGCTGGGCCAGGGCGTCACCGACGCGTTCGCGGGCAGCGAGTACCCGGTGGGCCGCGACTACGACCGGGTCGTGGCGATCACGCGCTCCGGGACCACGACCGAGATCCTGCACCTCCTCGACGTGCTCGGCGGCAGGCAGCGCACCCTGGCGATCGTGGGTGACCCGACCTCGCCCGGTGCGGGCGCCGCGGACGACGTGGTCGTGATGCCCTTCGCCGACGAGCAGTCCGTGGTCCAGACCCGGTTCGCGACGGCCGCGCTCACGCTCCTGCGTGCCGGACTCGGAGACGACGTCGAGGCGCTCGCGGCAGCGGCCGAGGACGTCGTGGGATGGCAGGTCCCCGAGGAGGTCCTGGCCCGCACCCAGTTCACGTTCCTGGGGCGCGGCATGGCTGTGGGGCTCGCGAACGAGGCGGGGCTCAAGATGCGCGAGGCGTCGCTCGCCTGGGCCGAGGCGTACCCGGCCATGGACTACCGCCACGGTCCCATCAGCATCTCGGACGAGACGAGCGCGGTCATCCTGCTCGGCGCCGAGGTCCCGGGGCTGGTCGAGGACGTCGAGCGCACGGGAGCCCTCGTGGTCCGCTTCGACGAGGACGCGCAGCTCACGCTCGTGCGCTGCCAGCTCCTCGCGGTCGCGAACGCCGAGCGCAAGGGCCTGGACCCCGACGCCCCGCGCCACCTGACGCGCTCGATCATCCTGGAGGACGTCGCATCATGAGGCCCGGGGAGGAGCGGCCCGCCGTCCCCGCCCCGGAGCCCGCGGCGGGGACGGCGGGGCTCCGTCCGGCGGTGATCGCGCTCGACGTCGGCGGGACGGACATCAAGTCGGCGCTGGTCGCGCGTGGTGCGGGTCCGGGCGAACCCGACGAGATCCTCCTCGAGCGCGTGGCACCTACGCGCGCCGCGCAGGGGCCCGAGGCCTCGGTCGCCGCGGTCCTGGCGGCGGTCGAGGCGCTGCGTGCCGCGGTCCCGGCGGGCTACCACGTGCGGGGCGTGGGCCTCGCGGTGCCCGGCGTCGTCGACGAGGACGCCGGCGTCGTGCTGAACGCGGAGAACCTCGACTGGGTGGACCTGCCGCTTCGGCAGGTCGTCGCGGACGCGACGGGACTGCCCGTGGGGTTCGGCCACGACGTGCGTGCGGGCGGCCTCGCGGAGGCCCGTCTCGGCGCGGGCCGCGGCGAGCCCGACCACGCGTACGTGTCGGTCGGTACGGGCATCGCCGCGGCGATCGTGCTGCGCGGCGAGGTCTACGCCGGGCGCGGCTTCGCGGGCGAGCTGGGCCACGGGGGAGTGCGCGGCGGGACGCCGTGCCCCTGCGGCGGCAGCGGGTGCGCCGAGACCTACGCGTCGGCCGCGGGCATGGCGCGCAGCTACCGGGAGCGCACGGGCGCCTCTGCTCTCGAGGTGCCCGGCTCGGCCGAGGTCCTGGCCCGGGCGACGGCGGGCGACGCCGTGGCCCGCGAGGTGTGGGACCGCGCGGTCGACCGGCTCGGCGAGCTCGTCGCCGCGATGGTCCGCGTCCTGGCCCTCCCGGTCGTCGTGGTCGGCGGTGGGCTCGTGCGCGCGGGCGACGACCTCATAGTCCCCCTCGACGCCGCGGTGCGGTCCTACCTGACCATCCACCCGGCCCCGCGACTGGTCCCGGCCGTGCTGGGCTCGGCCGCCGGCACGTACGGCGCGACGGTCCTCGCGTGGGACGCGGTGGCCACGAGCGACCTGGAGCCGATGTGAGCGCCGACCAGCAGGTCCGGGTGCTGTGCCTCACGCCGAACCCGGCCTGGGACGTGACCTACGGCGTCGACCGCCTGGACCCGGGCGAGGCGCTGCGGGTCCGTTCGGTCGCGGCCCGTGCGGGCGGCAAGGGCGTCAACGTCGCCCGCGTCGTGCGGGCGCTGGGCGGCGAATCGGTCGCGGTCGCCCCCGTGGGCGGGCTCCTCGGGCCTGCGTTCGCGGCGGACCTCGAGGCCGCGGGACAGCCCGCGTCGCTCGTGTCCGTCGCGGGGGCGCTGCGGCAGGCGGTCGCGGTGGTCCCGGAGCACGCGGGGCCCGACGACGGCGGTCACCCCACGGTCCTCAACGAACCCGGGGCGCCGCTCACCGCGCAGGAGTGGGCGCTGTTCGTGCGCACCGCGGTCGAGCTCGTGGGGGACGGGACGGTCGTCACGATCTCCGGCTCGCTGCCCGCGGACACGACGCAGGACAGGTTCACCGACCTGGTGCGGTCGCTGCGCGCGGCCGGCTGCCCGGTCCACGTCGACGCCTCGGGACCGGGCCTGCTGTGGGCCGCACGGGCGGGCGCCGACCTCCTCAAGCCCAACCGGGCCGAGCTCGCGGAGGCGACCGGTGAGACCGGCCTCGCCGAGGGCGTGGCTGCGCTGCAAGGGCTGGGGGCGCGCGACGTCGTCGTGACCGACGGCGAGAAGGGCCTCGCGGCGTTCGAGCCCGGGTCCACGACCCCGGCGGCCCGCGCACGGCTCGACGTCCCCGTGCAGGGCAACCCGACGGGCGCGGGCGACGCGGCCATGGCGGCGCTCGCGGTGAGCGTCGGACGGCCCTGGGTCGAGCGACTGGCCCTGACCGTCGCCACGTCGGCCGCAGCCGTGCTGCAGCCGGTCGCGGGCGAGGTCGCCCCCGAGGACGTGCGCCGTCTCGGCGCCCGCGTCCTCACCGAGAACCTGATCGACACCAGAACCACGGAGGACTGAATGCCGCTCGTCACCGCCCACCAGCTCGTCGACCCGGCCCGCGCCGAGAGCCGCGGGGTCGGAGCCTTCAACGTGATCCAGGTCGAGCACGCCGAGGCCTTCGTCGCCGCGGCCGCCCGCGCGGGCACGGGCGTCGTCCTGCAGATCAGCCAGAACGCCGCGAAGTACCACGGCGGACTCGAGCCGATCGCCCTCGCGACGCTCGCGATCGCCCGCGCGTCGAGCGCACCCGTCGTGGTCCACCTGGACCACGCCGAGGACCGTGCCCTCGTGAGCGAGGCCGTCCGTCTGGGGTTCACCTCGATCATGTACGACGGGTCCGCGCTCGACTACGAGCAGAACGTCGAGGCCACGGCCGAGGTCGTGCGCGAGGCGCACGCCCGCGGGGTCTTCGTCGAGGCCGAGCTGGGGAAGGTCGGGGGCAAGGACGGCGTGCATGCCCCCGGGGTGCGCACCGACCCTGCGGAGGCCGTCGCGTTCGTCGCGGCGACCGGGGTCGACGCGCTCGCGGTCGCGGTCGGCTCGTCGCACGCCATGACGGACCGGACGGCGTCGCTCGACTTCGAGCGGATCGCCGAGCTGCGCGCCGCCGTCCCCGTCCCCCTGGTGCTGCACGGCTCGTCGGGGGTCGCCGACCACGACCTGACGCGCGCGGTCAAGGAGGGCATGACGAAGATCAACGTCTCGACGCACCTCAACAACACGCTCACGCAGGCGCTGCGGGCCTACCTCGACGAGCACCCGACCGTCGTCGACCCCCGCAAGTACCTGGGTGCGGGCCGCGACGCGATGCGGGACGAGGTCGTACGCCTGCTGGCCGTGCTCGACGCGGTCTGAGCACTCCGGCCGTCCCCCCAGAGCGAACCCCCTCGCCTCACGCCCACATGTACGGGAGACTGGGCAGATGAGCATGACTCGTCCCAATTCCGCGCCCAAGGTCCCGACGCCGCCGAGCGGGGAGCAGATCGCGTCCTACGCGACCTACCTCGAGGCGCAGAAGGCCGTCGACTACCTCTCCGACAACAAGTTCGCCGTCGAGTACGTGACCATCGTCGGCACCGACCTGCGCATGGTCGAGCGGGTCATGGGCCGTCTCACGTACGGGCGGGTGGCGCTCGCGGGCCTCGCGTCCGGTGCGTGGTTCGGCCTGTTCGTGGGTCTGCTGCTGTACATGTTCAACAGCGGGGGCGGGCTGATGCTCGCGGCGATCGGTCTGGGTGCGGGCTTCGGCCTGCTGTTCTCGGTCCTGTCGTACTCGCTCACGGGCGGCAAGCGTGACTTCACGTCGTCGAGCCAGATCGTCGCGTCGTCGTACTCGTTGCTGTGCCTCGCGGAGCGGGCGGGCGACGCGCGTCGCCTCCTGTCCCAGATGCCCGACGGCGCCGCGGCCGTCGCGCGTCAGGTCCCGCCGGTCGCGGGCCAGACGGGACAGCCCGCGCAGCCGGGCCACTGGGGCCAGCCGGGCCAGGCGCCCGGTCAGCACCAGGGGCAGCCCGGTCAGCCGTGGGGTGCGCAGCAGCCGCAGGCGCCCGCTCCGGTCGTGAGCCCGGTCCAGCCGACCGACGCACCGGCCCAGCCCGCACCGCCGGTCCGGACGCCCGACCCGCGCTGGACCACGCCGTCGGGGGCGCCCCGCTACGGTGCGATGCGCAGCGACGTGACACCGCCCGCCCCGGCCGACGGTGCACCTGTCGAGGGGAAGGGCGCGTCGGCCACCGACGCCCAGGCTGCGGCCGACGGCGCGACCGACGAGACGTCGTCGGGCACGCGCTAGGTCAGCGCGCCACCCGCTCGGCAGCGGACTTCGCCGCGTCGCGCTCGCGCTTGCGCGCCTCCTTGAGCCGCTTCTCGGCCTCTCGGACCGCCTTCTCCGCCTCGCGGCGCGCCTTGGACGCCTCCTTGACCTGGGGGTCGCGCGCGTAGGCCTCGGCTGCGGCGCGCTCCTGCGACGAGGGGAGGGGGGAGTCCGCGCGCTCGGCGGGCGAGCGGTCGATGTAGACCCCGATCCCGTCGAGCACGCGCTCGAGGCCGAACACGACGTCGTCGACCCCGTCGTCCTCGCTCAGGTACGCCCCCGACGCCACGACGGGGTGCAGGAACGGGAAGCGCTCGGGCGTCACGAGCTCGGAGAAGACCTCGGCGTACGCGGCACCGGTCACGTCCCGGCCGCCAGGTGTCTGCCGGGCGCCGCGCAGCTCGCGCTGGATCCGGGCCGCGCTCTGCGCGTAGCTCGTGACGAGCATGATCATCGCGAGCTTGTCCTCGTCCGTGAGCGAGGTCCCGTGCATCGCGCGCAGGCCCAGGTCCACGAAGCGCAGGTTGTTGGGCGTGAGCGGCACGCCCTGGACCGCGACGTCGAGGAACCACGGGTGGGCCTCGTAGACCGCGAGCGTCGCGAGCGCGAACTCGCGCAGGCCGCGCCGCCACGTGGGCTCGTCGCCGTCGGGGATGCGCCCCTCCATGACCGCGTCGACCTCGGCCCGGGCGCCCGAGGGGAGATCGATGTCGATCGCCTGCTCCTGCATGAGGAGCAGCAGGTCGTCCTTGCTCGTGACGTAGCGGTACAGCGACATGGTCGTGTACCCCAGGGCCGTCGCGAGCTTGCTCATCGAGAGCGCCCCGAGCCCCTCGGCGTCGGCGATCTCGATGGCCTGCTCGACGATCCGTTCGATGCTCAGCTCGCGGCGCGGGCCGCGCTGCGGGTTCTCGGCCACGCCCCACGCCAGGGCGATGGCGTGGGGCAGGCCGGGATCGGTGGTGTCCGTCATGGGTACATCATCGCGGGTCCGGTCGGGGACGTGTCGGGACGGGCCGCGGCGACCGTGTCGCTCGTCCGCTCAGGTCCGCGCTCAGTGCGCCGTCCGGCGGCGGTACAGGACCGAGGCCAGGGCGCACGAGACCGCGAACATCCCGACGAGCCACGCGATCGCGGGCACGAGGCTCCCCGCGGCCGAGGTGCCCGAGAGCAGCGCGCGCAACGTCTCGATGATGGGCGTGAACGGCTGGTGCATCGCGAAGCCGTGCAACCACGTGGGCATGGTCTCGACCGCGACGAACCCGCTCGACAGGTACGGCACGAACAGGAAGAACATGTTGAAGCTCGCTGCGGCGTCCACGCTCAGGACCAGGCCCGCGAGGCAGCTCAGCCAGGTGAACGCCAGGACCATGAGCGCGAGGTAGCCCGCGACACCCACCCAGCCGCCCAGGTCCGCGCCGGGGGTGAAGCCGAGCGCGACCGCGACGAGCAGGACGAGGGTCGCCGAGACGAGGTTGCGGACCGTGCTGGCCAGCACGTGGGCCCACAGGACCGACGGGCCGAAGATCGGCAGGGTCTTGAAGCGGTTGATCGTGCCGCTCGTCATGTCCTGCGCGACCGAGAGGGCGGCCGTCGCCGAGCCGAAGCCCAGGCACAGGACCAGGATCCCGGGCACGACGTAGTCGACGTAGCTGCCGTCGTCCTCGATCGCGCCGCCGAACACGACGACGAACACGAGCATGATCAGGACGGGCAGCATGAGGGCCGTGACCAGGCCGTCGACGCTGCGCAGCGTGCGGCGCAGCTCGCGGCCGGTCATGGCCGAGACGTCGCGCAGCGCGGCCGCGGGGGAGTGCCGGGTGCTGCGGGCGGTGCTCGCCGCCCGGCGGCCGGGGGTGGGGCGCGTGGCCCGTGCGGTCTCTGGGGCGGTGGTGCTCATCGGGTGCCTGCCTTCGTCGGTGCGGGTGCCTGCTGGTCGGCCGGGCCGGGGGCTGCGGACGGGCTCGCGGCCCGCGACGCCCGCGATCCCGTGAGGGCGAGGAAGACGTCGTCGAGCGAGGGCTTGACCACGCTGACGCCCGTCACGGGGATGCCGCGTTCGTCGGCCAGCGCGAGGACGTCACGGACCGTGCGGAGGGGGTCGGTCGTGGGCACCATGGCCGCGAGGTCCTTGGGGTCGGTCCCGGAGATCTCGAGCCCGAGGTCCTGGACGGCCGCGAGGGCGCGCGTGTCCTCGACGTCGACCCGCACGTGCTGGCCCGGGACGAGGGCCTTGAGCTCGCTCGCGGTGCCGCGGGCCACGATCCGCCCGCCGTCGAGGACTGCGATGGTGTCGGCGAGGCGGTCGGCCTCCTCGAGGTACTGGGTCGTGAGGAGGACCGTGATGCCGTCGGCGGCGAGCTCGCGGACCACGTCCCACAGCTCGGTGCGGGACTGCGGGTCGAGGCCGGTGGTCGGCTCGTCGAGGACCAGGACCTGAGGGTCCGCGACGAGGCTGATCGCCAGGTCGAGGCGGCGGCGCATGCCGCCCGAGTAGGTCTCGACGCGGCGCCGTGCGGCGTCGGTCAGGTCGAAGCGGTCGAGCAGCTCGGCCGTGCGGGCCGCCACGACGGCGCGGGGCAGGTGTGCGAGCGTGGCCATCATCGCGAGGTTCTCCTCGCCCGTCTGGAACCCGTCGACCGAGGCGTACTGGCCGGTCAGCGCGATGACCTCGCGGACCCTCGCGGCCTGGCGGACGACGTCGTGCCCCGCGATGCTCGCGGTCCCTGCGTCCGGTCGGACGAGGGTCGTGAGGATGTTGACGGCGGTGGTCTTGCCCGCGCCGTTGGGTCCGAGCAGCGCGTAGATCTCGCCGCGCCGGACGGTCAGGTCCACGCCCTGCAGGACGGCGTGGGATCCGTAGGCCTTGGTGAGGCCCCGGACGTCGATCATGGGTTCGGGCATCGCTACCTCCGTGTGCGTCGCAGACTGTGTGTACTCCCTACACTGTGTAGACCATACGCACTGTGTGTGGCGTACACAAGAGGGGAAATCTCGTGACCGCCCACGAGGCGCCCGTTAGCGTGGTCGCATGCACACCGCCACGCACCAGGCCGAGTTCCGTGAGGCCCGCCTCGTCGAGGTCTACGACGCCCAGAACACCTGGGGTCCGGACGACGACTACTTCCTCGCCCGCGCGACCGAGGGACCGGGCCCGCGCGTGCTCGACCTCGGGTGCGGCACAGGACGGCTGACCGTGGCGCTGGCGGCCGCAGGGCACCGCGTGACGGGCATCGACCCCGCCGGCGCGTCGCTCGACGCAGCCCGGCGCCGACCCGGTGCCGACGCCGTGACCTGGGTCCACGGGACGTCCTCCGACGCGCCCGCAGGCGCGTTCGACGTCGCCCTCATGACGAGCCACGTCGCCCAGTTCTTCGTCGCCGACGACGAGTGGGCGGGCGTCCTCGCGGACGTCCGCGCGGCCCTCGTCCCCGGCGGGATCCTCGTGTTCGACACCCGCGACCCTCGCGACCGTGCGTGGGAGACGTGGCACACGCCCGACGAGCGCGACCCGGTCGTCCTGAGCGACGGGCGCGTCGTCCAGACCTGGTGCGAGATCACGGGCGAGCGCGACGGCGTCGTCGACTTCACGCTCGGCTACGAGATGCCCGAGGGGGACGAGCTCTTGTCCACCGCGACGCTCCGGTTCCGCCCCGAGGGCGAGGTGCGCCGGAACGTCGAGGCGGCGGGGTTCGCCGTCGAGCAGGTCTTCGGCGGGTGGGCGTGCGAACCCGTGGGAGAAGGAGCGGGCGAGCTGCTCGTCGTGGCGCGCGCCGTCTGACCCCGCGCGCTCCGTCTGACCCGCGGGTACGACGAAGGCGGCTGCCCCGAGGAGTGCCCTCGGGGTCGCCGCCTTCGTCGTGCTGCGGTCGTGCTGGTGCGTCGTCGGCCGGGCCGCGACGCGTCGTGCTCAGTCGCGCAGCGACGCCATCCAGGCCTCGATGTCCTCGGGGCGGCGGGGGAGCGCTGCCGAGAGGTTCTCGTTGCCGTCGTGCGTGATCAGGACGTCGTCCTCGATACGGACGCCGATCCCGCGGTACTCCTCGGGGACCGTGAGGTCGTCGCTCTTGAAGTACAGGCCGGGCTCGATCGTGAAGACCATGCCGGGCTCCAGGACGCCGTCGACGTACAGGTCGCGGCGCGCCTGCGCGCAGTCGTGGACGTCGAGGCCCAGGTGGTGGCTCGTGCCGTGCACCATCCAGCGGCGGTGGAACTGGCCCTCGGGCGCGAGGGACTCCTCGGCCGTCGCGGGCAGCAGGCCCCACTCGGCGAGGCGCTCGGCGATGACCTCCATCGCAGCGGCGTGGATGTCGCGGAAGCGGGCCCCCGGGACGGCGACCGCGAAGGCCGCGTCGGCGGCGTCGAGCACCGCGGTGTAGATGCGGCGCTGGACGTCGGTGTAGGTGCCGTCGACGGGAAGGGTGCGCGTGACGTCGGCCGTGTAGAGCGAGTCGACCTCGACGCCCGCGTCGAGCAGCACGAGCTCGCCCGCGCGGACCTGGCCGTCGTTGCGGATCCAGTGCAGCGTCGTGGCGTGCTCGCCCGCGGCCGCGATGGTCTCGTACCCGACCGTGTTCCCCTCGAGGCGGGCGTGCGCGTCGAACGTCGTCTCGATGACGCGCTCGCCGCGGCGGTGCTCGGTCGCGCGGGCAAGGTTGCGCACGACCTCGGCGAAGCCCTCGATCGTCGCGTCGACGGCCTCGCGCATGTGCGCGATCTCGAGCGTGTCCTTGACGAGGCGCAGCTCCGAGGCGGCCTCGACGAGCGTGGCGTCCGCCGCGGCGTCGTCGGTCTGGCCGTTCTCGAGGCGGATGGCCTCGACCAAGGCCTCGATGTTCTCGTCGGCCCCGGTGACGACCAGCAGGACGACGTGCTCGCCCACGTCCTTGGCGAGCGCGTCGCGCAGCTCGTCGATGTGCGCGGCCTCGATGCCCGTCACGGTGGTGACGTCGTCGAGGCTCGGGCGGGCGCCGACCCAGAACTCGCCGTAGCGCGAGTCGGCGTAGAACTCCTGGGTGTCGCGCGCCGCGAGGGGGCGCACGTACAGGACGGCGTGGTGGTTCGAGCCGTCGTCGCCCGTGCCGGGCTCGACCGGGTGCAGGACGAGGACCGCGTCGGGCTCCTGGTCGGTGCCGAAGCCCGTGAGGTGCGCGAACGCCGAGTGCGGGCGGAACCGGTAGTCGGTGTCGTTCGAGCGGACCTTGAGCGGCCCGGCGGGGATCACGAGGCGCGCGCCGGGGAAGCCCGCGGAGAGCTCGGCGCGGCGGGCTGCGGTGTACGGCGCGGCGACGCCGGGCACGACGTCGCTGCTCGCGCGCGGCGCCCAGCCGCTCGTGATGAACGCCTTGAAGGCCTCGGAGTCGGGCCGGTGCGACCGGTTGTCGTTCCGGGCGGCGATCTCCTGCTCGGACTCCGCGGCTGGCGCGCTGACAGGGGTGGTGTCGTTGCTCATGGGTACCAGTCTCCCATCGGTGTCGGGGAAGGGGCGTGCGGCCCGACGGCGGCGCTCGGCCTCGGGCGCCGGCTGCGGCGGGCGGGTCGTCGCCCGGTCAGGCGGCCGCGCCGACGAGCGCCTGCTCGCGCGCGGGGGACCAACGGCTCGTGAGATCGCCGAGCGCTCGGGTCAGCGCGGCGTTGAAGGCGTCGGGGGCGTCCAGGTTCACGTCGTGGCCGGCCCGCGGCACTACCACGAGCGCGGTGCCCGGGGCCGTGTCGAGGTAGCGCTTCTCGTCGAGACGCAGGTGGTCGCGCTGCCCGTTGATGAGCCACACCGGAACCTTCGCGGCGCGCAGGTCCGCGCGCGAGGAGCGGCCCGCGAGCTCGTGCAGCACGTCGGTCACGACCTGCCACGCGGGCCGGCCGGGGAGCCGCGGGTCCGCGAACGAACCTGCACCCGTGAGCTGTGCCGTGGCTCGCGCACCGCCGGGCAGCGAGCGCCCTGCGCGCAGCACGTCCTGCACCCGCCCCAGGGCGCGGCGGGTCGCGCTGCCCGCGGCGTCCACGAGGGCGGCGGCCTCGCGGAACAGGGCGACGGGCTTGCCGCGCGGGTCGGCGCTGCACGCGCACGCCACGACGCCGGCCAGCCGCTCGGGGTGGCTCGCCGCGTACGCGAGCGATGTGTAGCCGCCGAGCGACATGCCCACCACGACGACCGGGACGTCGGCGGGGAAGGACGCGACGGCGTCGTCCAGGATCTCGAAGGCCCGCGCGAGCGTGAACCGCTCGCCGCTGCGCTCGCCGTGCCCCGGCAGGTCCACCGCGATCGCGAGGTGGCCCGCGTCGCGCACGTGGGCGAGCTGACGGCCCCAGATCGTGTTCGACGTGCGCACCCCGTGCACGAACACGACGGCGGCAGGGGTCCCCGCCGCGGACGCCTGCGCGAGGCTCGGGAGGAGGTCGATCGACGGGGCGGACGGGACGGCGGTGGCCCGGAGGACGGGCTGGCTCTTACGCATCTCTTCGGATGCTGCCAGCGCGACCTGGGAGCACTGCGAAAGCCCGGCGCTGCTCACGTGAACGTCCTGTGCGGGCCTTGGGGACGGTAGCCCCCACGGGTGCCGTGCCCGAGGAAGGTACTGCTGGACCCTGCCTGCGGCGGGTCGCCGGACGTAGCGTCGGCTGTGGGACGTCGACGAAGCGGCGCGCGTGAGGCGCCGCCCGTCGCAACCGCGACCGGCACGACATCACAGGAGGCGCACATGGAGACACGGACGCTCGGACGAGGGCTCGAGGTCTCGGCCCTCGGGCTGGGCTGCATGGGCATGAGCCAGAGCTACGGACCCAACCCGGGAGACCGCGCCGAGATGATCGCGGTGCTGCGCGGGGCGGTCGAGCGCGGTGTCACGTTCTTCGACACCGCCGAGGTGTACGGCCCGTACGTCAACGAGGAGCTCGTGGGCGAGGCACTCGAACCGCTGCGTGACCAGGTGGTCCTCGCGACGAAGTTCGGCTTCGACATCCGCGACGGGAGGTCGGTCGGTGTGGACAGCCGCCCCGAGCAGATCCGTCGCGTCGCGGACGCGTCGCTCCGGCGGCTGCGTACCGACCGGATCGACCTGTTCTACCAGCACCGCGTCGACCCGGAGGTGCCCATCGAGGAGGTCGCGGGCACGGTGGCCGAGCTCGTCGCCGAGGGCAAGGTAGCCCACTTCGGACTCTCCGAGGCCGGCGCCGGCACCATCCGCCGCGCCCACGCCGTCCATCCCGTGACCGCGCTGCAGAGCGAGTACTCGCTGTGGACCCGGGAGATTCGAGCACGAGATCCTGCCGGCCCTCGACGAGCTCGGCATCTCGCTCGTGCCGTTCAGCCCGCTCGGCAAGGGCTTCCTCACGGGCACCGTGAACGCCTCGACCGAGTTCACCCCGGGGGACGTCCGCACCCTCATCCCGCGCTTCACCGAGGAGAACCGGGCCGCGAACCAGGCGCTCGTCGACCTCGTCACCGAGGTCGCGGCAGTCCACCGGGCGACGCCCGCCCAGGTCGCCCTCGCCTGGCTGCTCGCCCAGCGCCCGGACCTCGTCCCGATCCCGGGCACCCGGAGGCTGTCCCGCATCGAGGAGAACCTCGGTGCGACCACGCTCGACCTCTCCGCGGCCGACCTCTCGTCCCTCGGGGAGGCGGCGGCCCGCCTCGGCGTCGCCGGCGCCCGCTACAACGAGGCCATGCAGAAGATGACCGGTCTCTGACCCGTGGCGCCCTCTCACCCCGCCCGGGCGAGAGGGCGCGTGCGGTGAGCGGCGCCGTCGGGCCTGCCTCGGCGGGCCGCGCCCCGCGCCCTCACTATCCTGAGACGGTGCGCATCGACCTCCACACCCACTCCACGGCGTCCGACGGGACCGATGCTCCGGCCCACGTCGTGGCGGACGCAGCCGCCGCAGGGCTCGACGTCGTCGCCCTGACCGACCACGACACGACCGCCGGCTGGGCCGACGCCGCCGAGTCCGCCCAGCAGCACGGCATCGCCCTGGTGCGTGGCGCGGAGATCTCGGCCCGCGCGGGACACGTCTCCGTGCACCTCCTGAGCTACCTGCACGACCCCACCCACCCCGACCTGCTGGCCGAGACCGAGCGGACGCGCGAGGACCGCGTCTCGCGCGCCCGGCGCATGGTCGAGCGGATCGGCGAGGACTACCCGCTCACGTGGGAAGATGTCCTGTCGCAGACGCAGGAGGGGACCACGATCGGGCGGCCGCACATCGCGGACGCCCTGGTGGCCACGGGCCACGTCAGCGACCGCTCGGCGGCATTCGCCACGATCCTGCACCCCGGCACCGGCTACTACGTGCCGCACTACGCACCCGACGTCCTGGACGCCGTGCGCGCAGTGCGCGCGGCGGGCGGCGTGCCCGTCTTCGCCCACCCGGGCGCCGACGGACGAGGACGCGTGGTGCCGGACCTGGTCATCGAGCAGATGGCCGACGCAGGACTGCTGGGGCTCGAGGTGCACCACCGCGACCACAGCACACAGCAGGTTGCCCGCCTCGAGGACATCGCCCACACCCTGGGCCTCCTCGTGACGGGTTCGAGCGACTACCACGGGGCCGGCAAACCGAACCGGCTCGGCGAGAACACGACAGCACCACGAGTGCTGGAGACGATCGAGGAGCTAGGCACGTTGGACGTGATCCGATGACGGCGCGGGCGGTGGTGTCGTGAACGACATCATGGACCTGCGCCTCTTCACCGAGGTGTTCATCACGCTGTTCGTGATCATGGACCCTCCCGGGACGGTCCCCATCTTCCTGGGACTGACCAGCGCCATGGGCGCCAAGCAACGCAACCAGGCCGCCCGGACGGCGATCCTCGTCGCGTTCGGCGTGATCGTGTCGTTCGCGGTCTTCGGCCAGCAGATCCTCAACTACATGGGCATCTCGCTCCCGGCGCTCAAGGCGTCCGGCGGCCTCCTGCTCCTGCTGGTCGCGATGGAGCTGCTGACGGGCAAGATGGAGGAGCCGACGCCGTCGGGCAACAAGGGCGTCAACGTCGCCCTGGTCCCGCTCGGCACGCCGCTCCTGGCCGGGCCCGGCGCGATCGTCGCGACCATGGTCTTCGTCCAGCGCGCCGACGGGTCCGCCGCGGACTGGGTCGCGATCGCGGCCGGCGTCGTCGCCGTGCACCTCACGCTGTTCCTGGCGATGCGCTTCGCGAACGTCATCCACCGCGTCCTGGGCGACTCGGGCACGATCCTCGTGACCCGCATCGCGGGCCTGCTGCTCGCGGCGATCGCGGTGCAGCTCGTCGCGGACGCCGTCACGGCGTTCGTGCAGATGGCGAACTAGCCGCCTCTCGTCGGCACGCCCGCGAGACCACCCGGTCTCGCGGGCGTCGTCATGCCCGACGACGTCGCTCCCCGGGGTGTGCGGGCGCTGCGGACCCGCGTGGGGGTCGTGGGGTGTCTGGGGGTAATGTCCCCTCTCACGTCGGCGAGCGCGCCGGGTCGGGGCGGGTTCGTCGGGTTGCCCGCCCGGTGGAGGGGGGACAGGAACATGGACGACGACGTCGTGGGAGCGGCTGACGAGGCGGCCGCCTGGCTCGACGCCTGGGGCGATCGGACCGACTACGAGGCGATGGGCGTCCCGGAGCTTGCGCGGGCCTATGTCGAGCACCTCGTCGACCTGAGAGGTGACCGGGCCGCGCGGCTGAGAGCCCTGGACGCCATCGGCGTGCACGACGAGGTGTTCTCACGGCTGGAGCGTGCCACGGACCCGATCGTCCTCATCGACGCGATCGTCCAGCAGGACCTGGCCGTCAAGGACGTCTACAGCATCGGCGCCGGGGTCATGGAGGACTTCCTCCAGTGGCGGCCCGAGTGCTGGGAGATGGTCGCCGACCGGTGCACCAGCAACTCGGTCTGGGCGCGGGCGGTGTCCGGCGTGTGGCTCCACGACACGATCCGAGAACAGCTGCCGCCTCGGCTCCGCGAGCTGATCCCCTCAGTGTTCGAGCCCGTGGAGGAGTCCCGCCGGAGCCGCCGAGCCCGCGAGAAGGCCGAGCGCAAGGCGCGCACCCGCAAGAGCTGGAACGGACGGACGGCGCCCCGGGGGCTTCGGGGCGCCGGGCCGGGTGCGGCCGACCTCGACCTGCTCCTTGCCGCGCTCCACCGGCTCGACTCGACCTTCGCCGACCCGTCGCCGCTCGGAGCCACGGATGACGACGCGGCGTGGGCCGATCTGCTCCTCACGACAGTGACCGACGGCCTGGGAGACGCCACGATCACGCAGAGCGCGTCAGCCGACGCTCTCGACCTCTGCGCGGAACTGCTCGACCGCACCGGATCGACACCGCTCTCGCCTGAGGCAGAGCAAGCCGTCCGAGAGGTGGCGACAGGCGTGCGCCGACTCGCGGAGCGCTCGGCGCACGCGGAGGAGGGGCCGGCCGGGTCGTCGGACAGGACACGCGAGCGGGATCCGGGGCGAGAGGGTTCATGAGGTGACGACGTGATCGGCGACGTGGTCGGTGAGTTCCTCGGCGGCCTGGTCGGAGGCTCGATCGGCGACCTGTTCGGTGACTGGCGGGGACGACGTCGGCGGGCCGAGCGCGAGCGCCGGGCCCGGGAACAGGGCAGGGTGCACGCCTCGGTCAGGGTGGTCCACGGGACGGTCCCAGGTCTCGGCCGAAGGTGGTGGACGAGGACCTGGGGTGTACGACCAGGAGCACTGACGTGTCGTGCGGTAGTCCTCGTGGTCGACGCGATCGACCCGGACCACCGTCGGCCGACCTTCCGTGAGTCGTGGGGCGCCACTCGCGGAGCGCGCATCTACGCGGCGAGGTCCGGTGTGGCCCGAGTCGAGCTCGCAGACACCGAAGGGCAGGGGGAGTGGATGCTCGACACGCTCGCGCGATTCCACCTGCGTGAAGGACGAGACATGGAGGAGACATGATCGAGATCGACCCAGAAGGTGGACGCGGCGTACATCACGCTGCAGCCCATCGCTGAAGGGGCCGCGGTGCGGCAGATCGTCGTGGAGGACGCGCGACTGTCGGGGGAAGTCGTCCTCGACCTCGACGTGGACGGGCGCCTGCTGGGAATCGAGCTCATCGGCTACCAGAGCTTGCTGGACGGCGCAGGTGACTGATCTGACGAGGCTGTCGGTCCGACCGGGCGGTCGGAGCGGAGCACACGCCGGGAAGGCGGGGCTGCCGGTTCGCCGGATGCGTCCTGTGAGACCAGTATGAACAAAATGATCGTAACGTCAGATATGTGACATAGCCTCCCCTCACTCGAACCGGCTTCCAGCCAGTGAGAGGGCCTGCCCGCAGGGGGCGTGGTCTGGGGTGGCTTCCGGGGTGTGCCGGAGCCTCGGCGTGTGGAGCACTGGCCGTGGCCTTTCTCGTGTCCTTTTCCGGAGTGCCCGGTGCGTGGCGGGCGGGTGTTGCGACCACAGCCGGGCTCGAGATCACCAGCCACACAGAGGGTGTCACCTCGGTGGTCTTCACCTCGCCTCGCTGGTCCGCGGGCAGCTGACGACGTGGTTCGGGGGTCGATCGGCGGTGACCTGGCGTCGAGATCACGGGCGACGTCACCGTGGGTGTCGCGAAGCGCGGGGACGCGATGTCCCGACCGCCCGTCGAGACGCCGGGCATCGTTGGTCCTGGCCGACTAGCGGCTGGTCACATCCGACGATTGATGACAGGAGACATGCGTGAGGTATCGCGTCTACAGCTGCTTGGTGACGGTGATCACCACCAACCGCGCCGAGGCGAACGTTCTCCCGGCCGGTGCGGCGGTGTTCACGACATCCCGCGCCGGGGCGCGCCGCCTCATGCACGCATCTGGCCTGCGCGGAAAGCCACAGGCCGGGTGGCCTTTCGAGCTGGCGATCCAGCACCCGGGCGTCGTGGTGTGGCAAACCGTGGACCAGGCGGAACGATCGCCTGACGAGTGGAACGTCGGGATCACGGTGGCGGAGTACATCGCGAGAGGGGGCATATGAAGGCGCCTTCTTCGAGGGGTTTCGCCGGGTCGAGGCGTCGCTCGCCTCCGTCCAGATCTGGGACCCGGCCTCTCGTCCGCCGGCCATCATGGGACCGATTCCACCGGATTCGTTACCTCATCGAGACGGCTGACCCACGCCGCGGAACCAGCGCACGCACCTAGGCTGGACGGCAGGGGAGGGCGTGGCCTTCTTCGATCCTGAGTTACGAAGGAGTGCTGATGAACTCGCCACGTCGCCGTCGACCGATCGCCCTCACCGCGGCGATCGTCGCCACGATCCTCACCGCGACGCTGCTCACGGCCTGCACGACCGAAGAGAGCACGGTCCCGTCGCTCGGCCTGGGACTCGTCCCCGTGCCGAGCGACGTGAGCGTCGACGGGGGCGAGGGCTTCGCCCTCACCGCGGAGTCGACGATCGCCCTGGTCACCCCCGAGGTCTGGGCGCCCGAGGTCTACGGCGTGGGCGAGGAGCTCGCCGAGTACCTGGGCGCCGCGACGGGCTTCGAGCTGCCGCTGGGCCCGGCTGTCGATGGGGCGGCGGGCGAGATCCGGCTCGAGCTCGTCCCGGATACCGAGGTCGCCTGGGACCGGGACGGCCTGCTCGACGACCCGGCGGTCGAGGCGTACGAGCTCACGGTCGACGACGACCAGGTCGTCCTGAGGGCGGCCGCGCCCCCCGGCCTGTTCCGCGGTGTCCAGACGCTGCGCCAGCTCTTCCCGCCGGAGATCGAGTCGACCACCGTCCAGGACGCCCCCGCAGGCGGCTGGACCGCCCCGGCCGTCACGATCACCGACGAGCCCCGCTTCGCCTACCGTGGCGCGATGCTCGACGTAGCCCGCCGCTTCTACCCGGTCGAGTCCGTCAAGCGCTTCATCGACCACGCCTCGACCTACAAGCTCAACGCTCTGCATCTGCACCTCACGGACGACCAGGGGTGGCGCATCGCCGTCGACGCCCTGCCCGAGCTCACCGAGATCGGCTCCACGACGCAGGAGTGGTGGGAGCCGGGCAGCGGCGAGGGCGAACGCTGGTACTACACCGCCGAGGAGTACGCGGAGATCGTCGCGTACGCGGGCGAGAAGTTCATGACGGTCGTCCCCGAGATCGACGGCCCCGGCCACACGCTCGCGGCCCAGGCGTCGCTCGGCTCGCTGACGTGCGACGGCGTCCCCACGGCGCAGTACTGGGGCCCCGAGGTCAACAACCCCGTGGTCTGCTCGAGCGAGGAGAACATGGGCAACGTCCGGGCCTTCCTCCAGACCGTCCTCGCGTCCGTCGCGGGGCAGAACCCCGGAGCGTACCTGCACCTGGGCGGCGACGAGGCCCCCAGCCCGCCCGGCTGGTACGAGAACTACGCCGAGGCCGCGAACGAGATCGCGACCGGCCACGGCAAGACCGTGATCGGCTGGCACCAGTGGGGTGCTGCCGAGGCGCTGCCGCCGGGCACGCTCATCCAGTACTGGGGCGTGGGGGAGCGGCTGCGCCCGGTCATCGGCGGGGAGGCGACGAACGCCGACCTGGTCGACGTGCAGGACGCCCTCGACCAGGGCGCGCGGCTCATCATGTCCCCGGCGGACCGCACCTACCTCGACATGAAGTACGACCAGGACACCCCGTACGGCCTGGAGTGGGCCGCGCAGATCACGCTCGAGGAGGCGTACGGCTGGGACCCCGCGACCGAGCTCACCTCGCCGGACGGGAAGAGTGTCCTGGCCGACGAGTCCGACATGGCCGGTGTCGAGGTGCTGCTGTGGTCCGACCGCTCCTACCCGGACAGCCTCATGAAGACCCCCGAGAGCCTCGACGAGTTCGTGCCCGTCGACCAGTACGCCGACTTCATGCTCTTCCCGCGACTGCCCGCGACGGCCGAGGTCGCGTGGTCCGACCAGTCCGACCGCAGCTACCCGGACTTCCGCGACCGGCTCGTCCAGGTGTCCCCACGCTGGACCGCGGCGGGCATCGGGTGGAACGAGGTCGCGGACGTCGACTGGACCCCGTGAGGCGACCCGGCCCTACCAGGCCCCGGGGTCGGGTTCCGGCGCGACGAAGGTGACCCGTCCGTCGTCGGACACCACGAGGCCCGGGTTGTGCGCGACCTCCCAGCGGAATCCGTCCGGGTCCGCGAAGTACCCCGAGTACCCACCCCACACGCGCACCTGCGCGTGCACGACGACGGAGCCTCCTGCGGCGAGCGCGCTCGCCAGGACGTCGTCCACCTCCGCGGGGGAACCGACGTTGTGCGCGAGCGCGACGGGTACGACGTGCCCCGGCGAATGCTCAGGGGAGTGGTGGGCCTCGTGGACGCCAGGACCGGCCTCTTCGAGGAGGTCGGCGCGGCGCCACAGCGAGAGCAGCAGGCCGTGGCCGACCTGGAGGAACACGACCTCGCCCGGTACCTCGTTGACCGGCTCCCAGCCCAGGCCGTCGACGTAGAAGGCGCGCGCCCGGGCGACGTCGCGCACCCCCAGGGTGATCAGACTGACGCGAGGTTCCATGGACCCACGCTAGACCCCGCCTGCGGGACGTGCCCCGACGAGGTCCCCGGACACGACGGCGGGCCGCCGCTCCGTGGAGCGACGGCCCGCCGTCAGGTCAGGCCGAGCGGTCGAGCATCACTCGGTCGGAGCCGGCGTCCCTGCCGTCCCGGCACCCGACGCGCCGCCGTGCGTGCGGCGGCGGTTGCGCTGACGACGCGGACGTGAGGGAGCGCCCTCGGCCGAGGCGCCCGCAGCCGGAGCCTCGGTGCGCGGAGCCTGAACAGCGTCGGTGGAACCCGTGGACGAGTAGCGCTGTGCACCCTCGCCGGCGCGACCACCCTCGCGGCCGCCGGAACGCGAGCCGCTGCGCTCGCTGTCGCGGCCCCCCGAACGCCCGGCGTCGCGCGAGCCCGAACGGCCCGCGTCGCGGCCTGCGTCACGGCCGCCGCGCGACGGTGCACCGCCACGCTTGCCGGTCTCGCCCAGGTCCTCGAGCTTCTCGGCGTCCAGGCCCGCGCGGGTCTGCGCGGACTTGGGCAGGCGGCCCTTGGTGCCTTCGGGGATGTTGAGGTCCGTGTACAGGTGGGGGGACGTCGAGTACGTCTCGACGGGCTCCGGGATGTTCAGGTCCAGGGCCTTGTTGATGAGCGACCAGCGGGGCACGTCGTCCCAGTCGACGAACGTGACGGCCGTGCCCTTGTTGCCCGCGCGGCCGGTACGGCCCGTGCGGTGCAGGTAGGTCTTCTCGTCCTCGGGGCACTGGTAGTTCACGACGTGCGTGACGTCGTCGACGTCGATGCCGCGGGCTGCGACGTCGGTCGCGACGAGCACGTCGATCTTGCCCGAGCGGAATGCGCGCAGCGCCTGCTCGCGGGCGCCCTGGCCCAGGTCGCCGTGGATCGCGCCCGACGCGAAGCCGCGGTCCGCGAGCTCGTCGGCCACCTTGGCGGCCGTGCGCTTGGTGCGCGCGAACACGATCGTCAGACCGCGGCCCTCGGACTGGAGGATGCGCGCGAGGACCTCGACCTTGTCGAGCGCGTGCGCGCGGTAGACGACCTGCTTGATGTTCTTGACGGTCTGGCCGCCGTCGTCCGGGTCGTTGGCCCGGATGTGCGTCGGCTGCGTCATGTAGCGGCGCGCCATCGACACGACCGCGCCCGGCATGGTCGCCGAGAACAGCATCGTGTGGCGGGCCGCGGGCGTGCGCGAGAGGAGCTTCTCGACGTCAGGCAGGAAGCCCAGGTCGAGCATCTCGTCGGCCTCGTCGAGCACGACGCAGCGAGCGCGCGTGAGGTTGAGGTGCCCCTGGTTCATGAGGTCGATCATGCGACCCGGGGTACCGACGACGACCTCGACGCCCGCGTTGAGCGTCGCGATCTGCGGCTCGTAAGCACGGCCGCCGTAGAGCTGGATGATGCGGACGCTGCGCTTGGCCGACGCGGCCTCGAGGTCGCCGGCGACCTGGACGGCGAGCTCACGCGTCGGGACGATGACGAGCGCCTGCGGCTTGCCCGGGGCGGGGAGCTGGTCGAAGCCCTCCTCGCCCGGAGCGACGACGCGGTGCAGCAGCGGCACGCCGAAGCCGAGCGTCTTGCCTGTGCCGGTCTTGGCCTGGCCGATGATGTCGTGGCCCGACATCGCGACCGGCAGCGTCATGGCCTGGATGGGGAACGGGTGGGTGATGCCGGCGTCGGCCAGCGCCTCGACGATCTCCGGGCGGACGCCGAAGTCCGCGAAGGAGACGTCCTTGGCCTGGACGCTCGACGACAGCGTGCCCTGGACGTCGTCGGCAGGGGTCTCGACTGAGGGGAGGTCGAGCTCGGTGGGCTCGACGGGAGTTTCGGTGGTGGTCACTGGTGCCTCGTGGTTCTGATGTCTGGCGCGAGGCGCCGCACGTGCGTGATCGACCCGACGGTTCGGCGGGTCCACGATGCTCCGGGAAGTCCCAGGCAGGTACGGTCTCTCGCGCCTAGTGGCCGGCAGCCGATCGTGGGTATTCGCCGCGAGGACGTCGTCGGGGGTCGTCGGCCGTGAGGCGCGAACCCCGGTTCCGCCCGCGCGCACCGACCGAGGTCGGCGTCGTGCAGTGTCGTTCGCAAGTCTTTCGGCACGGGGTGGGGCTCAGGAGCACCCACCGGGGCCGGGGATTCGGACGACCGGGCAACCGATGTACCCACCCATAGTATCGGACTGCTCCCGCTGGACCCGTCATCACCCGTGTTGTCACGTTTCATGTCGCGGCCGGTGGTGGGCGCTCGACTATTCTGGCCGGATGAGCGAGCCCCAGCACCACGACCTGTCCGACGGTACGGCCAGGCTCGCGACCGACCGCGACGTGATCGGGCTCCTGGGCCTGATCGCCTACACCGAGCTCGCGACGTTCGGACGGCTGGCGGCCGACGCGGCGAACGCGCCGACCCTCGCGCAGCGCCACCAGCTCTCGCGGCACGCGGGCAAGATGCTCGCGCGGCACGAGCGGGTCCTGGAGCGCATCGCGGACCTGGGCGGTGACCCCGAGGCCGAGATGGGAGCCTTCGACGGCATCTTCGACGACTTCGAGAGCCGCACCCCGTCGAGCACCTGGTGGGAGGGCGTCCTCAAGGGGTACGTCGGGCACGGTGTGGCCGACGACTTCTGCCGCCTCGCCGCGGACGGGCTGGACGACGAGTCGCGCGACCTGGTCCTGGAGATCCTCTCGGACGGCGTCGACTCGGAGCGCTCGGCCACCGTCATCGCCGACGCCGCTGCCGCCGACCCCGTGCTCGCGTCCCGCCTCGCACTGTGGGGACGTCGCCTCGTGGGCGAGGCCCTGGGGCTCGTGCAGACGCTGCTCTCCGAGCGTGAGGGCCTGGGCCGGCTCCTCGCGGACGGCGCGGGACACCGCACCGAGGCGGGCACGCCCGGGGCTGCCGACGTGACCGGTACCGCCGCCGACCGGCAGGCCTGGGTGTTCTCCCAGCTCACGGCGGAGCACACGCGCCGGATGGGGCGGTTGGGCCTCGCGGCCTGAGCGGGAAACCCGGCCCGGGGCGTGTCCCCCCCTCGGAATGACGTGCGGCGGCGGAGTTGAGGATCAGCCAGCTCGGGTCCTTGACCTGCGGCGGGGCCGTCCCGGGACATGACGGCGCCCGCGCACACGACGGTCGCGATCGGGCATGACGTGGCGGGCCACGAGTTCAACTGACCGCGCGAGGTGCGTGGCGGGCGCCGTTTCGTGGATCGCCGCCCCACCCCGTCATGGGCCGTGCCGCGGCGTGCAGATGCCGGCTCTTCCCCCGGAGGGGGAGGAGGGGACTTGCCACTCAAAAGCCACCTGCCCTGTCGGTGTGGGGGTTTCGAGCGTACGGTCGAGGGGCGCGACCGAGTCAGGCAGCCGGCTCACCAGTCCTTTCTCTGAGGAGCCGTTCGGTATGGCGATCGAGAATCATGCAGGGCGTGTCCCTGTGGAGCATGTCGGCAACACGGCCCTTCGACTCACCGGGCAATGGCGGTACGAGCTGGCCACCGGGCGGTGGTGGTGGTCCGAGGAGACGTACCGCATCCACGGGTTCGAGCCGCACGAAGTAGTGCCGACCACCGCACTGGTCCTGGCGCACAAGCACCCGGCGGACCGCGAACGGTTTCGCGAGGTGTTCGAGACAGCGAAGCGCTCGGGCGTCCCGTTCCACAGCGTGCACCGCATCATGGATGCCCGCGGTCACGAGCGGATCGTGACCCTGGTCGGGCAAGGTCGTCTGGACCCCGACGCCGGTGGGGTGATCGAGCTCATGGGCTATTTCGTCGACACCACCGCCCCCGTCGCCCAGCGCGCCGAGGACCTGGCTGGTCAGCACATCCGGGCCGCGGCGTCGCACCGGGGGACGATCGAGCAGGCCAAGGGCATCTTGACCGTGACCCACGGGCTGACCATCGACGAGGCCTTCCAGCTGCTGCGGGGAACCTCGAACCAGCACAACGTGCCCGTGCGTGATCTAGCGGCGCGTCTGGTGACTCTGGGGCGGATCCTGCCGGTTGACGAGCACCGCCGGGACGCCGTGGACGAGTTCCTGCGCAATCCCGCCTAGGCCCCGTCGGCGTGTTCAGCATCGAGACGCCTGCCGAGCGGGCCGAGGTCATCGGGCCGGGCGCGCCGCTGGTCGTCCGGTACAGCGGAGGCCCGGAAACCGATGCGGCCGAGATCGGCTCGGTGACGAGAGCGGGTGCACGCTACGTGGCCCACCACGCCATCTTGCCGAGGGCGATCGCCATGCCTGGGTGCTCGCCGGTGCGATCGTCGGGCATGTCCTCGACTCGCCCACTGCATCTCTCTCGACTCGCACGCGATGCGTCGAGGGGACGGAGAGCACGGTCACGCGCGGGCGGGGTGCGTGCGAGCATTCTGGAACGTGCTGTGGACGAGCATGGAAGAGGTGCGCGATGAGCGGTCCGAGGCCGCAGAACACCATCCGGTTGCCCGTGAACGCCCAGCGCTGGTCCGCACTGACGTTCCTGCACTGGCCGGTCGCGCCCGCCGTGATCCAGGAACGGTTGCCGCGCGGACTGCACGTACAGACGTACGAGGGTGCCGCGTGGATCGGGCTGACCCCCTTCTTGATGCAGGACCTGCGCGTTCCGCCGCTGCCCGCGGTCCCCGGCTGGTCGACGTTCCCCGAGGTCAACCTGCGGACCTATGTCCGTCACGACGCCGGCACCGACGGGCTGTGGTTCCTCGGCCTGTGGTCCACACGTCGAGCGATGAATGCCGCGATGCGCACCATCGGGCTGCCCTATCACCGCACCGAGGCGACCATCCGGCCTGTGGGGGGTGGGCGCCTGTCCTACGACGCCCGCCCCGCCCGCCGCGCCATACCCCTGCGGCTGCGGGCGGCCGTCCACGCCGGAGAGCCGGTCCGCGGACCGACGGAGCTGGAGGGGAGGCTGACCGGCCGGTGGAACGCCTACACGGTCCGAGCCGGGCACGTGTGGCGGGTCCCGGTGACCCATCAGCCATGGCCCTTGCGGCGGGCCAGCCTTGACCACCTCGACACGGACGTCTTCGAGGTGATGGGCCTGCCGACTCCACAGGTCGAGCCGCTCGTGCACGTCTCGCCAGGCGTCGACACCGTGATCGGGCTACCTCGACCCGCGGCCTGCGACGTCACGGCCCCCAGCGAAGCCGCCTGAGTTCGCGGGGTGCCGTCGCGAGAGCGCGCACGACCCGTGTGCGCTCGCTCCTCGTCGCGAGGGAGGGCACCGGTTCCTGTCCTGCCAGTGGTCGCGCTTTCGGTTAGCGTGAAGGCGGGGTCGAGCCGAGGCGCCGTCGAACCACCGATGCATCCGGGCGCGCCCGCTCATGAGCGGTGTGCGCGTGCCTGCACCGGATGCGCCACAGGAGAACCATGATGACCACGACCAGCGCTGACGTCTGCTGCCACCTGGGGCTTGCGTCATGACCGCCATCGAGTCGCGGGGCGTCGACAGCGGACGTCTGCACGTCCCGGCCGCGCGCGGCCCTATAGGTGAGCAGCTGATCGAGACGCTCCGCCAGCCCCCGGACGCCACGGACGCCTCGGCCTTGCGCCAGACGGTCCGCGATCGACTTCGGGTGGCAGGTGGGTACGCCACGCAGGACGAGGACCTGCAGCACACGCTCCTGTGCCTGTACGAGCTGCACTACCGAGGGCTCGTGGGCGTGGACGACCGGTGGGAGTGGCACCCAGGCCTCCTGGCTGCGCGCGGGGTGCTGGAGGACCACTTCGAGGCCGACCTCCGTGCCCGGATCACGACCCCCGAGCTCGACCGCAGCGATGCCCGGTCGGTGGCCGAGGCCTTGTTCGCCATGACCGCCGACGATGGTGGCCCGAGCCTGTCGCGCTTCGCGGCGAAGAAGGCTACCGAGGAACAGCTGCGCGAGCTTCTTGTCCTTCGGTCGGTCTACCAGCTCAAGGAGGCCGATCCGCACACCTGGGCGATCCCGCGGCTCCGCGGGGCACCGAAGGCGGCACTCGTGGAGATCCAGGCCGACGAGTACGGCGACGGCCGCCCCGAGCGTATGCACTCCGCACTCTTCGCCCAGGCGATGCGCGGCCTGGGGCTGGACGACACGTACGGTGCCTACGTCGACCTCGTCCCGGCGTCGACGCTTGCCTCGCTGAACATGATGTCGATGTTCGGGCTGCACCGTCGGCTGCGTGGGGCGATCGTCGGTCACCTCGCCGCCTTCGAGATGACCTCGTCCATCCCCAACAAGCTGTACGGCAACGGGTTCCGCCGGTTGGGGCACGGTCCCACCACCACCCGGTACTTCGACGAGCATGTCGAGGCTGACGCGGTCCACGAACAGATCGCGGGTCGTGACCTGGCCGGACGCCTCGCCGCCCAGGAACCTGCTCTCCTGCCCGACATCCTCTTCGGAGCCGCTGCCTGCCTGGCGGTCGACGGCTGGGCCGGTGGGAACACCCTGGACGCCTGGGAGCACCAGGCCTCCGCACTGCGTTCCCCGGGCCCCGCATGACCACGCCTGCCGTGCCTGCCGCCGAGGCCGTCTACCTCCTTCCTCTGCGCTGGGACCAGCCCGACACTGGTGAGCTCACCAGCTATCTGGAGCGCCTCGTCAACTGGGTCGACGTTGTCGTGATCGACGGATCACCCCCCGACGTCTTCACCGCCCACCACGCCCGATGGTCCGGCTATCTCACCCACCGGGCGCCCCGTCCGGTAGATCCCGGCGAGAACGGCGAGGCCGTGGGTGTGGTCGACGGGCTGCGCGCCACCATCGCGCCGCGGGTCGTCATCGCCGATGACGACGTGCGCTACGACCAGCCAGGCCTCGAGCGTGTGGTGCACCTGCTCGACGACGTAGACCTGGTCCGTCCACAGAACTTCTTCCGGCCCCTGCCCTGGCACGCCCGCTGGGACACCGCCCGGATGCTGATCAACCGGGCCACCGGCGGCGACTATCCCGGCACGTTGGCCCTGCGGCGCCAGGTGCTGCCCCGCGGGTACGACACGCACGTCCTGTTCGAGAACCTCGAGCTCATCCGCACTGCGCGCGCTGCAGGAGGGCGAGAACTGCGCGCCCACGACCTGTTCGTGGAACGTCACCCACCCTCGACCACCCGCTTCTTCTCGCAACGCGTCCGCCAGGCCTACGACAGCCAGGCTCAGCCCCTCCGGCTGGTGATCGAGCTCGCGCTGCTCCCGGTGATCATCTGGGCCACGCGGCGGCCACGACGCCTGGTCGCGCTGGCGGCCGCCACTGTGCTCATCGCTGAACGCGGGCGACGGAGGACCGGGAGCACCGCACGGTTCGCGTGGCTGTGCAGCGCACTTGCCCCGGCCTGGGTCGTGGAACGGGCTGCGTGCTCATGGGCGGCGCTGGCGTACCGGGCAGCTGGCGGGATCGGATATGCGGGAACACGGCTGCGGACAGCAGCCCACTCAGAGCGATGGATCCGAACGCACGTACTCGCCGGACTCACCCCCCTGGCGCCCGTCCCAGCAGGACAGGAGAGCCATGCGCGATGAGCCCACGCCGGACGGCGAGGCGCTGCTGGTCACGCTGTGCCCCGACGGGCCCCTCCTCGTTCGCGGCCGACCGACCATCGTCGATGCGGACGGCAACCCGATCGAACCCAGACGGGGCACCGTGGCCCTCTGCCGCTGCGGCGCGTCCGCGATCAAGCCGTTCTGTGACGGAACCCACAAGGTCAACGGATTCCGCTCCGACGACTAGACGCGGATGTCATCTTGCACCGCGCGTCCCGCGTCACGGATTCTCGTCGCGGACGTCGGTGGTGGTCGAGTCCTGCCCAGGCTGGGTCGTGTGGCGCCTGGCACGTGCCTGGGACACCTCTCCTCGGCGGTCTGCGTCGCCGTAGACCTGGGCGAGCGGCCCCGGATCGGGGGCGACCTCTTCCATGGCCACGACCTCGGGGTGGTGCAGGTCGAACGCCGGGGCCTCGGAGCGGATGCGGGGAAGCGACGTGAAGTTGTGCCGCGGGGGTGGGCAGGGGGTGGCCCACTCGAGGGAGCGTCCGTAGCCCCAGGGGTCGTCCACGGTGACCTTGGGCGCGTTGCGCCAGGTCGTGTAGACGTTCCAGAGGAACGGCAGGGTCGAGGCGGCGAGCAGGAAGGCACCGATGGTCGAGACCTGGTGCATCCATGTGAAGCCCTCCTCCGGCATGTAGTCCGCGTACCGGCGGGGCATACCGGCCACGCCCAGCCAGTGGTGGATCAGGAAGGTGGCGTGGAAGCCGATGAAGAGCATCCAGAAGTGGATCTTGCCGAGCTTCTCGTCGAGCATCTTGCCGGTGAACTTGGGCCACCAGAAGTAGAAGCCGGCGAACATCGCGAACACGACGGTGCCGAAGACCACGTAGTGGAAGTGCGCCACGACGAAGTAGGAGTCGGTGACGTGCCAGTCCATCGCGGGACTGGACAGGATGATCCCCGTGAGGCCACCGAAGAGGAAGGTCACGAGGAAGCCGATCGACCAGAGCATGGGCGTCTCGAACGTGAGCCTGCCCCGCCACATGGTGCCGATCCAGTTGAAGAACTTCACACCGGTCGGGACCGCGATGAGCATGGTCATGAACGCGAAGAACGGCAGCAGCACGGCGCCGGTCGCGTACATGTGGTGCGCCCACACGGTCATCGACAGCGCGGCGATCGCGATGGTCGCGAACACGATGCCTTTGTACCCGAACAGGGGCTTACGGCTGAACACCGGCAGGATCTCCGAGACGATGCCGAAGAACGGCAGCGCGATGATGTAGACCTCGGGGTGACCGAAGAACCAGAAGAGGTGCTGCCACAGCAGCGCCCCACCGTTCTCGGGGTTGTAGATCTGCGCTCCCAGGCGGCGGTCCGCCGCCAGACCGAAGAGCGCCGCCGCGAGAACCGGGAAGGCCATCAGGACCAGCAGGCTCGTGACGAGCGTGTTCCAGGTGAACACGGGCATGCGGAACATCGTCATGCCCGGAGCTCGCATCGTGACGATCGTCGTCACGAAGTTGACGGCCCCCAGGATGGTGCCGAAGCCGGCCATCGCGAGGCCCAGGACCCACAGGTCGCCCCCGGGTCCCGGGGTGAAAGTCGCTGCCGACAACGGTGCGTAGGCGAACCAGCCGAAGGATGCGGCTCCCTGAGGAGTGAGGAACCCGGCTGAGGCGATGAGCCCGCCGAACAGGAAGAGCCAGAACGAGAGCATGTTCAGTCGCGGGAACGCGACGTCGGGTGCACCGATCTGCAGCGGCATGATCGCATTGGCAAACCCAGCGAACAGAGGGGTGGCGAACAGCAGCATCATGATCGTGCCGTGCATCGTGAAGAGCTGGTTGTACTGCTCTTTGCTCTGCACGATCTGGATGCCGGGCTCGAAGAGCTCGGCACGGATCACGAGGGCCATGAGGCCACCGATGCAGAAGAAGATGAACGACGCGACCAGGTACATGTACCCGATCGTCTTGTGATCGGTCGATGTCACCCACGACACGACGGCCCGCAGTGCTGAGCGGCGGGGGGCAGGACGTGTGGGTGTGTGCCGTGCGGTTGCCGTGCTGACCATTGCCGGGACCTCCGGGCGACGTCGCGCTACATCGCGCGGCCGAGCGATCGGCTCGCTTCTTGGGCCTCATCCGACGGTAGCGCAACCTGCGGAACCACGGGTCGGCGGGTGACCACGAGGACCGGCGGAGACGACGATGCGGGCCGCCGTCCTCGAGGCTGGCCTGCCCGCGCCGCCATCGACCAAGGGTCCCGGAGCCGTACCGGGGACCGGCGCCGATGGTCGTTCAGATGGTGAGTGGCCCCAAGCAGGGCGAGCGTGAGGCATGCGAGGGCCGCGGCTCTCGACCGGTGGTGCCGGGGTCTCATGAAGCGGGAACCGGCACCACCTGCCCCCGGGACCGATCCGTGGCCCAGCTCGCCACAGCCTGTTCGCCGAGGCTGGGCCCGTCAAGCACACCTGCCGACTTGGATGAGGGGTGCGCCCCAGTGGCGAGCGGCGCCGATGAGCCTATCGTCAGGACAGGTCAAGAAAGTGGCCGCACCGGGAGCCTTGCCGACGCACCGGGCCGCCAGACCTGTTCCCGTGGTTGGTGGCCGACAAGACTCACCCCCTCACCGCATCCTTGCCGAGCTCTGTCTCGGTATCGGTCGATGAGGAGATCCCATGGGAGAAGTCCATGAGCGAGAGCCAATTCCCCAACCGGACGCCATCGGGCGTCAGCGTCCCCGCCACGCACCAGAGCACCCCCGAAGCAGAGCCACACCAGGGTGAGACGAGCCCGGGTCTCCAGGATCGGGCGAAGGACACCGCATCCCAGGCCGCGCACTCGCTCGGAGACATCGCACACGATGCTCGAGAAAAGGCGTCCGACGTGGCCGGAACAGCCACGAAGCAGGTCAGGAGCCTCGCGGACCAGGCCCGGTCCGAGCTCGACGCGCAGGCCCAGTCCCAGCAGAAGCGAGCCGCGGAGGGTCTGCGTGCGCTGAGCACCGAGCTCTCGGGCATGGCAAGCAACAGCCAGGACCCGGGGTATGCCACGGACCTCGTCCAGCAGGCCTCCCGGACGACCGATCGCGTCGCGACCTGGCTGGACGATCGAGACCCCGGCTCGGTCGTCCGGGAGGTCAAGGACTTCGCGCGCCGCCGCCCCGGGCTGTTCATCGCCCTCGCCGCGGGGGCAGGCATCCTGGTCGGCCGCCTCGCGCGGGGGATCAAGGACGCCCCGCCGTCTGAGCGGACACCGACCGAGGACACCCAGGGCCCCTCGGCAGACACTCGGGGACCCTCGACGTCCGGCACGCCGTCGGCGGCGCCGACGGACGACCTCACCGGGGCCCACAGCGCTGGCTGGGCACCCGAGGAGAGCCCCCTGAGCAACGGGACCTCGGGATCTTCACCGACCTACGCCGCATCCGAGCCTGTCGCGAAGCATGGTGAGACCGATGTCGAACGCCTCTGACCCTGGAACCTGGGCGCCGGCGCCTGACGTGCCGGGTCCTGACGGTCGGCATCGCGATGAGACCACCCCTCCTGCGGGGGCACAGGCAAGTGTCGGCGAGCTCTTCGCCGAGGTCACACGGGATATCTCGACCCTGCTGCGCCAGGAGGTCGAGCTCGCCAAGGCCGAGGCCACAGCATCGGCCCGACGGGCTGGCAAGGGCGCCGGGATGCTCGCCGGGGCAGGGGTCGCCGGCCACATGGTCCTGGTCTTCTTGTCCATCGCGTCGTGGTGGGCGCTGGGCACCCAGATCGGCAACGGATGGTCCGCACTGGTCGTGGCCGCCATCTGGGCGGTCGTCGCTGCCGTCCTCGCCCTCGTCGGCCGGTCCGAGATGAAGAAGGTCACCGGCCTTCCCGAGACCGTCGACTCCGTGAAGAAGATCCCCCATGCACTGCAAGGACACGAGGAGAAGAACTCATGAGCACCGACCCGGAACAGCTCAGGAACGAGATCGAGCAGACCCGCACCGACCTGAGCAACGACG
Organism: Oerskovia sp. PE-21s; assembly: GCF_056158145.1. Taxonomy (NCBI): domain Bacteria; kingdom Bacillati; phylum Actinomycetota; class Actinomycetes; order Micrococcales; family Cellulomonadaceae; genus Oerskovia; species Oerskovia sp. PE-21s. The sequence goes on from NZ_JBUXJM010000002.1 coordinate 262,286, forward strand.
TGGACGCGCTCGGCGACAAGGTCAACCCCACGCACATCGCCCGCCGGCAGACCGACCGCGTCCGACGCTCGTTCACCTCTGTCAAGGACAAGGTGATGGGGGCCTCTGACACGGCAGTGCACTCGACGACCGGCGCGGCGGCCTCGGTGGCCGACGGTGCCCGCGGGGCTGTCGGAACGGCCTCGGACGGCGTGTCGTCAGCGGCCTCGTCCGTGCGCGACCGGGCCGAGGGCAACCCGCTGGCCGTGGGCCTCGTGGCGTTCGGGGTGGGGCTCGTGGTCGCGAGCCTGCTGCCCTCCAGCCAGACCGAGCAACGCGCGGCCGGCCGCGTCCAGGACGCCGCCGCTCCGCTCGTCGACGATGCCAAGGAAGCAGCGAGCACCCTCGCGGAGAACCTCAAGGAGCCCGCGCAGGAGGGCGCGCACGCAGTCCAGGAAGCGGCCAAGGACGCAGCAGGTGCAGTGGCCGAGGAAGGCAAGGCGGCAGCAGCCGACGTCCGTTCAACCGCGCGCGACGACTGAGCACTCCAAGAAGTCAGGGCGCCGACGGCGCACTGCGCTCCACAAGCCCCCGAGAGGTCGATCGACCCCGTCCGGGCGCACGGTGGAGGTCCACATCGGTTTCACCGAGGAGGCACGAGATGTATCTGCACGTGCAGCGACTGATCAACGACATCGTGGCCGACGAGCCGGACCCTGCGGCGGCGAACGCGCTCCAGGAAGGGTTGGGAGGGCAGTTCGGGGAGATGCGCACGATGATGCAGTACCTCTTCCAGAGCATCAACTTCCGTGGTCCGACGGGCAAGCCCTACCGGGACCTGTTGCAGGGGATAGGGACCGAGGAGATCAGCCACGTCGAGCTGATCGGCACGACCATCGCCCGCCTGCTCGACGGTTCGCCCCGGTACAACGGGAAGAAGACCGACCCGCTGGACACACCCGGTGCCCGGGGCAAGACTCCGCTGGACCTGGCCCTGGGCGAGGGGAACATCCACCACTACCTCGTCGCCTCGCAGGGTGCCCTGCCGGTGGACGCGGCGGGCAACCCGTGGAGCGGGAGCTACGTCTACAACTCGGGGAACCTGGTGCTGGACCTGCTGTACAACCTGATGCTCGAGTCGACCGGGCGCCTGCAGAAGTGTCGGATCTACGAGATGACGGACAACAAGACGGCGCGCTCGACGATCGCGTACCTGATCGTGCGCGACCAGGCGCACGAGAACGCGTACGCCAAGGCACTGGAGACCCTGGGCGTGGACTGGGGCAAGGTCCTGCCGATCCCCAAGACGAACGCGGAGAAGTTCCCCGAGGTCAAGAAGCTCGTCGACCTGGGGCTGCAGTCCAAGCAGTACACGTTCGACCTCGAGGGTGCCTCGGAGGCCGGGCGCATCTTCCAGGGCATGTCGCCCTCCAACGACGGGACCGAGCTCGACGGGACCGAACAGGCACCCCCGGGGGTTCCCTCGACCATCGCCGTGGAGCGCCCCGAGGAGTTCTCCCCGGGGCTCGACCCCGAGCTGCTGGCCCTCATCCAGGCCACCGCAGACCTCGAGATGGCCGAAGCGGCCGACCCCCTGTTCGCCCCGACCAGCAAGGCCTAGCGCGTAGCGCCAGGCTGGCGTCGGGCGACGTCGTCGCGACGTCGCCCGACGCCAGCGGCGCAGGGCCTGCGAGCGAGCAGACTCTCAGAGGGGAGCGCGGAGCGACGTCAGTGACGTGCGGATGTGTCGGCAGTCTGGTTCCGGGTGGCCCTGCGTCCACCAGCAGCCGAGGGTGCAGTTGGTGCCGCAGCGGTGATGACGAACCACGCATCGATCGGGGACGACGAGGGCGGGGCCCCGGCTGTGCCAGCCGGGCCCCGCCCGTGTCCTGCACGCGTCGTCCGCGAGTCGTCAGAGCGAGCCGAAGCCCACCCGACGCTGCTCCTCGGTGCCGATCTCGACGTAGCCGATCGACGCCGTCGGGACGATGACGCGGCGTCCGCGCGAGTCGAGCAGCTCGAGGGCCGGACCGCCGGCCAGAGCGGCGGAGACGGCGGCGGCCACGGCCTCCGTGGTCTCCTCCGTCTCGATCACGAGCTCGCGGGCCAAGTTCTGCACACCGATGGTGACTTCCACGTGATTCTCCTTCGCGAGCGTCGCCTGCGGGTGATCCCGCCGGCCACTGGTCGACAACTCCTCCGATACTAACGAGATTCCCGGACGCCCCGGGCGCTCCCGCGCTGGTGGAGGCGGGTGAGGGGCCCGACCGGTGTCAGCGGTCGCGGCGCAGCATCCCGTGGACCCCGCGCCACGCGAGCGCGGGCACGAGCCGGGTGAGCTCCTCGCTCGTCACGTCGGTGCCGGCGCGCGCGGCCTCGCCCGCGGCGTTGCGCGCGATCGCGGTGCACGTGCGCGCGACGACGAGCGCCTCGTGCTCGGTGAGCGACGTCAGGCGGCCGAGGACGCGGGCGAACTCGCGGGCGTTGACCTCGTCGGGCTCGAGCACGCGGGCGCGGACGCCGGGGTCGCGCATGACGTCGGACTCGAACAGGAGACCCGCGGACGGGCCGGCGGTCCGCGCGTAGTCGACGTACGCCCGCACGATGGCCTCGATCACGGCGAGCCCGTCCACGGCGAGCGCGTCGACGTCGGTGGGGGAGGTGCCCGGTGGTGCGGACCGGAACGGTGCGAGGACGGTGCGGACCGAGTCCACGAGCGCCACGCCCTGCTGGTCGACGAGCGCGAGGTACAGGTCGAGCTTGGAGGGGAAGTGCCGGTAGAGGACGGGCTTGCTGACCCCGGCGCCGTCGGCGATGTCGTCCATCGTGATGTGGTGGTAGCCGTGGTCGGAGAACAGGCGTTCGGCGATCGTGAGCAGCTGCACACGCCGTTCGCCCTTGGGCATGCGTGCGCGGACGGAACCGGGCATTCTCTGCTTCTCTGCGACCCCCGACATGCCGCGATAGTACGGGCAGCGCAGAGGTGGTGCGGCGGGCGATGCGATCATGGACACGTGAATGCACCAGGAGCGCCCGTCGACGGTTGGAGGGGCCCTCTGGGGGATCGTCCGGTGGAGGGTGAAGACCCAGGTCAGGCGGCTTTTCCCGGCCCGACGGCGGCGCGCCCGTCGCGTGCTGCACGCGCCCGGGCGAGGCTCGGGAGCGCACGTCGGCGCGGGATGCGCCGCGGTCCGGCGGCAGCGTTCGTCGTGGCCGGTGTCCTGGGCGGGCTCGGGGCCGGCGTCCTCGGGGTGGGTTCGCTGATCCCCGGCGCCCCGACCGGTCCCGTGGCCCCTGCGGCCTCCGGTGCGACGGACCGCGCAGGGGGCGACGGCGTCGGGCAGGAGGGCGCGGCGCCCGAGGCGAGCGCCGGTTCCGCGGCGGGCGGTACCGCCAGCACGGACGGCGCGGCCGATGCGCGCTCGGAGGACCCCGCGAGCCGTTCGGTCCGCGACCCGCTCGTCGGCCTCGACGGTCCGGGGTCGCTGCCGCTGCCCCTCGAGCGGGTCGTCGAGGAGGGGTCGGGGCTGGTCGGCCGGGAGGTCGTGCCGGACCTCGGCGGAGCCTTGACGATCGTGCCCGCCGAGGTGCCGGCGCCCGGGGCGGGGACGGTCCGGCGTGTGCGTGTCGAGGTCGAGCAGGGGCTGCCCGTGGACGGCGAGACGTTCGCGGCCGCCGTGCTCGCGACGCTCAACGACCCGCGGGGCTGGAGCGCGGTGGACGGCGTGACGTTCGCGCGGACCGGGGGCGACGCGGACATCCGTGTGGTCCTGGCGAGCCCTGCGACGACCGACCGGCTGTGCGCGCCGCTCCAGACCGAGGGGGCTTACTCGTGCGGTGTGACCGGCGCCGCGATCCTCAACTTCTCGCGCTGGGTGAACGGCGCGACCGACTTCGGGCAGGACCTGCCGCTGTACCGGCAGTACCTGGTGAACCACGAGGTCGGGCACGTGCTGGGGCACCGGCACGTGAGCTGCCCCGCGCCGGGGGCGCTCGCGCCCGTCATGGTCCAGCAGTCGATGTCGACCGAGGGGTGCCTGCCGAACGGGTGGCCGACGCTCTAGCGGCGTTCGCGACCCTGGTCGCCGGGGCGGCCTGGCGATGTGGGTGCCTCGTGATGAGATCTTCGGGTGCTGCACCTTCCCGACCTCCGCCTCGTCCTCCCGGACGCCGCCTCCGCGGCCCCCGTCCGGCTCGACGAGACCCAGCGGGCCGCGCTCGACGCGGTGCGCACGGAGCCTGCGACGCTCGTCGTCGGGGCGCCGGGGACGGGCAAGACGACCGTGGCCATCGAGGTTGCCGCGCAGGCGCTGAGCGAGGGCGTGGACCCGGCCCGGATCCTGGTGGTCGCGGCGTCGCGGCGGTCCGCGGCCGAGGTGCGCGACCGGTTGTCGGCGCGCGCGGACCGCACCGTGAGCGCCCCGATGGTCCGCACCGCCGCCGCCGCCGCGTTCGCGGTCCTGCGGGCGCGGGCCGCGGCGACCGGCGAGCCACCGCCCACCCTCATCTCCGGTCCTGAGCAGGACCTCCTGCTCGCCGAGCTGCTCGCGGGTCACCTCGACGGCGACGGTGTGCCGCTGCGCCTGCCGGACGGCCTGCCGGAGGAGGTGCTGGCCCTGCGCGGCCTGCGCCAGGAGCTGCGCGACCTCCTGATGCGAGCGGCAGAGCGCGGACTGACGCCCGCAGACCTCGACGACCTGGGCCGGGCGCACGACCGCCCCGAGTGGCGGACCGCCGCGCAGGTCTACCAGGAGTACCTCGACGTGACGGCGCTGCGGGTCGGGACCCCGGACCTGGGCTCGCGCTACGACCCCGCGGTCGTCGTCGACGAGGCCGCCGAGGCACTGCTGGCCTGGGAGGACGAGGTCACGGGGGCACCCCGGCCCGGGTGGGACCTGGTCGTGGTCGACGACTACCAGGAGGCCACGATCGCGACGGCGCGCTTCCTGCGCGTGGTGCACGACGACGGCGCGCGCCTCGTCCTGCTCGCGGACCCGGACACCGCGGTCCAGACCTTCCGCGGTGCGAGCCCGGCCCTGGTCGGGCGGGCCGCGGCACCCGTGCGGCGGCGCGCCGCGACGGGAGAGTTCGACGCCCGCGTCGAGGTCCTCGGCACCGCCTGGCGGCAGGAGGGCGACCTGCGGGAGGTCACGCGGACCGTGACGACCCAGATCGGCACGGTCGCCGGCGCGGTCCACCGCGGGGCGGCGGCGTCGCCCGTCCCCGTCCCGGAGGATGGCCCGCCACGCGGCGCCTCGGTCGCCCTGCTGGGCAGCGGCGCCGAGGAGGCCGCGTACGTGGCCCGCGAGCTGCGCGCCGAGCACCTGCTGCACGGCACCCCCTGGGGGCGCATGGCCGTCGTCTGCCGTGCCGGGGCTCAGCTCGCGACGCTGCGCCGTGCGCTCATCGCGGCCTCGGTGCCCGTCGGCATCCTCGGCTCGGACGTGCCGCTGCGCGAGGAGCCCGCGGTCACGCCGCTGCTCGCGATCATGCGTGTCGCGGTGGGTCTGCCCCCGGCCGGGTACTCGCGGGGGCTGGACGGCGTGCGCGGCGCGGCCGGGATCGACGACGCCGTGACCCGCGACGTGGGCGACCCCGCGGAGACGCTGATCGAGCGCGAGCCCGCCGCGTCCGACGCCGCGTCGGGTTTCGACGAGCTGGACCCCGTGACGGCGGCCGCGCTCGTGACCTCGCCCGTGGGCGGCCTCGACGTGGTCGCGCTGCGGCGGCTCCGCCGGGCGTTGCGCGCCGAGGAGCTCGGCTCGGGTGGCGGACGGACGTCCGACGCCCTCCTGGTCGAGGTCCTGCTCGACGAGTCGCGCGCCGCGACGCTGCCCGCGAGCGTGCGCCGCGGAGCCGTGTCTGTGGCCCGGGTGATCGCCGCCGGACGCGAGGCCGTGCTCGCCCCCGACGCGACCGCGCAGACCGTCCTCTGGGCGATCTGGCACGCGACCGGCCTGTCGGACCGGTGGCGCGACGCAGCGCTGGGCGGGGGAGCGGTCGGCGCCCGCGCGGACCGCGACCTCGACGCCGTCCTCGCTCTCTTCCGTGCCGCGGAGACCTTCGTCGACCGCATGCCGGGTGCTCCGCCGTCGGCGTTCGTGGAGTACCTCGAGTCCCAGGACCTGCCCGCCGACTCGCTCGCGGCCCGTGCCGCGGGCACGGACTCGGTCGCCGCCCTCACGCCCGCTGGCGCGGCCGGTCGCGAGTGGGACGTCGTGGTCGTGGCCGGTGTCCAGGACGGCGTGTGGCCGGACCTGCGGCTGCGTGACTCCTTGCTCGGCTCCGAGGCGCTCGTCGAGCTCCTCGCTGGGCGCTCGCAGGACGCGCACGGCCTGGGGCCGGACGCCCGGCGCGCCGTCCTCACCGACGAGCTGCGGTCCTTCGCGGTCGCGACCTCGCGCGCGACGCGACGCCTGCTCGTGACGGCCGTGAGCGACGTCGACGAGGTCCCCTCGCCGTTCGTCGACCTCGTGTGCCCGCCCGCGGGACCTGACGGCACCGACGAGGGGCCGGGCGCGGTGCCCGGCGGCGACGACGGGGACGGGCCCGTGGGGTCCGACGAGGAGCGTGACCCGCGCCGCGTCGAGGTCGGGCAGCCGCTCGACCTGCGCGGGCTCGTCGCCTCGGCGCGCAGCCTGCTCGTCGAGGAGGTCGTGAAGGCGTCGCCCGAGGTGCCCGCACCTTCCGTGCGGTCGGCTGCCCCTGGTGGGCGGCGCGGCCGCGCGGACTCTTCGGACCCCGCGCGCGCCGACGACCTCGCGGAGCTCCTCGCCGACCTGGCGCTCGCAGGCGTCGGCGAGGCGCGCCCCGAGTCCTGGTACGGCGTCAACCCGGTCTCCAGCACCGAGCCCCTGTGGGGTCCCGAGGACACGGTCATGATCTCCCCGTCCAAGGTCGAGTCGGTGAGCAGGTGCGCGCTGCGCTGGGCCGTGGAGAGCGCAGGCGGCACGGCCCCCGACGCGACCGCGCAGTCCCTGGGCAACCTGGTGCACTCGATCGCGCAGGAGGCACCGCGCGGGACGCACTCCGAGCTCGCTGCCGAGCTGGACCGGCGCTGGCCCGAGCTCGCGCTCACGCCGGGCTGGCCCGCGACCCAGACGCGGCACAAGGCCGAGGACATGGTCGGCCGGCTCGCGGGGTACCTGCAGTCCGCGGGCGAGCCGTTGCTCGTCGAGGCGCCGTTCGAGCTCGAGATCGGCCGCGCCGTGCTGCGCGGGGTCATCGACCGGGTCGAGGACGCCGGGGACGGCGCGGTGCGCGTCGCGGACCTCAAGACGGGCAAGACCAAGCCGTCGGTCGCCGAGGCCGTGACCAACCCTCAGCTCGGTACCTATCAGCTCGCCGTGGAGGGCGGGGTCCTCGACCTGCCCGACGGCACCCGCAGCGCGGGCGCCCAGCTCGTGTTCGTGGGCGACGGCAAGGACGCCGGCCTGCGGACGCAGCCCGCGCTCGAGCCCGAGCCCGACGGGTCGAGCTGGGCGCGCGAGCTCGTGGAGGACGTCGCGGACACCATGGCCGACTCGGTGTTCACGGCCCGCGAGAACAAGCTGTGCTCGGTGTGCCCCGTGCGCCGCTCGTGCCCCCTCATGACGGAAGGCCGCCAGGTGATCGCATGAGCGCCGAGTCGCTGTTCGACGACGTCGACCTCGGGGCGGTCGGGTTCCCGGCCGGGGCTGACGGGCCGGGCGAGCGGGAGCTGCCCGAGCCGCGGTTCTCGGCCGTGCGCATCGCGGAGATGCTCGGGCGTCCGCGACCCACCGACGAGCAGGTCGCCGTGATCGAGGCGCCCCTCGCGCCGATGCTCGTGGTGGCCGGGGCGGGGTCGGGCAAGACCGAGACCATGGCCGCGCGCGTCGTGTGGCTCATCGCGAACGAGTGGGTCGCCAAGGAGGCCGTGCTCGGGCTGACCTTCACGCGCAAGGCCGCGGGCGAGCTCGCCGAACGCGTCCAGTCGCGCCTCGGGCAGCTCGACCGCGCACTGGGCAAGGACGGCGCTGCGCTGTCGATGCTGGACCGGCCAGCGATCTTGACGTACAACTCCTACGCCGCCTCGCTCGTGGGGGACCACGCGCTGCGCATCGGCATCGAGCCCGGCGCGCGGCTGCTCTCGGAGGCCAGCCAGTGGCAGCTCGCGGCGGAGGTCGTCGAGAGCTGGGCCGGAGACCTCCAGACCGACGCCGCGTTCTCGACGGTCGTGGGCGCGGTCCTGTCGTTGTCCGGGGCGCTGAGCGAGCACCTGCTGAGCCCTGACGAGGCCCGCGCGGGCATCTCGGGCATCGTCGACAAGATCCTGGCGACGCCGCTCGGCGGCAAGCGCACCGAGCACTATGCCGAGGTCAAGCGGCTCCTGGGCTCGCTCGGTGAGCGCCACCGGCTGCTCGACGTCGTCGAGACCTACCAGGAGCGCAAGCGGACGTCGGACTCGCTCGACTTCGGGGACCAGGTCGCGATCGCGGCCCGGCTCGCGCGGACCGTGCCCGCGGTGGGCGCGGGGGAGCGGGCCCGGTACGGCGTCGTGCTGCTCGACGAGTACCAGGACACGTCCTACGCACAGGTCGAGCTCCTGTGCGCGCTGTTCGGCGGGCACCCGGTGACGGCGGTCGGCGACCCGAACCAGTCGATCTACGGCTGGCGCGGCGCGAGCGCGTCGGGGCTGGCACGGTTTCCCGAGCGGTTCCGCGCGACGGGCCCCGGCAGCACGGGCGCACCGGCCGACGTGCAGTACCTCAGCACGTCCTGGCGCAACGACCGGGCCGTCCTGGCCGCGGCCAACGTCACGGCTGCGCCGTTGCGCGAGGGCGCTACGCGTGTGCCCGTGCCGCAGCTCGACGAGCGTCCCGGCGCGGGACGCGGTGTCGTGACCGGTGTGTACGCGGCGACGCTCGAGGAGGAGGCCGCGGCGGTCGCTGACTTCGTCGCCGAGCGGTGGCGTCCGCGCACGCGCCGTCAGGAACGCGTGACCGCAGCGGTGCTGTGCCGCGCGCGCTCGCAGTTCCTCGCGATGGAGGTCGCGCTGCGCGCCAAGGGGCTGCCGGTCGAGGTCGTGGGGCTGGGCGGCCTGCTCTCGACCCCGGAGGTCGTGGACCTCGTGGCGCTCCTGGAGGTCGCGCACGACCCGTCGCGCGGCGACTCGCTCATGCGTGTCCTCACGGGTCCGCGCCTCAACCTGGGCGCGGCCGACCTGCACGCGCTGAGCAGCTGGGCGGCGGACCTGGCGCGCCGGGACGCGGCGCGCCGCCCGTCTGCCGACTCCTCTCCCGCCGGCCCGCCCGACGGCGGAGCGTCCGCCGGTCCGTCGGGTGCGGGCACGTCGGGCGAGGCAGAGCTACCTGGCGTCGCCGCGGACGGGACGCTCACGGTGGTCGAGGGCGACGTCGTCGACCACCGGTCGATCGTCGACGCGCTCGACGACCTGCCCGCCCCGGGGCACCCCGCGCGGGACGGTCGCGTGCTCACCGAGGCCGGGCACGCGCGGCTCGCCGCGCTGTCCAGGGTGCTGCGCGACCTGCGCGGGCAGACGTACCTTTCGCTCCCCGAGCTCGTGACCCAGGCCGAGCGGGCGCTGGGCCTCGACATCGAGGTGACCACCGCGGCCACGCTCGCGGCCGGCGGGTACGGCGAGGAGGTCGGGGACCGCGGGCGCGCGCACCTCGACGCGTTCCGCGACGTCGCGGCGACGTTCTCGCAGTCCGCTGACCTGCCCACGCTCGGCGCCTTCCTCGCGTGGCTCGGCACGGCCGGGTCGCAGGAGCGGGGCCTCGACCTGCCCGTGCGCGAACCCGACCCGGACGCGGTGCAGATCATCACGGTGCACGCCTCGAAGGGGCTGGAGTGGGACGTCGTCGCCGTGCCGGGCATGGTCGACGGGATCTTCCCCAGCACGGCCGTGGGGGACAAGGGGCCGACCGACAGCGGCTGGTTCACCGGGCTGGGCAACCTGCCCTACCCGTTGCGCGGCGACGCCGAGGACCTGCCCGTCTTCCACTACGAGGTCGCCGAGGACGCCAAGGACCTCGACGGTCGCCGCAAGGAGTTCCTCGCGGCGAGCGGCGAGCACCAGGTCGACGAGGAGCGCCGTCTCGCCTACGTCGCGTTCACGCGCGCCCGCGCCGAGCTCCTGCTCGCCGGCTCCTGGTGGCGGGACGCGACCAAGCCGCGCACCCCGTCGCCGTTCCTCGTCGAGCTCGCCGAGGCCGGGATCATCAGCGCGGCCGACTGGGCCGGCATGCCCGAGAAGGACGAGACCAACCCGCGCGACGAACTGGTCCACGAGGCCGAGTGGCCGCGGGGGGCGCCGGGGGCCGACGGCGCCGGTGCAGGCGGGGCCGTGGCCGACGGGTCGCCCGCGCCGACCGCCGAGCCGCGTGCTCGCGCGGTCGTGCGGGCCGCCGCGGACCGGGTCCGCGACCGGATCGACGCCCGCGCGTCGCTCTCGGTCGCAGCCGGTCGCGGCGGGGACGCAGGTTCGGGTGCGATCTCGGAGGGGCAGGTGCCGCTGCTGGACGGGTCGGGCACGGACCTGCGCGAGCTCGCGCGCATCCTGCTCGAGGAGCGCGACCGCCGTGACGCCCGGAGCAGCGAGATCTCGTTCCCCGCGCACATCTCGGCGTCCGGGCTCGTGCGTCTGGCCGCGGACCGGGGCGAGTACGCGTTGCACCTGCGGCGTCCGGTGCCTGCGCAGCCCACGGTGCACGCGCGCCGCGGCACGCAGTTCCACCTGTGGGCCGAGCAGTACTTCACGTCGTCGTCGTTGCTCGACGTCGACGACCTGCCCGGTGCCGACGACGAGGACATCTCGCCGGACCTGGACCACGACGCGCTCCAGCAGACGTTCCTCGCCTCGGAGTGGGCGGGGCGCACTCCGCTCGCCGTGGAGGTCGACGTCGAGACCCCCGTGGGCGGCATCATGTTCCGCTCGCGCATCGACGCGGTCTTCCCCGAGGGCCCCGAGCACGCGGGAGGTGCGAACGACGCCGTCGTGGTCGTGGACTGGAAGACGGGCAAGGCCCCCCGCGACGCCGAGGCCCGGCGCACGCGCGAGGTCCAGCTCGCGGTCTACCGGCTCGCGTGGTCGCGCTGGTCCGGGCTGCCGGTCGAGAAGGTCAACGCGGCGTTCTACTACCTGGGCTCGGACGAGACGGTGCGCCCCGAGCGCCTGTTGGACGCGGCCGAGCTGGAGGCGCTGGTCGCGGGGCGTGGCGCATGATCGCGCCCGCCGTCTACTCACGGGGACCCTCGCCGGGCATACTTCGGACATGACCGGACACGAAGGCCTGAGGACGATCACGGTGTCGGTGAGACTACGAGACGACCTCCACGCCTGGGCCTCGTCCCAGGGTGAGGCCTCTCTCGCGAGCGTGCTCGAGTCGCTCCTCGAACGTGCCATGGAGGACGAGGACCGGCGTGGCGTCGAACATACTCAACCGCCGCCTGGCGACCAGGACCGTGGCGCAGGGCTTGCGGACGCCCGTGGACGCGCGACGGACGCCATGACCTGGCCCGACCCGACGCTCGACGCAATCCGCACCAGGCAAGACCTGGCCCGGCACCTGATCGGTCTGGCAGGAAGACTGCGCGAAGGCGACGTCGTCGCGGAGAACTCCTCCCCGGAGTCCTTGATCGAAGCAGCCGGGCGCTGGACAGGATCTATGGACGGCTTCTTCGCGAACGTGATGAAGGGACCGGTTCCGAAGGACCCCGACTGGGCCATGATCGCCGCGATCTTCCGGGCTGCGCTCGTCTACGAGTAGGACGGGGCGGCGCGTAGGACGGTGCAGCGCGCGGCCCGATGCGCAGAGACGAGAAGGTGAACAGTCGTATGGTCCACGGCATTCGATCGTGACCTCCTCCGCCGACAACCTGCCCGGAGGGCTGTCGGACCGGGCGCTTCGATTCGTGCGCGAGCTGACGTGGAGGACAGCGATGGCTGACGAGGCGATCGAACCGTGCTGGCCCGTCGGCTGGGACGCGGACCGGTCGGCCATGCTGTCGACGGCACGGCGGTTCGCCCGGCGCTACGAGGGACTATACGTCGAGGTCGAGGGCGGCCCGCTCGAGGAATCGATCCTCCTGGGTGGCGGAACACGTCCCACGGTGCGGCGCTCCCGCGAGGGGACTCCGATGCTCGATGCCGCACGCCACAGCGCAGTGCCAGATCGTCCTCTCGGAAGGCGGGCAGCTCGGGTGCTCGTGGACGGACGAGTTCCATCTCCTCTTCGACTCGGTCGAGAGCTTCGTGGAGGACTGCGCGATCTGGCGTGAGCACCTTGGGTGGTGGTACGCGGCGACGCTCAGCGACGACCCGGTGTCGATTCACCTGCTTCTCGGTCAGCGTGCGACGGAGAGGGTCCGTCTCGACAGCGGGGCCGACTGGCCGCTCGGCCGCGACGTTGCCGTCGCCTTTCATCGGTTCCTCACCGACATCGCCCCGCGCCGGACGGTCGTGCTCGCCCGTGACGAGCGGGGGGCTGTCGGGCTCTGGCGGCTGCTGCGTGCGAACGGCGTGGACGTCCCGGTGGATCCCCGGCGATTCCGCTGGAGAGTGGGCGACTGACATCATCGACGACCGCAGTCGGCGTGCGACCAGGGGCTCGCCATCGGGTCGGAGCGGGAGCCCTACTCGCCCTCGATCGGCAGCCACATCTCGGTCCTGATCTCGCCAGGCTCCATGCCTGCCGGGAGGTCGAGGTACTGCTCGACGACAGGCCGGTCCGCGAGCGCGACCCCGGCGTGCGGGACCCAGCACCCCAAGAATCACGAGTACGTCCGGGCGGGGTCGGTGCGGACGTGGCAGCCCAGGATAGTGACGGGCTCGTTGACGGGGGTCGTGCGTTCTGTAGTGTCCATGGCGCCACCGTAGATCGGTGTGGTTGTGCGATTCGTGCCATGGCGGGACATCCACCGAACGCGAGGTCGGAGGGTGCTCTCGCGCCCACATCGTGGGGCGGGGCGACGCTGCCGATGGCGCACATGTCTGGACAGACCACGGAATCGACCATGGAGGACTCAACTCATGAGCCATGACCTGGGTTTCTGGAGGCAGGAGGGGGTTCCGTCCGCGACCGGCGCTGCCCGCGTCTATGCCGCGCTCGTCGAGGGGGACATCGGGATCGTACCGAGCAGCGACGGCCCGCTGAGCGCCTTCTACGGTGAAGTGGTCGAGCGCTACCCGGACCTGACCCCGGAGACCGTCGACGAGTCGCCGTGGTCGACCCCCGTCTGGCGGACCGGCGAGGGAGTGATCTGCTCGTTCGCGCACTCACGCCACACCGAGGTCTCGGGGTTCCTGCTGGATCTTGCTTCCCGTCACGGACTGGTGGGCTTCGATCCTCAGTCTCGGAGGGCGCACTTCACGGTGGGCGACGGCACGGCGGTCCTGGAGTCGGCTGATGGTTCAGTGATCACCGGTCCGCAGGAGGAGCACATCGTGCGCGCCGTGGAAGGGCTGTCGCCGCAGGACTGGTACGTCGTTCTCGAGACGACGCCGGGACGGTACGTCCAGGCGGGCCTCGGGCTCGACGCGGGAGTCCCGGAGGGCGTCTTCGCGGTGGAGGTGCGTGACGGGAGCGACGGGTCGCACGTGCGGACCCTCGTCGAGGACGCCTCGGTGGTCCTCGCGGCGTTCCAGGGATTCGCCGCGGGGGAGCGAGGATGGCGGACGGGCCTCGACGTCACCCCGGTTCGATACTGACGGTCGAAGGGCAGCGCGCCGACGAGAAGGGCCGTTGAGAGAATGCTGAGCCAGCTGGCGTCGGACTGCCTCCGGGCTGAACGACACGCCGCGCGGACCGAGCGGTTACCCACGACGGCATCGCCGTTGGAGGCGGGGTCGGGTAGACGGCTCGCGTTGCGGGTCCCTCGGTCTGGCGACGTCGCGCCTACCCCTCGCTCTCCCCGCTCGTCACCTCGTCGAGGTCGATCAGCATGTCGACCGCGTCGTCGATCACGTCCTGGAGCCCGTGCCGCACGCCGTGCAGCAGCCAGCGGGCCAGCGCGAGCTCGCCCGCGAGCAGCGCCCGGTCGGTCAGGTGCGGGTCGGTGAGCTCGGTGCGGCGGAGTTGGTAGGCCTCCATGATCGAGTCGATCGCCTCGGGCGGGGCCGCGACGAGCAGCCATGCGAGGTCGTCGGCGGGGTCGGCGACGCGCGCCTCGGCCCAGTCGGTGATGGCGACGACGCGGCCGCGCGCGACGAGGACCTGCTCGGTGCCCAGGTCGCCGTGGACGACGACGGGCTGGTACTTCCACAGCGACACGTCCTCGAGCGCGGCCTCCCAGCGGCGCAGGAGCCGGGCGGGCACCCTGCCGGTCTTGGCGGCCTCGTCGACCTCGGCGAGGCGCCGGTCGCGGTACTCGGCGGCCGTGTAGACGGGCAGGCCCGCGTTCTCGACGACCGAGTGCGGGAGCTCGTGCACGGCGGCGAGGACGCGACCGAGGTCGGCGGCGAGCCCGGGGCCGGGGCGCAGGGTGTCGAGGTCGAGCGGCACCCCGCCGTACCGGTGGTGCACGACGGCGCGCCCGCCCTCGGGGAGCAGCGCGTAGCCCAGGACGTCGGGCACGGTGAAGGACAGGACGCCCGTCGTCACGTAGTGCCGCAGCGAGTCCAGGAGCGCGGTCTCGGCCTCGAGGGCCGCGCCGGCCGCGAGGGTCCGCGGTGCCCGGACGACCCATTCCTGTCCGCCGCTGTCGGTGACGATCGCGACGTCGTCGTCGCCTGTCGCTTCGGACGGCCGCACGGACCGGACGTCGAGGCCGGGGACGGCCGCGGTCGCGAGCGCGGCGAGGTTGAGCGGTGAGCGTGGCACGCGTCCACGGTAGTCGGTGCGGGGCGGGCGGCGTCACCCGGACCGGAACGTGTCCACCACGCGCACCTGCCGGGTGCAGCGTCGGCCCTGCGTGACCTACGGTCGACGAGTGACCGACCAGACCTCGCCCGCCGCCTCTCCCAGCGCGTTCGCCGCGCACCTCCCGCTCGCGCACTCGATGCTCGACCGGGCGGCGCACCGCCGCACCGAGGAGGGTCTGTTCGCGACGCTCCGCGCCGACCCGTCGACACGCGTGGTGCTGCTGCACCGCGGTCGGCTCGCGACCGGCCCGGACGGCCTCGCGCTCGCGACGCCGCAGGAGGTCGCGGCCGTCCCCGAGCCGCACGCGGCCTCGGGCGACCACAGCAACACGCCGCGCTGGATCTTCCTGGGCGAGGACGCGCCGTCGGGCACGTCCTTCCTGGCTCTCCTCCTGCCCGACGACGCGGACGACCTCGACCTCGACATCGAGGGCGTGGATCCCAAGGGTCCGCTGTCGGTCCTGGTGCGCGCGCACGAGTGGGCGGGGCTGCGCGAGCTCGCCTCGCGCCTGGGGCCGCGCGACACGGGCCTGGCGACCGAGGCCGTCGCGCTCGCCGCCTGGCACGCGGCCAACGAGCGCTGCCCGCGTTGCGGCGAGCCGACCGTGCCGGTCGCGGCGGGCTGGGTGCGGCGCTGCGTCGCGCAGGACGTCGAGCACTACCCGCGCACGGACCCGGCGGTCATCATGGCGGTCGTCGACCCGGGGACGGGCCCGGGTGAGGACCGGCTCCTGCTGGGTCACGCGGCCCACTGGCCCGAGGGCCGCTTCTCGACGCTCGCGGGCTACGTCGAGCCGGGCGAGGGGCTCGAGCAGGCCGTGCGGCGCGAGGTCGCCGAGGAGGTCGGCGTCACGGTCGGGGAGGTCGTCTACCGCGCGAGCCAGCCGTGGCCGTTCCCGGCCTCGCTCATGCTGGGCTTCACGGCCACGGCGCTCACGACGGACGTCCGGCCCGACGGCGAGGAGGTCACCGACGCGCGCTGGTTCACCCGCGCACAGCTCGCCCAGGCCACGCAGAGCGGGGAGGTGAGGCTGCCGAGCCGTTCGTCGATCGCGCGGGCGCTCATCGAGGACTGGTTCGGCGGCCCGCTCGCGGGGGAGTGACCTACCACGGGGGCGTCCAGAGTGGTCGACGGGCCGATCCCCGGTGCCCTGCCTACGGTGGACGCACCGGCTCGTCCACCCTGAGGAGTGAGCATGAACCCGTCGATCAGCGTTCTCTTCCGTGCGATCCCGCTCGCGATGGGGGCGGTATGCCTCGCGTTCGGGCTCTACGTCCTGTCGGGCGGTGACGACGCGAACCACTTCGTCGCCGGTCACGTCAACGTGGCCCTGACTGCGATCTGCATCGCGCTGTTCACGACCGCCGCGACGATCATCCGCCAGCTCGTCCACCGGTACGGTCGCGTCTGGGCCGTCGCGCTGCCCGTGCTCGGGTACGCGGTGGCTCTCGCGACCATGATCTGGGGCGTCACGATCATCGGCCGGGGCGACGAGCCGCAGTTCGTCGTGGCCGGGCACGTGGTGCTCGGCATCGGGTTCATCACGGGGTGCGTGAGCACCGTGGCCACGGCGTCGACCAAGTTCGTGCTCATCCAGAAGAGCGCGGCTCTTCCCGTCGGAGGCGGCGCGCCGGACGGCGCCTACCCGCGCGGGACGGGAACCCTGCTGATCGCGATCCCCGCCCTGTTCGCGGTGGCGGGTCTCGTCGTCGCGGCGACGCTCTACGCGCGCGGCGGCAACGCTGCCCTGGTCGCGGGCAACGTCGTGGTCGGGCTGTCGCTCGTCTGCTCCGCACTCGTCGCGCTCGTCGCGAGCATCGTGCGCCAGGTCCGCAACGAGTTCGGCGACGCCGAACGCTACCGCTGGGCGTGGTGGGTCGTCGCGATGGGAACCATCAACGTCGCACTGGGGCTCGTGGTGCTCTTCAGCTCGGCCGACCCGGCGCGCCTGGCCCCCGGCACCGTGCTGATCGGCCTGGGCCTCATCTGCTTCAGCATCCTGTCCAAGGTGCTGCTCCTCGCGCTCGTGTGGCGCCAGGACTTCGCGCTCGCCAACCGCATCCCCATCATCCCGGTGGCGACAGCGCTCGCGTGCCTGTTCTTCGCGGCGTTCCTCTTCGAAGCGACCATGACCGAGCCGGGCTTCTTTGTCGGCGCGCACGTCCTGGTGGGACTCGGTGCGGTCTGCTTCACGCTCTTCTCGATCGTGTCGATCCTCGAGGCGGGGACCTCGAAGTAGCCGTGCGGCCAGGCCTGGGCGCTGGAGCGGGCAGCACGAGGCGCCCGGTCCCGAGGACGGAAGAAGGCCCCGGACTCCGGTCCGGGGCCTTCTGCGCCGGCGTACCGCGCGGTGCACGCAAGGCCCGTCGGCGGCGAGGGGAGGTCAGACCGCGAGGCGCTCCTTGACCTGGGCGAGCGACGGGTTGGTCGCCGCGGTGCCGTCCGGGAAGACCACGGTGGGGACGGTCTGGTTGCCACCGTTGACCTGCTCGACGTACGCCGCGCTCTCGGGGTGCTCCTCGATGTTGACCTCGGTGTACCCGATGCCCGCTGAGTCGAGCTGGGTCTTCAGGCGACGGCAGTAGCCGCACCAGGTCGTCGAGTACATGACGATCGATCCGGCGTCGGGGGTGGTCGGGGCCGTGGCCATCGGTGCTCCTTCGTTCGCGGGGCCCGAGGCGAGTGCGCGGGCCGACAACCGGCCCAGGGTGCGAGCCCCGGGAGCTGTCGTCGTCAGGAACGCCCGCACGGGTCGGGTTGTTCCCGCTCACGTCCGACGCCTCCTACGGGGCAGCCGAACCTGTGGAGGATGGTGCCCGCTGTCGGCGGCGGCTGAGAGAATCGTCCTGATGCCGAACGAGTCAGCGGACCAGATCCTCGAAGCCCTCGACCCCGACCAGCGTGATGTCGCCCTCGCGCTGCACGGTCCCGTCTGCGTGCTCGCGGGCGCGGGCACGGGCAAGACGCGAGCCATCACGCACCGCATCGCGTACGGGGTGCGCACGGGCGTGTACACGCCCACGAGCGTCCTGGCGGTGACGTTCACGGCTCGCGCCGCGGGCGAGATGCGCACTCGCCTGCGCGAGCTCGGCGCGACGGGGGTTCAGGCCCGCACGTTCCACGCCGCGGCGCTGCGACAGCTCAGCTACTTCTGGCCCAAGGTCGTGGGCGGCGCGCCGCCGCGCATCCTCGAGTACAAGGCTCCTGTCGTCGGCGAGGCCGCGCGGCGGCTGGGGCTCGGCGTGGACCGGATCGCGGTCCGCGACCTGTCCTCGGAGGTCGAGTGGTCCAAGGTCTCGCTCGTCACGGCCGACGACTACGTCCGGGCGTGCGCGGCGATCGACCGCCCGGCGCCCGCGGGCTACGACCACCAGACCGTCGCGCGGCTCATCGCGTCCTACGAGGAGGTCAAGACGGAGCGCTCGGTCATCGACTTCGAGGACGTCCTGCTCATGCTGGGCGACATGCTCTCGTCGCAGGGGGCCATGGCCGACGAGGTGCGCCGCCAGTACCGCCACTTCGTGGTCGACGAGTACCAGGACGTGTCGCCGCTCCAGCAGTTCGTGCTCGACCAGTGGCTGGGCGGGCGCAAGGAGCTGTGCGTGGTCGGCGACCCGTCGCAGACCATCTACTCGTTCACGGGCGCCACGCCCCACCACCTGCTCACGTTCCCGACGAAGTACCCGGGGGCCCAGGTCGTCAAGCTCGTGCGGGACTACCGGTCCACGCCCCAGGTCGTGACGCTCGCGAACCAGCTCCTGGCACGCGCGGGGCGCCGCGGGGGAGCCCACCAGGCGCTCGAGCTCGTCGCGCAGCGACCGTCCGGCCCACCGGTCGCGTACGTCGCGTACGACGACGACGAGGCCGAGGCCAAGGGCATCGCCGCGCAGATCGGCCGTCTCCTGGCGGCGGGCACGCGTGCGAGCGAGATCGCGATCCTCTACCGCACCAACGCCCAGTCGGAGGGTTTCGAGCAAGCGCTCGCGGACGCGGGCATCGCCTACCTCGTGCGGGGAGGCGAACGCTTCTTCCAGCGCAAGGAGGTCCGTGACGCGATCGTGCTCCTGCGCGGCGCGGCCCGGTCCGCGGACCCGCAGGTCCCCATGCCGGAGACGGTCCGGGACGTCCTGGTCACGGCGGGCTGGGCGAACGAACCGCCGTCGGCGCGTGGTGCCGCGCGCGAGCGGTGGGAGTCCATGCAGGCCCTGGTCGCCCTGGCCGACGACGTCGCACGCGTCGCGCCGCAGGACGCGCCTCCCACGGTGGTCTCGTTCGTCGCGGAGCTCGACGAGCGCGCCTCGGCCCAGCATGCGCCCACGGTCGAGGGGGTCACGCTCGCGTCGCTGCACGCGGCGAAGGGGCTGGAGTGGGACGCGGTCTTCCTCGCGGGCATGAGCGAGGGCCTCATGCCCATCTCGCTCGCGGAGACGGACGAGGCGGTCGCCGAGGAGCGCCGCCTGCTGTACGTGGGCATCACCCGTGCACGGGAGCACCTGCAGGTGTCGTTCGGGCGGTCGCGCAACCCGGGCGGGCGTGCGTCGCGTCGTCGGACGCGCTTCCTCGACGGGCTCTGGCCCGACGAGGAGCATGCGCGTGCTCCTCGTCGCAGCCGCGCGAACCAGAACAAGGTCCGTCTCACGGGCGAGTACGACCAGGCGTTGTTCGAGCAGCTGCGCGAGTGGCGGATGTCCGTCGCGCAGGAGACGGACAAGCCGGCGTTCACGATCCTCGTCGACGGCACGCTCGCGGCGATCGCCGAGACCAGGCCGACCTCGGTGCCGGACCTGGCGAGGATCAACGGGATCGGCCCGGCCAAGATCGAGAAGTACGGCGCGACGCTGCTGGACATCGTGGCGCGTTCGGCAGGCTGATTCTCGCCGTGATCGCGGGGTTCCTCAGGGCTCGCGAAAACTCGTCGAAAGAAGTTCGTTAATTAAGTTGTGCGTCCTTCCGAGGGCGGCATATGGTTCAGGAGTCCTTGTAGGAGAGACGCGCGCCGAGAGGCGGGCGTTCGACGGAGATGGGAGGTGGGCTTGGTGAAGCAGATCCTGACAGCGAACCCGACACATGTGTCGGCCGATCCGATCAACCGCGCACGGCGCGGCGGATCCCTCGTCATCCGCCCCGTTCCCGACTCCGCACTGAGGACGTCGCCGGTCTAGTCACCGACGCACCCTTCTCAGGCCGCGGAGTCCACCTGGACCCGCGGCCTTCGTGTTTCTCCGAATGCGATCGTCTTCCCGGTCAGCCGTCCACCATCCCCGGACGGCACGACCACCTGCGGGTCCTGTGACAAAGAAGTTCACACGCAGATCAGGACATCACTGGAGGACATCGTGCGGCTCACCGCGCTGCTCGACAACATCACTGCCCAGGGCGGATCCGGCCCTTGGACTCCCCACCAACCCCTCACCACCCCTCTCGGTTCCTCGGACGCGGCCGAGTTCGACCGGCTCCTCGCCGGTCTGCTGCCCTGCCGCACGAACGACCCCGAGCTCTGGTTCGCCGAGCAGTCGACGCAGGTCGAGCAGGCCAAGGCCCTGTGCCAGGCGTGCCCGCTCGTCGCCGGTTGCCTGGCAGGCGCGATCGACCGCCAGGAGCCGTGGGGCGTCTGGGGCGGCGAGGTCTTCGTCGACGGAGCCGTCGTCGCCCGCAAGCGTGGGCGTGGCCGGCCGAGCAAGGCCGAGGTCCTCGCCCGCCAGGCGGAGGAGGCGGCTCACGCCGCCGCCCGTGAGTCGGAGGACTCCGTCTCCGCGTCATCGGCGGCCTGACATGGCTGCCGCGACCGTCAGGTCCGAGCACCCGCACCGCGGGTGGTTCACCACCTCGCGCAGCCTCGGCACGGCATCGGGAACAGCGATCTCGATGCAGGCCGAGGCTGCGCGGGGCGTCAGCCCGTCGAGGTGCGCGAGCACCTGGCTCGCGGCGATCGCCGCGCCGACGGCTGCCAGCGTGGTCTCCTCGACGTCGAGGACCTCCCGCTGAGGATCCCGTAGCTGGTCGACGAGCTGCGGCCACTGCGGGTCGAGGTCGGCGCGATGCCCCTCGACGCACCGGACGCACGGCGTCCTTCCCGGTCGGACGAACGGTCCGACCACCACGTCCGCCTCCCGCACCACGACCGGTAGGTGCGGAGTCCCGTCGCCCGTGAGCCGCCCGTACCGTTCAGGGCGCAGCACGCGATGCTCGACGACCACCGCGACGTCCGGTCGGCCTGCGTGCGGCGCGACCCAGCGTGACGCCTCGACGAGGCGGCTGCGCACCTCGGGGGCGAGGTCGGTCAGGATCCGCGCGGCGGCTTCTCCGCGCGGTCGGCCGACGTCCCGGGTCCGATAGCCGCCGAGCCCGACGTCGGTCGCCTGGACCGGCGCGGCGTCGTCGAGCAGGAGCGTGCCCACCCCTGCGGTGGCGAGCACGACCGCGACCCCGAGGCCCAGCCGGCCCAGGCCCTCGACGCCGACGCTCGCCTGTGCCCGGCGCGCGAGCGTTGCCCGCCCGCTGCCGTCCGGTCGCAACAGCGCGAGGGTCGGGGCGTCCGCCCCACCGTGCGCGGGGGCCACGACCTCGCGGGAGGCCGCGTCGGGCACCCCGACGACGAGGAACGCCTCGTGCAGGTGACGCACGATCACGCGTTGCCGCTCGGGGTCCACGCCGTACCGGGCGGGTGGCGCGTGCAGGAGGGGGCGCCCCGACCGGTGATGGTCGAGGAGCCAGGCTGCCTCCTGGTCGCCGAGCCCGCTCAGGAGCACGCTCCATCGTTCGTCCGTGCCGTACTGGAGCGTCCCGGGCTCGCGCCGGAGCACGACGGTCCCGGGGCGCAGCCGGACGGGAAAGGTGGCGTCGTCCATGTGCCCTCCTCGACTGGTGTGCCGGTCGCACCAGTCTGGGGTGGCGGGGACGCTCGTCACGGTTCTCCACAGGGCGGTCGGTCCTCCTCGCCAAGACTTGACCTGTTCTCGACGATTCTGCGCATACATGGAGGGGAACCCTCGGCGTGGTCTATGGCATATGTCACGCGGACCCACTACGGTCTGTGCCGTGGCCTACGAAGCCGAGCCGGGCGCCGCGAAGAGCGCCGAGACGTACGTCGAGGTACGCCGGAGCCGTCGACGCAAGAGCACGGTCAGCGCCTACCGCGACGGGGACCGCACGATCGTGTCGATCCCCGCACGCTTCACGCGTGCCCAGGAACGGGAGTGGGTCCAGCGCATGCTGGACCGGCTCGCCGACAAGGAACGCCGACGCAGGCCCTCCGACGAGGAGCTCGTGGCCCGTGCGACCGAGCTGTCCGCCAAGTACCTCGACGGCCGGGCGCACCCCACGAGCGTGCGCTGGTCGAGCAACCAGGGGCGTCGCTGGGGGTCCTGCACCCTGATCGACGGCAGCATCCGGATCTCGACGCGGGTCCAGGGTATGCCCGGGTGGGTTCTGGACTACGTGCTGCTGCACGA
Source organism: Oerskovia sp. PE-21s (assembly GCF_056158145.1). Taxonomy (NCBI): domain Bacteria; kingdom Bacillati; phylum Actinomycetota; class Actinomycetes; order Micrococcales; family Cellulomonadaceae; genus Oerskovia; species Oerskovia sp. PE-21s. The sequence goes on from NZ_JBUXJM010000002.1 coordinate 284,562, forward strand.
GCTCGCCCACCTGTTGCACGCAGGGCACGGGCCGGGGTTCTGGGCGCTGCTCGAGTCGTACCCCCGGACGGAGCGGGCCAAGGGATTCCTCGACGGGGTGTCCTACAGCCGCGACGGCGGGCGGCCCGAAGGTCCTGAAGCGCCCGACGACGCCCAGGAGTCGCCGCCCCACGTCGAGATCGAGGCTCATCCGGCGCCCCAGGCGTCGCCGGAGGGAGATGCCGGCGATGCCGTCGCGGACCCCACGCCCGACCGGCACGCGGTGCCGGCCAGGGGTGAGGTGCAGGGCCCCGAGACGGAGCCCGCCCGCTAGCCGCGGGGCGGACCGTCAGTCGCGAGGAGAGCCGTCCGGCTCGGTCTCGGTGTCGTCCGACGGGCCCGAGCCCCGGGAGTCCTCGGCCTCGCTGAAGATGTCGGCCAGCGCCTTGTCGAGGTCGCTCTGCTCCTCCTGGACCTCGGTACGCCGTGTCTGGTAGCCGGCCGGGTCGTCGAGGTCGAGCGGGCTGGGCAGCAGGTCGGGGTGGTCCCACACCCCGTCCCGTGCGTCGGCTCCGCCCTGGGCGGCGATGAGAGCCCACAGGGTCGCGGCGTCGCGGGACCGGCGCGGCCGCAGCTCCAGGCCCACCAGGGTCGAGAAGATCTGCTCGGCCGGTCCGCCCGCCGCACGCCGACGGCGGAGCATCTCGCGCAGGGGGACGGCGTGCGGGAGGTGGGGGAGCGCGGCCTGTGCGCTGACCTCGTCGACCCAGCCCTCGACCAGGGCGAGCGCGGTCTCGAGGCGCAGCAGGGTGGCCTTCTGCTCGTCGGTGTTCTGCAGACCGAACACACCGCCGGACAGGGCGCGCTGGAGCGCGCCGGTGTCCGTGACGTCGATGTCGGACAGCTGGGACTCGAGCGCGTCCAGGTCGATCGTGATCCCGCGCGCGTACGCCTCGACGAGGCCGAGCAGGTGCGCGCGGAGCCAGCTCACGTGCGTGAAGAGGCGGGCGTGCGCGGCTTCGCGCAGGGCGAGGAAGAGGCGGACCTCCTCGACCGGGGCGTCGAGGCCCTCGGCGAACGCGGCGACGTTGGTGGGCAGGAGGGCCGTCGCGGGCTCGTCGAGGAGCGGCAGGCCGATGTCCGTGACGCCGAAGACCTCGCGGGACATGGTCCCCGTGGCCTGGCCGATCTGCATGCCGAACACCGCGGAGCCCAGCCTGCGCATCATCTGCGCGGGGTCGAAGTCCATCCCGAGCGCTCCGGCGGGGAGCCCGGGGATGCCGAGGCCGGCGTCGGGGCCGTCGATCCCGCCCGGGAGCTGGTCACGCAGCACGGTCGAGAGCGCGTCCGCGACCGAGGAGGCCACGGGCGCCGCGAGCGCGTTCCAGGCGGGGAGAGTCTTCTCGACCCACTCCGAGCGGCTCCACGCGTAGCGCTTGCCACCGGCGGGCGGCAGGTCCGTGACGGCGTCGAGCCACAGCTCGGCCACCGACAGGGCCTCGGTCGCCGAGCGGACGTGCGCGGGCGTGAGCGAGGGGTCGCCCTCGGCTACCGCGACCTGGCGGGCGATGTCGTGCGCGACGTCCGTGTTGACCGGGCCGTTGCCCGAGCTCGCGAGGAGGCGCTGCACCTGGGCCAGGACGTGCTTCATGGTGGCAGGATCGTTGCTGAGGCCGCTGCCGGCAGCCAGGGCGGCCGGGTCGAGGCCGCGGGCACGCAGCTCGCGCAGGGCCTCGTCGGCGTCCGCGCCGAACATGGAACGCAGGAGCTCTTCCCACTGCGCGTCGGGCTGGTCGCCCGCGCCGGAGGCGAACTCGTCGGGCGGTTGGCTGCTCATCGGGGTCTCCTCGGGATAGCGTCAGGAATCACCGTAACCACATTCGCGGACGGACAAGGGGGGTCGAGGCATGTCGGAGGGCCCGGTTCGCTCACGGCGCAGCGCGGACCCCGCTCCCGCGCCGGGCGAGGACGACGAGCACGACGCACCCCGAGAGCGGGCCGACGACGCGACCGTCGTCGTGGGCGAGGGGCGGGTCGCCGCGCTCCTGCGTGCCGCGCTCGGTGGTCGCGGGCCCGAGATCGCGCCGGTCGAGGCCAACGACCTGTCCGCCCCGTGGGTCGAGGGGGCGCGGACGCTCGTGGTCGTGGCGCCCGCCGGGGAGTTCGGCATCAAGGTCGTCAAGGGAGAGACACGACGGACGCACCTTGTCGAGCAGGCGCAGCGTGCCGCGCGGGCCGCGGCGCGGCACGGGGTCGAGCAGGTCGTCGCGGTCACGTCGGCGACCGTGCACGGCGCGGGCGCCGACCGCCCCGTGATCGAGGACGACGACCCGGTCTCGGCCGACGCGGCGGGCTTCGTCGCGGACCTCGTGGCGTTCGAGGACGCCCTGGTCGAGACGCTCGTCGACGCCGCCGGCGAGCCCCGCGCCGCCGGGACCTCGGACGTGCGTCTCGCGGTCCTGCGGCCCGCGATGGTCGTCGGCCCCGGTGTCGACACGATCCTGACCCGCCACTTCGAGGCCCCTCGGCTCCTGACCGTCAAGGGCAGCGACCGCCCGTGGCAGCTCCTGCACACCGACGACCTGGTCGCGGCCGTCCGGGTGGTCATGGCACGTGGCCTGACCGGGACGTTCACGGCCGGGGCGCTCACGGACGGCGCGCCCGACGTCGTGACCCCCGCCGAGCTCGTCGAGCGCACGGGGCTCGCGAACGTGACCTTGCCCGCCGCGACCGCGTTCGGCGCGGCGGAACGCCTGCACCGGGTGGGCGTGCTGCCCTCTCCGGCGAGCGACCTGGCCTACGTGGTGCACCCGTGGACCGTCGCGGCCCGCGGACTGCACGAGGCCGGCTGGGAGCCCACCTGGTCGAGCGCCGAGGGCGTGGACGTCCTCATGGAGGAGGTCCGCGGGCGGATCGCGCTCGTCGGGCGCCGGGTCGGTGGTCGGGACGCGGCCGCGCTCGGGGCGGCTGGGGCTGCGGTCGCGCTCCTGGGCACCGCCGCGATCTGGCGTCAGGCCCGACGGCGGTGAGTCGCGGCGCCGTCGGACAGGCGCAAGGTTCCTTCCGGCGGACCGCCAGCGAACGTCCAGGATTCTCGGGGATGATAGCGACGTGACAGATCCGTTCTCCCGCGAACCGCACGAGCCCGCAGGCGCTGCCGACCCGTTCGGCCCCGCACCCGACGAGGACTACACGCCCCCGCCCGTGACGCGCCGTTCGCTCACGCTCGGCATCTCCGTGCTGGCCACGACCCTCCTGGTCGCGGGCCTGGCCGTCATGCCCGCGCCGTACGTCGTGCGTTCGCCGGGACCCACGCAGGACACCCTCGGTGCACAGAACGACCAGGACCTCATCCAGATCGAGGGCGCCGAGACGTACGACTCGACCGGCGAGCTGCTGCTCACCACGGTGTCGGTCGCGGGCGGGCCGGGCTACCCGGCGAACCTCGTCCAGGTCGTCGAGGGCTGGGCCTCGACGTCGCGCTCGGTGCGCCCCGTCGAGGAGACGTTCCCGCGCGACGTGACCAAGGAGCAGAGCGAGCAGGAGAGCCAGCAGGAGATGCTCTCCTCGCAGGAGACGGCGACCGTCGCGGCGCTGACCGAGCTGGGCTACGAGGTGCCCGCGACCCTCACGATCCAGGGCGCCGCGAAGGACACCGGCGCGGAGGGGGTCGTCGAGACCGGGGACGTCATCACGACCGTGAACGGCAAGGGCGTCGTGACGTACCAGGACCTCATCGACGAGCTCGCGACCGTGACGCCGGGTGACGACGTCGTGCTCGGGGTCGAGCGTGGCGGCGAGAGCAAGGACCTGACGATCACCACGCAGGAGGCCGACGGCAAGGCGATCCTCGGGGTCTTCATCGACCCGGCCTTCGACCTCCCGGTCGACGTCTCGATCCAGATCGAGGACATCGGGGGCCCCAGCGCGGGGACCATGTTCGCGCTCGGGATCATCGACCGGCTCACGCCCGAGGACGAGGCGAACGGCACCGTGATCGCCGGGACCGGCACCATGAGCGTCGAGGGGAACGTGGGGCCCATCGGTGGCATCCAGCAGAAGCTCTACGGTGCCCAGCGTGACGGTGCCACGTGGTTCCTCGCCCCCGAGTCGAACTGCGACGAGGTCGTGGGCAACGTGCCCGAGGGGCTGAACGTGGTCAAGGTCTCGACGCTCGAGGAGGCACGCGACGCGATGGTCGCGATCGGCGCGGGCGAGGGCGAGGGCCTGCCGACGTGCTCGTGACGCGGCGGTCGCCGGTCCGGCGGGGTCCGTCAGGGCGCTGAGCCAGACCGCGGCGCGACCGCCGGACGCCCACCGCGCGACCGCTGGACGACCCGAAGGGCCGGACGACCACGTCGTCCGGCCCCTCGGGCTTCTCCCTCGTGCACGCTCCGCGCTCTGCACGCGCTCTGGCGAACCGGCGCCGGGCGGCTACTCGAACGTCGCGCGCAGCCCCTCGATCAGGCCGGGCACCAGGTCGGGGCCGAACGCGACGTCGTCGCCGTCGTCGTTGGCGCGAGTGCGGACCGCGCACCACGGGGTCCCGTCACGCAGGACGCCGACCGCGAGGCGCACGTCCTGGCGGTCGGGGTGCGACGACAGGTAGGCGAGGGCCGCGGCCGGGTCGGTGGGCAGGCCCTCCTCGGCAGACGGGGGCAGGATGACGCGCTCGGCGACGATCGCGGCGCCGTCGACCGTGTCGGGCCACGAGATGCCGGCGAGCAGGTCCTCGAGCGTCTCGACGTCGGGCAGGCCCTCCTGCTCGACCGAGACCAGGTGGTCCGGGATGCCGCGCGCCGCGGTCACGACCTCGGGCGGGAGGCGGTCGGCCAGGCCCGGGTCGGCGGCCATCGCGTCGGCCGTGCGGACGAGCGCGAACACGCGCGGGGGAGCGTCCCAGCCGTCGGCGGCGACGTGCGCCTCGACGTCGCGCACGGCGTCGGCGAGCGCGAGCTGCGCGAGGGGGACGATGGGGGCGGGGGCGTCGTCGGGGACGCCGTCGGCGGATCGGGAAGTGCTCGGGGCGGGCTGGTCGGGCGCGGGGGAGGTCGTGTCTGCCATGGCCCCAGCATCGCAGGCCCGACGGCGTCGGCGCAGTCGACGGGTCGCGGCCAGGTACGTGTGGGAACCTGGAACCGCTGTGGGCCGTTGACGAGATGGACGGCCTGTGGCCTGACCCTGTCGAGACCGTGGACCGCCTGTGAATCCGGTGGTCGTGGGCCCGGCGCGGACAGGTACCGACGCCTGACGACCTGACGCTCGACCGAACGCAAAGAGGTAAGCCCACCGTGTCATTCGCCGCAGCGCCACGACGCCCTTCGGGGTCCGAGGCCGGCTCCCGCAGACGTCGTAGCCCGCTCGGCATAGCCGTTGCCGTCGTGGCTGCCCTCGTCCTCCTGCTGTTCCTGCTCGCGCAGTTCTGGACCGAGGTCCTCTGGTTCACCCAGCTGGGCTTCGAAGGCGTCCTGTGGACCGAGTGGGGTACCCGTGCGGCGCTGTTCGTCGGCGGCTTCCTCGTGATGGGCGGACTCGTCTTCCTGTCGCTGTCGCTCGCGTACAGGTCACGCCCCATCTACGCGCCCTCGACGCCCGAGCAGGCCACGCTCGACCAGTACCGCGAGGCGATCGAGCCGCTGCGCAAGGTCGTGACGATCGCGGGCCCGGCGCTCATCGGGTTCTTCGCCGGTGCGGCGGCGTCCTCGCAGTGGAGCACGGTGCTCCTGGCGCTCAACTCGGTGCCGTTCGGCACCAAGGACCCGCAGTGGGGCCTGGACATCTCGTTCTTCGTCTTCACGCTTCCCGTGCTGCGCTTCACGGTGGGCTTCCTCATGGCTGCGGTCATCATCGCCGGCATCGGCGCCCTGGCGACCCACTACCTGTACGGCGGGGTCCGCATCGGTGGCGGCGCGGGCAGCGGCCCGCGCACGACCAAGGCCGCGCGTGTGCAGCTCTCGGTCACGGCCGCGGTCCTCATGCTGCTCATCGGTGCGAACTACTGGCTCGACCGCTACTCGTTGCTGACCACGACGGGTGACAAGTTCGACGGCGCCTCGTACGCCGACGTCAACGCCGTCATCCCGTCCAAGGCGATCCTGACGGGTGTCGCGATCCTCGTCGCGCTGCTGTTCGTGGCGACCGCGGTCCGCGGCAACTGGCGCCTGCCCGCGATCGGTGTGGGGCTCATGGTCGTGTCCGCGATCGCGATCGGCGGGATCTACCCGGCGGTCGTCCAGCGCTTCCAGGTCAACCCGAACGCGCAGGAGTTCGAGGCCGAGTACATCCAGCGGAACATCGACGCGACCAAGACCGCGTTCGGGCTCGACGGGGTCGAGGCGTCCAACTACGACGCGAAGACCCAGGCCGAGGCCGGCGCGCTGCGCGCCGACGCCGACACCACGGCGTCCATCCGCCTGCTCGACCCGCAGATCGTCAGCCCGACGTTCCGTCAGCTCCAGCAGAACAAGCAGTACTACAACTTCCAGGAGACCCTCTCGGTCGACCGGTACATGATCGACGGCCAGAGCCGCGACACCGTGATCGCGGTCCGCGAGCTCAACCTCGAGGGCCTCGGTGCGAGCCAGCGCAACTGGGTCAACGACCACACGGTGTACACGCACGGGTACGGCGTCGTGGCCGCGTACGGCAACCAGATCGGCCCGGGCGGCCAGCCCGCGTTCTACGAGGGCGACATCCCGTCGGTGGGCTCGCTGCCCGAGTACGAGCCGCGCATCTACTTCAGCCCGGACTCGACCCAGTACTCGATCGTCGGCGCCCCCGAGGGCACCAAGCCCTGGGAGTTCGACTACCCGGACGACGAGGCGGGCGGCCAGGTCAACAACACGTTCGGTGCCGAGGACGGGGCCGTCGCTGGCCCCAGCGTCGGCTCGTTCGGCAACAAGCTGCTCTACGCCCTGAAGTTCGGCTCCGAGCAGATCCTCTTCTCCGACCGCGTGACGGCCGACTCGCAGATCCTGTACGACCGGTCGCCCCGCGACCGTGTCGCCAAGGTCGCGCCGTACCTGACGCTCGACGGCAAGGTCTACCCGGCCGTCGTGGACGGCCGGGTCAAGTGGATCGTCGACGGGTACACCACGACGAACTCCTACCCGTACTCGGCGTCGCGCCCGCTCGACGAGGCGACGCAGGACACCCTGACGGTCAACTCGCAGTCGGTCGCGGCGCTCGCGCCCCAGCAGGTCAACTACATCCGCAACTCGGTCAAGGCCACGGTCGACGCCTACGACGGTTCGGTCGACCTCTACGCGTGGGACACCGAGGACCCCATCCTCCAGGCGTGGGACAACGTGTTCCCGACGTCGCTCAAGCCGATCTCCGAGATCAGCGGCGACCTCATGAGCCACCTGCGCTACCCCGAGGACATGTTCAAGGTCCAGCGTGCGCTGCTCACGAGCTACCACGTCGACGACGCCCGCGAGTTCTTCTCCGGTCAGGACTTCTGGAACGTCCCGCGCGACCCCACCGTGCGCGGCACCGGCACCAAGCCCTACCAGCCGCCGTACTATCTGACGCTGCAGATGCCCGGTCAGGAGAACCCCGCGTTCTCCCTCATGACGACGTTCATCCCGGGCGGTAACTCCGACCGAGAGATCCTCACCGGGTTCCTCGCGGTCGATGCGGAGGCGGGGAGCACGGCCGGGGTGAAGGCCGAGTCGTACGGAAAGCTCAGGCTCCTGGAGCTGCCACGCAACGCCACGGTCCCCGGACCGGGGCAGGTGCAGAACACGTTCGACTCGGACCCCACGGTGTCCAACGAGCTGAACATCCTCAGCCGCGGCAACTCGACCGTGATCCACGGCAACCTGCTCACGCTCCCCGTGGGCGGCGGTCTGCTCTACGTGCAGCCCGTGTACGTGCAGGCGTCCGAGGGCACCAAGTTCCCGCTGCTGCGCAAGGTTCTGGTCAGCTTCGGTGACCAGGTCGGGTTCGCGGACACGCTCGACGAGGCCCTCAACCAGGTCTTCGGCGGCGAGTCCGGGGCCTCGGCCGGTGACGCGGGTGGGGAGGTCGCCCCGGTCATCCCGACCGACGGCGAGACGCCGCCGCCCACGGACGGCACCGACACCGGGACGGGCACCACGCCGCCCGTCACGGAGAACCCCGAGGCGCGTGCGCAGCTCGACCAGGCTCTCCAGGCCGCCAGCCAGGCGATCAAGGACGGTCAGGCCGCCCTCGCAGAGGGTGACTTCGCCGCCTACGGCGAGTCGCAGGAACGCCTGCAGTCCGCGCTCGAGTCGGCGATCGCCGCCGAGGAGTCGTTGGGCACCGAGACGCCGTGACGCACGAGGGGCGGTCGCCCGTCGGGTGACCGCCGACTCGACCGGGCTGACGACGGACGCCGCTCCTGACCTGAGGGTCGGGGGCGGCGTCCGTCGTCCGTGCCGAGGGTGAGAGACGCGCTCGCCGGGGTCGCTGCGCGCGCCCACCACGACGACGGCTTGTCATTTCTGGTACATCAGACGAGCATGGGGCCTCATGACCAGTGCAACCGTTTGCAGCAACGCTTACATCGTCGAGGGAACGCTCGGCGCACTGCCGACGGTCGCGCTCGTCCACCCCTCCGGAGCCGAGCTCGTCGTCGCGCTGCGCGGCGCGACGGTCCTCGCGTGGCGGGCCCCCTGGAACCGGTCGTCCGCGGAGCCGCACGACGTCGTCGACCTCCTCGACGGGTACGCGACCGAGCGGGCCCTTCTCGCCCAGGACGCGACCCGGTCCGGCCTGATGTTCCCGTTCGCGAACCGCATCGCGGGCGGCACCTACGTGTTCGACGGCGTCACGCACCACGTCCCGCCCGTCGCCCCGGGGGAGACCCAGACCATGCACGGGTTCGCGCGCGTGCTCGACTGGGAGGTCGTGCCAGAGGGCGAGGGGGCCCTGCGTAGCACCGACGGCGTCGACGGCGCAGGTGCCCTCGACGGCACGAGCGGCCCAGGCGACGCGACCGAGGCGGGGCCTGTGGCCCTGACCCTCGCGACCGAGATCCGGGGCGCCGACCTCGCCGGGTACCCGTTCGACCTCGAGACCCGGATCCGCTTCGAGCTGACCGAGCGCACGCTCGACGTGACGTGGACCTACCGCAACCTCGGGCGGGACGCGGCGCCCGTCACGGCCGGCTGGCACCCGTACTTCCGCATCCCCGGCCACGACACGATCGACGGCCTGGAGCTGGACGTGCCCGCCCGTGCGACGGTTGCGACCGACGCGACGCTTCTTCCGCTCCACGGCGACGCGGCCCGGGTGGTGCGTGACGCCGTCGGGCCGGTTGCTCTTGCCGGGACCTGTCTCGACACCGCGTTCACCGATCTCGTGACCGACGCGGACGGGCGTGCGAGGACGCGCGTCCTCGACCCGTCGACCGGCGCGGGCCTCGAGCTGTGGCAGGAGCGCGGCAACATGCACGTGTACACGGGCGACGGGCTGGACGAGCGGGCGCGGGCGTCGATCGCGCTCGAACCCGTCGAGAGCCTGACGAACGCGTTCAACCGCGAGGACTGCGAGCAGGACGTCCGGCTCGCGCCGGGGGAGGAGCGCGTGTTCCGCTTCGGGGTCGGGATCGTCGCCCCGCGCCGCTCCTGATCGGTGCCGCGGTGCCCGATTTGGCGCCCCGGCCCCTGTCCCGTAAGGTGGTGTTTACCGACGCGGGGTGGAGCAGCTCGGTAGCTCGCTGGGCTCATAACCCAGAGGTCGCAGGTTCAAATCCTGCCCCCGCTACAAAGGAAGGCCCGGTTCAGCAGGAATGCTGGACCGGGCCTTCGTCATTCCCGGGATGACCCGTGGAGAATGAACGCCGGACCCATGCGCCGTCCGCGTGTGACGTGCCCGACAGGTGCCCTGGTCACGGCAGGGGCGAAAGGTCGCGTAGAGTGGTGTTCACCGACGCGGGGTGGAGCAGCTCGGTAGCTCGCTGGGCTCATAACCCAGAGGTCGCAGGTTCAAATCCTGCCCCCGCTACAAAGGAAGGCCCGGTCCAGCAGACATGCTGGACCGGGCCTTCGTCATTCCCGGGGTCTCGCCCAGGGTGCAGGGCGCCGCGTCAGTCGGCGAGCGTGAAGCCGGTCGTCCACTGGGTCGCGCCGGAGCCGGCGAGCGTCATCTGGACGAACCCGAGGGCTTCGAGCTCGCGGGCGCGCTTGAGCGACCCGGCGTCGACTCCCTTGAGGCCGCCTGCGCGGACGAGGTCGACGAGCGTGGCCTTGGCGTCGTTGTCGTCGCCCGCGACGAGCACGGTGGTCGACTGGTCGGCGACCTTGCCGCTCGCGAGGGTCGAGGCGAAGTTCGTGTTGAACGCCTTGACGACCGTGGCGGTCGGGGCGAGCGCGGCGATCTGGGCGGCGGCCGAGGAGTCGGCGGGCACGACGAGCGAGTCGAACGTCGCGAAGTCGACGGGGTTGGTCGGGTCGACGAGGACCTTGCCGTCGAGCCGGCCGGCGTACTGCGCGAGGATCTTGGGCACGGCGGGGTAGGGGAGCGCGAGGACCACGAGGTCGCCCGTGATCTCGTCACCCACGACGCCCGAGGTGAACGAGTCGCCCGAGCCGAGTGCTGCGGCCTTCTCGGCGTCGCGCGCCAGGACCTGGACCTGTGCGCCGGCGTCGAGTCCGATGCGTGCCACGCCTGCTGCGATGTTCCCTGCGCCGATGATCGTGATGCTGGTCATGAAGTCCTCCGGGGCTGCGACGCCGATACCGGACCGGCGTGATTGGTTGTTGATACAACTAACGTAGACCCGCTTAGTTGTCGTGTCAACCATTGCCGGTAGACTGGTCCCATGACCGACGACGTGCGATGGCTCTCCCCCCGCGAGCTGCGGACCTGGATGCGCCTCCAGGCCGTCTCCGAGCTCCTCCCCGGCGTGCTCGACGCCCAGCTCCAGCGCGACGCGCAGCTCACCCACTTCGAGTACCTCGTGCTCGCGATGCTCTCCGAGGCGCCCGACCACACGCTGCGCATGACGGACCTCGCGCTCAAGACCAACGCGACCCTGCCGCGCCTGTCGCACGTGGTGAAGCGTCTCGAGGGTCGCGGCTACGTCGAGCGCTCGCCCTGCCCCGAGGACCGCCGGGCCACGCTCGCGGTCCTGACCGACGCCGGGTGGGACAAGGTCGTCGCGACGGCCCCCGGCCACGTCGGCACGGTCCGCGAGCACATCATCGACCGCCTCACCCCGGAGCAGGTCGACCAGCTCGACCAGATCGCGCGCTCGATCCTCGAGTCGCTCGACACCGAGGGGCGGCTCGACGCGCTCCACCTCCCCGAGGACTGAGTCGACGCAGGGGCGGCGCGACGGTGTGACGCGACCCACCGTCTCACCGCGCGCCACGCCCCTGTCTCACCGCATGGGACCGGCGTAGAGTCGTCCTCCGGTGAGTCCCGGCAGCGCGCGTCACCCGCGGCCGTCCGGAGCCGCCTCGTCACCCTCCTGACCCTGGAAGGTCCTCATGCGCCGCCTGAACGCCGTGCTGCCCGTCGCAGCCGTCTCGACCGCCCTGCTCCTCGCGGGCTGCTCCGCCGACGACTCCTCGAACGACGCCGGTTCGGCCGGCTCGACGCCCACGTGCGAGCCGGGCGCGCTGCCCACGCACACCGACGGCAAGTTGACCGTCGCCGCGGGCGAGGCGTACTCGCCCTGGTACATCGGCGAGCACGACAGCGGCGAGGGCTTCGAGTCCGCGCTCGTCTACGAGGTCGCCGACCGGCTCGGCTACGCCGAGGACGACGTCGAGTGGGAGCTCGTGACGTTCGAGCAGATCGTCAGCCCCAGCATCAAGGAGTTCGACTTCGCCGCGTGGCAGACGTCCATCTCGGACGAGCGCCGCAAGGCCGTCGACTTCTCGAGCCCCTACCTCACGACCCGCCAGGGCGTGATCGTGCAGGAGGCCGGCCCGTACGCCTCGGCCACGACGCTCGACGAACTCAAGGACCTGCGGATCGGCGTCACGGCCGCCCAGACGAGCCTCACGCTCGCGAAGGCCGCGTTCGGCGACGACGCGAACATCGTCCCGTTCAACGGTGCGGGCGACGGCATGACGGCCCTGCAGTCGGGCACGATCGACGTCATGGTCATGGACGTCGACCAGGGCGTCGCGGCCTCGACCGAGTACTTCCCCGAGTCCGTGGTCATCGGCACCCTGCCGGACCAGGGCACGGTCGAGCAGTACGGCCTGGTCCTGGACCTGGGCTCCGTGCTCACGGACTGCGTCTCGGCCGCGGTCGACTCGCTCGAGGAGGACGGCACGCTCGCCGAGCTGCGCACCACGTGGCTCAAGTCGGACGACATCCCCGAGCTGGGCTGAGGTGAGCGGGGGCGCTCCGGGCGTCGCACCGCCCGAGGACAGCAAGCCCGACGGCGGCGCTCACCACGCGAGCGCGGGCTGGACCCCGTCTGCGCGCGCGGTGGCGAGGGACTCCTACCGGCGTGCGCGGCGCCGTCGGGCAGCGTGGGTGTCCACGCTCTCGACCGTGGTCGTGGTCGCGGTCCTGTACGTCGTGGTGACCACGGCCCCCGGGTGGGAGCGCACGCGCGACGCGTTCTTCTCCCCGGCCAGCGCGTGGGACTCGCTGCCCGCGATCGCCGAGGGGCTGTGGCTCAACCTGCGGGTGTGGGTCGTGGCGTCGGTCGTCGGGATGGTGCTCGGCATGGCGCTCGCCGTGATCCGCACGAGCCGCGTCCCGGCGCTGTTCCCGCTGCGCGCGTTCGCGGTCGCGTACGTCGACGTGTTCCGCGGCGTGCCGCTGCTGCTGGTCCTGCTGCTCGTCGGGTTCGGGCTGCCGGCGCTGCGCCTCGAGTGGTTGCCGACGTCGGGGGCGTTCCTCGGTGCGCTCGCGATCATCCTCACGTACACCGCGTACCTCGCCGAGGTGTTCCGGGCCGGGATCGAGTCGGTGCACCCCTCCCAGGTCTCGGCCGCGCGCTCGCTCGGGCTGACCCGCGCGCAGACGACCCGCAAGGTCGTGCTGCCGCAGGCCGTGCGCCACGTGACCGCGCCGCTCGCGAGCAACCTCGTCTCGCTCCAGAAGGACTCGGGGCTCATCTCGATCCTGGGCGCCGTGGACGCGATCCGGGCCGCGCAGATCGCGGCGTCGGGCAGCTACAACTTCACGCCCTACGTGGTGGCGGGTGTCCTCTTCCTGCTCGTCTCGATCCCGCTCACGCGCGTCGTCGACGTGTACTCGGCCCGCCAGGGCTGGCGCGGGTCGCTCGCGACCGTGAGCGGGGCGGGGGCCATCCGATGAGCCACCTGCTGTCCCTGCGCGGGATCCGCAAGACGTACGGCGAGCGCCTCGTGCTCGACGAGATCGACCTCGACGTCGACGAGCACCGCTGCGTCGTGCTCGTCGGGGCGTCGGGCTCGGGCAAGTCGACGCTGCTGCGCGTCGTGAACCTCCTGGAGGAGATCGACGACGGCGAGATCCTGCTCGACGGGCAGGACGTCGCCGACCCGCGTCTCGACGCGAACGTCGTCCGGGCGCGCATGGGCCTGGTGTTCCAGTCCTACAACCTCTTCCCGCACATGAAGGTCATGGACAACGTGACCCTCGCCCCGCGCCTCGTGCACAAGCGGGGTCGCGCCGAGGCCGAGGCCGCGGCCGAGGCCATGCTGCGCCGGGTCGGCCTCGCGCACCGCATGACGGCCTACCCCGACCAGCTCAGCGGGGGAGAGCAGCAGCGGGCCGCGATCGCGCGGGCGCTCGTGTCCTCGCCCGAGCTCCTGCTGCTCGACGAGGTCACCTCGGCGCTCGACCCCGAGCTCGTGGGCGAGGTCCTCGACCTGCTCGCGGACCTGCGTGCCGAGGGCGTGACGATGCTCGTCGCGACCCACGAGATGGGCTTCGCGCGCGAGGTCGCCGACGAGGTCTGCTTCCTGCACCAGGGGCGCGTGCACGAGCGCGGCACGCCCGAGCAGGTCCTCGGCGACCCGCAGCGCGAGCGGACCCGGGAGTTCCTGCGCCGGCTGCGCTGACCGCGACTGGGCCGGCCACGGGGACGCCGCCCTTCCGTGCGGGCCGCGCGGCGCGCATCATGGAAGCAGGTTCCTCAGCGGGGAGGCGCGACATGTTGGCAGCGGTCGGAGACAGGATCATCCGGGCCTCGGGGGTCGTCGGCGGCGCGGTCCGCGACGGCATGGTCGTCGAGGTCCAGCACGAGGACGGCTCGCCGCCCTACCTGGTCGAGTGGGCCGACACGGGTGAACGGACGCTCGTCTACCCGGGGCCCGACACCATGGTCCGCGCCCCCGTCGAGGGCGCCGAGGCGCACGAGGTCGTCGTCCCGGTGCACGCGAAGTCCTGGCACGTCCAGGTGAGCCTCGTCGAGAGCGAGGGGCGCACGACGGCGGAGGCCATCCTGGTCGGCGACGTCCCGTCCGAGCTCCACGCCGTGGGCAGGGCCCGCAAGGACCCCGGTGACACGGAGATCGAGGCGATCGGCGACCACGTCGCGGCGGCCCGCGCGCTGCGCGCGCTCGCGGACCGGTTGCTCGGCATCGCGGAGACGGAGATCGAGGGCTCGACGGGCGTGCCCGCGCACGTGCACCACTGAGCGTGGGCTGCGGGGCTCTTCGTCCGCGCCCGTGGCGACGCATCAACAGGGGCCGCTGCGCGCTCCCTCCAGGTAGGCCCGCCGACGGCGACGGGAGGGTTCGAGGAGGAGCCATGAAGCGCCTGGTGCTCTGCTGCGACGGCACGTGGAACTCGCCGGTCCGTGCGAGCGTGTCGAACATCGAGAAGATCGCCCGGTCGGTCCACACGGGGATCGGGCCCGACGGGGTCCAGCAGATGGTGTTCTCGGTCGAGGGCGTCGGCGCCCGGGGCTACCGGGTCGACGCGCTGCTGGGCGGGGCGTTCGGCTACGGGCTCAGTCGCAACGTCGTCGCGGGCTACCGGGACCTCGCGCTCAACTACGAGCCCGACGACGAGGTCTACGTGTTCGGGTTCAGCCGCGGCGCGTACACCGCGCGCAGCGTGGCCGGGATGATCGCGAGCGTCGGCCTGCTCACGGCGGACGCGCTCGCCGACCGCGGCGCGGGCAACCTGCTGGCGGACGCCGAGTCGCTGTATCGCGACCACTCGCCCGGCAGGCGTGCCCGGGTCTCGCAGTTCCGCGAGAAGCACTGCTACCCCCAGGTGCCCATCACGTTCCTCGGGGTCTTCGACACCGTGGGGGCGTTGGGCGTGCCAGGGATCACCCGCCGCAGGAGCCGGTTCCACGACGTGCGCCTGTCGAGCATGGTGCAGTGCGCGCGTCAGGCACTGGCCATCGACGAACGGCGGCTCACGTTCGAGCCGTGCCTGTGGGACGTCCCGGCCGACGACGACCGGCCGGGCGGCGTCAAGCAGGTCTGGTTCCCGGGAGCGCACAGCGACGTGGGCGGTGGGAACGCCTCGCCCGGGCTGTCCGACGTCGCGCTCCTGTGGATGATGGGCGAGGCCGCGGCGTGCGGGCTCACGTTCTACCCCGACCGGGTCCTCGCCCAGCTCGGCGACGACACCGAGCTCGTCGGCAGCTTCACGCCGCGGATGGCCTACCGCCTGCTCAACACGGCCAAGCGGTGGAAGCGCCGGCCACGGTTCAGGGGGACACGACGCCTGCTCGCCGGCGTGCCTCTCGACGAGGGGTACGTCGACGACGTGCGGCTCTCCGACCTCGCCCTCGCGCTCAGCGCCGACCCCACGTCCACCTACGCGGAGCACGCCGTGAACATCGCCTGGTGGAAGGACGCGGCGGGCAGCGACCTCGCCGTCGAGCCCGTCCCGACGCTCACGGACGTCCCCCGGCGGCTCGTGCTGACGTGACCGGCGCAGGCAGGGCAGGCGACGACCGGCCGCGGGACGGCCGCCGGGAGACCACGCTGCGCGTCGTCGTGCACGGGCATGTCCAGGGCGTCGGCTTCCGGTGGGCGACGACCCGCCAGGCCGCCGCGCTGGGGCTGGCGTGCGACGCGCAGAACCTCCCCGACGGGACCGTGCTCGTGACGGCGCGCGGCGAGGCCGCTGCCGTCGCGACGCTGCGGGACTGGCTCCGCGGCGG
The DNA here is from genome assembly GCF_056158145.1 of Oerskovia sp. PE-21s. Taxonomy (NCBI): domain Bacteria; kingdom Bacillati; phylum Actinomycetota; class Actinomycetes; order Micrococcales; family Cellulomonadaceae; genus Oerskovia; species Oerskovia sp. PE-21s. Next base: position 300,589 of record NZ_JBUXJM010000002.1, read on the forward strand.
CCGGACGCCCGGAGAGGTGGCGCGCATCGACGAGGACCCGGTGTGATGCTGGGGGACATGACCTCGCCCGCAGAACGTCCTGATCCGACGACCCGCCCCGGAGCCGCGCTCGTGCCGCCCGACGCCCACGTCTTCGGCGCCCTCGACGCCCTCGTGACGATCGTCGAGTTCGGCGACTTCGAGTGCCCGTACTGCCACGACGCGGCCCCCGTCCTGCGGACGGTCGTCGAGGAGTCGGGCGGCCAGGTCCGGCTCGTCTTCCGTCACTTCCCGCTGTTCGAGGTCCACCCGTACGCGCTCACGGCGGCGCTCGCGGCCGAGGCGGCCGGGGCGCAGGGACGGTTCTGGGAGATGCACGACCTCCTGTTCGCGCACCAGGACAGGCTCGACGACGTCGGGCTCGCGCACTGGGCGCAGAAGCTGGGGCTGGACGGTGCGAGCGTCGTCGGTGACGCCGCGCAGCAGCACGGTGACGCCGTCGAGCGCGACTACCTGGCCGGGACGGCGCTCGGTGTGCGGGGGACCCCCACGCTGTACGTCGAGGGCGTGCGGTACCGGGGCCGGGTGACCGAGGACGGCGTCCGGTCGGCCGTGGCCGCCGCGCTCGCGGACGCGGGACGGGCGGCGGGGCCGGCGACCGGTCAGGGCGCCTGAGCCGAGGGGGCGTCCGAGTCCTTCCTCGGGGCTGCCGGACCGCCCACGGGCGCGGTCGGTATCAGTCGCGCGAAGAACAGCGCCGTCAGCGCCACGAGGGCGAGCACCGCGAGGCTCGCCCGCAGGCCCGTGATGCGGGCGGCCTCGTTCTCCTCGGTCAGGGCGGCGATCTCCTCGGGCGGGAGCCCTGCGCTCGTGAGCGCCTCCTCGACCTGCGCGTCGGAGATGAACGGGACGCCGCCCGCGAGCTCGACCTGTGCCGTCGCGGCGATCTCGGCCCGCACCGCGGGGTTGTCGCCGACCCCGGTGAGGAAGGTCGCCGTGAGTCCCGCGATGAGGACCGAGCCTGCGAGCGCGGTCCCGAGCGACGCGCCCAGGTTGGTCAGGGTGTTCTGCAACCCGCCGACGTCGCCGCTCTCCTCGTCGGGCACGGCCGAGACGGTCACGGCCCCGAGCTGCGAGGCCAGCGCCCCGACGCCGAGCCCCGCGAGGGCGAGCGGGACCGTGACGACCTCGGGCCCGGCACCGACCTCGAGCCCGGCGAGCAGGCTCACGATGCCCGCGAGCAGCGCGGCCACGCCCCACCGCACGACCGTGCGGGGCGAGGCGCGCGGGAAGAAGCGCGGTATCCCCACCGCCGCGAGCAGGAGCGTCACGGACAGGGGCAGGAGGCGGATGCCGGTGTCGAGCGCGGAGAGCCCGAGGGCGACCGACAGGTACAGGGGGACCGTGAAGAACAGCCCCGCCTGGAGCATGAACTGGAAGAAGAACATCGTCAGCCCGCCGTTGAGCTGTGCGTTGCGCAGCATCTCGGGCCGCACGAGCGGTTCCTTGCCCGCGGCGACGACGCGGTGCTCCCACGCGAAGAACAGCCGCACGACCAGCATCCCGGCCAGGATCAGCCAGATGGTCGGTGACAGGCCGAGCCACGACGGCCCGCCCGGCCGGGTCTGGACCCAGCCCCACTCGCCCGAGCGCAGGACGCCGAACACCGCGATACCGAGGCCGACCGCGGACAGAGCCGCGCCGACCAGGTCGAGCCGGAACCGCGGCCCGAGCGGCGCGTCGGCGATCCGGCGCGTGAGCAGCAGGATCACCGCGACGATCACGACCTCGCCGACGAACACGTAGCGCCACGTCCAGTACGTCGTGACGAGCCCGCCCACGAGCGGCCCTGCGGCCACCGCGATGGCGCCCGCGGACGCGACCAGCCCGTAGGCGCGCGGCCGGTCGGGGGCCGCGAAGTTCGAGGCGACGAGCGCGACGATCGCGGGCATGATGAGCGCCGCGCCGATCCCCTCGAGCACCGACCAGCCGAGGATCAGCACCCCGAGGTTCGGCGCGAGGGCGGTCGTGAAGGAACCGCACGCGTAGATGATGCACCCGAGCACGAATGCCCGACGGCGCCCGATCAGCCCGCCGACCTTGCCGCCCGGGATCATGAGCGTGGCCATGACGAGCGTGTAGAGCGTGATGGCGGTCTGGATGCCCGTGACCGTGGTGCCCACGTCCTGCGCGACCTGCGCGATCGACACGTTCATGACCGAGCTGTCGAGCGTCATGACGAACTGGCCCGAGGCGAGCGTCAGCAGGACGACGCCCGTGGCGCGCTCAGCGGTTCGAGCCACGGTCTGCTCCGGTGCTGCACGAGCCCATGGTCGCCCCCGGTCGTCTGCGTCGCGGCGGCGGGTCGGCCCGCCGTGAGTCTCAGTGTGTCGCCCGGGGGGCGGACGGGCCACCGCACGACCTGCCTACTCCTCGGCGTCCTCGACCGCCTCGGGCGCGCGCCACGGCCGCGGGGGCAGCCCGGGCGGCGGTCCCGTGGACTCGGGCGAGCACAGGGGGAGCCGCTCGCCCAGGATGCGCAGCGTCACGGACCCGGCGACGGCCGCGACCAGCGACCCCGCGAGGATCCCGATCTTGGCCTGCTCGACGAGTGCCTCGTCGTCGAACGCGAGCTCGGCGATGAACAGGGAGATGGTGAACCCGATGCCTGCGAGCATCGCGCCGCCCAGCAGGTGCGAGTAGCGCACCCGGCCGGGCAGGTCGCCCAGGTTCAGCCGCAGGGCCAGGGCCGAGGCGCCGAAGATCCCGACGGCGTTGCCCACCACGAGCGCGACCGCGACGCCGATCGTCAGCCGCGACGTCATCGCGGCCGACAGCGACTCGGCGTCGAGCTGCACGCCCGCGTTCGCCAGGCCGAAGACGGGCACGACGACGTAGGCGCTCCACGGGTGCAGGACACGCTGGAGCCGGTCGCTCGCGGGCACTGCCGCGCGTGCGGCGAGCTCGGTCAGGTGCTCGCGCTCCGCCGTCGTCTCCTCGCGCAGACGCTGGGCGTACCCCGGGACGTCGTCGACCTGGTCGGGACGGGCCCGGCGGGAGGGGACGAGCAGCCCGACCAGGACGCCCGCGAGCGTCGCGTGCACGCCCGAGGAGTAGACGGCGAGCCACAGCGCGACGCCCACGCCCACGTAGGGCGCGAGGCGCCAGACGCCGAGCCAGCGCAGCACGAGCATGCCTGCGACGAGGACCCCCGCGATCGCGAGACCGGGCAGCCACACGCCGTCGTTGTAGAAGACGGCCATGACCGTGATGGCGCCGATGTCGTCGACGACCGCGAGCGTCAGCAGGAACAGCCGGAGCCGGTCGGGGCAGCGCGGGCCGAACAGCGCGAGGACCCCCACGAGGAACGCCGTGTCGGTCGACATGACGACGCCCCAGCCGTGCTGCGCGTCGGTGCCCGCGTTGAACGCCAGGTAGACGAGCGCGGGCACCAGGAGCCCGCCCAGGGCACCGAGCGCCGGGACCGCGACCGTCCGCCGGTTGCGCAGCTCACCGCTCGTGACCTCGCGGTTGATCTCGAGGCCGATCACGAGGAAGAAGACCGCCATCGCGGCGTCGTTGACCCAGTGGTGCAGGTCCATGTCGAGCGACCAGCCGCCCAGGTGGATTCCGGCCGTCGTGGCCCACAGGTCGTCGTACGACGCGGACCAGGGCGAGTTCGCCCACACGAGCGCGACCACGGTCGCGGCGAGCAGCAGCGCCGCGCCGCCCGCCTCGGTCGCGAGGAACTGCCGGACCGCGGGCGCGACCGGTCTCACGGGGAAGCGCAGCGGTGGCCCCGGCCGTTGCTCGAGCGTCGGGAGGAGCGGACGCCCGCCGGGCTGCGCCGGCGGGACCGGGGGAGTGGACGTCACCGCTCCAAGGTCGCAGCGCGCGGCGCACGACGCAACCGTCGGACGGGCGCGCCCGCGGCCCGCGGATCGTGACAGGCTGGGACCCGTGGCCGCCGGGCGGGCGGCCCGCCCGGTCGTGGTGAGGAGCAGACGTGACGGCAGAGCAGGCAGCGTGGACCGGAGAGGCGAGAAGCGGCCCGACGGCGCCGCCCACCGCCGTGCCGCCCGCACCCGGGGCGCGGCACCAGCAGGCCGCGGGTGCCCGCCGCGTGAGCGTCGAGCAGCACCGCCGCGAGGTCGAGGCGCTGCTCCGACCGGCGCTCGCGGCTCGGGGCGTCGAGCGCGTGGCGCTGGTCGACGCGCTCGACCGGGTGCTCGCGGCGGACCTGTCCGCCCCCGTCGACCAGCCTGCGTTCCGCAGCTCGCAGATGGACGGCTACGCGGTGCGGTCCGCGGACGTCGACGGTGCCTCGGGAGCCTCGCCCGTCGTGCTGCCCGTCGTGGCCGAGATCCCCGCGGGTCCCGGCACGCCGGCGGTCCTCGCCCCGGGGACGGCGGCCCGGATCATGACCGGTGCCGTCGTGCCGGAGGGGAGCGACGCCGTCGTGCCCGTGGAGGACACCGACGCGGAGCGGTTCGGCGCGCACACGACCGAGACCCCGCGCGGGTCCGTCGGGACGGACGTCGGGGTGCTGGCGTCGCGCGGCCCGGGCGAGTTCGTGCGAGACGTCGGGACGGACGTGCGCGGCGGAGACCGGGTGCTCGCCGCGGGCACGCTGCTCGCGCCGCAGCACCTGGCCGCCGCGGCGTCGTGCGGCGTGGGCGTGCTCGAGGTCCGGGCGCGGGTGCGCGTCGCGGTCGTCTCGACCGGCACCGAGGTCGTCGAGCCGGGCGAGGCCGCCGCGACCGGCCAGGTGTACGACGCGAACCTGCCCGGGCTCGCGGCCGCCGCCCGACGCGCCGGGGCCGACGTCGTGCTCACGGGACGCACCGGGGACGACCCGCGCGAGCTGGCCGCTCTCCTGGCACGGGCCGCCGAGGTGGCGGACCTGGTCCTCACGTCGGGCGGCGTGAGCCAGGGCGCCTACGAGGTCGTCAAGGACACCCTGGGGGACGGCGTGACGTTCCGGTCGGTCGCGATGCAGCCTGGCGGCCCGCAGGGGTTCGGGACCCACCACGGGACCCCGATCCTCACCTTCCCCGGCAACCCCGTGAGCGCCCAGGTCTCGTTCGCGGTCTTCGCGCGTCCCGTCCTCGAGCGCGCGGCGGGGCTCCCCGACCGGGAGGACGAGACGCGCACCGTGGCAGCGGCGATCGACTCCCCGGCGGCCAAGCAGCAGATGCTGCGAGGACGGACGGTGCCCGGTGGCGCGGTCGAGGTCGTCGGCGGCGCGGGGTCGCACCTCGTGGCGACCATGGCGGCCGCCGACGTGCTGATCGAGGTGCCCGAGGGCGTGGTCCGGGTCGAGGAGGGCGAGAGCGTGCGAGTGGTACGGCTGTGAGCGGTGCTCCGAGAGCAGAGGACGAGACGATGACGGCCGACGACCAGCAGCGCCCGACCACCCCGGGCGACGTGTCGCGCGTGACGAGCGACGTGCTCGACGACGCCGTGGTGCGGTCCGTGGAAGGTGCGGTGTCCTCGCGCGAGTACGGCGCCGTCGTGACCTTCCGCGGTGTCGTGCGCGACGTCGACGGCGGGCGCGACGTCACGGGCCTCGACTACGAGGCGCACCCCGACGCGACCGAGGTGCTCCGGCGCTGCTGCGCGGCGGTGTCCGACGAGACGGGACTGCGCGTCGCGGCCGTGCACCGCTACGGCGTGCTGACGATCGGGGACGTGGCGCTCGTCGCGAGCGTCGCCTCGGGGCACCGGGCCGAGGCGTTCGCGGCGTGCTCGCTCCTCGTCGAGCGCATCAAGGCCGAGGTGCCGATCTGGAAGCGGCAGCACTTCACCGACGGCGACTCGGAGTGGGTCGGGCTCTAGCGGTGGCCGGGCCCAGGGTCAGTCGCGCGGGTTGTCCTTGAGGAGACCGAACCCGATGCCGACGAGCGCCCCCAGGATCAGACCGGGCCCGGCGAGCAGGGACGTGCCCACCGTGACGCCGATCAGGGTGCCGAGGACGGTGCTCGGGCCCGCCGTCAGACGGCTCGGACCCGGCCGGTGGACGGGGAGCGAGTCGGCTCGTGGAGCGGGCTCGTCGGAGGTACGGCTGTCGCGAGGAAGGTCGAGGAGGGCCACCCCTCCATGGTAGGTCTCGGGGTGCTTCCAGGCGCGGGATCCTGCGGCTCGTGCGCCTGCACGGAGGATGATCTTGGACACGTCGCCCGGGCTCGGTGCAGAACGTGTCAGCAGCTCCGTCAGCCCCCGATCGCGCCCATGCTGCGCTCGGTGCGTGCGAAGGCCTCGGGATCGTCTGCCGGGCCGCCGACCGCGCGGGTGTCGGGGGCGCCACGGTCGAGGCCGTGCGCGAACGGCTTGGCCCACATGGCACCCTGCCAGGCGGCGACGATCGCGGCGTCGGTGGCTGCGTCGTCGGGTCGGTCGTCGGCCCCGGTGCCGGGGACCTTGCCGGGTGAGCCGCCGGGTGAGCCGCCGGGCGAGCCGGACCGCAGCAGCGCGCGCAGGTCCACCTCCTCGTTCCCGAACAGGCACGAGCGCACGGTGCCCTCCGCGGTCAGGCGCGTGCGGTCGCAGTCACCGCAGAACGAGCGCGTGACCGACGCGATGATCCCGACGGTCGCGGGTCCGCCGTCGACGGCCCACTCCTCGGCCGGGGCCGACGGGTCCTCGCGCCCCACCGGGGTCAGGGCGAAGCGCTCACCCAGGACGTCGAGCAGCCGCTCGGCCGAGACGAGCTGGTCGCGGGCCCAGTTCTGGTCGGCGTCGAGGGGCATCTGCTCGATGAAGCGCAGGCGGCACCCGTGCTCGACGGCCCACGCGAGCAGGTCGGTCGCGCCCGCGAGGGTCTCGGGCATGAGGACCGCGTTGAGCTTGACGGGGGACAGGCCTGCGTCGAGCGCGGCCCGGATGCCCGCGAGCACCTGCGGGAGCCGGTCGCGGCGCGTGAGCTCGGCGAAGTGCGTGCGGTCGACCGTGTCGAGCGAGACGTTGACGCGGTCGAGCCCGGCCTCGACGAGCTCGCCGACGCGCTTGTCGAGGCCGATCGCGTTCGTCGTCATCGAGATCCGGACGCCGGGGGCCGCCGCGCGCGTGCGCCGGACGATCTCGGCGAGGTCGGGGCGCATGAGGGGCTCGCCGCCCGTGAAGCGCACGTCGCGGATCCCGAGCCGGTAGCCGATCCCGACGAGCCGTCCGATCTCGCTCGGCGTCAGCAGGTCGTCGCGGGGGATCGCGGGGAGTCCCTCGGCGGGCATGCAGTAGGTGCAGCGCAGCGAGCACTTCTCCGTGACGGACACGCGCAGGTCGTGGGCGACGCGCCCGTAGCGGTCGACGAGCGCCTCGGTGTCCGGGCGCCCCAGGGTGCTCGGCGCCCCGGTCGGGCGCACGCGCGGGAGCCCGAGGGCGACGGCGGTCATGCTCGCGAGTCTACGCAGCGGTGGGCGCCGGGGCGGGGGCTGCCCAGCGCGACGGGCGCACGGCCGCGGTCAGCGCGCGACCCGGGCGTCGTACGCCTCCTGGGCGGCGGCGACCTGGGGGACCGCCGCTTCGAGCACGTCCAGGAGGCCGACGAGCTTGTCGGCCACGACCTGCCCGAGCTCGGTGAGCGAGTACTCGACGTGCGGGGGGATGGTCGCGCGGACCTCGCGCACGACCAGTCCGTCGCGCTCGAGCCCCTGGAGCGTCTGGGCGAGCATCTTCTCGCTCACGCCGTCGATGCGTCGGCGCAGGGCGTTGAAGCGGACGGCCCCGTCTCGCAGGCCCGCGACGGTCAGGACGCCCCAACGGCCCGTCACAGTCTCGAGCGCGTGGCGGGACGTGCAGCCGCGCTGGAACACGTCGGCGATCATCTCGTCGGACGGTCCCGTGGTGTCGAGGGCGGCGTGGAGGTCGGTCACGAGGCCAGCCTAGCGCGCAGGCCGATCGTGAGCGCTGTGACTTAGAACGCACTGCTGAATGGATTGCACTGACGAAAAGTTAGTGCCAGGCTGTCGCGGTACCCACCACCCCCTCAGGAGGACCCCCATGATCGCCGTCACCGCCGCCACCGGACACCTCGGACACCTCGTCGTCGACTCGCTGCTCGAGCGCGGTGTCACCCCCGAGCGGATCGTCGCCGCCGTCCGCACCCCGGCCAAGGCCGCCGACCTCGCCGAGCGCGGCGTCGTCGTCCGCGAGGCCGACTACTCGCGCCCCGAGACCTTGACGACGGCGCTCGACGGGGTCGACGTGCTTCTGCTGGTCTCCGGCTCCGAGGTCGGGCAGCGTGTCCAGCAGCACGCCAACGTGGTCGAGGCCGCCAAGGCCGCAGGTGTCCGCCACCTCGTCTACACGAGCGCACCGCGGGCCACGACGTCTGCGCTGGTCCTCGCTCCCGAGCACAAGGCCACCGAGGAGATCATCGCGGCCTCGGGGATGCCCGCCACGATCCTGCGCAACGGCTGGTACACCGAGAACTACCTCGGAGCGGTCGAGCAGGCGCGCGAGACCGGAGTGGTGCTCGGCAGCGTCGGCGAGGGGCTCGTCGCCTCGGCGAGCCGCAAGGACTACGCCGAGGCAGCGGCCGTCGTCCTCGCGGCGGCCGACGCCGACCCGGCCTTCGAGGGAGGCGTCCACGAGCTCTCGGGCGACGTCGCGTGGGACCACCCGTTCCTCGCCGCGACCATCGGTGAGATCGTCGGTCGCGAGGTCGTCTACCAGGACGTGACCCCCGAGGTGCACACCCAGGCGCTGCTCGACGCGGGCCTCGACGAGGGGACCGCGGGCTTCGTGGTCGCGCTCGACGGCAACACGCGTGACGGTCTGCTCGCGGCGACGTCGGACGAGCTGTCGCGGCTCATCGGTCGCCCGACGACGCCGCTCGCCGAGGGGCTGCGGGCTGCGGTGGGCGTGACGTCGGCCGCGTGACGACTGACTCCCGCTGAGTGCGTGGTTGTGCTGCGACACGCCCGGCATGTCGCAGCACAACCACGCACTCGCCGGCACTCGCCGCCGACCGGCAGGTGCCGGGAACACCTCAGGCTTCCTTTTGGTTGAAGCATCAACTATTCTGGGACCCAAGAGGTCGGGACCCGGCCCTGGACGGAGGACACCATGACTGACCGCACGACGAGCCTTCCCGGCGCCGACGCCACCGGCTTCGCGACCAAGGACCTGCTCTCGGCCGACACCTCGATGGACGCCGTGACGCTGCACGTCGCCGACCTCGACCTGATGACCCGCTACTACCGCGACGCGCTCTCCCTGGCCGTGCTGACGCCGTCGGACGCCCTGCTCGCGTCGATCCCCGGCGCCGGGACCGGCTCGCGCGACGAGACCGTCGTCCTCGGACGCGGCGCGACGCCGCTCGTGGTCCTGCGCCGCGGCAAGGACCTGCCGCGCGCACGCCGCGGCGAGGCGGGCCTGTTCCACACGGCCCTGCTGTTCGACGACGCTCCCGCGCTCGCCGCGGCCGTCGCCTCGGTCGCGCGCACCGCGCCCAGCACGTTCGTCGGCAGCGGCGACCACCTGGTCTCCGAGGCGTTCTACTTCACCGACCCCGAGGGCAACGGCGTCGAGCTCTACCACGACCGCCCGCGCGAGACCTGGACCTGGCAGGACGGCCAGGTCGCGATGGACACGCTCTACATCGACCCCAACGCGTTCATGCAGCAGCACCTCACGGACGCGGGGCTCGAGCGCGCCCTCTCGACCGACGTCGTCGGGCCGGACGACACCGTGGTGGGACACGTGCACCTCCAGGTGGGCGACATCCCCACGGCCCGTGAGTTCTACGTCGACACGCTGGGCTTCGAGGCCACGGCCTCGCTGCCCGGCGCGCTCTTCGTCTCGGCGGGCGGGTACCACCACCACATGGCCATGAACACGTGGAACAGCCAGGGGGCCGGTCCGCGTGCCTCGACGCTGGGCCTGGGTCAGGTGGCCATCTCGGTGCCTTCCGAGGACGACGTCACGGCGCTGGCCGACCGCCTGTCCCGGCGCGGGATCCAGATGCGTCACGACGGCGCGACGCTGCGCTTCGACGACCCGTGGAAGAACCTCATCGAGGTCGCGGTGCGCTAGCCCGCCCGGCCTCGACCGCTGAGTGCGGAGTACTTGTCGTCAGCAGGCCGTCTCGACAGCAGCTGCTCCGCACTCAGCGCTTCGAGGGCTGCTCGTCGCGGTCGATGCCCAGGCGCTTGGCGAACAGCCGTCGCTGGACGAGCCAGCCGGCGAGCGCCAGCGCGGCCCACGCGAGGAACGACACGACCTGCTCCCAGCCCGGTGACGGGTCGCGCAGGAATCCCAGGGGGTCGGGGGCCACGCGCGCGAGGCCGCCGAGCACGATGCCCGCACCGCCGATCGTCGTGAGCCACAGCAGCGCCCGTCGCCGGTACCTGTCCGCGAGGAAGCCGCAGGCCGCCGCGACCGCGATGACGATGATCGCCGCGAGGACCCAGTTCCCCGAGTCGCCCGAGACCGTGCCGTAGAGCTTGGCGCCGATCACGGCGCCGGTCACGATCCCGATGAAGAACGCCGCGAGCTTGAACACGAACGCGACCGCGATCCACGCGACGAGCGCCCCCAGGACCCCGACCAGCAGCGCGGTCGACTGGCTCGCGCCGAACAGGTCGCCGAGCATCCAGCCGAGGCCGAACCCTGACGCGATGACCGCGAGGTGGACCGAGCCGACGCCCAGGAAGCACAGGAGCAGGCCGACGGCGACGATGACGAGACCAGCGACGACCGGGTCCATGGGGACCTCCTGGCGTGAGGTGGGCTAGTGCTTGGCTTTGATGACGAGCACGGGGGCGTGGGCGTCGAGCAGGACGCGCTGGGTGGTGCTGCCGAGGAGGAACTTGCCGACGGGGGAGCGCTTGCGCGAGCCGATCACGACGAGGCTCGCGGCGAGGCGCTCGGCCTCGTCGAGGATCGCGACGGGCGGGTCCACGCGGGCCTCGCGGTAGGTGACGGTCGCGGCCGGGGTGCCGGGGGGCAGGGCGTCGAGGAGGTGGGCGAGGTCCGGCGGGAGCGGCGGGTCGTCCTGCGGCGGTCCCTCGAGGGGGGTGAGCACGAAGACGGCGAGGGGAAGTGCTCGGCGGAGCGCCTCGGCGGCTCCGGCTCGCAGTGCCGCCTCACCCTGTGGCGAGTCGTTGTAGGCCACAAGTACGGTCATCGCCGCGGTGCTCCTCGTTCGTCGTGCCCGGGTCGACGGGCAGATCGCGTGTGCTCTGAACTCTCTCACACCGCACGGGGCCGCGCAGCGAACGCAGGAGCGCGTCGTGGGGCGCGGTGCCCGACGACGCCGCCCGCCGTCGGCGTACCGGCGCGACCGGGTCAGGGGCCCGGGTTCGCGAGGTCGGCGGGCAGGCTCAGCGAGGCGGGGAGCAGGGGGCGGGCGACGGTGTCGATCGTCCGGGCGAGCTCGACGTGCCGGCTCGCGTCCATGCGGTCCGCCGGGGCGGTCACCGACAGTGCCGCGACGGCCTGCCCGGCGCGCAGGAGGGGGACCGCGAGGCAGCTGATGCCGGGTTCGTTCTCCTCGGTCTCGGTCGCGTAGCCGCGCTCACGGGTCTCGCCCAGAGTGGCCCACAGCGCGTCGTCGGTCACGGGGCTCGCGTCGCCCGCCGCGGCGGTGTACCAGCCCATCGCGGACCGGTCGGTCGCGCGGAACGCGAGCAGGGCGCGGCCGAGCGCGGTGGTGGCGGCGGGGCGGCGGCGTCCGATCGCGGACCACACGCGGACGGCTCGCGCGGGCTCGACCTTGTCGAGGTAGACGATCTCCGGCCCGGACAGCACACCCAGGTGGATGAGCTCGCCCGACGCCTCGCACACCGCGGTGAGCGCCGGGGTCAGCAGGGCGGGCAGGTGCTCCTCGCCGAGGAAGACGTTCCCGAGCGCGGTCGCGGCGGGTCCGAGGCGGTAGCTGCCCGTCGCGGGGTCCTGCTCGGCGTAGCCGCGGTAGCGCAGTGCGGCGAGGGTGCGGTGCAGCGAGGTCTTGTTCAGGCCGAGGTCCGTCGCGAGGGTGCCCAGCGGGGTGCCGTGCGGTCCGGCGACCGCGAGGCGCTCGAGCGCGAGCAGCGCCTTGTCGACCGAGCCGAGGGGGCTGGTGGCCGGTGCGGGCCCGGCCTCGGGAGCGTCCGTCTCGGCGGGCGGCCGGACTACCACGGGCTGGGGCCGTTCGCGTAGAGTGATTTCGCATTCCAGAACATCCGTTCACTATAACGAAACGCGAGGCCCCATGTCACCCGCAGCGCCCCCGACCGACCTCCACGAGCTCTTCGCCAGGGTCCGGGTCGTCCCCGTGGTCGTCGTGGAGGACGAGGCCCAGGCGCTCGCCCTCGGCGCCGCCCTGCTCGACGGCGGCCTGCCCATCGCCGAGATCACCTTCCGCACCGCCGGTGCGCGCGCCGCGATCGCCGCCGTCACGCGCGAGCTCCCTGAGCTCGTGACCGGTGCCGGGACCGTCATCAACGCCGAGCAGGTCGACCAGGCCGTCGACGCCGGCGCCCGCTTCGTCGTCTCGCCCGGCCTGAGCGCCGACGTCGTGCGCCGCGCCCAGCACCACGGCCTGCCGATCTTCCCGGGGGTCGCGACGCCGTCGGACATCATGGCCGCCCTCGCCCTGGGGCTCGACGTCGTGAAGTTCTTCCCCGCCGGGATCAACGGTGGTGTGCCCGCGATCAGGGCCCTGTCCGCGCCTTTCCCCGGCCTGCGCTTCGTCCCCACGGGCGGCGTGAGCGCCTCCAACGCGACCGAGTACCTCGCGATGCCCTCGGTCCTCGCGGTGGGCGGCTCGTGGATGGTCGAGAAGGCCCTCGTCGAGGCGGGCGACTTCGCCGAGGTCACGCGCCGCTCCGCACAGGCCGTCGCGCTCGCGGCGTCTGCGGTGCCCGCAGCCCCCGCCGCCGGTCCCGCCTCCGCTGCCGCAGGAAAGTGAGCTGACATGACCGACACGACACAGGCCCCCCTGGACCTCCGCCCGGCCGCGGACTGCACCTACGACGTCGTCTCCCTCGGCGAGGTCATGCTCCGCCTCGACCCGGGCGAGCGACGCATCAAGACCACGCGCTCGTTCGACGCCTGGGAGGGCGGCGGCGAGTACAACGTCGCGCGCGGCCTGCGCCGCTGCTTCGGCCTGCGTGGCGCGATCGTCACGGCGCTCGCGGACAACGAGGTCGGTCGGCTGGTCGAGGACCTCATGCTCACGGGCGGCCTCGACACGAGCTACGTCCAGTGGGTGCCCTACGACGGGATCGGCCGCACGGTCCGCAACGGCCTCAACTTCACCGAGCGTGGCTTCGGCGTGCGCGGCGCCGTGGGCGTGAGCGACCGCGGCAACACCGCGATCGCGCAGATGCAGCCCGACGACGTCGACTGGGACGAGCTGTTCGGGCGCGGCGTGCGCTGGCTCCACACGGGCGGCATCTTCGCTGCGCTCTCCGAGTCGTCGGCGGACGTCGCCGAGGCCGCGATGAAGGCCGCGCGCAAGCACGGCACGATCGTGTCCTACGACCTCAACTACCGGCCGTCGCTGTGGCAGGGCATCGGTGGCCCGGCGCGTGCCCAGGAGGTCAACCGTCACCTCGCGCAGTACGTCGACGTCATGATCGGCAACGAGGAGGACTTCACCGCGAGCCTCGGGTTCGAGATCGAGGGCGTCGACGAGAACCTGACCGACCTCGACACCGCAGCGTTCCGGGCCATGATCGAGACCGCGGCGGCCGCCTACCCGAACTTCCAGGTCATCGGCACGACGCTGCGCGCCGTGCATTCCGCGACCCGCAACGACTGGGGCGCCATCGCGTGGTCCCGCGTCCAGGGGTTCGCCGAGGCCACGCACCGCGCGGACCTCGAGATCCTCGACCGCGTGGGCGGCGGCGACTCGTTCGCCTCGGGCCTCGCGTACGGGCTCATGGAGCTCGGCTCGATCCAGGAGGCCGTCGAGTACGGCGCCGCGCACGGTGCCATCGCGATGACCACGCCGGGCGACACGTCGACGGCGTCGCTCGCCGAGGTCCGCAAGCTCGCCTCGGGCGGGAGCGCGCGCGTCCAGCGCTGAGTCGCCCGCCGAGATGCGGCGAACGGGGGTCCAGAGACGTTCCGGACCCCCGTTCGGCGCATCTCGGCACGGCTCGCGACCGGCAGTCGTCCGCCCTCCGCCCGGTCCGCACCTCCTGACGGCGCGCCGGGCGGCATCCCGCGCGCAGGCCACACGTCGCGGCTAGGGTGGACGAGGACGGACAGATCGGACACAGCCCGTCGGCAGCCCCCGCGGCCCGACGAGTGCGAGGAGGCACACGTGGTGCAGCGTGGTGAGGTCCCGCTGGGCCGCCTCCCACGGCGCACCGTCGACGCGCCGGCCGACATCGCCCGGGCCGTCGAGCACGCACGCATCCTGCGCGGAGCGGGCGATCCCACGGGTGCTGCCCGCGTCCTCGACCGAGCCTTCGACGCCGAGGGCGTGCGGACCCGGACCGTGTCCGAGCGCCTGCGCTTCCGGGCCCTCGTCCTGCGGGCGGACCTCGCGCTCCAGCTGCACGACGACGTCGCGGCCGCCCGGTTCCTCGCCGGCGCCGAGTCGCTGCCCCTGCTCGCGGACGCCCTCGCAGCGCTCGACGACGACCTGCACCTCGCCGAGGAGCTGCGCGAGCGGCTCGACGCCGACTGACCCGCCCCGCGCCCGCCGCCGTCAGGGTTGCGTCAACACCCGCCCGAGCCCCGTCAAGAACCCGTCAACGCCGACCTCCCGGCACCCGCCCAGGCCCTAGACCTGAGGTGTGCGCAGGAGCTGCGCACCGGCACCGCGCCTGCGCGTCGACCCCGGGCAACCGCCCGCGGCGACCGCAGCCGCCCGCCGCACGACGTTCGAAGGCAGAGCTCAGATGGCCGACCTGGCCTACATCCTGCTGACCGTGGTGTTCTTCACCGCCGTCGGCCTCGTGGCACGCCGCCACGGCTCCTCCGGGGGGTCCTCGTCATGACGGTCCTCGACTGGGTCGGGCTCGGCACCGTCGTGGTGCTCCTCGGCTACCTGTTCGTCGCCCTGCTCCGCAGCGACAAGGTCCGGTGAGCGCGGCCGTGCTGACCCAGACCACCGTGACGGCCCAGGCCGCCGTCCTGACCCAGACGGCCACGCAGTCGGCGACACAGACGCCCAGCGTGTGGCTCGCCGTCGGGCAGGTCGTCCTGCTGCTCCTCGCGCTCGCCGCGGTCCACGCCCCGCTCGGCGCCTACATGGCGCGCGTCTTCACCTCGCCCCGGCACCTGCGGGTCGAACGGGCCGGGTACCGGATCATGCGCGTCGACCCCGACGCCGAGCAGAGGTGGAGCACCTACCTGCTCTCGCTCCTCGGCTTCTCGATGGCCTCGCTCCTGGTCCTGTACGGGCTCGCGCGCCTCCAGGCGCACCTGCCGATGAACCTCGGGTTCTCGGCGTTCGACCCGGCCGGCGCCTGGAACACCGCGGTCTCGTTCGTGGCCAACACGAACTGGCAGTGGTACTCGGGCGAGGCCGCCGCAGGACACCTGCTCCAGATGGCCGGGCTCGCCGTGCAGAACTTCGTGTCCGCAGCCGTCGGGATCTCGGTCGCGGTCGCCCTGATCCGCGGCTTCATGCGCTCCGGCACCGACGGGCGCGTCGGCAACTTCTGGTCCGACCTGACCCGCACGTGCGTGCGCATCCTGCTGCCCCTGGCGTTCGTCGGCGCGCTCGTGCTGCTCGCCACCGGTGTCATCCAGAACTTCGACGCGCACACCGCGATCGACACGGTCGCGGGCGGCACGCAGCACGTGCTCGGCGGCCCCGTCGCGTCGCAGGAGGTCATCAAGGAGCTCGGCACCAACGGCGGCGGGTTCTTCAACGCCAACTCGGCGCACCCCCTCGAGAACCCCAGCCCCTTCTCCAACCTCTTCGAGATCTTCCTCATCCTCGTCATCCCCTTCACGCTGCCCCGCACGTTCGGCCTCATGGTCGGCGACAAGCGCCAGGGCTGGGCGATCCTCGGGGCCATGGGTGCGCTGTGGTTCGTCGCCGTCGCACTCATCACGTGGGCCGAGATGGCCGGGCCCGGAGCCGCGCCCCTCGCCGCGGGCGGGGCGATGGAGGGCAAGGAGACCCGTTTCGGCCTCGCCGCGAGCGCCCTGTTCGCCGCGTCCACCACGGGCACCTCGACCGGCGCCGTCAACGCCATGCACGACTCCCTGACCGCCCCGGGCGGCGGCGTCACGATGTTCACCATGATGCTCGGCGAGATCGCGCCGGGCGGCGTGGGCTCGGGCCTGTACGGGATGCTCATGCTCGCGATCGTCGCGGTCTTCGTCTCGGGGCTCATGGTCGGGCGCACGCCCGAGTACCTCGGCAAGAAGATCGGCCGCCAGGAGATCACGCTCGTCGCGCTCTACATCCTCACGGTCCCGTTCCTCGTGCTCGTCGGCACGGCCCTCGCGATCGCGCTGCCCGCCGGACAGGCAGGCATCCAGGAGGCCGGACCGCACGGGCTCTCCGAGGTCCTGTACGCGTTCACGTCGGCGGCCAACAACAACGGTTCGGCGTTCGGCGGCCTCACGTCCGGCACGCCCTTCTACAACACGGCCCTCGGCATCGCGATGCTCGCCGGCCGCTTCATCCCCATGGCCCTCGTCCTGGCCCTCGCCGGACGCTTCGCCTCCCAGAAGACGGTCCCCGCCACCGCGGGCACCCTCCCGACGCACCAGCCGCTCTTCGTGGGCGTCCTGGGGACCGTCGCCCTGGTCGTCGTCGGGCTCACCTTCGTCCCCGTGCTGTCGCTCGGTCCCATCGTGGAGTCGCTCTCATGAATCGTTCTTCTCGCTCTGTCGCTCCCTCGGGGCGTGTCCCCGCGGGGGGTGGGACGGGTCTTCCAGAGGACCTCGTTCCTCGGTCCTCCGCCAGACCCGCCACGACCCGTCCCACCCCCCGCGGGGACGCGCCTGCTGGGGTGTCCGATGCGGTGTTGCTTCCTGTCGCCGGGGGCCCAGCAGGTGCTGTCAGTGATGGTGAGGCTGGTTCGTCGGCGTCTGCTGGCTCGGCTGGCAGCTCCGGCGGCCGCAAGGCCGGGCCTGGGCGGGGGGCGTCGCTCTCGTGGCCGCAGGTCCGGGCCGCGCTGCCCGGTGCGTTCCGCAAGCTCGACCCGCGCGAGCTGTACACGTCGCCCGTGCTGTTCGTCGTCGAGCTCGGGGCCGTGGCCACGACGCTGCTGGCCGCGTTCGAGCCCAGCGTGTTCGCGTGGGCCATCGCGGTGTGGCTGTGGGCGACCGTACTGTTCGCGACGCTCGCCGAGTCGATCGCGGAGAGCCGCGGCAAGGCGCAGGCGTCGAGCCTGCGCGCGACCCAGCAGCAGACGACCGCACGGCGCGTCATGGCTCCGTCCGACACCCTGGCGTCGGGCACGGGCCTCGCTGCCCTCCCGACGGCGGAGGTTCCCTCCTCGACGCTGGGCGTCGGGGACGTGGTGGTTGTCCGGGCGGGCGAGATCGTCCCCGGTGACGGCGACGTGATCGAGGGTGTCGCGTCGGTCGACGAGTCCGCGATCACGGGCGAGTCCGCCCCCGTGATCCGCGAGTCGGGCGGCGACCGGTCGGCGGTCACGGGCGGGACCGTCGTCCTGTCCGACACGATCGTCGTGCGGATCACGGCCCCTGCGGGTCACACGTTCGTCGATCGCATGATCGCGCTCGTCGAGGGGTCGGAGCGCCAGCGCACGCCCAACGAGATCGCGCTCAACATCCTGCTGACCTCGCTCACGATCATCTTCCTGCTGGCCGTCGTGACGCTCCAGCCGTTCGCGGTGTACTCGGGGTCCAAGCAGTCGATGATCGTCCTGATCTCCCTGCTCGTGTGCCTCATCCCCACGACCATCGGGGCGCTGCTGTCCGCGATCGGCATCGCGGGCATGGACCGGCTCGTCCAGCGCAACGTGCTCGCGATGTCGGGACGTGCGGTCGAGGCCGCGGGAGACGTGGACGTCCTGCTGCTCGACAAGACCGGCACCATCACGTACGGCAACCGTCAGGCGGCCGACCTCCTGACGGTCGGCGGTGTCACGACGGCGCAGCTCGCCGAGGCTGCCCGGCTCTCCTCGCTCGCGGACGAGACGCCCGAGGGCAAGAGCATCGTGGTGCTCGTGCGCGAGCGGTTCGGGCTGGGTGACGCGCACGTCGACCAGCCGGAGGCCATCGCGGGCGCCGAGATGGTGCCCTTCACCGCGCAGACGCGCATGAGCGGGATCGACCTGGCGCTGCCCGACGGGCGCGTTCGCCGCATCCGCAAGGGTGCCGGCAGCGCGGTCCAGCGCTGGGTGCACTCGACCGGGGCCGCGAGCGGCGGGCCCGGTGACGAGGTTGCCGAACAGCTCGCGGCCCACGTCGACGCCGTGAGCTCCTCGGGCGGTACGCCGCTCGTCGTGGCCGAGCAGGTCGGCGAGGGACCCGCGCGCGTGCTGGGCGTCGTCCACCTCAAGGACGTCGTCAAGGCGGGCATGCGCGAACGGTTCGACGAGCTGCGCGCCATGGGCATCCGCACCGTCATGGTCACGGGCGACAACGCCGTGACCGCGCGGGCGATCGCCGCCGAAGCGGGCGTCGACGACGTCCTGGCCGAGGCGACGCCCGAGGACAAGCTCGCGCTCATCCGGCGCGAGCAGGCCGGCGGGCGGCTCGTCGCCATGGCGGGCGACGGCACCAACGACGCCCCCGCCCTGGCGCAGGCCGACGTGGGCGTCGCGATGAACACCGGGACCACCGCCGCCAAGGAGGCGGGCAACATGGTGGACCTCGACTCCGACCCGACCAAGCTCATCGAGATCGTCGAGATCGGCAAGCAGCTCCTCATCACGCGCGGGGCCCTGACGACCTTCTCGATCGCGAACGACATCGCGAAGTACTTCGCGATCCTGCCCGCGATGTTCATGGTCGTGTTCCCGCAGCTCGCGGTGCTCAACGTCATGCGCCTGTCGAGCCCCGAGTCGGCCATCCTGTCGGCCGTGGTGTTCAACGCGCTCATCATCCTGGTGCTCATCCCGCTCTCGCTCAAGGGCGTGCGGTACCGGCCCTCGTCGGCGTCGGCGATGCTGCGCCGCAACCTCCTGGTCTACGGCGTGGGCGGCCTCGTCGCCCCGTTCGTCGGGATCAAGCTCATCGACCTCGTGATCTCCCTCATCCCCGGGATTGGCTGACATGCCTGGAACTCTCTCGACCCCTGCGGGCGTCCCCGGACGCCCCGCCCCCCTCGCGCGCCCCTCGGCCTCGGCCGGTGCCGCCTCACTGTTCCGGCAGACGCTCGCGGGCCTGCGCGTCCTGATCGTCCTCACGCTGCTCCTCGGCGTGGCGTACCCCCTCGTGGTGTGGGGCGTCGGGCAGCTCGCCCTGCCGTGGCAGGCGAACGGCTCGCTCGTGCGCAGCGACGGCACGCACGCCACGTCGATCACCGACACCGGTGCGGAGGGGGCCCCCGTCGTCGGGTCCGCGCTGATCGGGCAGGACTTCGCGGAGGCCGACGACGCCGAGCGCTGGTTCCACGGGCGGCCCTCGGCCGCGGGCGACGGGTACGACACGCTCGCCTCGGCGGGTACCAACCTCGGGCCGCTCAACCCGGAGCTCGTCGCCTCGATCGACGAGCGCCGCGCGGCGCTCGCGGACCTCAACGGCGTGGACCCCGCGTCGCTGCCGGCCGACGCGCTCACGGCCTCGGCGTCGGGCCTCGACCCGCAGATCAGCCCCGCGTACGCGGCGCTGCAGGTCGAGCGCGTGGCCGAGGCGAGGGGCATCGACGAGGCCGTGGTCGCGGACCTCGTGGCACAGCACACCGCGGGCCGGGACCTCGGCGTCCTGGGCGAACCGCGCGTCAACGTGCTCGAGCTCAACCTCGCGCTCGAGAACTCGGAGAAGATGAACCCATGACGACGAGCGCGAGGCCCTCCGCCGTGGACCGGACGGCGCGGGTGCCCCGTGCCTGAGACGCGCGGCGGACAGGAGGCCGCAGGGTCCGGGAGCCCCCAGGAGGGGCGCCCGGACCCGGGCGCGTCCCCGGCAGAGACCATCCAGCGGCCCGACGGCGCCACTCGCCGCCCCGGGCTGCTCACCGTGTACCTCGGAGCGGCCCCGGGCGTGGGCAAGACGTACGCGATGCTCGGCGAGGCGCAACGGCGGCGAGCACGCGGCACGGACGTGGTCGTGGGGCTCGTCGAGACCCACGGGCGTGCCGCCACGATCACGCAGATCGGGGACCTCGAGGTGGTGCCGCGTCGCGTCGTGAGCCACCGCGACGTCGAGCTGACCGAGCTCGACGTGGACGCCGTGATCGCCCGCGCGCCCCAGGTGGCGCTGGTCGACGAGCTCGCGCACACCAACGCGCCCGGCTCGCGGCACCTCAAGCGCTGGCAGGACGTGCAGGACCTCCTGGCCGCGGGCATCGACGTCGTGACCACGGTCAACGTGCAGCACCTCGAGTCGCTCACCGGAGACGTCGAGGCCATCACGGGCGTGCGCCAGCGCGAGACCGTGCCCGACCAGGTCGTGCGCGACGCCGACCAGATCCAGCTCGTCGACCTCTCGCCCCAGGCGCTGCGCCGCCGTCTCGCGCACGGCAACGTGTACCGGGCCGAGCAGATCGACGCCTCGCTGTCGTCGTACTTCCGCACGGGCAACCTCACGGCCCTGCGCGAGCTCGCGCTCCTGTGGCTCGCCGACCGCGTCGACGACGCCCTGACCCGCTACCGGGCCGACCACGCGATCGTCGGCACGTGGCCCGCGCGCGAGCGCATCGTGGTCGCCGTGACGGGAGGTCCCGAGGGCGAGACGCTGCTGCGCCGAGGGGCCCGCATCGCCCAGCGTGCCGCGGGCTCCGAGCTCGTCGCGGTGCACGTGCTCGCGACCGACGGGCTGCCCAGCGCCCCGCCGGCGGCCATCGCGGCGTCGCGTGAGCTCGTCGAGTCGCTCGGCGGGACGTTCCACACGGTCGTGGGGGAGGACGTCGCGTCGGCCGTCGTCGACTTCGCGCAAGGCGTCAACGCGACCATGATCGTCGTGGGCGTCTCTCGGCACTCGCGCTGGCGCGAGGCGCTGCTGGGCTCGTCGAGCACGGAGATCGCGCGCCTGGCCGGGACGATCGACGTCCACCTCGTGACGCACGAGAAGGCCCGCACGGGCAGGCTCCTGCGGGGGCGCTGGTCGGCGCTGTCCCGGCGGCGCAGGGCCGCCGGGTGGGCACTGGCCTTCGTCGTCCCCGCCGTCCTCACCGGGATCTTCTGGCTGCTGCGCGACGACGTGTCGCTCTCGACCGAGCTCATGCTGTTCCTCGCCGGGTCGGTGGGCGTGGCGCTCGTGGGCGGGCTCTGGCCCGCCGTCGCCGCGGCCGTCGTGTCGTTCCTGTGCCTCAACTGGTTCTTCACCCCCCCGACGGGGTTCCTCACGGTCCAGGACCCGGAGAACCTCCTGGCGCTGCTGGTGTTCGTGCTCGTCGCGGCCGCCGTCGCCTCGGTCGTGGACCTCGCGGCCCGGCGGACCGTGCAGGCGTACCGGGCGAGGGCCGAGGCCTCGACCCTCGCCGCGCTCTCGCGGTCCGTCCTCTCGGGCGAGGACACCGCGCAGGCGATCGTCACGCGGCTCGCCGAGACGTTCGGCCTGTCACGGGTCGAGCTCGAGTCGCGTGCGGGGGAGCGCAGCCCCTGGCGGACGGTCGCGACCACGGGCCGCGCCGCGGGCGACGCGCCGGCCGCCGACGGTGACGGGCGCACCGGGGCGCGCTCCGCCGTCGGGCACCTGGACGACGCCGAGCGGACAGAGCTGCGCGTCGACGACTCGCACCGGCTGTCGCTGTGGGGGCGGGCGCTGCCCGCGAGCGACCGGCAGGTCCTCGAGGCCTTCGCTGCCCAGGCAGGGCTCGTCCTGGAGTACCGGCGGCTGCGTGAGCAGGCCGCCCAGGCCGCCGTCCTCGAGGAGGCCGACGCGACCCGCACCGCGCTGCTCGCGGCCGTCTCGCACGACCTTCGTACCCCGCTCGCCTCGATCCGCACGGCTGTCGACGGGCTGGCCTCCCCGGACGTCGACCTCGACGCCGAGGACACCGAGACCCTGACCCGGACCATCCAGGACTCGACGGGGCGGCTCGAGAAGCTCATCGACAACCTGCTGGACCTCTCCCGGCTCCAGACGGGCAGCGTGCGGCCTGTCCTGCGTGCGGCGTCGGTCGACGAGGTCGTGCCTCTCGCGGTCGAGCCCTACGGGCCGGGCGCCGTCCGTCTCGACGTGCCCGACGACCTGCCCCTCGTGCGCACCGACCCCGGGCTGCTCGAGCGTGCGGTCGCGAACCTCACGTCGAACGCCGTGCGACACAGCCCACCCGGCGAGCCCGTACGGATCACGGCGTCGGCCGGCCCGCGCGAGATCGAGCTGCGCATCGTCGACACGGGTCGTGGCCTGTCCGACGAGTCCAAGGTCCGCATGTTCGAGCCCTTCCAGCGTCTCGGCGACACGACCGGCGAGGGGCTGGGACTGGGCCTGGCCGTCGCGGACGGGCTCGCGCGGGCCGTGGGCGCGACCATCACGCCCGAGGACACGCCGGGCGGCGGGCTGACCATGGTGGTCACCGTGCCGCGCGACGCACGGGAGGATGACGCCGTGAGCACTGACAGCGGTGGCATGACAGGCATGACAGGCACGAAAGGTACGACGGACGACGAGAAGGGCGAGGTGCGCGGATGAGCGTCGACGGCAACAGGGTGCTGGTCGTCGACGACGACACCGGGCTCGTGCGCGCCCTCGCCATCAACCTGCGCGCGCACGGGTGGGACGTGACCGTGGCCACGACCGGTGCCGAGGCGCTCGACGCGGCAGCGAGCGCCCGCCCCGACGTGATCCTGCTCGACCTGGGCCTGCCGGACCTCTCGGGCCTCGAGGTCATCGAGGGCGTCCGCGGATGGAGCGCCGTGCCCATCGTGGTGCTCTCGGCCCGCCAGCTCGGCGACGACAAGGTCGACGCGCTCGACGCGGGCGCGGACGACTACGTGACGAAGCCGTTCGCGATGAACGAGCTGCTCGCGCGGCTGCGGGCCGCGGTGCGCCGCGCCCAGCCGGCCGAGGCGTCCGAGCCCGTCGTGGAGGCGGGCGACCTGCGGATCGACCTGGCCCGGCGCCGCGTGCTGCGCGGTGGGCAGGAGGTGCGCCTCAGCCCGACCGAGTGGTCGCTGCTCGAGGTCCTGGTGCGCCACCGGGGCCGCATGGTCGGGCGGATCCAGCTCCTGCACGACGTGTGGGGGCCCGCGTACTCGGCCGAGACCAACTACCTGCGCGTGTACACCGCGCAGCTGCGGCGAAAGCTCGAGGACGACCCCGCGAACCCGCGGCACATCATCACCCAGCCGGGCATGGGCTACCTCTTCGAGGTCTGACCCGCCCGTCGTACCCTGTGGCACGGTCCCGCCGCCCGGCCTGTCCGGGCGCGCGGGAACCACCGCCGCGCGCCGACCGTTGAGCGTTCGACCCGACGAAGGAGACCCGTCATGCTGTGCCCTCTCGACCAGACCGTGCTCGTGATGTCCGACCGCAAGGGCGTGGAGATCGACTACTGCCCCACGTGCCGCGGCGTGTGGCTCGACCGGGGTGAGCTCGACAAGATCATCGACCGCAGCCTCGAGGCCGAGATCGCTGCCGAGGCCGGTGGCCCCGCCGCGGCCGCCGCGCCGCACGGTGCGCCCCGCGCCGCGACACCGCCGCCCGTGCAGTACCCGCCGACGCAGCAGCTCCCGGTCCCGCCGCAAGCGCCCTACGGGTACGCCGACGACCGTCGCCGCGACGACTACCGGGGTGACGACCGTCGCCGTGACGAGTACCGCGGGGACGACCGCTACCGCGGCTCCGACCAGTACCGCAGCGACGACCCGCGCTACCGCAAGCGCAAGAAGAAGGAGTCCTGGCTCGAGGACCTGTTCGACTTCTGAGCCGCCGCGGCGCCGGCCCCCAGGCGGGGTCGGCGCCGTCGTCGTACCTCCGGGCCGCGGTCGCACGCCAGGCCTGCCCCTCACCTCGCTCTTGATCGGAAGACCCATGCCCGTCCTGGACTCGTTCTCGCTCGCCGGCCGCACGGCCCTGATCACGGGCGGGAGCCGGGGCATCGGCCGTGGCCTCGCCCAGGCCCTGGGCGAGGCGGGCGCGCTCGTCGCGCTGACCGCGACCACGCTCGAGGCCGCGGGGTCCGCGGCCGACGAGCTGCGCGCGCTGGGGCTCGACGCGCACGGCTACGAGCTCGACGTGACGGACCGCGAGCAGGTGGACGACGTCGTCGCGCAGGTCGGGCGCGAGGGCGGCGGGGTGGACGTGCTCGTCAACAACGCGGGGATCTCGATCGGGGGCGCGGCCCTGGAGATCGAGGACGACGTGTGGCACCGCACGCTCGCGACGAACCTCGACGGCGTCTGGTACTGCTCGCGGGCCGTGGCCCGACAGATGGTCGCGGACGGGCGGGGCGGGGCGATCGTCAACGTCGGCTCGATGTCCGCGCAGATCGTGAACCGCCCCCGCTGGCAGCCCGCGTACCTGGCGTCGAAGGCTGCGGTGCACCAGCTCACCAAGGGGCTGGCGGCAGAGTGGGCGCCGCACGGGATCCGGGTCAACGCGATCGCGCCCGGGTACATCCTCACCGAGGCGTCGCCGGTCGACCAGCCGGAGTACTACGACGACTGCGTGGCGCCCGCGGCGATGAAGCGGTGGGGGACGCCGGCCGAGCTGGGGCCGGTCGTGGTCATGCTCGCGAGCGAGGCGTCGAGCTTCATGACGGGGGCCGTCGTGACGGTCGACGGCGGGTACACGCTGTTCTGACCTGCTGACGTGCTCCCGTGTCAGGACGAGCGTGGCCTCCAGGGCTCGCCCGTTCTGCCACGTGCTGGTCCGGCGGGGCCCGCCGCGCCGGGCGGCACCTAGACTCGGGTCCCGTGCGCCAGGTTCTCAAGCAGTGGGTCGACCCGTTCATCGTGGCGCTGGTCGCGACCATGGTCCTGGGCCTCGTGGTGCCCGTCCCGGCGGATGTCCAGCGGGTCGTGGACACGGTCGCGGACGTCGCGGTCGCGGTGCTGTTCCTGGTCTACGGGATGCGTCTGTCGACGACCGAGGTCTGGGCCGGGCTGAGGAACGTCCGTCTCCAGGGCGGCATCCTCGCCTCGACGTACGTGGTCTTCCCCCTCGTCGGGCTCGGGGTCTCGTGGGCCGTGACGCCCGTGGTCGGGGCGCCGCTCGCGGCGGGGATCCTGTTCCTGTCGCTGCTGCCCTCGACCGTCCAGTCGTCGGTCGCGTTCACGTCGGTCGCGCGCGGGAACATCGCGGGCGCGATCTGCGGTGCGACAGTCTCGAACGTCGTGGGCATGGTCGTGACGCCGCTGCTGGTCCTGTGGTTCATGTCGTCGAGCGGCGCGACGGGAGGCTTGAGCGGCCTGCGAGACGTCCTGCTGCACCTGCTCGCCCCGTTCGTCGTGGGCCAGCTCCTGCAGCCGTTCGTGGGCCGGTGGGTCCGGGCCAGGCGGTGGCTCACGCTGTCCGTGGACCGCGGCACGATCCTGATCGTGGTCTTCGGCGCGGTCGCCGCCGCGACGAGCGCGGGCGTGTGGGCGGGGATCTCGGGGTGGACGATCCTCGCGCTCGTCGGGATCAGCGCGGTGATCCTCGCGGTCATGCTCGCGGTGACGTGGTGGGGCGGGGCGGGGCTGCGGCTCGACGTCGAGGACCGCATCGCGCTGCTCATGTGCGGCTCCAAGAAGAGCCTGGCGACGGGGCTTCCCATGGCCGCGGTGCTCTTCCCGGTCGCGGTCGCGGGCACGATCGCCGTCCCGGTCATCGTCTTCCACCAGCTCCAGCTCATCGTGTGCGCGGTCCTGGCGCGCCGGTTGGCGCTGCGCGACGAGGGCTGAGGGGCCCTCGCCGCGGGGTGCGCGACGAGGGCGCCCGGGGTGCCAGACGCCGTCACTCGCCCCAGCCGGCGAAGCGCCCCACGGCGACGAACAGCGCGAGCAGCAGCAGGACGGTGTTGACCGGCACGGACTGCTTCTCGCCGAGGCGGACGTGCAGCGGGATGGCGCCGAGCTGCGTGATCGCCAGGCCGACCGCCGCGATCGGGGTCAGGATCGGCGCGACGCCGGTCACGAGCGGCAGGATCAGGCCGACGGCGCCGAGGATCTCGAGCGCCCCGAGCACCCGGACCGCCGTCAGGCGCTCCGGCGTGACCCAGCGCATCTGCTCCATCAGCTTGCCGGCGGGGGTCGTGAGCTTCATGAAGCCCGCGCCGGCGAAGGCGACGGCGAGCAGACCTGCGGCGATCCAGAGGGCGATGTTCATGGGTTTTCCTTCGATGTCGTGGCGCGAGGTGCGCCGAAGAGGCCTGGGCCGGTAACTGTCCGTAGGGTCGGTCACCTTTTGTGCCGGAGGACATCATGGGTAACCTGAGGGAGCCCTACAAAAGGCACACCGGTGTTCCGGTGGGTCCAGGAACGGAGGTCTCATGTCCGCCACGGCCAGCGGCGCCCACGGGTCGCCCGCTCCCGACGCCCTGCACGTGCCCGTCCCCGACGGTGGCGGCTGCGGTGCCGACCACGCGAGCAGCGAGGTCCGGCGCGTCCTGGACCGGGTCGGGGACAAGTGGAGCGCACTCATCCTCGGCACGCTCTCGAGCGGCCCGTTGCGCTTCACGGAGCTGCTGCACGGCATCAGCGGGATCTCCCAGCGCATGCTCACGCTCAACCTGCGCCAGCTCGAACGCGACGGACTCGTCAGCCGCACGGTCCACGCGGTCGTCCCGCCGCGCGTCGACTACGAGCTCACCGCCCTGGGTCGCACGTTGCTGCCGCCGGTCCTGGCCCTCGTGGACTGGGCCATGGAGAACACCGACGAGATCCAGGGGCACCGCGAGCGCTTCGACGCGCAGGCCGGTCGCGGCTGACCCCAGCACGCCGCCCTGCCTTGCTGCCGTCCGGCACGACCGCCGTCGACCACGCGCGCCGGGTCGGTCCGGGCGCTTCGACGTGCGAGCGGGACCCCCAGGTACCTAGCGTCGGAGCATGACCCCCGACGACACGGAACGATGGTCCCAGGACGTGACCGAGCACAGCGATGCGCTCGACCTCGAGGAGGGGGTCTTCGCGGGCGACGACCCGGCGGAGATCGCTGCGTCGCTCAAACGGTCGGCCGAGCACAGCTCTCGACGCAAGGGCACGCCCTTCCAGTCCGCGATGTCGATGCTGACGTTCTACGTGAACCGGGCGGGGGACAACCTCCCGACCGAGCGGCGAGAGATCCTCGAGCAGGCCAAGGTCGAGCTGCGCAAGGCGTTCGGCCGAGACTGAGGGTTTCTCAGACCGCCGCGACCTGCTCGCGGATCTGCCGCTTGGCGCGCAGCAGGATGCCCGTCATGCCGTTGAGCCGCAGAGGGCTCACCGCGTTCGTCAGCCCGATCATGAACGGGTAGTCGTCGGGCACGGCGAGCGCCTGCTCGGGCGTCAGCCCGTCGAGCCCCTGCGCCAGGATCGAGGCGAAGCCGCGCGTGGTGGGAGCCTCGGCCGGAGCGGTCGCGTACAGGTGGACCCCGTCCGCCTCGACCTCGGCGAACGCCCGCACGGGCGACTGGCACTCCTCGACGCGCTCGAGCAGCCCGGGGGCGTTCTGGTAGCGCGCGGGCAGGTCCGGGAGCTCGCGCGAGAACTCGAGGAGGAGCTGGAGGCGGTCGCGCTCGCCGAGCGCGAGGAAGTCGTCGCGGATCTCGGTGAGGACCGGGGGCAGGGCGGTCGCGGCGTCGTCGGTCATCCGTCGATCTTCCCACCCGCGGCGCGCCGGGGCAGCGCCGGACCGCCCAGCGGACGGGCCCGCCGTCGGGCGGTGCCCGGGAGACCGGGGACAGGCCGCGAGGCCCGCCCGGGCCCGGGACTCCGTGCTCGACGCGCACCGCACGCTCCTCCTGGATACGTTGAGCCACGAGTGCGCCGACGCACGGCGCCGACGGACGGAGCGTCATGGGAACCCTGTCGAACGACCTGCGCACGCTGAGCCACGAGGCGTACGTCTACCTGTACCCGCTGGTCACCATGGACCTCAGCCGGCGTCAGGCCACGAACCTGCCAGCGGGCGTCCGGCCCGGGTTCGGGCCGCCCAACGAGTTCCACCACCTGCGGGAGTTCCCGCCCGCGGACTTCCGGGCCGTGGTCCGCCCCAACTTCGACACGCTGTACGCGAACCTGTGGCTCGACCTGACCGACGGCCCCGTGCTGCTCCACGTGCCCGACACCGACGACCGCTACTACATGCTGCCCCTGCTGGACATGTGGACCGAGGTCTTCGCGACGATCGGCAAGCGGACCACGGGGACGGGCGCGGGGGACTACCTGATCGTCGGACCGGACTACGAGGGCGACCTCACGGAGTTCTACGACGACCTCCCGGAGGACGCCGCGCTGATCGTCGCGCCGACCCCGCAGGTGTGGGTCATCGGGCGCATCCAGACCAACGGCGTCGCGGACTACCCCGCGGTCCACGCGGTGCAGGACGGCCTGTCGGTGGTGGAGCTGGGGGAGCGCCCGCCGTTCGAGATCGACCCGACCGCGGACACGCGGACCGAGCCGCTGCGCCTGGTCGACTCCCTCGGCGCGGTCGACTTCTTCACCTACGCGACCAGGCTCCTCGACACGAACCCGCCGCACCTGACCGACTTCTCGGTGCTCGCGCGCATCGGTGCGCTGGGCATCGTCCCGGGCGAGGACTTCGACCCCGGGCAGTTCGACGACGCCGAGATCGCCGAGATCGAGGCCGGGGCGGCGAGCGCCCGCGCGCTGCTGGACACGTCACGCGCGACGCTCGGGACCCTGGCCAACGGGTGGATGCTCTACCGCGACACCATGGGCGTCTTCGGGAACTCCTACCTCAAGCGGGCCGTCGTCACGCTCGTCGGGCTGGGGGCAAACCCCGTCGAGGACGCGATCTACCCGCTCCTCGCGACCGACGCGGACGGCCAGGCCCTGGACGGGGACCACGACTACGTGCTGCACTTCGACGCGGACCAGCTCCCGCCCGCCGCGGCCTTCTGGTCCGTCACGATGTACGACGCGGAGGGCTTCCAGGTGGCGAACGCTCTCGACCGGTTCGCGATCGGCGACCGCGACGACCTGCGGTACGGCGAGGACGGGTCGCTCGACCTCTACCTGCAGCACGAGAGCCCGGGCGCGGACCGCGAGCCCAACTGGCTCCCCGCGCCGCGCGGTCCGCTAGGCGTGACGATGCGGCTCTACGCCCCGCTCCCGGAGGCGCTCGACGGGCGCTGGGTCCCGCCGGTCGTGCGCAGGGTCTGAGTCGCCGGAACCTCCGCGCCGTGCCGCGGGCGGACGACGGATGCCCGACGGCGGTGGGCCGGGTACGTGACCCGGCCCACCGCCGTCGGGCATCAGCGGGTGGACGTCAGACGCGCGCTGGGACCTCGCCCGGCTCGGCTCCCTTGACGATCGGGACGCGGACCGCGTTGCCCCACTCGGTCCACGAGCCGTCGTAGTTGCGGACCTTGTCGAAGCCCAGCAGATACGTCAGCGCGAACCAGGTGTGGCTCGAGCGCTCACCGATGCGGCAGTACGTGATGACGTCGTCGTCGGTCGACAGGCCCAGGCCGCCCTCCTGGTAGATCGCCTCGAGCTCCTCGCGCGACTTGTACGTGCCGTCGGCTGCGACCGCGGTCGCCCACGGGACGTTGCGCGCCGTGGGGATGTGGCCCCCGCGCAGCACGCCCTCCTCGGGGTAGTCCGGGATGTGCAGGCGCTCGCCCGTGAACTCCTGGGGCGAACGGATGTCGACGAGCGGGCCGTTGCCGAGGTGCGCGAGCACGTCCTCCTTGAAGGCGCGGATCGTCTCGTCGTCCCGCTCGACCACGGGGTACTCGACGGGCTCCGGGGTGGGGACGTCGGTCGTCGTCTCGCGGCCCTCCGCGATCCACTTGCCACGTCCGCCGTCGAGGAGGCGGACGTCCTCGTGACCGAACAGCGTGAAGACCCACGCCGAGTACGCGGCCCACCAGTTGTTCTTGTCGCCGTACAGGACGACCGTGGTGTCGCGCGAGATGCCCTTGGACCCGAGGAGCTGGGCGAAGCCCTTGCCGTCGAGGTAGTCGCGCAGGTCGGGGTCGTTGAGGTCGGTGTGCCAGTCGACCTTGACCGCGCCCGGGATGTGCCCGGTCTCGTAGAGCAGCACGTCCTCGTCGGACTCGACCACGACCACGTTCTCGTCGTGCAGGTGCTCGGCGAGCCAGTCCGTGGAGACGAGGCGGTCCGGGTGGGCGTAGGCGGCGATCTTCTCGGTCGTGTCGAGGGGAGCGGACATGGTGTCCTCCTGAGGGCTCGTGGGACTGGCAGAGGCGGGTCGCGGGGATGCGGGCAGGACGGCGCAGGCGGGGTCGAGCGGAGCGTGCCGGCGCGGTGGGTACCGCTCGGGCACGCTCGCCACTCTAGGAACGGGGTCCACGGACCGGAAGGCCCGTCGCGCATGCTGAGACAGTGTTACCCGCTGGTCCGTAGCGGCCGCGGAGCCGTCGCAGGAGACGTCAGTCTCGCGAGATCGGCGCCGTCACCGCGCCCGTGAGCGAGACCAGGTCGGCGGGCGCCAGCCCCACGTCGAGACCGCGGCGCCCGCCCGAGACGTACACCGCGTCGAACGCGAGGGCCGACTCGTCGACCACGGTGCGCGGCCGCTGACGCTGGCCGAGCGGTGAGATGCCGCCCACCACGTACCCGGTCGCGCGCTCGGCTGCGGCCTGCTCGGCCATCGCCGCCTTCTTGCCGCCCGCCGCGTGCGCGAGGGCCTTGAGGTCGAGCTTGCGGTCCACGGGCACGACACCCACCACGAGCGTCCCGTCGACCGAGGTCACCAGGGTCTTGAACACCTGCTCGGCCGGGATGCCGATCGCCGCGGCGGCCTCGAGCCCGTAGCTCAGGTCGGAGGACGGGTCGTGCTCGTAGGGGTGCACGGTGTGCGGCACACCAGCCTTCTCGAGCGCGACGAGCGCGGGGGTGCCGGCGTGGGGCGACTTCTGCTTCTTTGCCACGAGACGATTGTGCCCCTAGACGTTGACGTCGACGAGCGACCCGATGCCGTACGTGACCGCCATGGCGATCGCACCGCCCAGGACCGTGCGGATCGTCGCACGCCGGGTCGGCGCCTGCCCCAGCCGTGCGCTGCCCCAGCCGGTGAGGACCAGCGCGAGGACGACCGCGACGAACGTGACCGGGATCCGTGCGGGGGTCGGCGCGAGCAGGATCGCCGCCATGGGCAGCAGGCCGCCCACGGTGAACGACACGATCGAGGCGACCGCTGCCTCCCACGGTGACGTCAGGTCGTCGGGGTCGATGTTCAGCTCGGCGTCCGCGTGGGCCGCGAGCGGGTCGTTCGCCGTGAGCTGGACCGCGACCTCGTGCGCGAGCTCGGGCGTGAGCCCCTTTGCCCGGTAGATCCCCGCGAGCTCGGCGAGCTCCTCGTCGGGCATGGTCGCGAGCTCCTGGCGCTCCTTGGCGAGCATGGCCTCCTCGGTGTCGCGCTGCGTGCTCACCGAGACGTACTCGCCCGCGGCCATCGACAGCGCCCCCGCGAGCAGCGCCGCGGCGCCCGCGGTCGCGATGACCGGGATCGACGTGCTGGTCGCGGCGACGCCCACGACCACGCCCGCGGTCGACACGATGCCGTCGTTCGCGCCGAGGACCCCGGCGCGGAGGCGGTTGAGCCGTGCACCGGTCCCCTCGCTGCGGTGCTGCTCGCCCTCGTGCGGAGTCGTGTGCGGTCCCGGTGTGCTCATGAGGCCACCGTAGGACGGGGGAGCGGGCCTGTCGTGGCGGGCCGGAGTACGCCACGACGGATCTCGCCTTCTGGTCGGCCGGGCCTGTGACCTGCACCTCGGCCCCGCCGGGACCTTTGGCACTGGCCGACCCGGGCACCTCCTGGGACGCTCGGAGTGGCAGAGGTGACCGCCGGCAGGGGATGCGTCAGGGGCGCATCGGAAGCAGGGAGAACGCACATGAGCATCGACGACCCCAGAATCGAACGGATCCTCGCGGCCGCGTCCCGCGCTCCCAGCGTGCACAACACCCAGCCGTGGTCCGTCCACGTGCACGGCACGACGCTCGACGTGCGCGCCGACGACTCGCGCCGCCTGACCCACGCGGACCCCGCAGGCCGGGAGATGTTCATCAGCTGCGGGGCGTTCCTGGCGAACCTGCGGGTCGCGGCCCGCCGCGAGTCCTTCCGTCCGGTGCTCTCGCTGGTCCCGGACGACGGCGACCCCGCGCTCGTCGCGCGCGTCGACCTGGTCCCCGGTGTCCTGCCCGACGCCGACGAGCTCGACCTCGCGGTCGCGATCGACCGGCGCTCGACGTCCCGCGTCCCGTTCGAGGACCAGCCGCTCGACGCCGACGTCGTCGACGACCTCGACAGGGCGGCCACCTCCGAGGGCGCGCGCCTCGTGAGCCTCGCGCCGCAGGCTCCTGAGCGGACCGTCCTGCTGGACCTCGTCCGGCGGGCCGAAGAGGCCGCCAGCAAGGACCACACCGGTCGCGTCGAGCAGGCGCGCTGGGTCACGAACGACCCCGACCGCCCCGACGGGATCCCCGTCTCTGCGCTCGGCCCCGCGAGCGACGACGCCCTGGCACCCGTGCGCCACTTCGGTGGGGACTCCACGAGCGACCGGGCCGCGTTCGAGCACCGTTCGACGCTCGCGGTCCTCACGACTCCGGGTGACACCGTGCAGGACTGGCTCGCGGCCGGGCAGGCGCTCGAACGCGTCCTGCTGACCGCGACCACGTACTTCGTGCACGCCTCGTTCGCGACCACCGTCCTCGAGAACCCCGCCACGCGGGCCGAGCTCACCGCGGCGCTCGACGCGGGCGTCCCGCAGATGGTCATGCGGCTGGGCTACAGCGCGACGTCCCCCCGCACGCCCCGCCGCCCGGCCGACGACGTGCTGCGGTAGGCCGCGTCAGATCGTCCCGACCGCCACGACGCTCAGCACCACGGCGCCTGCCTCGTCGCTCGCCGCGAGGTCGACGACGGCGCTGATCGCCCAGTCGTGGTCGCCGGCCGGGTCGTCGAGCACCTGGCGGACGAACCACGTGCCGGGCTCGACGCGCTCGCCGTCGGGGCGCACGCCGTTCTCGACGATCTGCACGAGGGCCGACGAGCGCGCCGCGGCGTCCACGCCGATCGCGTCGTTGCCGTGCAGCTCGAACATCGGGTCGAGGGCGTCGGCCCACGCGTCGCCGTCCCAGCCGCTCGCCTTGTCGAGGGCCTCGAGCGCGTCGTAGTTCTCGCGCGCCGCGAGCTCGACCCGACGGAACAGTGCGTTGCGGACCAGGACGCGGAACGAGCGCGCGTTGCCCGTGACGGGACGGGCCGGGGCCTCGGCGCCCGTGCCGGACAGCGGGCCGTCGCCGACCTCGTCGTCCGCATCGTCGTCGACAGGGTTGGCCAGGCGCTCCCACTCGTCGAGCAGCGACGAGTCGGTACCGCGCACCAGCTCGCCCAGCCACTCGGTGATGTCCTGGACCTCCTCGGTGCGGTGCTCCTCGGAGATCGTCTGGCGCATCGAGCGGTACGCGTCGGCGAGGTAGCGCAGCACCACGCCCTCGGTACGGTCCAGGCCGTACACCGAGACGAACTCGGCGAACGTCATGGCCCGCTCGACCATGTCGCGCACGACCGACTTGGGCGAGAGCTCGGCGTCCGAGACCCACGGGTTCGAGTGCTTGTACGTCACGAACGCAGGCTCGAGCAGGTCCGCGAGCGGCTTGGGCCACGTGATGGTCTCGAGCAGCGCCATGCGCTCCTCGTACTCGTACCCCTCGGCCTTCATGGCCGCCACCGCCTCGCCGCGGGCCCGGTGCTGCTGCGCGACGAGCACCTGGCGCGGGTCGGACAGCGTCGCCTCCAGGACCGAGACGACGTCGAGCGCGTGCGTGGGGGACTCGACGTCGAGCAGGTCGAGGGCCGCGAGGGCGAACGGCGACAACGGCTGGTTGAGCGCGAACTCGCGCGGCAGGTCGACCGTGAGGCGCACGGTGGGGCGCTGCCCGCTCGGGTACGTCGGGTCGGGGACGC
Organism: Oerskovia sp. PE-21s; assembly: GCF_056158145.1. NCBI lineage: Bacteria > Bacillati > Actinomycetota > Actinomycetes > Micrococcales > Cellulomonadaceae > Oerskovia > Oerskovia sp. PE-21s. The sequence continues at coordinate 334,627 of NZ_JBUXJM010000002.1, forward strand.
GTACGCGCTCGACGATGCCCGCGACCCGCAGCGAGCGGTAGATGCGGAACACCTGGCGCACGTGACGCTCGCGCTGGGCCTCGGTGTCGTGGTTGGCCGTGAGCAGGTGCTTCATCGCCTGGACTGGATCGACGCCGCGGTCACCGCGCGCGAGCACGTTGAGCACCATGGCGTGGTTGACCGTGAAGTGGCTGGTCAGGGCCTCGGGGTCGGCGTCGCGCAGGCGCTCGAACGTCGCGTCGGTCCAGTTGACCGCACCGGCAGGAGCCTTCTTGCGCACGATCTTCTTGAGCTTCTTGGGGTCGTCCCCGGCCTTGGCGAGCAGCTTGCGGTTCTCGATCACGTGCTCGGGGGCCATGACGAGGACCTCGCCGAGCGTGTCGTAGCCCGCGCGCCCGGCGCGGCCCGCGATCTGGTGGAACTCGCGCGCCGTGAGGTGGCGCATGCGCTCGCCGTCGAACTTCACGAGGCTCGTCATGAGGACCGTGCGGATGGGGACGTTGATGCCCACGCCCAGGGTGTCGGTGCCGCACACGACCTTGAGCAGCCCCGCCTGGGTCAGGCGCTCGACCACGCGCCGGTACTTGGGCAGCATGCCCGCGTGGTGCACGCCCACGCCGTGGCGCAGGAACTTGCTGAGCGTCCTGCCGAACCCCGACGTGAAGCGGAAGTCGCCCAGCTCGGCCGCGATCGCGTCCTTCTCCGAACGGCTCGCGACGTTGATGCTCAGCAGGGCCTGGGCGCGGTCGACCGCGTCCTTCTGCGTGAAGTGCACGACGTAGACGGGCGCGCGGTGCGTCGTGACGAGCTCCTCGATCACCTCGCCCAGCGGCTCGGCGACGTAGGCGAACGTGAGCGGCACGGGGCGCTCGGCGCTCGTGACCTCGGCGACGGGACGTCCCGTGCGCGACTCGAGGTCCTCGGTGAACGTCGAGGTGTCGCCGAGCGTCGCGGACATCAGCACGAACTGCGCCTGGGGCAGCTCGAGGAGCGGGACCTGCCAGGCCCAGCCGCGCTGCGGGTCCGCGTAGTAGTGGAACTCGTCCATGACGACCTGCGCGACGTCCGCGTCCGCGCCGTCGCGCAGCGCGATGTTCGCGAGGATCTCCGCGGTGCAGCAGATGATGGGCGCGGTCGGGTTGACCGACGAGTCCCCCGTCATCATGCCCACGTTCGCGGAGCCGAACACCGCGACGAGCGCGAAGAACTTCTCGCTCACGAGCGCCTTGAGCGGGGCCGTGTAGTAGCTGCGACCGGGGGCGCCGGAGCGGTGCGCGGCGAGGGCCGCGTAGTGCGCGCCGACCGCCACGAGCGACTTCCCCGAGCCCGTGGGCGTGGCCAGGATGACGTGCGCGCCCGAGAAGATCTCGATGACGGCCTCGTCCTGGTGCGCGTAGAGGTCGATCCCCGTCTCGGTGGCCCACTCGGTGAACCCTTCGTAGAGGGCGTCAGGGTCCGGGGTGCCCGAGCCGTCCGGTGCCGGCAGGTGACGGACCAGGCCGGGCTCGGGACGGGTGGTGGGGGTCGTGGTGCTCATCGTGGCCATTGTCGCAGAGGCCTTGTCCCCCGGGGGATCGCGCGCCTCGGGTGCCCTCGTCGCGCGCACCTGCGGCTGCCCCGTGGAAGTCTGGGCGCATGGTGACCGACCGGCGCGCGGACGCGCCCCGCTTCCACCCCGAGACCGTGGCCGAGTGGCGCGCGTGGCTCGCCGAGCACCACGACGACGAGGTCCCCGGGGTCTGGGTCGTGCAGTGGCGGCGGGCGAGCGGCCGTTCGCCGATCGACTACGACGCGCTCATCGAGGAGGCGTTGAGCTTCGGGTGGATCGACGGGACCGTGCAGACGATCGACGACGAGCGCTCCATGATGTGGCTCACACGGCGGCGGCCGGGGAGCCGCTGGACGCGCCTGAGCAAGGAACGGGTCGCGCGCGCCGAGGCGGACGGCAGGATGACCGACGCGGGTCGGGCGGTGATCGACGCTGCCCGCGCCGACGGCTCGTGGACGAGGTACGACGACGCCGAGGCGCTCGTCGTCCCCGACGACCTGGCCTCGGCGTTCGCTGCCGCGCCGCCCGCTCGTGAGCACTGGGACGCCTTCCCGCCGGGCGTGCGTCGGCTGATCCTGGGATGGATCGCCGACGCCAAGCGGGCCTCGACGCGCGCGGCCCGGATCGCCGCGACGGCCGAAAAGGCGCAGCGCGGGGAGCGCGCGCACTCCCAGCCCCGCTGAGAGGGCCGTCGCGACAAGGACCACCGCGAGAGGTTAGCGTCCTGGCGACGGCTGCCCCGCCGTCGGGCTGGAGGAATGAAGCATGGACGTCTTGCAAGAGGCGCTGATCGACCCGGTGAGCAACGCCCTGTACTCGTACGTCCTGATCTACGTCCTCATCGGCGCGGGCGTCTACTTCACGGTCCGCACGCGCGCCGTCCAGGTGCGGCTCTTCGGGCTCATGTTCCGGCTCGTGGGCGGCTCGACCGGCTCGGCCGAGGGCGGCATCTCGTCCTTCCAGGCGTTCTGCGTGGGGCTCGCGTCCCGCGTGGGGACGGGCAACATCGCGGGCGTCGCGATCGCGCTGACGCTCGGCGGCCCGGGGGCCATCTTCTGGATGTGGTGCGTCGCGCTCATCGGGATGGCGACCGCGTTCGTCGAGGCGACGCTCGGCCAGATCTTCAAGGTCCGCGCCGACGACGGCTCCTACCGCGGCGGCCCCGCGTACTACATCCAGCGCGGCCTGGGCTCGCGGCGGTGGGGGATCGTGTTCGCGATCCTGCTGATCTTCGCGTTCGGCTTCGCGTTCAACATGGTGCAGGCCAACACCATCAGCGAGGCGCTCGACAACGGCCACGCGGTCTCGCCCGGCTGGACCGCGGTGCTCCTCATGGTCCTCGCAGCCCCCGTGCTGTTCGGCGGGGTCAAGCGCGTCGCGAAGGTCGCGGGGATCGTGCTGCCGATCATGGCGGGCGTCTACGTCCTGCTCGCGGCGACCATCATCCTCATGAACCTCGGCGCCGTGCCGGGCGTGGTCCGGCAGATCGTCGAGGGCGCGTTCGGGCTCGACCAGGCCGTCGCGGGCACCGCGGGCGGCATCCTCGCCGCGCTGCTCAACGGGGTCAAGCGCGGCCTGTTCTCGAACGAGGCGGGCATGGGCAGCGCCCCGAACGCCGCCGCGACCGCGACGGTCTCGCACCCCGCCAAGCAGGGGCTCATCCAGTCGCTCGGGGTGTTCGTCGACACGATCGTGGTGTGCTCGGCCACGGCCTTCATCATCCTCATGGCCGGGCCCGAGGTCTTCGACCCGGGAACCACGACCGACGCCGCCGGGGCCTCGCTCACGCAGGAGGCCGTCGCGGCCCAGCTCGGGACGTGGACCGTGTGGCCCATGACGATCCTCGTGTTCGTCTTCGCGTTCTCCTCGGTGCTCGGCAACTACTCGTACGCCGAGGTCAACCTGACGTTCCTCGGTATCCGCGCCAAGGCGCTCACGGCGCTGCGCACGCTCGTGCTCGCGGCGATCGGGATCGGCTCGCTCATCGAGCTCGAGGCGGTGTGGGCCGTCGCGGACGTCGCGATGGCACTCATGGCGCTCGTGAACCTCGTCGCGATCGTGCTGCTGGGACGCTGGGCGTTCGGTGCGCTCAAGGACTTCGAGCGTGGTCGCAAGGACGGGACGGACGCCCGGTTCGTCGGGACCGGGAACCCGGACCTGCCCGGGGACGTCCCGGGCGACGTGTGGGCACCGGTCCCGCAGGACTCGACGGCGTAGCCCGGGCCGCGCTCTGCGCCGAGGTGTGCCGGGGCGGAGGTGTGCCGGGGCGGGACGGCCGTCAGCCCAGGTCCCAGAGCAGGCGGTAGTAGGCGATCCGTTCCTTGTCGGGCTCGATGCCGTAGGACTCGTACACGATCCCGTCGTAGCCGGGTCCGTGGTTCCACTCGGTGCTCCACGCCGCGACCGCGAGGTCCGCCCAGCGGTCCGCGACCCCGAGCGACCCGAGGTCGACGTGCGCCGCGAACGTGCCGTCGGCGGCCAGCAGGGTGTTGGGTGCGCACGCGTCGCCGTGGCACACGACCAACCGGTCCACGGGGGGTGCGAGGTCGAGCAGGGGGCGCGCCTCGGCGACCGAGAGCTGCGCGTGCTCGGGGAACCAGTCGGCCGGGCCTTCGCCGTCGGCGATCCGCTCGTCGGCGCGCGCGATGCGCTGCTCGACGCTCCACGTGAACGGGCAGTCCTCGACCGGCAGCGCGTCGTGCAGGACGCGCAGACCGTGACCGATCGCCGCCGCGGCCGTCGCGGGCTCGGCGATCCAGCGCGGGTCGACGGCCGACGCCGCGTCGATCGCCTCGGTCACGAGCCAAGCGCCGATCTCGTCCTGCCCGGCGTCGAGCACCCGTGGCACGGTGGCGAAGCGGGAGGCCCACGCGAGCCGCTCGGCCTCGGCGAGCAGGTCGATCTCCGGCGTCCCGGCCGCGACCCACTTGACGTAGCGGTCGGCGCCCCAGCGGAACGTGAGCCCGCCCAGGTCGTTGACCCACACGGGGACCAGGTCCCCGCCCCCCGCGGCGTCGACGAGCGAGCGGACGGCGGGCGGCACGGGAACGGGGCCGGTGGGGATCTCGGCGAGGGGCGGACGCGACATGCTCCGATCCTGCCAGGCCGCCCAGCATCGCCGACACGGGTGGTCCCGCACGAGACGGGTTCCCGCGCCACGGTCCGTACCACCCGCCTCGTACGGGACCACCCCTCTCGCGGTGCCGTCGCACGCGTCAGCCCGCCAGGCGCTCGCAGACCTCGAGCAGGCGCCCGCGCAGGACGGCCGAGCGCTCCGCGAACCCGCGCTGGAGCCGCACGTACTCGGCCTTGCCTGCGGGGGTCTCGATCGCGACGGGCGCCTCGCCGTACGACGACACGTCGTAGGGGCTGGCCCGCATGTCGACCCAGCGGATGTCGCGGGCGAGCTCGAACGCGTCGAGCACGAGCCCGCTCGGCACAGCGGGGGACAGCTTGGTCGCCCACTCGTAGAGATCCATGTTGGCGTTGCACACGCAGACACGCCGTTGGAGAGCCGCTCCAGGTCGTCTGACTGGTCGTCGGTGGCGGACGCACAACGATCCCTGAGGACGGTACGGGAGCATGGCGGGATGACGAGCGAGTACTTTCAGCGTGTTCGGTGGATCCACGGCAGCACCGACGACCCTGTGGTGCTGTGGGCGCACGTGGTCCGAGGGTGGGAGGTACGGAAGGTCGACGAGTTCGCCGACGGGAGTCTGACGTGGGCGGACGAGGACCACGAGTCCGAGAGCACCGGCCTCGGGCTGATACCTGTGCCGCTCCCCGCGGAGATCGCGGAGGATCCCCAGTTCGTGGTCACGCTCGTCGAGCAGTCGGAGTTCGAGACCGTCTGGAACTCAGCCCGCGAAGGCTCCGGTGGCAGTTGGATCGGGCCGGGCTGACCGTGAGGCGTGCAGGATCGGAAGCCTCGATCGGTACGCCGTCAGCGACGCCGACCCGTTCGATGCCGCCGAGCTCGCCGTCGAGCGCGTCGAGGGACGGCCTGTCGTGAGCCGATGACTGTCGCGTTCACGGGCGGCCAGGTCCCGGATCATGCGGTGCGGCCCTGCGCAAGGGGTTCTGCTCCAAGCGGCAGGAGGGCGTCACAGACCTCGATGAGACGGGCACGTAGCGAGTTGGAGCGTTCGGCAAAGCCTCGCTGCAACCGGACGTACTCGCGCTTGCCCTCCGGCGTCTCGATGGCGATCGGTTCGAGTCCGTACGTCGACACGTCATAGGGCGAAGCCTGCATGTCGGTGTACCGAATCTCGCGCGCCAGCTCGAACGTATCGAGGAGCAGATCGCCCGGCACAGCGGGGCCGAGCTTCATCGCCCATTTGTAGCAATCCATCGCTGCATGGAGGCAACCTGGCTGCTCGTAGAGCACCTGGGTCTCGCGCGTGAGCGGTTGTGCTTCATCGGTCGCGGTGCCTGCGAGCGGAACCAACACCTCCATGTTGGCGTGCAGGCAGCCCGGTTGTTCGAGCGCGGGCTGCGTCTCCCGGGTCGGTTGCAGCCGGTTGAGGCCCACGGCCTCGGGGGTGAAGAAGCGGAACGCGTCGAAGTGCGAGCAGCGCACGGGGTGCGAGGCCACGACGTCGTCGGTGCCCTGGGCCCCGAGCCGCAGCGGCAGGGGGTGGCGGTGGTCGCGGCCCTGGGCGTGGTCGCGGTAGACCATGGCCCACTCGTGCAGCCCGAAGCACCCGAGGCTCGCCGGCCGGGAGGCCGTGGCCGCGAGCAGGTCGCGGGCATAGCGCACGGTGTCGCCGCGGTCTGCGAGGAACGCGTCGACGTCGAGCGTCACGCCGCCGGTGGTGTCGGTCCGGTACCACCGCCAGGTGGCGCGCTCGGCGAGGAGGGGCGCGGCGCCGTCGGGCGTGCTGCTGTCACCGGAGAGCGTGACGCCCGCGCCCGGGTGCCAGCGCCGGAGCTGGGCGGGGCGGGTGGGGTAGTAGGTGAAGAGGAAGTCCTCGACGGCGTGCTTCTCGCCGCGCGCCTTGCGCTCGCGCCAGCCCGCGGTCAGGGCGTCGGCGCGCTCGGCGTGCGCCGTCGCGAGGGGGAGCCACGCGTCACCGGCGAGGACGTCCGGCCCGACGGCGTCGCGCGGCCCGGGAGGGGGCGTGCGGTGGGGAGCGGGAAGCGTGGGCATGGTTCCAGGGTAGATGTCGGTCGGTGGTGGCCCGTCGTGGCGGCAGGTGCGTGGTTCCGGTGGTTTTCACCCGAAAGTCCTCTCCATGGCATCTCCACACATGGAACACTTGTGCCGGTGTGCGCGCCCGAGCGCGCGCGCCTCCCTCCTCCGCACACTCCGGCGTCGCCGTGCCGTGCACGACAAGAAGACGAGCAGACGAATGACGTACCCCCCTCCCGGACCCGCAGAGCCGACCCCGCCGTCGCTCGGCTATCCCGGAGCACCGCAGCCCTCGCCGTACCAGCAGCCCGGCCAGCCCGCCCAGCCCGGCCAGCCCGGCGCGTGGGGGCCGGAGCAGGGCGGCTACCCGCCGCCCTACGGCGTCGTCCCGCCCAAGAAGTCCAACGTGCTCGCGGTCACGGGCCTCGTGCTCGCGATCGTCGCTCTCGTGCTCTGCCTGATCCCGATCATCAACCTCTTCGCGGCGGTCCTGGCGCTCGCAGGCCTCGTCCTGGGCATCATCGGGCTCGTCAAGGCAGGGGTGCTCGGGAGCGGCAAGGGCATGTCGATCGCCGCGATCGTCATCTCGGTCGTCGCCGGGATCGGTGCGGTGATCTCCCAGGTCGTGTTCGTCGCAGCCCTCGACGAGCTTTCCACGAGCCTCGGGTCGACGAGCATCTCGAGCTCGGCCCCCGAGGAGCCCGCGGGAGCAGAGACGCCCGCGGACACGACGGGCGAGGACGTTCCCGCTGACGGCGCGGCCGGCGACTCCTCGCCGGCCCTCGTCTTCGGTGACGCCGCCGTCTACGAGGACGGCCTCGAGGTCGGTGCCAGCGCCCCGGCCGCGTTCACGCCCAGCGACACGGCGGCGGGCGACGAAGGGTTCACGCAGTTCGTGCGCATCGACCTCACCCTGACGAACGGGACCGCGGAGACGTTCGACCCCACGTTCACGTACGTCACGCTCTCGTCGGGCGGTGTCGAGGGCTCCCAGGTCTTCGACGCGGCGAACCAGATCAGCAGCACCCCGAGCACGCCCCTGCTCCCGGGCCAGTCGCTGACGTTCCCCGTGGTCTTCGGGGTCACGGACCCCGCCGACGTGACCATGGAGGTCAACGTCGGGGCATGGGAGTACGACGCGGTCCTGTTCTCCACGACGAGCTGACGGGCGCAGGTGGCGGGGCCTACGTGCGCGTGGGCCCCGTCGCCGCGTCCTCGGCAGGCGTCGGGTCCGGCTCGGGGGCCTGCTGCCAGGGCCAGCGGCCCGTGATCTCGAGCTCGAGCGAGAAGCTGAGGAACGTCCGGATGAGGACGATCGCGGCGAGCACAGCGACGCTCTCGAGCGTCGGTGTGATCGCGACCGTACGGATGATGTCGGCGGCGACCAGGAGCTCGAGCCCGAGCAGGATCGAGCGACCGAGCCGCCGCCGGAAGAGGCGGTAGACGTTGCCCTCCCGGCGTCGGGTCAGGGACAGGAATGCTGCGTACAGGGCGCCGACCACGATCGCGGCGACCCCCGCCGCGTCGACCACCTTGCCGACGACCTCGATCACCTCGGCGAACGTCATGAGCCGAGCGTAGGACGGAACGGCCGAGCGGGCCGGGCGGGACGAGCGGCCGTCGAGTCAGGCGAGCAGACGCACGTGCCGTGCCGACCTCACGAGGGCCGTGGCAGCGTGAGGATCTCGGCCCCGTCGTGCGTGATCGCGATCGTGTGCTCGCTGTGCGCGGTCCGGCAGCCCGTCGCGCTGCGGAGAGTCCATCCGTCGGCATCGGTGACGAGCTCGGCGGTGTCCTGCATGACCCAGGGTTCCAGGGCGAGCAGCAGCCCTGGCCGCAGCCGGTATCCGCGTCCGGGGCGTCCGGTGTTCGAGACGTGGGGGTCCTGGTGCATGGTCGAGCCGATCCCGTGGCCTCCGAACTCGGTGTTGATCAGGTATCCCGCGTCGCCGAGGACCGTGCCGATGGCGTGGGAGAGGTCGCCGACGCGGGCGCCGGGTCGTGCGGCCGCGATGCCCGCCGCGAGGGCGCGCTCGGTCGCGTCGATCATGGCGACGCTCTCCGGGGGGCGTGTGTCCCCCACGACGAAGCTGAGAGCGGCGTCTGCCGCGACGCCCCCCAGGGAGACGGCGAGGTCGAGCGTCAGCAGGTCGCCGTCGGCGAGCGTGTAGTCGTGCGGACGTCCGTGCAGCACGGCGTCGTTGACGGCCGTGCAGATGTAGTGGCCGAAGGGCCCGCGCCCGAACGACGGGGCGTAGTCGACGTAGCAGGACAGCGCGCCGGCCTGGAGGATCAGCTCCTTCGCCCACCGGTCGATGTCCAGCAGGTTCGTCCCGACGGTGCTGCGGCCCTTGAGCGTGTGCAGGACGTGAGCGACCAGGGCTCCCGTCTCTCGTGCTCGGGACAGCTCGGTGGGGTTCAGTATCTCGATCATTGCGGCGTCTTCCTCGTGTTTCCAATAACTATACCGGCCATGTTATCCCGGTACTAGAATCGGGTCCATGGTCAGGTTGCCGCTCACCCCCGCCGAGGTCGAACGCGGGCAGCGCCTCGGTGCTCTGCTGCGTCGGGCCAGGGGGGAACGCTCGATGCTCGAGGTCGCGCTCGACGCGCGCGTCTCGCCCGAGACCCTCCGGAAGATCGAGACGGGCAGGGTCGCCACCCCTGCCTTCCCGACCGTCGCCGCGATCGCTGACGTCCTGGGCCTCTCCCTCGACGAGGTCTGGGCCGAGGTCACGCGGCCGGAGGGCGACCGTCCCGGGCAACGTGTCGGCCAGGGCGCGCGCGAGCGGCTGGCCTCCTAGGCGGCGAGGGCCCTACTCGGTCGCGTCGAGGAACGCCTGCGCAAGGCGCCGGGGCGCCCGCGCGAGCCATGCGTCCTCGAGGAGCTCCTCGAGCTCGGGGACGGCGACGCGGTCGAGGCGCGCAAGAACGATCGGATAGCCCGCGAAGTGGGCCGTCGTGAAGAAGGTGCTCGGCTCGTCGCCGACGAGCGCGAGCTTCTCGCCCTCGTCGGCGACGTAGAACCCGAGCGGCGCGGTGTCCGGCGCGGAGACGCCCAGCTCGTCCAGGTCCCGACGGCGCAGCGGACGTTCCCAGGCGAAGTTCCGTCCGTGCACGGCCCACTCGCGCGGGCGGTGCTCGGCCGTGTCCGGCAGCACCGCCGCGATCCGCCCGACGTCCTCCCACGTGGCCATGCTTCGACGCTACGCCTCGCGTGCCGTGACCGCTCGCGTCAGAGCGGTGCGGTGTCCACCGTCGTGTCCTTGCCCGTTGCCCCGGGCGCGTAGGTCTCGATGAGGACCGTGAGTGTCTGGTTGATCCGTTCGACCTCACGCAGGACCAGGTCGCGTGCGCGCGCGGGCTCCCCGGCCGTGTCGCCCTCGCTGCTGACGCCCAGGTCCTCCTGGACCGTTGTCGGCACCCGCCCGTCGAGCGCCTCCCGCAGTGCTGAGACGTTCGCGCTCGTGACCCGCCGGAGCGACGCCCAGTCCTCCGTCGACAGGTTGTCCCCGGCCGCGATCATGCGGGTCACGGCCCGAGCCAGGTGACGCGTGTAGTAGGTCAGGGACCACAGCGCCGTGAGCTGGCCCTCGATGCCGCCGACCTCGAAGGCGCCGGGAGTTCGACGCAGCGGAGCCGCCGTGGCGTTGATCTGGCGCACGTCCTGGTTGATCACGAGGAGTCGCTTCTCGACGGCCTTCCGCGAGATCTTGGTGCCGCCCTCGAGCTCCCGGAGGCTGGCGACCATCACGATCTCGATGTCGTGCAGGAGCTTCTTGATGTCCTTGTCGAGCTTGGCCCGGGTGTGCGTGGGGAAGACGAGCCAGGCGACGAGCAGCGCGACGGCCGCGCCGAAGAGGGTCTCCAGGACCCTGATCTCGAGAGCGAGCGTGGTCAGGCGTCCCAGGAACTCGTAGAGCAGGGCGAAGATCATGGTCGTCCAGAAGTTCGACACCGCGGGTGACACCGGGCGGTAGTACGTCGAGGCGAACACGGCGACGGCGAGCAGCGGCACGATCACCGACGGGTCCGAACCGGTGAGGATCGCGACGCCGAAGCCGACCGCCGCACCCACGACCGTTCCCGCGATGCGTTGCGCACCCTTGACGAAGGTCTCACCGTCGCTGCCGCCCAGCACCTGGTAGGCCGCGAGCGTGGCCCAGTACTGGTGGGTCGTGGACACCGCCTCGCCCAGCCCGAGCGCGGCTCCGGTCGCGACCCCGGCCTGGATCGCCCGCTTGGTCACGGGGGACATCGGCTTCCTGCCGTCCGACGGCGAGGCCGGGGCGGGGAGCAGCTCGTCGAGCTCGGCGTCGTCCATCTGGGAGTCGTCGGGGTCGACCGTCGCGAGCGGAGGAGCGTCCGGGTCGAGGCCCGCGACCTCTGCCGTCCGCAGGGCGTCGGCAGCCCGGTAGAGCTCGTTGGTCGACTTGTACAAGAGACGAGCAGCCCGCGGCCAGTCGGGAGGCGGAGGGTCGTTCTGCCACGGCGCGAGGTGGGGGGGCGTGGTGGTCGGTGCCGAGCCGTCGACCGGGCGTGCCGCGATCTCGGCGAGGTGCGCCTGCAGCAGCTCGATCCTCCCGGCCAGGCGGCCGCGCAGCTCGAGAGGGACTGCCGTGCCCGTCACGTTGCGTGCGGCGCTCATGAGGTTGACGGCGGCCAGCTCGGTGTCGAACAGGTGGAGCCGAAGCTCAGCGCTGCGTGCCGGATCGACCCCCGTCGCGTTCTCGTCTCCCGTCAGCTGTCCGGCGAGGAAGGCCGCTCCGCGATGGAGGTCGCGCATGTCGAGCGCTACGCGCTTGCGGATGTCCGGGTCCCACCGGGCCCACGAGACGGCGTCGATCAACGAGTCCATCGCGGTGACGAGGCGGCGCCCGAACCCGTCGACGCCGCTCTGCAGCACCTTGCGCGGGCGTTCGGGGAGCAGGACGTAGTTCAGGACGTAGGCCCACGCGATCCCGAGCAGCGCGGCCGCGATGTACAGCAGGACGTCGGTCAGGTGCAGGCGCAGGATGAGCGCGAAGTAGTAGGCCATGAAGGTGACCTGCCCCAGCGCGGCCCACCGCAGGCCGAACCGCCCGAGCCACACCCCCAGCACTGCGACGGCCACGACCATCACGGCCGTCCATACCGGGGAGTCCGACACGAGGGCACCCAGCGCGACGACCAGGGTGATCGGGAGGATCAGCAGGACGCTGGTGATCTTGCGGCCTCGGAGCGTCTTGTCCACGGAGATGCCCGTGGTGAGCATGGCCACGAACCCGCCGAACATCGCAGGCTGGAGCCCGTCGCGTCCGGTGGCCTCGAAGAGGAGGTACAACGAGAGGACGGCGGCCGCCGCGGCGAGCACGGCCCTCCCCGCCGACCGGAGCCGGGCATACCCGGGGTCGACGAGAGACACGTGCTGGTCGACGAACGTCTCCCAGCGCGCGAGCCGGCTGCGGGTCTCCTTCTCCGCGTGGCTGCCGGGCTCGACGAGCGGCCCCGGGACGTCCTGCTCGAGCGTCTGCAGGGCCAGCGCGTCGTCGCTGTGCAGGATCGAGACCGGCTTGTCGGTCACGATGATCGGCTGGTAGTCCAGGTCACGGCTCACGGCGAACGTGATCTGCTGGGCGCGGTACGCGAACGGCAGCCACTCGGTGTACCGGCGGTAGGCGTCGTCGAGATCGGCGAGCGGCTGGATCGCTGCGAGGTCGGCCATGTCGCGGTCGAGCTGGACGAAGCGCGCGACCCACTCGTCCTGCCGCCCGCGGTGGTGCCCGCTCCGGGCGAGGTCGGCGAACTCCTCGGCGCTCACGACCTCGGGGACCGCGTGGCTCGTCCAGCGCAGCCGCTTCTGCAGGTACTCGCCGAACTCGAGGAACTGGAAGGTCAGGGGGACGAGACCCGGTGTGGCCGTCGCCGGGTGACCGGTCGGCAGTCCCCACCGGAGCGCGCCGAGGGTCCCGCCGAGCATCCGGATCGCGTAGGGGAGGGCGAACTGGTCGCGGCCGCTCTGGAAGTAGTACGCCGCATGGTGCAGCCGCAGGCCGTCGGTGTACGACGAGAACGAGTCCGCGATGCCGTCGACGTGCCCGTCCAGCCCGCTCGGCTCGCCCTGGTGGAAGAAGGGAGCCAGGCTCGCGACCGGGGAACCTGCCCCGCGCTCCGCGCTGAAGAACTGCGCCGAGAGCGCGCGCAGGTCGCGGATCACGTCGTAGACGCCCAGGAGGAACGTCAGGATGAGTGACACGAGGACCACGCCCGTGAGCGTCTCGGCGATGCTCAGGAAGCGCAGCACGTCCGTCTCGGCCGTGAGCGAGGACCCGCCGACGGTCGAGAGCTGGGCCGCGCTGAAGTACATCGCGTTGAAGAAGTCCAGGCTCGCGCCCGTGCCGGACACCGAGAACGCGGTCTTGGTCATCTGGCCGTAGTAGATCAGCCCGAACCCGAGGATCACGCCGAACAGCCAGGCGACGACCGTGACCATGATCTGCAGGCCCGTGACCTGGCGCAGCGCGAGCGGGCGCCACCGCCTCGACATGCGTCGGGTGACGCGGCGCAGCAGACGCCACTGGCCCTCGGCGAGCGGCCCCGCGATGAAACCGGACTCGTCGTAGTTGAGTGCGGTGAGGAACACGTCGAGCAGGGTCAGGGCGAGAATGACGATTCCGAGGACGAGCCACACTGTTTCCACGCGCTCAGGCTATCTTCGGCTCCTCGATCCGGCCTGGTTAAAATGTCGGGCGAACCGGACGGTGGTTTATCTGGTGATTTGTCGTGACGTCCTGTTGCGACAATGTCGCAGGTTGTCGCCAGGAATGCGAGGCGGCGAGGCGCGTGAAAGCGCTGGCCGGAGGGTTGTCGGTGCTCCGGTTGCACTCCTGTGGCGCCCGCGTAGGGTCGAGACATCAGACGCGAGACCGGTTCGTTCCGGCTGCCGGTCGCACTGGCGAAAGGTCGTGCAGGCAATGAATCTCACCCCACGAGAAATGGACAAGCTGTATGTCTACCAGGTCGCGGACCTGGCACGCAGGCGTCGGGAAAGGGGCACCAAGCTCAATCTCAGCGAGGCCCAGGCGCTGATCTCGGAAGCAATTCTCGAAGGAGCCCGCGACGGGAAGTCGGTCGCCGAGTGCATGGAGCTCGGAAAGACGGTCGTGTCGGAGAAGGACTGTCTCCCGGGAGTCCGTGAGCGGCTCGCGCTGCTCCAGGTCGAGGCGACGTTCGTCGACGGCAGCAAGCTCGTCTCCTGTCACGACCCCGTGGCGGCCTGAGGCATGGCGTCGAGGGGGCCGTCGGGGGTGCCGGGACAGACGCGGCTCGTCCTGGTCGGCGGGCACGAGAGCCACGACGGGGCGGACGTGCGGTTCGTGGCGGACGCGCTCCCGGGCGTGACTGTGAGCCCGCCGGGCCGGCCGCTCCACAACACCGTGAGCGTGCTGCTCGCGACGGGCGACGGGCCCGTGGCGGTCCTGCCGATGACGTTCGGCCGGAATCCCACGATGGTCGCCGACACGGCCAAGACGCTCAAGTGGCTGAGCGTGGGGGCCGGGGCAGGGCGTGTCGTCCTGTGCGACGACTTCGGCACGATCGACCACCTGGTCGCCTGGCTGCGCAGGGCCGCGACCGAGACCGCCGAGCGGCGGCCGGGGGCGGCCCTGGTGATCACGGCGACGTCGTCGAACCCGTTCGACGACGCAGAGCTTCACCGGGTCGCGCACCTCGTCCGGACGCACGGCGCCGGGCTCCCGGTAGAGGTCGCGTGCGTCGAGGAGGACGCGGAGGTCGCCGAGGCGGTCCGTCGCGCACGGCTCCTGGGGTCCACCGAGGCCGTCGTCGTCCCCGCAGGCTTCGCACGGACGAGCGCCGCCCCCTGGGGGATCGGCGAGCTCACCCGGGCGACGTTCTACGGGCCGCTGATGTCGGAGCAGGCGATCCTCCAGGTCGTCCGGCAGCGGCTCGCCGCGGCCGAGCACAGCCTGAGCCACGGCCACGACGGGATCGAGACCGGTCTGCTCGCGGACCACGGCCACGGGTACGCCCACTCGCACGCCTTCGAGGAGAGCGGCGAGCACGGCGCGGCGGGTCACCCGCACCCGCACCCCCATCCGCACCCCCATCCGCACCCCCACGGTCACCCGCACGGCGGCGGGGCGCACACCCTCGACACCCACGACACCCACGACACCCACGACACGGTCGAGGCCGCGCCGCGGGACGCCGACCATCTCGAGCCGCCAGCAGTGCACGGCGTCTCCCACGACGAGGTCCTCGCCCGTCGTCACTGAGCGGTCGCCAGGCCGCCACCGATCCATCGAGAAGCACCACGACGCGAAGTCAGCAGCGGAGGGAAGAACGATGCTAGGTAGCCCCAAGTACCACCACACCGACGAGGACATCGAGATCAACGCGGACAGGGAGAAGGTCACCCTCAGGGTGAGCAACACCGGCGACCGCGCCGTGCAGATCGGGTCGCACTTCCACTTCTTCGAGGTGAACCGCGCGCTGCTCTTCGAACGGGAGAAGGCGTACGGGATGCACCTGGACATCCCTGCGGGCACCGGCGTTCGCATCGAGCCCGGGGATACCCGTGACGTCACGCTGACGGCCTACTCCGGTTCACGTCACCTCGTCGGCTTCAACAACCTGGTCGACGGCGGGCTCGACTCGCGTCAGACCCGGATCGACTCGCTCGCGCGCATGACCGAGGGACAGTTCAAGGACGGCAAGCCGACGGCGCGGACCACCGGAGCGGCGAAGAAGGGGAAGAAGTAATGGCCATCATCTCCCGCAAGCAGTACACGGACCTGTTCGGCCCGACCACCGGCGACAAGGTGCACCTCGCGGACTCGAACCTCGTGATCGAGATCGAGAGGGACTACAACGAGGGGCACTACGGCGACGAGGTCGTCTACGGCGGCGGGAAGACCGCACGTGACGGCATGGCAGCCGACCCCGAGGCCACCAGCGCCCAGGGTGCGCTCGACCTCGTCATCACCAACGCCATCATCCTCGACCCGATCCTCGGGGTCGTGAAAGGGGACATCGGCGTCAAGGACGGCAAGATCGCCGGCATCGGCAAGTCGGGCAACCCTCATCTGCAGAGCGGCGTCGACCCGCGGCTCGTGGTCGGTGCCACGACCGAGGTCCTCGCCGGGGAGCACTGCATCGCGACCGCGGGGGCCATTGACTCCCACGTGCACTACATCTCCCCCCAGCAGGCGCAGGCCGCACTGTCGAACGGCATCACGACGCTCTTCGGCGGCGGGACGGGCCCGACCGACGCGACGAACGGCGTCACCACGACGCCCGGGGCATGGCACCTGCACCGCATGATCCAGGCCGCGGAGGAGATGCCCGTCAACATGGGCTTCCACGGCAAGGGCAACGGGTCGTTGCCCGCCGCGCTCGTGGAGCAGATCGAGGCCGGTGCCTCGTCGCTCAAGGTCCACGAGGACTGGGGCGCGACCCCGGCGGTGATCCGGAACGCGCTGACCGTGGCCGACGAGTTCGACATCCAGGTCTCGATCCACACCGACAGCCTCAACGAGGCAGGGTTCGTCGAGGACACGCTCTCGGCGATCGACGGCCGGACGATCCACACGTACCACACCGAGGGGGCGGGAGGCGGGCACGCGCCGGACATCATGAAGGCCGCCGGGTTCCCGAACATCCTGCCCTCGTCGACCAACCCAACCCTGCCGTACACGGTCAACTCCGTCGACGAGCTGCTCGACATGGTCATGGTGTGCCACCACCTGTCCCACGACATCCCCGAGGACGTCGCCTTCGCCGACTCCCGTGTCCGCGCCGAGACGATCTCCGCGGAGACGGTGCTCCACGACGAGGGCGTGCTGTCCATGTTCTCGTCCGACTCCCAGGCCATGGGCCGTATCGGTGAGTCCGTGACGCGGGCCTTCCAGACCGCGCACCACAACAAGGCGGTGCGGGGCCCGTTGCCCGAGGAGACCGGGGACAACGACAACTTCCGCGTGCTGCGCTACCTGGCGAAGGTGACGATCAACCCGGCGATCACG
Organism: Oerskovia sp. PE-21s; assembly: GCF_056158145.1. Lineage (NCBI taxonomy): Bacteria > Bacillati > Actinomycetota > Actinomycetes > Micrococcales > Cellulomonadaceae > Oerskovia > Oerskovia sp. PE-21s. The sequence goes on from NZ_JBUXJM010000002.1 coordinate 351,329, forward strand.
CAGGGTGTCTCCGACTACATCGGGTCGCTCGAGCCCGGCAAGATGGCCGACATCGTGCTGTGGCCCGTCGACTCGTTCGCCGCGAAGCCCAAGGTCGTCGTCAAGGGCGGGCTCATCAACTGGGCCCTCATGGGCGACCCGAACGCGTCGCTGCCCACGCCCCAGCCCGTGTACTACCGGCCCATGTTCGGTGCGTTCGGGCAGGCGCTGCAGGCGACCCGGATCACGTTCATGTCCCAGGCCGCGATCGACAAGGGCGTCCCGGAGCAGCTCGGCCTCAAGAGCCAGGTCCTGCCGGTGCGCCGCTGTCGGGGCATCGGGAAGGAGCACATGGTCCGCAACGACCGCACGCCCGTCATCGAGGTCGATCCCGAGACGTACAAGGTGACGTTCGACGGCAAGCCCGCGCACATCGAGCCGGCCGAGTCCCTGCCCATGACCCAGCTCTTCTTCCTCGCCTGAGGGTGGTCATGCGGGACACGACCAGCGGCAGGGCCGACGTCGGGGCGCTCCTGGTGAGCCTCCAGCTCTCGGACTCCGCCTTCCCGAGCGGCTTCTACACGATGTCGCACGGGTTGGAGGGGTTCAGCCAGGCGCGCCTGGTCGACCGGGGCGACGTCGAGGGGCTGCTGACGGGTCTGCTGCGGCACTCGGTGGGTCCGGGCGACGCGACGGCTCTCGCCCGGGCCCACGACGCGGCGGTGGCCGCCGACTGGGACCAGGTCCAGGAGGTGGACCAGGTGCTGTTCGCCTCGAAGCTCAACGCCGAGATGCGCAAGGCCTCGGTGCGCAGCGGCCACCAGGTCACGGACCTCGCGCGCGAGGCGATCGGTGGCCCGGGGCTCGAGGAGTGGGGCAGGCGGATCACGGCCAAGGAGACCCCGGGGTGCCAGCCCGTCGCCACGGCCGTCGCGTACGCCACGACCGGCGTGGGTGTCGAGCAGGCGGTGGCGTCGGACCTGTTCGCGTTCGCGGTGAGCTTCGTGGGGGCGGCCCTGCGGCTGCGGCTCACGGACCACCGGCACGCGCAGGTGGTGCTCCACGCCGTCGGGCCCGTGATCGCCGACGTGACCGCCGACGCGGTGGCACGCGACCTGTCCGACCTGGGCGGGTGCGTGCCGCTCGCCGACGTGATGTCGGCGCAGCACGAGCGGGCCGAGGCGCGACTGTTCGCGAGCTGAGGGTCCTTGCACGACAGACGTAGCCAGAAGAAGCACGACGAGAGAGACGAGGCAGTCGAATGAGCGAGAACGTCCTGAGGATCGGCATCGGCGGACCGGTGGGTTCGGGCAAGACCGCGCTCACGGAGGCGCTGGTGCCCAAGCTGTTCGCGGCCGGGCGCCAGCCGGCCGTCATCACGAACGACATCTACACGCAGGAGGACGCGCAGCACGTGCGTCGCGAGCTCGCGGGCATCCTCGACCCCGAGCGGGTCGTGGGCGTCGAGACGGGAGCCTGCCCGCACACGGCGGTGCGCGACGACCCGACCATGAACCTCGCGGCGGGCGCGGAGATGCTCGAGAAGTTCCCCGAGGTCGACACGCTGATCTACGAGTCGGGGGGCGACAACCTGACGCTCACCTTCTCGCCGTCGCTCGCGGACGTGTTCATCTTCGTGCTCGACACCTCGGAGGGCGAGAAGATGCCGCGCAAACGAGGCCCGGGCATCACCGAGTCGGACATCCTGGTGATCAACAAGATCGACATCGCGCAGTACGTGCGGACGAACCTGGACACCATGGAGGCGGACGCGCGCCGCGTACGCGACGGCAAGCCCGTCGTGCTCACCAACTCGCTGACGGGCGAGGGGCTCGACGAACTGTACGAGCAGATCTTCGTGCTCTGGAACGGCCGTCGAGACGCTCTCGTCGGATGAGCGCGGAGCTCGTGACGGACGTGCCCGACGCCGCGCCGCTGCGCGTGGTGCCGGGTGAGCCCGAGGGCACGCCCGGCACCACGGAGACGCCTAGGACCGCTGTCGCGCCCGGCACCGACCGGCCGGCGGGCGTGTCGTGGCGGGGGAGCCCGGGCGGCTACGGCGGGTACCGCCTCCAGCCCGCGCACTACGAGCCGGAGCACGTCCCTCCGGAGGTGCTCCGGCACAGCAGCACGCCCGACACCCTGGCAGCGGGCAGCCCGGGCAAGGTCGGCCTCCTGGAGCTCGAGTTCGCCAGGAACGATCGCGGCACCGAGCTGGTCCACCACTACCAGAAGTCGCCGCTGCAGATCATGCGTCCGCTGTACTACGACCCGCTGCGGCCCGACATGCCGTACACGTACCTGATGTCGACGGGGGGCGGCATCCTGCAGGCGGACCGGCTCCGGACCGACCTGCTGTTCGGGCCCGGCAGCTCGGCCCACGTCACGACGTCGGCGCACAGCAAGGTCTACCGGATGGAGCACGACTACGCGGTGGCCCAGACGAACGTCGTCGTCGCTGAGGACGCCTACGTCGAGTACCTGCCCGAGCCCGTGATCCCGTTCGCCGACTCGCGGTTCTACCAGCGCACGTGCGTCACGCTGCACGAGTCGGGCACCCTCGTCGCAGGGGAGACGGTCTTCGCGGGTCGCCTGGCCCGCGACGAGAGGCACCGGTACGCGGTCTTCGCCTCGGACTTCGAGGTGCGCCGCCCGGACGGGCGGATCGTCGCGCTCGACCGCGTCCGCCTCGTCCCCGAGGACGGGCGGACCGGGGGGCTCGCGGTGCTGGGCGACCGGGACGTCCTGGCGATGCTCTACGTCCTCACCCCCCTCGTGCCCCCCACGCAGCTTGCCGACCTGCTGCACTCGGTGCTCGCCGAACGGTTCGAGGAGGACCTCTTCATCGGTGTCAGCGCCCTGCCGGGGGACGCCGGTGTCTGGGTGCGCATCGTGGGCGACGACACGGGCGCCGTCGCGAGCGCCAACACGGTGGCCTGGCGTGCGGTGCACCAGGTCCTCACGGGGATCGAAGCACCGCTGATCCGGAAGAGCTGAGACCCATGGGCGCTCGATCCTCCTACGCCTGGCAGCTGGTCAAGGTCTTCGTGCCGGTCCTGCTGCTCCACGTCGTGGGGTTCGGGGTGTTCTTCGCGTTCGTGGCGCCCGCGCACCTCCAGCTCGGTTCTGCGGTCTTCGGGGTCGGCATCGCCGTCACTGCCTACGTGCTGGGGGTCAAGCACGCGTTCGACGCCGACCACATCGCGGCGATCGACAACACGACCCGCAAGCTCGTCGACCTCAGGAAGCCCGCCGCGGGGGTCGGGCTCTTCTTCTCGCTGGGGCACTCGACGGTCGTCTTCCTCATGGCCGTCCTGCTCGCCGGGGGAGTGAGCTGGGCCGTGGGACTCACGTCCGACGGCAGCGGGGTACGGAACGCCCTGGGCGTCTTCGGCACCGCGATCTCCGGTGGATTCCTGATCCTCATCGGCCTGATCAACGCGGTGTCCTTCGTGGGGATCTGGCGGGTGTGGCGGCGGACCAAGGTCGCGCCGCTCGACGAGGCCGAGCTCGAGAGGCAGCTCGCGAGCCGCGGCCTCGTCAACCGGCTGGTCCAGCCGCTCGTGAGGTCGGTCGACCGTCCGCGCAAGATGTACCTCGTCGGCTTCCTCTTCGGCCTGGGGTTCGACACCGCGAGCGAGATCGCCCTCCTGGTCCTCGCAGGGACGGGTGCGGCGACGGGGCTGCCCTGGTACGCGGTGCTGTGCCTGCCGTTGATCTTCGCCGCGGGCATGAGCCTGTTCGACACCATGGACTCGGCCGTCATGGTCAAGGCCTACTCCTGGGCCACGGTGAACCCGGTCCGCAAGGTCTACTACAGCCTGACCGTCACGGGGATATCGGTCATGGTCGCGGTCGTGATCGGTGGGATCGAGCTCGTGGGCCTCCTCGACGAGAAGCTGGGGCTGCGCGACCCGGTCACCGACTGGGTCGCGGGCATCGAGCTCGAGAACGTCGGCTACGTCGTCGTGGGCACGCTCGTCGTGGCGTGGTTGGCCTCGACCGCCTACTGGAAGCTCGGCCGGGTCGAGGAACGCTGGGGGCGCCCCGCGGCAGCCCGCTCGGGCCCGGGCGGCGAGCACGGTGCGGCCCTGGCACCGGGGACCCCGCCCGCGCTCGGTCCCCCTCCGCTCAGCACCCTTCCGCTCGGCGCGCCGTCGCTCGACCTCTCGCCGCGGGGCGCCGCGCCGTCGGCCGCTCCCGAGGACCGCCTGGTCCTCGACCCCACCCGTCGGACCGATCCAGGAACAGCAAGGGAGATGACATGACAGCGACGAACGCCTCGGCGGCCGCGCCCTCGAGTGCCACGGCGGTGACAGGTGCCTCGCTCGCTCACGGCCTGTCCCAGATCTTCTTCCAGAAGAACGTCTGGACGGGCTTGCTGATCCTCGCGGCGTTCGTGGTCGCGGACTGGCGCATGGCCCTGCTCGTGGTCGTGGGGACGGTCGCCTCGACCGCCGCGGGCTACCTCATGAGGGTCGGTACGGACAACGTCGAGATGGGCATGCAGGGCTTCTGCGGGGCCCTGGTCGGGGCCGCGGTCTATGCGGCGATGGGCGGCGACCAGGCCTGGTCGTACGTGGTCGCCCTGGTCGGTGGCCTCCTGTGCGCACCGGTGACGTGGTTCTTCGTGTGGTTGTTCGGCACCGAGCCGCTCAAGCGTTTCGCGCTGCCCGCGACGACGGCCCCGTTCTGCACGGTCGCCGGGATCATGTACGTCACGACCACGAGCCTGCACGTGTCCTCGGCGGGCACGCACGTGGCCGACGACACCACGACGGCCTTCTTCCGCTCCCTGCTGACGAACGTGTCGGAGGTCGTGCTGGTCAACAGCGTGTGGGCCGGCGCGCTGATCCTGCTGGGCCTGTTCGTCGCGTCGTGGAAGGTGGGTCTCGCGGCGTCGATGGGCAGCGTGGTCGGGAGCCTGTGCGCGCTCGCGTTCGGCGAGAACCTGCAGAACACGGCCAACGGGCTCAACGGCTACTCGGGGGTCCTGACGGCGATCGCGCTCGCGGTCGTGTTCCTGCGCAGCACGACCGCGTCGTGGGTCTACGCGCTCGTCGGCACCATCGCGACGGCCGTGGTCACGATCATCATGCACGACCTGACGAGCGGCCCCGTCTACACCTGGCCGTACATCCTCACGACGTGGGTCTTCCTGATCATCGCGACCTTCGTCCCGGCGCTCAAGCGTCCCTGAGGGCCGAGCTGCCCGTTCGGGCCGGACGCCTCGTGACCTGCCGCGACGGCTCGGTGCGACACCCCGGGACGGCGGGGCGAGCGTTCGCTCATGGCGAACGCGCCCGTCTAGCAGTCTCCCAGGGAGAGTGCTAAGAATCTGTTTGTAGCCACCCGTCGCCGGTCCCCGGGGACGGGGTGTCGGACGGCCTCGAGGGGCGAGGCCGATCACTGAGGAGGTGGTGCCTGATGGCTACGCGTTGGGACCCGTTCCACGAGATGGACCGGCTGATGTCCTCCGTCCTGGCGAACACCCGCGATGCCGCGGTGATGCCGATGGACCTGCTGCGCGAGGACGACCATTATCTGCTCTCCGTGGATCTGCCAGGTGCGGACCCGGGGACAATCGACGTCTCGGTCGAGAACAACACGCTCACCATCCGCGCCGAGCGCACGTCGCGCTCGGGGGAGGCCGACTGGCTGGTCCGCGAGCGCCCGTCGGGCACGTTCGCACGTCAGCTCTCGCTGGGCAGCGGCCTGGCGCTCGACCGGATCGCGGCGAGCTATGCCGACGGCGTCCTCACCTTGACGATCCCGGTGAGTGAGCAGGCCAAGCCCCGGCGGATCGACGTGCAGCACTCGTCGAACCCAGCGCAGATCACGCAGGACTCGCCAACCACTGCGTGACGAGAGTCAGCGGCCGCAACAGAGGGCGGGGCAGTCGCGATCAGGCGAGAGCGGATCGCACACGACGCGCGGGACGCCTTGTGCGGGCGAGCCGCCCACCTGCCACGACCTGGAGCGGTGCGAGCGATCTGGGTTCGCGCGAGACCGCCAATGCCCGACGGCGGCGCTCCCGAGGAGGGGAGCGCCGCCGTCGGGCGTGGTCCGGGGGAGGGCCGACGGCGGCGCCCGCCCGGGGGAGCCCGGCCCACCCGGGGCCGGGTCAGAGCGAGGCGCCCCAACGGTAGCCCACGTAGGCCAGCGCCACGCACACCACGAGGATCCCGATCGAGTAGGCGAACGCCGTCCCGTAACGCTTCTGCCTGACGAGCTGGACGGCCTCGTAGCTCGCGGTGCTGAACGTCGTGTAGCCCCCGAGGAAGCCCGTCCCGATGACGGCGCTGACGTCGGTCGAGGCGATCTTGCTGATGACCAGGCCGGTCAGGACGCCCAGGACGAGCGAGCCCGACATGTTGATGATCGCGGTGGGCCAGGGGAAGGCCGTCTTGACCTTCGAGCGGATCAGTCCGTCGACCACGAAGCGCGTGCCCGCGCCCAGGCCGCCTGCGATCGCGAGGAGGAGGAAGATACCGAGGGTCATCGCGGTGCCCCCTCGCCCGTCGGCTGCTTCTGCGCGTTCACCTTGGTCGCCACCACGATGCCCGCGAACGTCGCGACCGCACCGACGAGCACGGTCGCCAGGACGTAGACGAGGGCGAGGTCGGCGCGGTCCTTGACGAGCAGGACGGCCGTGTCGGTGGCCAGCGAGCTGTAGGTCGTGAAGCCGCCGCAGAAGCCGGTACCGAGGAGCAGCTTGAGCCGGGGGCCACGCGGGTCGCCCGGCAGGCGGCGGGCCACGGCCTCGTAGAGGTAGCCCAGCAGGAACGCCCCGACGATGTTGACGATCGGGATCGCGATCGGCATCTGGTCGATGTCAGGGACCGCGAGCGAGACGCCCTCGCGCCCCGCGGCGCCGAACGCTCCGCCGATCATGACGAGACCGATGGAGGCCCAGCGCAGGTAGCTGGGCCTGGCCGCGGCGGCCATCAGCGCGTCACCCAGGGCAGCGGCGACTCGACGCCGGGGGCCCGTGCAGGGACGACGACCACGGGGCGGTTCTGCCGGTGCGCGAGGTGAACCGCGATCGAGCGGTTGAAGAACTCCTGGACACCGCCGCCGAACCCGCGCTCGTGCGTCCCGACCACGATCATCGCGGCGTCGACCGTCTCGGCGAGGTGGCCCAGGGCGTCGGCCGTGTCCCCGACCAGGAGTCGCGTGCTCCACCGCACCCCGCTCGGGTCGAGCACCGCCGCGAGCCGGGCCGCGAGCGCGGGGTCGAACTCGTCCTCGCGCTCGTCGTGGTAGTCCGGGTCGATCGGGGCCGACGTCACCGCCCCGGCAGAGTCCTCCGCGACCGCGAAGCGGCCCGCGTTCACGTGAGCGCAGATCAGCTCGGCGCCGAACTGTGCTGCGAAGCGGGCCGCGTCGTGGACGACGTGGTCGGGCTGCCCGGGGGACACGCCCAGGACGACGGGTTGCGGGTCGAGCCCTCTGTTCTCTCCCATACGTCGAGCGTAGGACGCAACCAGAGGCTGCGCCCGGCGGTCCGGGTCAGGCCAGGTCCAGGGCAGTCAGGTCAGAACGGGGCGACCTTGCGGGCCGGCGGGAAGATCTCGTCCAGGGCCGCGAGGTCCTCGGTGGTCGGCACCCAGGCCCCGGCCGCGGCGTTCTGGCGGATCTGCTCGGGCCTCGTGGCGCCCGCGATGACGCTCGACACCTGCGGCTGGGCGAGCAGCCACCCGAACGCGACCTCGACCTCGGTCACCCCGCGCTCGCGCGCGAACGTGTGGAGCGCCGTCAGCGCGTGCCAGGGTGCGGACTCGAGGAGGTGCGGCTTGGAGTGGACCAGGCGACCGTCGTCGGGGCCCTTCCCGTCCGCGTACTTGCCCGTGAGCAGGCCGTTCGCGAGCGGGAAGAAGGGCAGCACGCCCAGCCCGTAGGCCTTCGCCGCGGGCAGGACCTCGAGCTCGGCCTCGCGGTCGATCAGGTTGTACTGGTTCTGCGCCGACACGAAGCGGACGGTGCCGCTCAGGCGCGCCTGGTACTCGGCGTCGGCGATCTGCCAGCCCGCACGGTTCGAGTGCCCCACGTAGCGGACCTTGCCCGCGCGGACCAGGTCGTCGAGCGCGGACAGCGTCTCCTCGACCGGGGTGCGCCTGTCCGGGGTGTGGAACTGGTAGAGGTCGATCCAGTCGGTCCCGAGGCGACGCAGCGACGCCTCGACCGCCTTGACGACGTAGCGGCGCGAGCCGCGGGCACGGAAGTCCTCGCCGTTCGCGCCGTGCAGGGGCATGCCGAACTTCGTGGCGACCACGACGTCTTCGCGGCGCGAGCCCAGCGCCTTGCCGAGCAGCTCCTCGCTCAGGCCGGGCCGGGCGCCGTACACGTCCGCGACGTCGAAGAACGTGATGCCGGCGTCGAGCGCGGCGTCGATCAGCGCGCGGGTCCCGTCGAGAGACTCGGTCGCGGTGCGCGGGCGCCCCAGGTTGTTGCAGCCCAGGCCGATCGCGGACACCGCGAGGCCGGACGAACCCAGGCGACGGACCTCGGGGCGGACGGGGGCGGAGGGTGAAGAAGTCGTCATGCGCCCGACTGTACGTCCCCACCCGAGGCGGGTGGCGCCGTCGGGGCGGTGTCTCGCCTGGTGGGCGACGGGTCGTCCGGAGGTGTGGCGGACGGCGTGATCGACGCCGCACGACCCGCGACCCAGCCCACGAACCGTTCGAGCGGACCACGTCCGAACGACCACCGCCACACCGTCGCGAACACCAGGCTCGCCACGACGAGCAGCAGCAGCTCCCCGTTGCCCGTGCCCGTCATGAGCGGGTCCTCCCAGGCCCAGATCGCGACGATCTGCAGGCAGTAGACCGTCAGCGCCATGGACCCCACGGCCGCGAGCGGGGCCAGCACCCGCAGGACGGGGCGCCGAGCGCCCAGCAGTAGGCACAGCCCCAGGACCGCGAGCGCGAACCCGCCCGAGCCCAGTACCTCGAGCGTCGTGTCGGTGTGCGGCCCGGCGAGCCACAGGTAGTCCGACGTCGGCAGCGGAGCCGTCCACGGCAACGGCTCGAGCTGGTAGAGGCCCGACGCGTCCATGGCCCGCTCCTGGATCAGCGCGGCCCGACCGGACCCGGCGAGGACCTGGGTCAGCGTCGTGCCCGTGAACAGCGCGGAGAGCAGGTACGCGCCCAGGGCTAGCCCCGCGCCGAGCCCGAGGAGACGGCGCTGGAGACGCTGCGACGACAGGTCGAGCCGCCCCACCCCGAGCCCCACGAGCACGTACGCCATCCACACGAGCGCCGGGTAGTGGCCCGTGAGGAGGAAGTCCGTGAGGGCCCCCGAGCCGTCGAACGGGGTCGAGAGCTCGGCCCGCAGCAGGACCTCGGGCAACCAGTGCACCAGGACCGGCCCCACGACCGCGATCACGAGCGCCAGCCCGAACAGCCGCCGCGGCGCCCACCGCAGGAACGGCAGCGCGAGCACGAAGTACGCCGCGTAGAAGCCGAGGATCAGGGCCACGGGCGTGCCGAGCAGGTCGAGCAGACCCGCGAGCGCGAGCAGCAGCACGGCCCGCACCAGGATGCGCGTGCGCGCCTGGAGAGCCGGGACGCCCGTCAGGGGGGTGCGGCGCCCCGAGACGAGCGCGAGCGAGACGCCCGCGATCACCGCGAACAGGATCGAGGACCGCCCGTGCACGAGCGAGAGCCAGCCGTCCCCCGTCGAGAAGTCGTCCGACGTCACGCCGACGTGCGCGGCGAACATGCCCAGGATCGCGAGCCCCCGGGCCAGGTCGACGCCGGGCACACGGTCGCCCGCGGGCAGCAGCAGCGCGGCGTGCCGTCGCCAGAACCCACCCGACGACGTCGCAGGGGCAGGGCGGGCAGGGGCGGCCGGGGCGGTGGTCACGCAGCGATTGTCCCGGGTGCACGCGCACCCCGGCCGCACGGCGCGCGCGCCGGGACGAACCGCACCCCGACCCTTCCCCGCCCATGATGTGAGAACGGGGCTGTGGGAAGGGTGGAAGCGTTCTACCGTGCAAGCATGACCCACACCCCCACGCCGGACCAGGACGTCACCGCCGACGCCACGCCCGACGCCCATGCGCCCGACGCCCCCACCGGGGCCCTGGGCAGCACACCCAGCATGGAGTCCGAGTCGTACACCCACGGCCACCACGAGTCCGTCCTCCGCTCGCACCGGTGGCGCACCGCGGAGAACTCCGCAGGCTTCCTCCTGCCGCACCTCCGCAGCGACCACCAGGTCCTCGACGTCGGCTGCGGGCCCGCGACCCTCACGGTCGACCTGGCCCGCCACGTGCCCGGGGGCACAGTGATCGGGGTCGACGCCTCGGCCGCCGTGCTCGAGAGCGCGCGCGAGCTCGCCGCAGGCTCGGGCCTGAGCAACGTCTCGTTCCAGCAGGCCAACGCCTACGAGCTGCCCTTCGCCGACGACACGTTCGACGTCGTGTTCGCGCACCAGCTCCTCCAGCACCTGTCCGACCCCCTCGCCGCGCTGCGCGAGATGAAGCGCGTCGCCAAGCCCGGCGGCATCGTCGCCGTGCGCGACGCCGACTACGCCGCCATGACCTGGTACCCCGAGTCCGCGGGCCTCGCCGAGTGGAACGAGCTCTACCACGAGGTCACGCACGCCTACGGCTACCAGGCCGACGCCGGCCGACGCCTCCTCGCCTGGGTCCAGGAAGCAGGCTTCGACCCCGCCCAGATCGTGCCCTCGGCCGGGGTCTGGTGCTACTCGACCCCCGCCGACCGCGCCTGGTGGGGCGGGCTCTGGGCCGAGCGCTGCATCGCGTCCAACTTCGCCGTCCAGGCCAAGGAGTCGGCGCTCGCGGACGACGTCGCGCTCGAACAGCTCGCGCAGGAGTGGCTGCGCTGGGCCGAGGAGCCCGCCGGCTGGTTCGCCGTCCTCAACGGCGAGGTGCTCGCCCGGGCCTAGTGCCGCCGTCGGGCCGAACGTGAGCCCGGCGCTGCTCGAGACGAGGCCGCGGCCCCCTGCCCAGGGGGCCGCGGCCTCGCGCGTCGGTAGGCTGGTCCCGTGCGCATCGCCAGATTCACCACCGGAGAAGACCCCCGCTACGCCCTCGTGCAGGAGGAGGCGGGCAAGACCTATCTCGCCGTCCTCAACGGCGACCCCCTCTACATGCCCGTCCTGCCGACGGGCGAGCGGATCGAGCTCGGGGACGGCGTCCGCCTCCTCGCACCCGTGATCCCGCGTTCCAAGGTCGTCGCGGTCGGCCGCAACTACGCGGCCCACGCCGCGGAGATGGGCAACGACGTCCCGACGACGCCGCTCATCTTCTTCAAGCCCAACACCTCGGTCGTGGGCCCGGACGACCCCATCGTGCTGCCCGACTTCACCGAGGAGGTCAGCTACGAGGCCGAGCTCGCGGTCGTGATCGGGCGCATCGCCAAGGACGTGCGTCCCGAGGACGCGGCGTCCTACATCCTCGGGTACACCGTGGCCAACGACGTGACCGCCCGTGACGCCCAGCGCACCGACGGCCAGTGGGCCCGCGCCAAGGGCTTCGACTCCGCGTGCCCGCTGGGCCCGTGGATCGACACCGACCTCGACGTCGACGACCTCGCCGTGACCTCGCGCGTCAACGGCGAGACCCGCCAGGACGGGCGCACGCGCGACATGATCTTCGACGTCCCGTACCTGGTGTCCTACATCTCCGAGGCGTTCACGCTGCTGCCCGGCGACGTCATCCTCACGGGCACGCCTGCGGGCGTGGGACGCATCGACGCGGGCGACCGCGTCGAGTGCGAGGTCGAGGGCCTGGGCGTCTTGGCGAACCCGGTCGTCCGCCGGGGCTGACGCCGCCCGGGTCAGCCGCGTTGGGCGGCCTCCAGCAGACGGTCCTCGCACCAGCGCTGCGCGTTCTCGAACGTCGTGAACTCGTGGTCGACGCCCGCGATCAGTCGACGCTCGAACGGGTCGACCACGACCACGTGCACCCCCTGACCCCGCAGGCGTGACACCAGGCCACGCAGGAGCTGGGCCCCGAGCGTCACCACGCGCGACGTGCGGTGCAGGTCGAGGATCAGCCACCGCTCGCCGCTCGGCAGCGGCGAGGGAAGGTCGTCGACCGAGCGCAGGATCGTCTCCGCGGCCGCGAACTCGACCGTGCCCTGCACCGCGCGCACCGAGATCGCGGCGCCCAGCTCCCGCAGCCGCAGGAGCTGGGCGGGCGTCCGGTGCGCGAGGTGGCGCAGACGGTCGGCGCGCGTCGAGCGGTAGAGCGTGGGCACGTCGCGGTCGGGGCGGTGCATGAGGTGCAGGTCGAACTGTCGCGAGATCTCCTGCGCGGCCGCGACCGAGCGCACGCTGTTGCCGCGCGCGTCGAGCGGCGGGCTGAACAGGCCCAGGCCGAACTGGCCCACGCCCACCGAGACCAGGCCGCCCGAGACGCCGCTCTTCGCGGGCAGCCCCGCACGCAGGAGCCATTCGCCCGCGTAGTCGTACATGCCGCTCGTCGCCATGACCGCGAGCACCCACTCGGTCACGACCTCGTCGACCACGCGCTCGCCCGTGACGGGGTTGACGCCGCCGTTCGCGAGCGTCGCCGACATGCGCGCGAGGTCACGGGCCGTGACGAGGACCGAGCACTGGCGGAAGTACGTGTCGAGCGTGCCCTCGACGTCGGCGGTCAGGGCCCCCGTGCTGTGCATGAGGTGGGCGATCGCACGGTTGCGGTCCCCGGTCTCCGACTCGCTCTCGTAGACCCGGCCGTCGACCTCGAGCGGGCGCCCCGCGAACGCGCCGAGCAGGTGCAGGATGCGCGCGAACCGTTCCTCCTCGGAGTCCCCGCGCACGAGCGACGTCGTGACGATCGCGCCCGCGTTGACCATGGGGTTCGGTGGCCGCCCCGTGACGGGGTCGAGGCGGATCGAGCTGAAGCCCTCGCCGCTGGGCTCGGCGCCGACGCTCGCCAGCACCTCGGCGAGCCCCCGGTCCATGAGCGCCAGGGCGAACACGAACGGCTTCGACAAGGACTGGATGGTGAACGGGACGTCGGCGTCGCCCGCGGTGTAGATGCTGCCCGTGACGCCCGCGAGCGCGACGCCGAACAACGAGCGGTCGGCCGTCGCGAGCTCGGGGATGTAGGTCGCGACCGTGCCCTCGTCGAGGTCGCGGAACGCCGCGTGCACCGCGGCGAGGGCGTCCGCGATGAGCTCGCTCGCGCCGGTGCCGCCGATGGCTCGCGTGCTCTTGGTGCCGCCCGTGACTCCTGGGTCGCCGGGGGCCGTGGTCGGGGGCTGCGATAAACCTGCCATACACGCGATTGTGCGCCTCGCGCCGGTCCCGTGCCCGGCGGCCGTCCGGGCCGGCAGCAGGCGGGCAGCGGGCGGGCGCCGGGGGCGGCGCACGGCCCGCCCGACCGAGCGACGATAGGCTGTGGGACGTGATCCCTGCACCTGGTTCCTCGCCCGTCCGCGTCCGCTTCTGCCCCTCGCCCACGGGGACGCCGCACGTCGGCCTCATCCGCACGGCCCTGTTCAACTGGGCCTACGCCCGGCACGTGGGCGGGACGTTCGTCTTCCGCATCGAGGACACGGACGCCGCGCGCGACTCCGAGGAGAGCTACCAGCAGCTCCTCGAGGCGCTGCGCTGGCTCGGCATGGACTGGGACGAGGGCGTCGAGGTCGGTGGCCCGCACGAGCCCTACCGTCAGTCGCAGCGCGGGGACCTCTACCAGGACGTCATCCGCCGGCTCGTCGAGGGCGGGTACGCGTACGAGTCGTTCTCGACGCCCGAGGAGATCGAGGCGCGCAACGTCGCGGCCGGTCGTCCCAAGGCCATGGGCTACGACGGGTTCGACCGCACCCTGACGGACGAGCAGAAGGCCGCGTTCCGCGCCGAGGGCCGCGAGCCCGTGCTGCGCATGCGCATGCCCGACACCGACGTGTCGTTCACGGACCTGGTGCGCGGCGAGATCTCGTTCGGCGCGGGCTCGGTCCCGGACTACGTGATCGTGCGCGGCAACGGCCAGCCCCTGTACACGCTCGTCAACCCGGTCGACGACGCGCTCATGGGCATCACGCACGTGCTGCGCGGCGAGGACCTGCTGTCCTCGACGCCGCGCCAGGTCGTGCTGTACCGCGCGCTGCTTGAGCTGGGCGTCGCGCAGGTCATGCCCGAGTTCGGTCACCTGCCGTACGTCATGGGCGAGGGCAACAAGAAGCTCTCCAAGCGCGACCCCGAGTCCAACCTGTTCCTGCACAAGGAGCGGGGCTTCACGCCCGAGGGCCTGCTGAACTACCTCGCGCTGCTGGGCTGGAGCATCTCCGCGGACAACGACATCTTCACGGTCGAGGAGATGGTCGCGGCGTTCGACGTCGCCGACGTCAACCCGAACCCGGCCCGCTTCGACCTGAAGAAGGCCGAGGCGATCAACGCGACGCACCTGCGCATGCTGGCTCCGGAGGACTTCCGCGACCGCCTGGTCCCGTACCTGCACCAGGGCGGTTTCGTCCCGGCGGACTCGTTCGCGGACCTGTCGGCCGAGCACCAGGCGCTCGTCACGGCGGGTGCCCCGCTCGTGCAGGAGCGCATGGTCCTGCTCGGCGAGGCCAAGGGCATGCTGGGCTTCCTGTTCGTGGCCGACGACGCCGTGCCCGTCGAGGACGAGGCGCGCGCCGCGCTGCGCGAGGAGGCCCCGGCCGTGCTCGACGCCGCGATCCGCGTGCTCGACGCCCTGGACGACTTCTCGACCGACCCGGTCCAGGAGGCCCTCAAGGCTGTCCTGGTCGAGGAGATGGGCATCAAGCCGCGCTTCGCGTTCACGCCGCTGCGCGTGGCCGTGACGGGCCGTCGCGTGTCGCCGCCGCTGTTCGAGTCGATGGAGATCCTCGGCAAGGAGTCGACCCTCGCGCGCCTGCGTGCGCTGCGCGCGTCGCTGTGAGCACCCCTGAGCCCTTCCTGCCCGACGGCGCGGCTCACCCCGGCGGGGGAGCGGCGCCCGGCGGTGCCGTCGACGGCGTGCTGTTCGACGTCGACGACACGCTCGTCGACACGCGCGGCGCGTTCTCGCTCGCGATCGACGCGGTGTGCGCGGTGTACCTGCCGCACCTACCGGTCGAGCGGTACGGCGAGGTCCTGGCGCTGTGGCGCAGCGACCCGCACGGCTGGTACCGGGCGTACACGCGCGGCGAGCTGACGTTCGACGGGCAGCGCATGCTGCGCGCGAACGAGCTCCAGGAGACGTTCGGCGGTGCGGTCCTCGACGAGGACGGCTACGCGGGCTGGAGGTCGGTCTTCTGGTGCACGTTCGAGGAGGGCTGGCGCGCGCACGACGACGCCGCTCCGGTCCTCGAGCGGCTCGCTGCCGCGGGGGTACGGGTGGGCGCCCTGTCGAACGCGGCCGTCGCGCTCCAGACGGACAAGCTGTCCCGTTCGGGGCTGTCCGAGGTGCCCATGCTCGTGGGCGTCGACACCCTGGGCTTCGGCAAGCCGGACCCGCGGGTCTTCGTCGAGGCGTGCGCGCGTCTGGGCACCGACCCGGCCCGTACGGTCTACGTGGGCGACGAGCTCGACGTCGACGCCCGGGCCGCGGCCGCGGCAGGGTTGACGGGCGTGTGGATCGACCGGCCGGGGACCCGGCGCGGCGGTCCGGCCGAGGAGGACCCCGAGGCGGCTCGCGCGGCCGGGGTGCACGTCGTGGCGAGCCTCGACGAGGTCGGGGACCTGGTGCTCGACGGTCGCTGACCGCTCGGTGGTCGGCGAGGTAGAACGTGCCGCATCGAGGTAGTGCGCGGCGCGTCCTACCTCGCGCAGTCCGTTCTACCTCGCGGTCGCGACGGCCGCGATGCGCCGTGCCGCGGCGGGCAGGTCGGTGCCGTCCTTCCACACCATGCGCAGTCGCCGGGACAGGTCCAGGCCGGGGACGTCGACCTGCACGAGCGACCCTCGTGCGAGGTCGTCCGCCACGGTGAGCCGGGACAGCACCGCGACGGCCCCGCCGTACTGCACGGCGGTCTTGAGCGACGCGGTCGACCCCAGGTAGGGCAGGTGGTCGGGCAACCGGGCGCCTGCTGCCACCAGCGACTTCTCGAGCGTCTCGCGCGTGCCCGACCCGCGTTCGCGGACCACGAGGCCGCCGCCCAGGAGCTCGTCGACGGTCGCGGTGCGCCGCCTGCGGGACGCCCACGGGTGCGCGGGGGCGACGACGACGAGCAGCTCGTCGCGGGCGAGGGTGCGGCTGCGCAGCCCGCGCCGCAGGGTGGAGCTCTCGATGAACCCCAGGTCCGCCTCGTCCGCGAGCACGAGGTCCATGACGGTGCGCGAGTTGCGCACGAGCAGCTCGACGTCGGGGGGCGGCGTCCTGGTGCCGGCCCCGCCGGGGTTGCCTGGCGCGCCCGGTCGCCCCAGCGAGGCCGACGGGGCCGACGCCGCGAGCGTCGCGAGCCACCGGGGCGCGAGGTACTCGGCGATCGTGAGGCTGGCCGCGATCCGGATGCGGGCCGAGGGGGCCTCGCGCAGCGCCGCGGCCGAGGTCTCGAACCGGTCCGAGGCCTCGATGACCTCCCGGGCCCAGGTCGCGGTCGCGCGCCCCGTCTCGGTCAGGCGGGCCCCGCGGGTCGAGCGGGTCACGAGCTCGAGGTCCAGGTGCGTCTCGAGCCGCCGCATCCCCGCCGAGGCGCTGGGCTGCGACACCCCCAGCGCTCGTGCGGCCGCGCTGATGGACCCGTGCCGGTCGGTCGCGACGAGCAGCTCGAGCAGGGCCAGCGAGGTGCGTTCACGGCGCGGGGTCGGGGTGCTCGTGGAAGCGAGCCGGTTGGCCTCAGTCATAGCCTCATCCTATGGCTAGGTCGGGAAGTGGGCCTTCTGGCGCGGGGACGGCCGCGGCATGGTGGAAGCATGACCCCCACCAACGACCTCGCAGCCCCCACCCCGGGCGCGACGCGCGCCCCCGACCGACCCGGACCGGGCGCCCCTCCCACGCCGTGGATCCGGCGCGCCGCCCCCGGGCTCGCCTTCTGTGCCGTCGCGACCGTCGTCGCCTACCTGCTCGCGCAGGTGATCCCGCTCTCGCCGCTCGTGCTCTCCCTCCTGGTGGGGGCCGTCGTCGGCTCGCTGCTCGGGAGCCTGCGGCGCGCGGGCGGGGCGAGCGACGCCGTCGGGCAGGGGACGAGCGCCGCACGGTGGGCCACGGCGCTCACCTCTCGCACCCAGGAGGGCACGCGGTGGACCGCGACGCGCGTCCTGCGCGCCGGAGTCGTGCTGCTGGGGCTCCAGCTCTCGCTTCCCGAGGTCCTCGCGCTCGGGTGGCGCGGGCTCGCGGTCGTCGGGATCACGGTCGCCGTGACGTTCAGCGCGACGCTCGCGCTCGGACGTGCCCTGCGCGTGCCGCGCGTGACCTCGCTGCTCGTCGCGACCGGGTTCTCGATCTGCGGTGCCGCCGCCATCTCCGCGATGCAGGGAGTCGTCGGGAGCGGCGACGACGAGGAGTCGCGCCGCGAGGCCGACGACGCCGTGGCGACCGCGCTCGCCCTCGTGACGATCTTCGGGTCGCTCGCGATCTTCGTGCTGCCGTGGCTCGCCGGGCTGCTGGGGCTCGCCGACGACCGCGCCGGGCTGTGGGTCGGTGCGAGCGTCCAGGAGGTCGCGCAGGTCGTGACCGCGGGCGGCGCCGTCTCGGCCGTCGCGCTCGCGACCGCGACCGTGAGCAAGCTGGCCCGCGTCGTGCTCCTCGCCCCGCTCGTGGCCGGGGCCGGGGTGCTGAAGGCTCGGCGCGAGCGCGTGGCACGGCCCGCGGACGTCGAGGTCGCCGCCGGGGCCTCGGTGGCCCCGGCGACCCGTCGGACCCCGCCCGTGCCGCTGTTCGTCGTGGGCTTCCTCGTGGCCGTGCTGGTGCGCAGCACCGGGCTGCTGCCCGCATCCGTCGTCGAGGTGACGACCATGGTCACCACGCTGCTGTTCACCGCCGCGATGTTCGCGATGGGCCTCGGCGTCGACGCCGCGCACCTGGTCCGTACGGGGCGGCGCGCGCTCGTGCTCGGCACAGCGTCGGCCGCGGTCGTGACCGGGACCTCGCTCGTCGCGGTGCTGCTCCTGACGTGACCGTGCTCGTGGGCCCGCCGACGAGCGGGCTCACGAGCCGTGCGGCTACCGGACGCTCGCGTCCCAGCGCCACCGGGTCCGTCGCGGCAGCCCGGGCAGGTCGCTGCGGCCCGTCGCCCACACGAGGGCGTCGTCCGGGGGAAGGTCGAGCGCGACCGACGGCAGGTCGGGGAAGAGCCGGGCGAGCACCCGGGCGCTCAGGCCCTGGGGCAGCGTCGGAGACGTGCCCGTGAGCCCCTGGAAGACGTCCCGGCCGTGGACGAGGATCTCCACGACGCCCATGGCCGCGAACCCCTCGGGGTCCGAGAGCCCGTACGGGTGATAGGCGCGGGCCGTGGGCGGGCGGGCCGAGACCTGGGCGGCGAGCAGCTCGCCCCCCGCGACGATCACCTCGGCCAGGCCCGCCGGGCCCGCCTCGCGCTTGACGTGCGCGATCTCGTCCTCGCCCTTGGGGCCCGCCAGCGGCAGGTAGTCGAGCAGCGGGAGGCCTGCGACCTGGAGCGCGTAGGCCAGCAGGTCGTCGACGACGTGCTCGGCGGTCGCCCAGCACGACCACCGGACCGGGCCCGCCTGCGCGTCGAAGGCGGCGTCGGGGTGTCCGGCGACTCCGTCGGCGAGCCAACGGGAGGCCGTCCGGACGTCGTCGGGCGTGACGGGGCCCGGTGCCAGCGTGGTCGCGACGTCCTCCGGCTGGGCGCTCATGCGCCGACCGCGTCGAGGTCGGTGCCGCGGACGCGGTCCGCGCGCCAGCACTCGGCGCGGTACGGGAGGTCGATCTCGGAGCGGCCGGCGAGGGCAGGGTGCGTGGCCACGAGCCGGTCGACGGCGTCGAGAAGCTTGTCGCGCTCGGCCGGGGGCAGGGTCAGGAGGTGGCTGCGCGTGGACGCGAGCGTGCGGAGCGACGCGGCCGGCAGGCGGTCGTCCCACGAGAACGTCGCGTGCTCGAGCGGCGTGAAGGCTCCGTCGGCCCCGTCGACCACAGGGGTCCTGTGGACCGGCTCGAGCGAGTCGCCCCGATGGATGATCTCGGTGAAGCTCTCGACCCAGTAGACCCTGTGGTCCCGGACGTTCCACACGACCCCCAGGCGGCCTCCGGGGCGCAGGACGCGTGCGATCTCCGGGACCGCCGTCTCGACGTCGAACCAGTGCCACGCCTGCGCGACCAGGACCGCGTCGACGCTCCCGTCCTCGAGCGGGATGCGCTCGGCGGTACCGGGCAGGACATGGGCCCCCGGCACGGCGTCCTGGAGCTCTGCGCGCATGCCCGCGGAGGGCTCGACGGCGGTCACGTGGAGCCCACGCGCCACGAGCCGCTCGGTGAGCTTGCCCGTGCCCGCTGCGAGGTCGAGCACGTGTCGTGCACCTGCGGGGAGCATCCAGTCGATCGCCGCGTCCGGGTAGGACGGCCGGACGGCGCGGTACTCGCCCGCTCCGGCGCCGAACGAGGACGCGCGTTCGGCGTGCGAGGCGCGCAGGGTGTCGGGGGGCGAGGCGTCGTCGGTGCTCATCTCTCCGACGGTGCCACGTGCGGGCGGTGAGGTCCACACCTGGTGCGCGCCGTGTTCCTGGTCGGCGGGCGGCGGAGGCGATTTGGCCGGGCCGGAACTGTCCGGTAGTGTTTTCTCTCGGTGAGGCGCTCACCCGCGGCCCGGGAACGGGACGAGGGCGCGGCGTCGATACCTCCTTGGGGTATGGTGTAATTGGCAACACAACGGTTTCTGGTACCGTCATTCTAGGTTCGAGTCCTGGTACCCCAGCGCAGAGCATGCAGCGCATCGAGTCGGTCAAACCGATACGAAACGTGCAGTAGAGTTCTCAACGGCACGGCGCCCCTCGGGGTGACGAGCTTAGGCCCCCATCGTCTAGCGGCCTAGGACGCCGCCCTCTCACGGCGGTAACACGGGTTCAAATCCCGTTGGGGGTACGTACGAGGCCTGGCCATCGTCAGATGACCGGGCCTCGATGACGCTCTCTCGCTCTTCGGGGTGGGGGAGCGGTCCTGGCCCCCATCGTCTAGCGGCCTAGGACGCCGCCCTCTCACGGCGGTAACACGGGTTCAAATCCCGTTGGGGGTACCAACGCAGAGCTCGATCATCGGAAGATGATCGAGCTCTCGTCGTCTCCGGGGGAGTATCCGGTCAGCGACCCGTCCGACGAGCGTCGGACGAAGATGCTAGTTTCCTGCGATGCTCACCGACGAGACGTGCAGGGTCTGCGGCTGGTCCGACCCGGCCGGCACCGAGGAACACTGGCACGGGGGAGTCCCTCTCCGCGCCCTCTGCGACTGCTGCGGATCCGAGAGCGGCGTGGAGGACGTCTCCTGGCGCACCGCCCTGCGCGCACGCAAGGCCTGGGTCGACGCGGGCGCACGCTGGTTCGCCCCCGAGGCGCGCCCTGCGGACTGGGACCTCGTGGCGCAGCTCCAGCGCGTCAGGTCCCGCCGTCACCTGGACGTGGGCTGAGCCCCTCAGTCTCTCTCCGTGGCGGTCGTCGCCCCCTCGTCGAGGAGCCAGTCGAGCACGTCGCCGGCCGACCACGCGCCGTCGTGCCTCGCCGCGAGCCGTGCAGCCCCGGCGACGTCCGCCCCGAGCGTGACGAGCGGCAGCTCGACGTACCCGTCCGCGCGCGTCTGACCGAGCCCGACGTCGGCCGCGAGCGAGTTGCACAGGCAGAGCCGACCCTGCGTGTCGGCCTCCTGCCCGCCCTTGCGCTCGAACATGTGGGCGGGTTCCGCCGGGCAGCGATAGGTGACCTTGCCGTCGTCCTTCTCGACCGGCGTGCGGAGATAGCCCAGGTCGCACAACCGGGGCCGCGCCGCCGCGACGACCACGTCCGCGAGGGTGCCCGGAAGCTGGGCGACCTTGAACGGGAAGCCCGTCGGCGAGGTGAGCGCCTCGGTACGGACGTCGAGGGCCCCGGCGCGCAGCCGCGCCAGGACGTCCTCGCGCAGGGTCGGATCGAGCCCCGAGTCGGTCGAGAGCGCGAAGAGCGTGCCTACCTGCACGCCGGTCGCCCCGGCCTCGCGCGCGGCAGCCAGGGACTCGGGGGTGCCCTGCGCCCCCGCGAGCCAGAACGGCAGGCCGATCGCGGCGACCTTCGACACGTCGGCCTCGTCGCGCGGGCCGAACACCGGCTGTCCGGCGTCGTCGAGCGTCAGGCGCCCGCGGGGAGGGGCGTTGTGACCGCCCGCGGGCGGCCCTTCGACCACGAAGCCGTCGGGCCGCGTGCGGTCCTCGCGCACCAGGTGCTCCGCCAGGGCGTGCGCGGAGACGACGGCAAGGAACGTCGGCCGCGCGACGGGTGGCAGCGACTCGCCGAGGAGCGTGTCGGGGTCGAGATCGACCGTGTGGTCGCTGCCGCCCACCACCGTGACGGGGAACTGGACCGCCTCGTGCACGGCGAGCCGGTCCAGCAGGTGCGGGATGTCGCGCGGGATACCCGCCCCGGTCACGACGTAGTCGGCCCCGGCGAGCATCGACCCGTACGCGGCCGCGGGCGCAGCCATCTGGATCTTCTCGAGGAAGTTGATGCCCACCCGCCCCTCGTGGCCCTCCTTGGCGAGCCACACCTCGACGAAGCTGCCCAGGATCATGAGCTCTTGCGCGAGACGGGTCTGGCGCAGGCCGAGCCGCGGGACGGGAGCGTAGGGCTGGCCCTCGCCGCGCCCCTCGGGGCGGAAGTAGCGCGTGAGCACCCGGTGGGCGAAGCGGGGCACCGGGAAGGCGTCGAGCGCCCTGCGGACCGCGCCGTCGCGGTCGCCGTTCTGCAGCCTGCGCGCCAGCACCAGGTCCAGCGCGGTGCCGGAGACCAGGCCGAGCTGCCCGGTGCGGGCGACGGCCGAGGCGAGACGCCAGGACGAGACCGCCATCCCCATCCCGCCCTGGATGACACGAGGTAGAGGCGGGAACGACGAGGAGACGGGCAGGGACAGCGTGGTCACAGGTGGACCCTTCTCAGGCCTGGTGCGGGTGGTTACTGCACCGTAGGTTGGCGAGCGCGTCCGCGAACAGGGTCGAAGGGCCCGAAGATCACGGGGGCATGCCGGTTCCCGCGGCGTGGGGCTCACCCGGGTGCGGCTGGGCCGAACAGGGTGCGGCTGGGCCGAGCAGGTGCACCCGGGCCGAGCAGGGTGCGGCCAGGCGCGGCCCGCAGGTCGGCCGGGCGGCGTGTCAGCCCGGCGGCGGCGGGACGGGCGGACCTGCCGTCGACGAGCCCGCGGGGTCCTCGGGGCGCGACCACGGGTCCGTGGCCTGCCACCCGGTCTGCGGGTCCCACGGCGTGACGGGCACGAACCGGCCACGGTCGTCGTGGGAGATCTCCCAGGCCGGACCGTCGGACTCGCCCTCGGTCCCGTCGTCGAGACCGTTGTCGGGCCCACCCGGCCGCTCGCTGGCCTGCTCCTCGGGCCCGTCCGGCCCCGCGGGCCCGTCCGGCCCCGCGGGCCGGTCCGGGGGCGTGGACGTGGACGTGGAGGACGCGGGCGGCGGAGCCATGACCGGCCGGTCCGAACCCGCCAACCGGGGCGAGCTGCCGCGCGGTGCGACGAACAGGTGTCCCTGCCCGCCCGCCTGCACCGAGCGCACGGCGATGGGCTGCGTCGCGGCGGCCGACAGGTCGCCCTCCGGCCCGTCGGTCGTCGGTGCCCAGGCCAACCGGCCGGGGACGGGCGTGGGTGCCTGTGGTGCCATGAACTCGGCCTGGGCGGCGGGTGGGGGAGTCGCGCCACCCAGGGGTGCGCCGCCCTGCGGCTGCTGACCCCACGGCCCGCCGCGCCCGCCGGGGATGAAGATCGTGTCGCACAGCCTGCGGTACGTGACGTCCGGGTTGGCGACCCAGTTGATCCGGCTCATGGCCTGGTCCTGCCCGGCCGACTCGAGGATGAACTGGCCGTAGCCAAGGATCCGCCCGAGGATCGAGCGGTTGTAGCTCATGTCGGTGACCTTGCCGAGGGGCATCATCGCGACCTTGTGGGTCACGAGCCCGAACATCAGGAGCATGCGCTTGTCGGTCGCGACGAACCACTCGTTGCGCCAGTCGAGCACCTTCCACAGCAGGCGGAGCGCGACCAGCACCCACGCCCACCAGAGCAGCAGCGAGCCCTCGCCCACGGCCGGAGCCAGGACGCTGACGAGCCAGGCCGCGAGCAGGAAGGCGGCGAACGTCGTGGCGACGGGCTCGGCGAGCTTGCCCCAGTGGGCACGCGTGGCCAGCACCACGCGCTCGCCGGGCAGGATGTAGCGCCGCAGGTGGCGCGCGCTCAGGCGCGGCGCGGTCTCGTACGCCTGCGAGGGGAGGTCCTGCGCCACCGTGCGCCTACTTCATGAGCGACTGGACGAACTGCCCGAAGCTCTTGAAGGCGCCCAGGATGACGTCCCAGATCGCCTGGACGATGTCCGCTGCGCGGTCGGGGCTCTGGACGACCGCGTACAGCAGGAAGACGATGACGACCCACATCAGGATGGTCTTGGCCTTGCCGGGCATCGTGTGGTCCTCACGTCGTCGATCGGGGCGGTTCTCGGCTCTGCCCGCCATGGTGGAGCGAACAGGCGGAGCGCCGTCGGAGGCGCGCCGCGGCCGAGTCTAGCGTTTCGCCCGAATCGGTCGTGGGTCCCGTGTCCGGACATGGCGGGTCGGGCGCGGCGTCCCGCGAGGGCGACGGGGAGTGGTTGGACGCCGGACGCCGTGAGGGGCGGGCGCCGGATGGCGCCCGCCCCTCACGTCCCGGTGTCGATGGACGGCTACTCTCCCGCGCGGCGCAGGACCTCGGTCAGGCGGTTGGCTGCGGCGACGACCGAGCCCGAGTGCAGGCGGCCGGGCTGGCGCGTGAGGCGTTCGACCGGCCCGGAGATCGAGACGGCGGCGACGATGCGCCCCGACGGCCCGCGGACGGGTGCCGACACCGAGGCGACGCCGAGCTCGCGCTCCGAGACGGACTGGGCCCAGCCGCGCCGGCGGACACCCGAGAGGATGGTGGCCGTGAAGACGGCCTCGCGCAGGCCGCGGTGCAGGCGGTCCGGCTCCTCCCACGCGAGCAGCACCTGAGCGGCGGAGCCCGCACCCATGGTGAGCGTCGCGCCCACGGGGATCGAGTCTCGCAGGCCGACGGGACGCTCGGCCGCGGCGACGCAGATGCGATGATCCCCCTGGCGGCGGTAGAGCTGGGCGCTCTCGCCGGTGTGGTCGCGCAGCGCCGTGAGAACGGGGTTCGCCGCGGCGAGCAGGCGGTCCTCGCCGGCGGCCGTCGCGAGCTCGTTCAGGCGCGGCCCGAGGACGAAACGGCCCTGCATGTCGCGGGCCACCATGCGGTGGTGCTCGAGTGCGACCGCGAGGCGATGGGCCGTCGGACGGGCGAGTCCGGTGGCGGTGACGAGCTGGGCCAAAGTGGCTGGTCCGGACTCCAGAGCGCCCAGAACGGACGCCGCCTTGTCCAGCACGCCGACTCCGCTAGAATTGTCCATAGGTCGATATTGACGTCTCGCACAGTGAGATGCAAGTCAGCGGGTGTCGTGTCGACGAAGGACCAGGAGTTTCCGCCCGGTCCACGACCGAGATGTACCCCCCGATCGTCGCCCACGGCCCCCGCGTGAGCGACCACCGCAGGACACAGGTAGGAGAGAACCAACATGGCCGGCACGCTGGCGGAGAAGGTCTGGGACGCGCACCTGGTGCGACGAGGCACCGACGGGTCGCCCGACCTCCTCTACATCGATCTGCACCTCATCCACGAGGTCACCAGTCCGCAGGCCTTCGAGGGCCTGCGGCTCGCCGGCCGGCAGGTGCGCCGCACCGACCTGACGATCGCGACCGAGGACCACAACACCCCCACGCTCGACATCGACCTGCCGATCGCGGACCTCACGAGCCGCACGCAGATCGACACGCTGCGCAACAACGCCAAGGAGTTCGGCGTGCGCATCCACTCGCTCGGCGACGCCGACCAGGGCATCGTCCACCAGGTCGGGCCCCAGCTCGGTCTGACCATGCCCGGCCTCACGGTCGTGTGCGGCGACTCGCACACCTCCACGCACGGTGCGTTCGGGGCCCTCGCATTCGGCATCGGCACGTCCGAGGTCGAGCACGTGCTCGCGACCCAGACCCTCCCGCTCGCCCCCTTCAAGACCATGGCGATCACGGTCAACGGCGAGCTGCCCCCGGGCGCGACGAGCAAGGACATCATCCTCGCGATCATCGCGAAGATCGGCACGGGTGGCGGGCAGGGCTACGTCCTGGAGTACCGCGGCGAGGCCATCCGCAAGCTGACCATGGAAGCCCGCATGACGGTCTGCAACATGTCGATCGAGGCGGGTGCGCGCGCCGGCATGATCGCTCCCGACGAGACCACGTTCGAGTACCTCAAGGGCCGTCCGCACGCGCCCGAGGGTGCCGACTGGGACGCCGCGGTCGAGTACTGGAAGACGCTCAAGACCGACGACGACGCCACGTTCGACGAGGAGGTCGTCCTCGAGGCGGCCGACCTCGAGCCGTTCATCACCTGGGGCACCAACCCCGGCCAGGGCCTGCCCCTGTCCGCGAACGTCCCCGTCCCCGCGGAGATCGCCGACGAGAACGAGCGAGTCGCCGCCGAGCGCGCGATCGAGTACATGGGCCTGACCCCGGGCGCGCCGCTGCGCGACATCGCGATCGACACGGTCTTCATCGGCTCGTGCACCAACGGCCGCATCGAGGACCTGCGCTCGGTCGCCAAGGTCGTCCAGGGCAAGAAGAAGGCCGACTCGCTGCGCGTGCTCGTCGTGCCCGCCTCGGCGCGCGTCCGCCTCCAGGCCGAGGCCGAGGGGCTCGACCAGATCTTCCTCGACTTCGGAGCCGAGTGGCGCAACGCCGGCTGCTCCATGTGCCTGGGCATGAACCCCGACCAGCTCGCTCCGGGGGAGCGCAGCGCCTCGACGTCCAACCGCAACTTCGAGGGGCGCCAGGGCAAGGGCGGGCGCACCCACCTCGTGTCTCCGCTCGTCGCGGCCGCGACCGCCATCCGCGGGACCCTGTCCTCGCTGGCGGACCTGGACCTGCCCGCCGACGTCGACATCACGTCGTTCGACGGCACCCCGCTCGCGCCGCTCGACCCGCGCGTCCCGCTGCAGGTCTGACACCGGCCCCCTGACGACACTCATCGAGGAAGCAGAAGCATCATGGAGAAGTTCACCACCCACACCGGTGTCGGTGTCCCGCTGCGCCGCAGCAACGTCGACACGGACCAGATCATCCCCGCCGTCTACCTCAAGCGAGTGACGCGCACGGGCTTCGAGGACGCGCTGTTCGCGGCGTGGCGCGGGGACCCCGCGTTCGTCCTGAACCAGCCCGCGTACTCGTCCGGTTCCGTGCTGGTCGCGGGCCCCGACTTCGGTACCGGCTCGTCGCGCGAGCACGCCGTGTGGGCCCTCAAGGACTACGGCTTCAAGGTCGTCCTGGCCTCGCGCTTCGCGGACATCTTCCGCGGGAACTCGGGCAAGCAGGGCCTCGTCGCGGGCATCGTCGCGCAGGAGGACATCGAGCTGCTGTGGAAGGTCCTCGAGACCAAGCCCGGCACCGAGGTCACGGTCGACCTGGTCGAGCGCACCGCCACGGCCGACGACGTCGTGGTCCGCTTCCAGATCGACGACTACACGCGCTGGCGCCTCATGGAGGGCCTCGACGACATCGGCCTGACCCTTCAGCACGAGGCCGACATCACGGCGTTCGAGCAGACGCGCGCGTCGTGGCGGCCCAAGACGCTGCCGGCGAAGCACCTGCCGACGGTCGACATCGAGGCGGCGCGCCCGTCCGCGTGACGCCCGTCTGAGCCCGGCCCGACGGCGCCGCTCCCCTGGGGGGGGAGCGGCGCCGTCGGCGTCTACGGGCGTGGGCGACGTGCGCGCCGGGGCCTTGTCGGCTGTCTCAGGGGCGCGGAGGGCCCTGGCGGATCCTCGCGAGCTGCGACTCCGCCGTGACCTTCGTCGGGTCCCAGCCGGCCTCGATCCACCAGGTCGCACCTGCTGCCTCGAGGGCCCGCGCGTCCTCGGCGGCAGCGTCGAGGTCCGTCGCGAAGTCGCGCTGGACGACGAGCTCGAACGTCCCGGCGCCGGGGTCCCGGTGCTCGGCGACCCAGCCGGCGACCTCGCGCACGTCGTCCGGTGTGAGCGGGTCCAGGCCGCGGTCTCCGCGGAGCTGGACCGTCACGCCGTCCCAGCGCACCGCGCGGCTCATCGACCTCTCGCTCGGGAAGACGCCCACGGGCCACACGGGGATGCGCCCGTTGACGGGCTGGGGTGAGATCGTCATCTCGCCGGTCGAGATGTGCTTCCCGTCGAACGAGAACGTCTCACCGGACCAGGAACGCTCCAGGAAGGCGAGGACGTCGTCGAGCAGCTCGGCCCGCTCACGCAGCGACGTGAGCTGACCGGGGACGGCGCTGAAGCCGGCGTCGTCGAGCACCCCGACCCCTGCGGGCAGGACCAGCCGACCGCCCGACAGGTGGTCGACCGTCAGCGCCTGGCGCGCGAGCTCCCACGGGCGCCTGCGTGGCAGGGCGAACACGAGCGCACCCAGCGTCACCCGCTGCGTCTGGACTGCCGCCGCGGCGAGGATGCCCCACGGGTCGTAACCCTCCATGCCGGGCAGGCTGATGCCGTCCCACGTGAAGTAGCCGTCCCAGCCGTGCTCCTCGGCCTCGCGGGCCATCTGGACCAGCTCTGACGCGGAACCAAAGCTCCCGACGAACCCGAACTGCAAGCCCATGACATCCTCCTGCGACTCGTTGGCGGTCCTCCCACGGTAGGGGCGGCCACCCACACGCGCCGCGAGAACGAGGACGGGCGGGCTCCCGAAGACCGGGAACCCGCCCGCAGCGCCCTGCGAGGGCGTCGATCAGTGGTGCTTGTTCTTGCGCGGGATGAAGTGCACGACCGTCACGACGACCGCACCCACCACGACACCCACGATCGCCGACCCCAGGGTGTCGACGAGCCACACCAGGAACCCGCCGAGGGCCGGCACGCCGTGCACGGCGTCCTCGAGGACGTGCAGGAGGTCGTAGGGCGCGTGCCAGCCCAGGTCGTACGTGCCCTGCAGCAGGATGTGGCCACCGACCCACAGCATCGCGACCGTGCCCACGATCGAGATGACCCCCATGACGCGCGGCATCGCCTTGACCAGGCCGTGGCCGAACGACTTGACCCAACCGGTCTCGCGCCCCGCCAGGTGCAGGCCGATGTCGTCCATCTTCACGATGAGCCCGACGATCCCGTAGACGACCGCCGTGATGAGCAGCGCGACGACGACCAGGATGATCGCGCGGGCCCAGAAGCCCTCCGTCGCGACCTCGTTGAGCGCGATGACCATGATCTCGGCGCTGAGGATGAAGTCGGTGCGCACCGCGCTCGACACGACGCTGTCCTCGTCGACGGCCTTCTTCGCCGCAGCGTCGTCGACGGCCTTGCCGTGCTTGCCCGAGACCATCTCCCAGAGCTTCTCGGCGCCCTCGAACGCGAGATACGTCCCGCCCACCATGAGCAACGGGGTGAGCAGCACGGGGAGGAACTCGCTCAGCAGCAGTGCCGCGGGGAGGATGAACAGGAGCTTGTTGCGCAGCGAGCCCATCGCGATGCGCTTGATCACGGGCAGCTCGCGCTTCGCGGCCAGCCCGGCGACGTACTGGGGAGTGACCGCGGTGTCGTCGATCACGACACCGGTCGCCTTGACGCTCGCCCGCCCCGCAGCGGCGCCGATGTCGTCGACGGACGCGGCCGCCAGCTTGGCGAACGCTGCGATGTCGTCCAGGAGGGCTACGAGTCCAACGGCCATGAGGTCTCCACGAGGCCCGTGTCGCCGCCCACGAGCCCTGAGGTCGGGAATCGACGCGGCTGTAGCGCATCGTAACGACTCCGGCGCCTCGCCGTCGCGGCCCGTCCGCCCGCGGAGGGCGACGTACCCGCTGCCCGACGGCGTCGCCCGGGCGGTACTGGACGTCACCCTCGGCGCTCCTCCGGCGACCTGTGACGCGATCGGTCGCACCGCCGTCGGGCAGACGTCCTAGGCTGGTCCCCATGGCTAACCACTACGACGTCGTCGTCCTCGGCGCGGGCCCCGGCGGCTACGTCGCCGCCATCCGCGCGGCCCAGCTCGGCCAGTCCGTCGCGATCATCGAGGAGAAGTACTGGGGCGGTGTGTGCCTCAACGTCGGGTGCATCCCCTCCAAGGCGCTCCTGCGCAACGCGGAGCTCGCCCACCTGTTCACGCACCAGGCCGACTTCTTCGGCATGTCGGGGGACGTGTCGTTCGACTTCGGCAAGGCGTTCGACCGCAGCCGCGACGTCGCCGACGGCCGCGTCAAGGGCGTGCACTTCCTCATGAAGAAGAACAAGATCACCGAGTACGACGGGCGCGGCACGTTCCGCGACGCGAACACGATCGACGTCGCGCTGTCCTCGGGCCAGACCGAGACCGTGACGTTCGCGAACGTCATCATCGCGACCGGCTCGAAGGTCCGCCTGCTGCCGGGCGTCGAGCTGAGCGACAACGTCGTCACGTACGAGAAGCAGATCCTGACGCGCGAGCTGCCGCGCTCGATCGCGATCGTCGGCGCGGGCGCGATCGGCATGGAGTTCGCCTACGTGCTGAAGAACTACGGCGTCGACGTGACGATCATCGAGTTCCTCGACCGCGCGCTGCCCAACGAGGACATCGAGGTCTCCAAGGAGATCGCCAAGCAGTACAAGAAGCTCGGCGTGAACATCCTGACGTCGACCGCGGTGCAGACCGTCGTTGATGGCGGCTCGTCCGTGACGGTTTCCTACAAGGGCGTCAAGGACGACAAGCCCGGCTCGATCGAGGTCGACAAGGTCCTCATGGCCGTGGGCTTCGCGCCCAACGTCGAGGGCTTCGGGCTCGAGAACACGGGCGTCGCGCTGACCGACCGCGGCGCCATCGCGATCGACGACGTCATGCGCACCAACGTGCCCCACATCTACGCGATCGGTGACGTCACCGCGAAGCTCATGCTCGCGCACGTCGCGGAGGCGCAGGGAGTCGTCGCGTCCGAGACCATCGGCGGCGCCGAGACCATGACGCTCGGCGACTACCGCATGATGCCGCGCGCCACGTTCTGCCAGCCGCAGATCGCGAGCTTCGGCCTCACCGAGCAGCAGGCCCGCGACGAGGGCTACGACGTCAAGGTCTCCAAGTTCCCCTTCACCGCCAACGGCAAGGCGCACGGCCTGGGCGAGCCCACTGGCTTCGTCAAGCTCGTCGCCGACGCCCGCTACGGCGAGCTCCTCGGTGGCCACCTGATCGGCCCCGACGCGTCCGAGCTGCTGCCCGAGCTCACGCTCGCGCAGAAGTGGGACCTCACGGCGTCCGAGCTGGGGCGCAACGTGCACACGCACCCGACGCTGTCGGAGGCCGTGCAGGAGGCTATTCATGGGCTCGCGGGGCACATGATCAACTTCTAACGGCAGGGACAAAGAGGTAGGATCGACCGTCCCGCTCGGAGGCCTTGATCTGCGGTATCGCCGCAGGTCAAGGCCTCTTTCGCTGCCTCAATCATGGCGGACAACCGAGGTTGGCCAGGGACAGAAATGTTCACCCTGGGGGGCGCGGAGGGGGCGCGACGGCGCGTATCGTCGTGATCTCCTTCCGGGGCCGCACGAAGGGCTCGGGGGAGGGGGCTCATGGCGGAGGCGACGACGGCCCAGCGGACGACGGCGGGTCGCCGCGAGGCGTGGGACCGGCTATGCAAGCTCCCGTCGAAGTGGTGGCAGGCGAGGTGCCCGGCTCCCGACGGAAAGCTCCTCTCGGCGCGGACCGAAGGCGACCGCCCGCTGACGTTTCTGACGAAGAGCGACGCGCACGCCTGGCCCAACCGGGTCCACGACTCGATCGCCCGCGGCGTTCGACTCCGGTGAGGAGTTGGTCATCCACGCCATGAAGGCGCGACCGCAGTATCTGGACCTGCTGCCTTGACTCTGGCGCACGACGAGCGTCGAGGCGGGCGGAAGGTCGAGCGCGAGTCGATCAACGATGACGTCGAGTTCGATCGAACTTATCAAGCACGAAAGAAGCCGACAGTGATCAAGAAGCTCTCGGGGTTCGTCGGCCGTTTCCGCGACCTGCTCTGACCGCGTACATGGTCCCCGTCGGCCGGGCTATGAACCGCCGGGGAACGTGAGAATCCCGTCCGCTGGAACCGAGTTCTGGAACTCAGAGCGGAGATCGCGCAGACGCCTACCATCGGCCACCGCCCAGAAGTACCACCCGTTCGTCGCCTTCTGGCGCAAAGCATGCCCGGCGGCCGAGGGCGTCATGAAGCGACGGCCATCGAGCTCGATCGCTCCGTCCGGGGTCAGCGTGGCTTCGCGCCCCTTGAAATCACGGTGGGTGGCGATGAGGTTGTCGCCAGCGCTCAGAAGTCCGGCCTGGAGCAGGTGCTTGAGCTCGACCCAGTCGCCCGCTTTCGTCTGCGGGTCGATGACCTTGCCGTGATGTCCCTCGGGAACCGGCCATACGTGAAGGAACGCGTCGATGAGTTCGGCCGTGCGGGCGTCGATGAGCTCTTCGTCCCAGGGGTGATCCGCAGTTTTGCTGACGACTCGCCCGGTCAGGGTGATCGTGTTGTGGTTCAGCAGTGCTGCGCGCTTTGCCGACCATGGACCGTTGGAAACCTTGGAGTTGAGCGACGTGGTGAGCAGTGTCAGGTTGCCGAGCCGGTGCACGCGCGCCTGACGCGCCTCGTCCTCATCCGGCGTCTCGACGGGCCACGTAGCTCTCCAGGTCCGAGGCAACAGGTGTTCGATGGGATACCCCTTGCGCTCGACTTGGGGCTGGCCGGTCTCGGCGCGGTAGTGGTCCTCGGCCGCTTCGAGGAACATGCGGAGGCGGGATCGGGGAAAGCGGCGATAGACGGCCTCCGTGGTGAGGGTCTGTCGCACCTCTTCGTCGCCGGGCCAGTAGGTACTCGTGGCGTTCAGTCGGGCAAGGTGTCCTGTGACGCGCTCGACGAGATCATCGGCAGGAGTGCCAGCATTCGACGCGATAATGTCGGCGACGATTCGACCGAGATCGCTTCCGGCGAGGCGGAGGAACTGCCGACGAACAACCCAGCTCTCCGTGGCGCGGATGACCCGGTCGATCGTGGTCTGGGTCAGGGGGCGGCCTGGTTCGTGGAGCCAGATAAGTAGAGGTTTGAGGAGTTCGACGCCGGAAGCCTGCATCCGGTAGGTCGCCATCGACGCCGCGTCGAGGCTCCCGCCAGCTTGGGTGGCCGCGTGAGTCCATACCTCGTATTGGTGCGCCTGCTGCTTGATGATCGGTAGCAGGTCGGCCATCTTGTGACCCGATTCCAGTTCGACATACGACTTGAACCGGTTGAACGTGGACTGGGGGCTGACATCCTCGCCGGTGCGCGAGACGAGCCACTGGTTGAGGAACAGCGAACTTCGGCTGACCAGCGTGCGCCCGACGCTCACTTCCTTCATCCAGAACTTCGTCTCGAAAGGCCAGTCCTCGCGGTAGGCGCGCAGGGTGTCACCGCCTTCGGCTTCCAGGCGCTGAAACACGAAGTTCCGGACGAGGTCAGCGGCCGTGAGCGGCGTGCCGCGGGCGTTGAGGGTCTCGAAGATCTCCTGTGAGTTCTCAGTCGCATCCAACTCGATCGACACAAGCTGGAGGCCGTCCAAGAGGACGTCGGTGAGTTCCTTGGCCTTCGGCTCGAAGTCGTTGGACTCTCGGGCCCCGAGCCACCGCTCGATGACTGTCGTGAAGTACCCGTGCGCTGCGGCGATCTGAGATTCGGAGTGCTTCAGATTGACGTGGTCGATCGGAGGCTCGGAGGTCATCACCTCGTCGAACGCCGGTCGATCATTGTTGAGGTGGCGGACCTTGAGCCGCGCCTCATCATCGTCGACGTAGATCTCGTCGTTGTGGGTCAATCGTTCGAGCTGGCCGGAGAGTCGGGGGAGGTCGGCCTGTGCGAGGAGCGCCCCGGCCGCGTCTGCGAGGAGTTGCAACGTCGTCAGGCGTTGCTGCCCGTCGATGACATTCCACGTCGTCAGTCGCTTGCTGTTGGTCGGATGAGCCTGAAGAACGACAGCCCCGAGGAAGTGGGAGGCATTGAGGTGGGGCTCAGCGATCCGCAGTTCGGCGACCCGGCGGATGTCCTTCCAGAGTGGTTCCCACTGATCCTCTTCCTTCCAGACGTAGGGACGCTGGAACAGCGGAATCACGAAGTGCTGCGGCAGGTTGAACAGTTGCAGCGGCGTGCGCTTGAAGGTCTCCACGCGCACATCCTGCCGCATCCGCCGATCCGCATTGGTCATCCAGGATCGGGGAAGGTGCTAGGCGCGCCGTTCCGTGGTGTGCGCACCGAGCCATTCGCTCATCTCTTCGAGCGGCAGGTGGGTGTCGGCGACCTCGATCACGAAGTCCGCCATCTCGATCTGGTCGCCCACGAGCCGGCGCCCGTTCATGGCGCAGAAGACATGCACAAGGATCAGCGAGAGTCGCTTGTTCCCGTCATGCAGCGGATGGAGCCGGTTGGCCGAGTCCATGATCGTGGCGGCCTTGAGGTCGAGGCCCTCGTAGAGCTCGACGTCGTACATGCGCGCCCGGGGCCGCTGACACACCGAGTCCAGCAGCCCGAGGTCTCGCACGTGCCAGGCGTTACGGTCCACGACGGCGATGGCTTCCGTGAGGGTGACGTACCGCGTCACGCGAGCCGTTCCAGGGCCCCGCTCCACGAATCCATGGCGTCGGTGATGTACGCCTGGATGTTCTCGTCAGCGGACTCGTCGAGGAGTCTTTCGAGGGCTTCGCCCTGGGTGACGTGCAACGCCTCGGCGCGCGCCCTGAGCCGGTCCCGCACGGTGACCGGGACTTTGATCGTGGTCATCTCCACGTGTGTCATACCGCGAGTATACCCGCGAGGCGGGTGCAGGGGGAGGGGGCGGGCGCCGCCGTCGGGCACCTGTGGCGGCCGCACCCGGCGGGCGCCCCGGCGTCACCCGATCCCGAACTCCCGCCGCAGCATCTCCCCGACCATCCCGGGCACGTCGACCGCCCCGGGGTGGAGCGCGTCGTAGACCTGGAGCCCTTCCCAGGTGGAGATGACGAGCGCGGCGCGTTCCTCCGGCGAGGCCCCGGCGTCGTCCAGCACGCCACGTGAACGCTGCGTCCGGATCATCCCGCCGATGACCCCGACGAGGACGCGATGCCGCTCCTGCAGCACCGGCCGCGCGGGATGACCAGGCGTCCCGGCCTCGGCCGAGAGGGTCGAGAGGAGCTGCACCAGCCCGGGCGCCTCCCGGTTGCGTTGGGCGGTGCTGACGAACCCGTCGACGAGGTCCTCGGGGCTGAACTCCGAGGGCATCTCGGGCGGCGCGTGCTGCGCGTCGTGCCACTCGATGACGGCCAGGAGCAGCGCGGTCTTGTTGCCGAAGTGGTGCAGGAGGGTCGAGTGGTCGACCCCGGCCTCGCGCGCGATGCCGCGCAGGGAGGCCCCGTAGAACCCCTTCTGGGCGAACGCCTCGGCTGCGCGGGCGACGATCGACTGCTTGGTCGCCCGGCCGGTGGCGTACCCGTCGGGTCGCCCGGTCGTGGCTGCTTGCTGCGTGGTCACGGTGCATCCCCTCCGAGGTCAGAGGCTACCCCTTCTCGTAATTCCACCAACTGGTGGAGGTTGGGCTAGCATGTGGCCGTGCTCACTCCTGACGCCCGACGACGTGCCCGTAGCGAGATGACCCTCACCGAGAAGGCCTCGCTCACCTCAGGCGCGAACTTCTGGAACACCAAGCCGGTCGACCGGCTCGGCGTTCCCTCGATCATGCTCACCGACGGACCGCACGGGCTGCGCAAGCAGGGCGGGGCGGCGGACCACCTCGGTCTCAACGCCAGCCTGCCCGCGACGTGCTTCCCGACCGCGGCCACGCTCGCCAACAGCTGGGACCCGGGCCTCGTGGAGCGGGTGGGCGAGGCGCTCGGCGCCGAGGCCGCCGCCGAGAACGTCAGCGTCCTGCTCGGACCCGGCCTCAACATCAAGCGCAATCCGCTCGCGGGCCGTAACTTCGAGTACTTCTCCGAGGACCCGCTGCTCGCGGGCCGGCTCGCCGCGGCGCAGATCCGCGGCATCCAGTCCCGCGGCGTCGCCGCGAGCGCCAAGCACTTCGCGGTGAACAGCCAGGAGACGCACCGCATGACGATGGACGAGGTCGTCGACGAGCGCGCGCTCCACGAGACCTACCTCGAGGCGTTCCGCATCGCGGTCACCGAGGGCCGGCCCTGGACCGTCATGAGCTCGTACAA
The DNA here is from genome assembly GCF_056158145.1 of Oerskovia sp. PE-21s. Taxonomy (NCBI): domain Bacteria; kingdom Bacillati; phylum Actinomycetota; class Actinomycetes; order Micrococcales; family Cellulomonadaceae; genus Oerskovia; species Oerskovia sp. PE-21s. Next base: position 386,636 of record NZ_JBUXJM010000002.1, read on the forward strand.
CAAGGTCAACGGGACCTACGCGAACGAGCACCGCGAGCTCCTGGAGGAGATCCTGCGGGGGCGGTGGGGCTTCGACGGCCTCGTCGTGACCGACTGGGGCGGCAACAACGACCGCGTCGCGGGCCTCGTCGCGGGCAACGCGCTCGAGATGCCGTCGACCGACGGGGCGACCGACGCCGAGGTCGTGAGCGCGGTCGAGGAGGGGCGCCTCGACGAGGCGGTCCTCGACGCCCGCGTCGACGAGCTGCTCACGCTGATCGCGCGCACGGAGCGCACCCGCACGGCCGCGCCCACGCCCGACGGCGCCGCGCTCAGCGGGTCTGCGAGCACGCCCGACGGCGCCGCACCCGTCGACCTCGACGCGCACCACGAGCTCGCGGTCGAGGCCGCACGGCGCTCGGTGGTCCTGCTGCGCAACGCGCGCGGGACGCTGCCGCTCGGGCGCCACTCGGGCCGCGTCGCCGTGATCGGCGACTTCGCGGCCGACCCCCGGTACCAGGGCGCGGGCAGCTCGCTGGTCAACCCGACCCGGGTGGACGTCCCGCTCGACGCGCTGCGCGACAGCGGCCTGGAGATCGTCGGGTACGAGCAGGGCTTCGCCCGCCGCGACGGGGGCCGGGGCGCGTGGGACTCAGCCCCGTCGGTCCGCCGCCGCCGTCGCGCGGTCCGGCTCGCGGAGCGTGCCGACATCGTGCTGCTGTTCCTCGGCCTGGACGAGTCCGCCGAGGCCGAGGGCGTCGACCGGACGCACATGCGGCTCGCCCGCAACCAGCTCGCCCTCACGCGCGAGCTGACGGCGCTCGGGGTCCCGATCGTGGTCGTGCTGGCCGGCGGCGCACCTGTCGAGCTGCCGTTCGCCGAGCACGTCGACGCGATCGTGCACGGTTACCTCGGTGGTCAGGGCGGTGGGAAGGCGATCACCGACGTGCTGACCGGGAAGGTCGACCCGGCCGGACGCCTCGCCGAGACGTACCCGCTGCGCTACACGGACGTGCCGTCGTCGGCGACGTTCGGGCGGACCGAGGCGACGTCCGAGCACCGCGAGAGCATCTACGTCGGCTACCGCTACGCCGATAAAGTCGGCCTGCCGGTCCGCTACCCGTTCGGGCACGGCCTGAGCTACACGACATTCGAGCACAGCGACCTCGTCGCGGACCGCACGAGCGTCCAGGTCACGGTCGCCAACACCGGCGACCGGTCCGGGACCGAGACCGTGCAGGTCTACGTCGAGGCGCCGGACGCCGCCGAGGGCGAGTTCCGCGCGCGGCGCGAGCTCGCCGGGTTCGCGCAGGTCACCCTGGCGCCGGGCGAGAGCGCAAGCGTGAGCGTCGACCTCGCCGAGCACGCGTTCGCCGCCTACGACACGTGCAGCCACGAGTGGCGCACCGTGCCCGGCACCTACACCGTGCGGGTCGGCGCGTCGTCGCGCGACCTGCGGCTGTCCGCCCCCGTCGTGGTGGACGGCGAGCCCTGGCCGCTCTCCACCGGCAGCGCCGACGGCCTGCCGCACTACGTCAGCGGCCAGGTGGACCGCGTCCCTGCCGACGAGTTCGCCGCGCTCCTGGGACGCACGCCCCCGGCGCAGGACTGGCCCGCGGGTCGGCCGCTCACGCGCGCCGACATCATCGCGCAGGCGCGGGGTCGGGGCGGGTTCGGGGGCCTGCTGGTCCGGCTCATCGACGCGAGCGGCCGCCTGCTCATGGCGCTGGGGCGTCCCCACGCGGCGAACAACACCCGTTTCGTCCTCGACCTGCCCTTCCGGTCGGTGTCGCGGATGAGCGCCGGCACGGTCGACGAGGCGATGCTCGACGGCCTGCTGCTGATGGTCAACGGCCGGTTCTGGCGCGGCGTACGCCGCCTGGTCCCGGCATGGCGTGCCCACGCGATGGCCGCGCGGGCTCGGACGAAGGACTGAGAAGGAATGGCGACACGCACAGAGATCAAGCGGGACGCCGTCGCGCGCGCACAGGAGCTGCGCGCGACCAGGCGGGCCCGACGCGCCGAGCTGAAGGCGATGGCGCCGCAGGAGCGCAGGGCGGCCAAGGCTGCCGACAAGCGTGCGGCCCGTCAGGCGCGCAAGGCCGCCACGGCGGAGCGCAAGGAGGCGCGCGCCGGGATGACCCGGGCCGAGCGCCGCGAGGACAAGCGCCGGGCACGCATCGACCGCAAGGTCGAGCACCGTCCGCGCCGCGCGGTCGGCTGGGGAATCACGGCCGTGGCCGTGATCGCGATCGGGGGACTGGTCGCACCGTTCGTGAGCGCGTTCGGTCGCCTCATGACGATCGAGTACGACTCGTCGACGGAGGCGGGCGTGGCCGCCCGCGAGAACGCCGCCCAGGTCTCGGAGGACATCTCCGACGAGGGGATCGTCCTGCTGAAGAACCAGGACGACCTCCTGCCGCTGGCGGACGCCAACCTCAACGTGTTCAGCTTCGCGTCCTTCAACCTCATCCTCGGGGGCGGCGGGTCGGGCGGCAGCAACCAGTCGCAGTCCGTGACGTTCTACGACGCCCTCGCCGAGCAGGGGATCACGGTCAACCCCGAGCTCAAGGCGACCATGGAGGAGGCCGGCGCCAAGACCAGCACGGGCAACAGCAACGGGCTCCTGCAGATCGCGAGCTCGATGCTCAAGCCGACCGAGGGCGAGCCCGCCCCGGACTACCTCACCGACGACGTCATGGCCCAGGCCGCACAGTTCTCCGGCACCGCGCTCGTGGTCATCGGGAACGACGGCGTCGAGGGGTCGGACATGACCCCCGAGCAGCTGCGCCTGACCGACGAGCAGCGCGAGCTGTTCGACCGTGTCACGGCCTCGTTCGACGACGTCGTGGTGGTCGTGAACTCGGGCAACCAGATGGAGCTCGGCTTCCTCGACGAGTACCCGCAGATCAGGTCCGCGGTGTGGATCGGCACGCCGGGTCCGCTCGGCGCCGTCTCGCTCGCCAAGGTCCTGACGGGGGACGTGAACCCGTCCGGCCGCCTGACCGACACCTACGCCTACGACGTGACGAGCGCCCCGGCCGTCGCCAACGTCGGCGACTTCGACTACGCCAACGCCAAGCGTGCCTACCTCGACTACGAGGAGAGCATCTACGTCGGCTACCGCTACTACGAGACCCGCTACGCGGGGGACGAGGCGGGCTACGCGCAGGCCGTGCAGTTCCCGTTCGGCCACGGACTGAGCTACACCACGTTCGCGCACGAGGCCACGGCGCCGCGCGTCGAGGGCGACACGATCAGCGTCGACGTCACGGTGACCAACTCGGGCGAGGTGGCGGGCAAGGACGTCGTGCAGGTGTACTTCTCGGCCCCCTGGACGCCGGGCGGCGTCGAGAAGTCGGCGATCGAGCTCGCGGGCTACGACAAGACCGCGATGCTCCAGCCGGGGGAGTCCGAGACCGTGACCGTCACGTTCGACGTGCGCGACATGGCCTCCTGGGACACCGAGGGCCACGGCGCGTACCTGCTCGAGGCCGGGACCTACCAGGTCTCCGTGCGCACCGACGTCCACACCCCGGTCGCGCAGTTCGACCACGTGGTGGCCGAGGACGTCGTCTACGCCACGGACACCGACACGGGGGCCGAGCTCACCAACCGCTTCGATTACGTCGAGGGCGACCTGACGTACCTCTCGCGCACCGACTGGGAGGGCACGTACCCGCAGGCGCCCGAGGCCGGGGCCATGGCCTCTGACGATCTGCTCGCGCGCATGGACCCGGAGATCGAGCCCGCCGAGGGCCAGACGCCGACGTACGGCGCCGACAACGGTCTCGTCCTGGCCGACCTCGTGGGTCTCGACCACGACGACCCGCAGTGGGAGGAGTTCCTCGACCAGCTCACGCTCGACGAGCAGATCGACCTCTTCGCCAAGGGCGCGTACCGCACGCATGCCGTCGACCGCCTGGGCATCCCTGCCATGGACCTGCTCGACGGGCCCGCCGGGCTGAACTCCCTGTTCAGCTCGCTCGAGGCGGCCGCCTATCCGACCCAGATCGTCGTGGCCTCGACCTGGAACGACGACCTCGCCCGCGCGCTGGGCGAGTCCGTCGGGACCGAGGCGAACGCCTACGGCATCGAGGGCTGGTACGCCCCGGGCATGAACCTGCACCGCACGGCCCTGGGTGGGCGCGACTTCGAGTACTTCTCGGAGGACCCGTACCTGTCGGGCAAGATGTCGGCCGCGATGGTCTCGGGCGCCGAGAGCAAGGGCGTGCTGACCTTCATGAAGCACTTCGCGCTCAACGAGCAGGAGGTCAACGCCCGCACGGGTGTGAACGTCTTCGTCGACGAGCAGGCGCTGCGCGAGCTGTACCTCAAGCCCTTCGAGATCACGGTCAAGGAGGCCGACCCGACCGGCGCCATGAGCTCGTTCATCAACATGGGCGGCGTGTGGGCCGGTGCCAACGAGCAGCTCCTGCAGGACGTGCTCCGCGGCGAGTGGGGCTTCGAGGGCGTCGTCTCGACCGACGCGGTGCTCGGGGCCTGGATGGACCCCGGCCTCGCGGCCCGCTACGGCAACGACCTCATGCTCGCGATGCTCCCGGGCTCCGACAAGGCGACGAAGGCCGCGGTCGACGAGGACCCGGTGGGGGTCGGGAACGCGCTGCGTGACCGCGTCCACACGGTCCTGTACACCACCTTGCAGACGAACCTGTTCGACTGATCCCGGCAGCCCCCTTCAGCGCCCGACGCCGGAGCGCACCTTCCCCGTGAAGGCGCGCTCCGGCGTCGGGCGTCCGTGGTGCGCCACCCGGGACACGGACAATTCCCTCGCCCTGGCCGGGGCGCGGCCGCTAGCCTCCGGGCCATGACGCTCACCGCTCGCCGAGGCCCTCGCCCCACCACGTCGGACGAGGGGCCGCACCGGCAGGTCGACCAGCTCTCTCCCGCCGCGCTCTGGGGCGAGCTCGTGCTCGCAGCGACCGCGATCGACGGGGTCCGGGAGGGCCACAGCTCGGTGTCCCCGGCATCGTCCAGGGCGCTGTTCCTCGACGGCCTCGACCGCACGCCGCACCCCGAGACGTCGCTCGCGACGCCCGACCAGCGTCTCGAACCGGTCCACCTGCACGGCGTGAGGGACACGAGCCTGCACCTGTGCCTGCCGCGCGCGCGGGCCGAGGAGGTCTGCGCGACCGGCTGGGGCGAGCCGCACCAGTACGCGGACCACGCGACCGAGATCATGGTCTACGGACCACGCGACGCCGACGAGCTCGCGGTCGTCCTGGGCCTGGTGCGCGAGAGCCTGGACGTCGCACGGGCCCTCGCGTCGAGGTAGAGGGGCACCCCACCGCCTCGCGGCGCGGTCAGGCGCCGGAGAGCACCGTGACGGACACGAGCGCCACGTCGTCCTCGCGGTGGTGCGGCACGAGCCTGGCGAGCAGGGCGTCGAGGAGGTCGTCGGGGGAGGACCGGACGACGTCCTCGACCACGCCCGGCAGCCGCTCGAGCCCCTCCCGGAGCGGGACGTCGCGCCTCTCGACCAGACCGTCGGTGAAGAGGAGAAGGGTGTCTCCCGGGTGGACGGTGACCGTGTGGTCGGTGCGTCCCGTCCCTGAGCCGACCCCGAGGAGGCGGTCGTTCCTCCGCCGGAGCAGGTCGGTCGAGCCGCCGGCGGTGATCAGTGCGGGAGGCGGATGCCCGGCGGAGGCCCACGTGAGCGTGCGGACGCCGCTGGGCTCTGGGAGCGAGATCCGTGCGGCGGCGACCGTCGCGACGGCCGCGACACCCAGTCCCGCGACCGTGCGCTCGGTCCGGTCGAGGATCTCGGCGGGGGACTCGCCCGTGTCGTAGGCGATGCCGCGCATGACCCCGCGGAGCTGCCCCATGGTCGCGGCGGCCGAGATGTCGTGTCCCACGACGTCCCCGACCACGACGAAAGCGCACCCGCACGACTGCTCGAACGCGTCGTACCAGTCGCCGCCGACGTGCATCTCGCGGGACGCGGGCCGGTACCGGACGTCGACGCGCAGGCCGTCGGGCTGCGCGGGCGCGGTGAGGATCGAGTCCTGGAGCTCGAGCGCGGCGCGGCGTTCGCGGTCGAAGCTCTCCTGGAAGCGCCCGACCGAGGACCCCAGGTGCATCGCGTGGTCGACCACGGCGGCGTCGAGCCCGACCTGCCGGTCCGTCGCCGCCCGCCGGGAGGTCTGCACGATGTCGGTGACGTCCTCCGCGCGGTGCACGAGGGCGGCCACGCGTCCGCTGACGTCGAAGACCGGGATGTTGGTCATGAGCCAGTGACGCTCGACCCATTCGCCGGGCCGTGCCCCCGTGACGTCGATCCGGAGCGGTTCGAGCAGCTCGATCCGTCCGGTGCGCAGGACACGCCGCAACGACGCGACGACGCGGTCGACGCGGTCCTGGTCGGCGGGGGAGAACTCGAAGCCGTCGTTGAGCGGGCGTCCGACGAGGGCCGACGCGGGCAACCCCAGCATGTCGAGGTAGGCGTCGTTGACGTCGAGCACGGTCAGGTCCGGTGCCAGCAGGATCTTCGGGGCAGAGAGCGCCGCGAAGACCGCCCGGTAGTCGGGCGAGGTGCCTGGTGGTCCGTCCGGGTGCCCGTCCGGCGACGCGCTCGCCACCCGTCGTGCGTCGTCCGCCATCGGAAGCCTCTTCCCCTGCGTGTCTCCTCAGCATGGCCGAGTCGTCGAGGTTCCGCAGGAGGGCACCGCGGCGTCAGCTCACGTTGTCGGTGTACTCCACGTCCCTGGTCTCCTTGCTCACGAGCAGCGCCACGAGCGTCAGGACCGACATGGCCGACAGGTAGACTCCGACCAGCACGGGCGAGCCGTCCGCCTGCTCCCACAGCGCGACCGCGATGAACGGCGCGACGGCCGCCCCCAGGATCGACGACAGGTTGTAGGCGATCGCTGAGCCGGTGTACCGGACGTTGGCGGGGAAGAGCTCGGGCAGGATCGCGGCCATGGGGCCGAACGTCAGGCCCATGAGCGTGAAGCCCACGACCAGGAGCGTCATGACGCCCACGGTCCCGCCCGTGAACAGCGGCACGAACAGGGCGCCGAACGCGATGATCGCGACGGTCGTCCAGATCAGGTGCTTGCGGCGCCCGAACCTCTCGGCCATCGGCCCGGAGACGAGCGTGAAGATCCCGAAGAACACGACCCCGACGATGAGCATCACGAGGAAGTCGGTGCGCTCGTAGCCGAGCCCCGGTGCGCCGCCGCTCCCCGCGGGGACCTCGGCGGGCGCGGTGCCGAACGTCAGCGTGAACGTCGTCATGAGGTAGAAGAGCACGTAGGTCGCGAGCATGATGAACGTGCCGAGCACGATCTGGCGCCACGAGGAGCGGAACACCTGCGCCACGGGCAGCTTGGCGACCGCGCCGGTCTCGACGACCTTCTGGAACGAGGGGCTCTCGACCAGGCGCAGCCGGACCCACAGGCCCACGATCACGAGGAGCGCGCTGGCCAGGAACGGCACGCGCCAGCCCCATGCGGAGAACTGCTCGTCGGTCAGCGTCTCGGCCAGGACCAGGAACGTGGTGTTGGCGAGGATGAACCCGATCGGGGCGCCCAGTTGGGGGAACGTGCCCCAGATCGCGCGCTTGCCCGCGGGGGCGTTCTCGGTCGCGAGCAGCGCCGCGCCGCTCCACTCGCCGCCCAGCCCCAGTCCCTGGCAGAAGCGCATCAGGACGAGCAGCGCGGGCGCGAGCACGGACCAGCCGGGGGTCGACGACGGCGGCAGCAGGCCGATGAGGAACGTCGCGACGCCCATGGTCAGGAGCGAGGCGACGAGCGTGCCCTTGCGGCCGATCCGGTCGCCGTAGTGGCCGAACACGATCGACCCGAGGGGCCGCGCGACGAACGCGACGCCGAACACCGCGAACGACGCGAGGAGCTGGGACGTGCTGCCGTCCAGGGCCGAGAAGAACACGGCCGGGAAGACGAGGACCGCGGCGGTCGCGTACGCGTAGAAGTCGTAGAACTCGATCGAGGTGCCGATGAGGCTCGCGAAGATCACGCGCCCCTTGCTGTTGGCGGGGGCGTCCGGGGTGCCGGGCGCCCCGGCAGAGCCGGCATGACCGGCGGCGCCGGAGGGGTCGGCGGTCGAGTGTGCTGCCGTCGTGGTCACGGGAGTGCTCCTGCAGGGTTCGGGGAAGCGTCGAGGAGGTCCCTGGGTATCGAGGGGACCGTACTACCCGGTAACTTCGCGCCCCACGGTAAGGAGGCCGACCGCAGGGCGAGCAGGCCGTCTCGCGATGTGGTCACGTGTCCCGAGGTCGGCTCGGGCCGCCCAGGACCAGTACGACCCGCAAGGCATGATGGGAGGACGACCCCCACACGAAGGAGAACCATGCCTCTGCCCCTCCAGCCCACCCTGGACTTCGTCGCCGGGCTGCCCAAGGCCGAGCTCCACCTGCACCTCGAGGGCACCCTCGAGCCGGACCTCAAGCTCCGCCTCGCCGAGCGCAACGGCATCGACATCGGCCAAACCACGGTCGAGGAGGTGCAGGCGACGTACAAGTTCACCGACCTCACCAGCTTCCTCGCGGTCTACTACCCGGCCATGGACGTGCTGCAGACCGAGGACGACTTCTTCGAGCTCGCCCACGCGTACCTCCTGCGCGCGGCCGCCAACGGCGTCAAGCACGCCGAGATGTTCTTCGACCCCCAGGCGCACACCGCGCGCGGCGTCCCGTTCGAGGCCGTCGTCAAGGGTTACCACCGGGCCGCGGCCGCCGCGGCCGACTTCGGCGTCGACGCCGACCTCATCCTGTGCTTCCTGCGCGACCTCTCGGCCGAGAGCGCCGCCGAGACGCTCGAGGCCTCGGTGCCGTTCAAGGACCTGATCCTGGGCGTGGGTCTCGACTCCGACGAGCGCGGCAACCCGCCCGAGAAGTTCACCGCGGTCTTCGCCCGGGCCCGCGAGCTCGGCTACCGCCTGACGATGCACTGCGACATCGACCAGGTCGGCAGCATCGACAACATCCGCACCGTGCTGGAGACCATCGAGGTCGACCGCATCGACCACGGCACCAACATCGTCGAGGACCCCGCCCTGGTGGCCGAGGTCAAGGCCCGCGGCATCGGCCTGACGAGCTGCCCCGTGTCGAACAGCTTCGTGACCGACGACATGAAGGCCGTCGAGGTCGCCCAGCTGCTGCGCGACGGCGTCAAGATCACCATCAACTCCGACGACCCGGCCTACTTCGGCGGCTACGTGGCCGACAACTACGCGGCCGTCGCGGCCAAGGCCGGCCTCACGTCCGAGGAGGTCGTGACGCTCGCGAAGAACTCGTTCGAGGCCTCGTGGATCGACGCGGAGGCTCGCGCGGCGTACCTCGACGAGATCGACCGCTACGTCGAGCACTACGAGCCCGCCCAGGCGTAGCCGACGACATGTGCCCGACGGCGGCGCGCCTCGCGCGGGAGGCGCGCCTGCGCCGTCGGGCATGTCAGGCCTGCCGGGCATGTCCGGCAGCGCGACCGCCGTGCGACCCGCCCAGGGTGACCACGTTCCCGCTGGTCAGCGACCGCTCGTGGCGGGCGGCGTCGTCGGGCACGCGCTCGTGGGTGAATAATCTCCTGATGCCCTGCGTTGGGGAACGGGGGAGTGCGGCACCGCGAGCGGCGCCGCACGACGGCACGGGCGCGCAGCCCGCGCCGGACGCACGACCATCCGGACGATCCTCGAGAGAGCTAGGCGACCACGACCACATGAACGATCTGCTCTACGTCAACGGCGGCACTCCGCTCAACGGGACCATCACCGTGCGGGGGGCGAAGAACTTCGTCTCCAAGGCGATGGTGGCCTCCCTGCTCGGCGAGGGGCCGAGCGTGCTGCGCAACGTGCCGCAGATCCGCGACGTCGGCGTCGTGACGGGACTGCTCGAGCTGCACGGCGTCAAGGTCGTCGCGGACGAGGCCGGGGGCGTCCTGCACCTCGACCCGACCGACGTCGAGTCGGCGCACGTCGCGGACATCGACGCGCACGCCGGGTCGAGCCGCATCCCGATCCTCTTCTGCGGCCCGCTCCTGCACCGCCTGGGCGAGGCGTTCATCCCGGACCTCGGGGGCTGCCGCATCGGCGACCGCCCCATCAACTACCACCTGGACATCCTGCGCCAGTTCGGCGCCGTGGTGGACAAGCGTGAGCAGGGCATCCACATCCGCGCCCCGCGCCGCCTCCAGGGCACCAAGATCTCCCTGCCCTACCCGAGCGTGGGCGCGACCGAGCAGCTCCTGCTCACGGCCGTGCGCGCCGAGGGCATCACCGAGCTGTCGGGCGCCGCGATCGAGCCCGAGATCATGGACCTCATCGCCGTCCTGCAGAAGATGGGCGCGATCATCTCGGTCGACACCGACCGCGTGATCCGCATCGAGGGCGTCGACAAGCTCATGGGCTACCAGCACACCGCCCTGGGCGACCGCATCGAGGCGGCGTCCTGGGGGTCCGCGGCCCTCGCGACCGGTGGCGACATCACCGTCAAGGGCGCGACGCAGCCCGAGATGATGACCTTCCTCAACACGTTCCGGAAGGTCGGCGGCGAGTTCGAGGTCCAGGAGGACGGCATCCGGTTCTACCACCCGGGCGGCGACCTCAACGCGATCGTGCTCGAGACCGCGGTGCACCCGGGGTTCATGACGGACTGGCAGCAGCCCCTCGTCGTCGCGCTCACGCAGGCCAAGGGCCTGTCGATCGTCCACGAGACGGTCTACGAGAACAGGTTCGGCTTCACCGACGCGCTGCGCGGCATGGGCGCGACCATCCAGGTCTACAAGGAGTGCCTGGGCGGCCTGCCGTGCCGGTTCGGGCAGCGCAACTTCCACCACTCGGCCGTCATCTCCGGCCCGACGCCGCTGTCCGCGGCCGACATCGAGGTCCCGGACCTGCGCGGCGGGTTCAGCCACCTCATCGCAGCCCTCGCTGCCAAGGGCACCTCGACCGTGCGCGGGATCGGCCTGATCGACCGTGGCTACGAGTACTTCCAGGCCAAGCTCGAGGCGCTGGGCGCGGACGTCAGCCGGGGCTGACCCGGCTGCTCCACCGGCTCACGGGGCTGATCGGAGGCTCCCGGCACCGACTGGGCGCGGCGCGTGCGACGGCACGCACCGCGCCCGTCGTCGTCCTCACAGGCTTCCCACATGCTCACGTCACCTTCCGTGCAGGTCCGTGGACCACAGTGGGGGCACGGGCGAACGGCTCGCCCGGACTGGAGGAGCGACATGTCGAGCGAGCGGCCGTCCGAGACGTCCCCCGAGAACTCTCCTGCGTCGGACGACGACGCGCTGCACCGGCCGCGCCCAGAGCCGCGCGCCCCTCGGCGGCGGGCCCTGACGTGGGGAGCGGGAGCCCTCACCTTCAGCGTCCTGACCCTGGGCGGGTTCGCACTGAGCGCGCCGTCGGGGACGGGCGGGAGCGGCCCCTCGACGGACTCCGGACCGGGAGCGACCGGAGCAGCGGCCACGGTCGTCGGCGACAGCGGTGAGGTCACCGTCGCGGAGGGCATGACAAACGTCATCGAGCAACGCTGACGAACCCGACGGAACGGGTGACGGGGCGCACTGCCCGACCCCTCCCGCCGGCACCAGGCTGGAGGCATGGACAACGACACCTTCGGCAGCGGCCCGGGCCGCCCGCTCTCCCCGGACGACCTCGTCATCGACGTGCACGGCCTGCGCCGCCGGTACGCCAGCGGCTCGCGCGGCGCGCAGGGCTTCGAAGCGGTCGCAGGAGTCGACCTCCAGGTCCGGCGCGGCGAGCTCTTCGCGCTGCTCGGGACGAACGGTGCCGGCAAGACCTCGTTCCTCGAGGTCGTCGAGGGGCTCACGCGCCCCACGGGCGGCACGGTCCGGGTCTTCGGCAAGGACCCCTACCGCCAGCGCGCCCAGGTCCGACCCCGCATCGGGATCATGCTGCAGGAGGCGGGCTTCCCGTCCGACCTGACGGCGATCGAGACCGCGCGCATGTGGGCCGGGACTCTCACGGCACCGCGCCCCGTCGAGGAGGCCCTCGACCTGGTCGCGCTGCGCGGCCGCGCCGACGTCACCGTGAGCTCGCTCTCGGGCGGTGAGCGACGTCGTCTGGACCTCGCCCTGGCGCTGCTCGGGCGCCCCGAGGTCCTGTTCCTCGACGAGCCCACCACGGGGCTGGACCCCGAGAGCCGCCGCTCGGCCTGGGACCTCGTGCGCGGGCTGCTCGACGACGGCACGACCGTCGTCCTCACGACCCACTACCTCGAGGAGGCCGAGCGCCTCGCGGACCGCCTCGCGATCATGCACGGCGGCCGGATCGTGCAGGAGGGCACGGTCGCGGACATCGTCGAGGCCGAGCCCTCGTTCGTCCACCTCGACGAGGAGAGCGTGCGCCCCCACCTGACGGACCTGCCGCTGCTGCCCGGGGAGACGCTCACGCGCATCGAGGGCGGCACCGTGGCGATCGCGACGCGCGACCTCCAGCGCACGCTCGCCGTGCTGCTCGCGTGGGCGACCGACCGCGACGTGACCTTCGGCCGTATCGAGGCGCGCCCCGCGTCCCTCGAGCAGGCCTTCCTCGCCATCGCGGACGGGCCCGGCAGCGCCCGGACCGGGTCCACGTCCACCACCGACCTGACGGAGCGTGCCGCATGACCACCCTCGCCCCCACCTCGACCCGCGCCCCGGGTGCCCCGTCGACGCCGCGAGCCGCGAGCGGCCTCGCCGGCTCGCTGCGCCGCATCTCCGCGCTCGTCCGCGCCGAGACCACCCTCCTCCTGCGCAACCGCACGGCCCTGTTCAACGGGGTGCTGCTCGCCCCCGCCATGGTGGCCTTCCTGCACTTCTCGGGCGCGTTCGAGGTCTTCGTGGGCGACGACGCGGGAGCCTCGATCATCGGCGCGTTCGCGCTCACGAGCCTCGTCTGCTTCGCCCTCATGTTCGTCGTCTACTACAACCTGGCCAGCGCCTACGTGGCCCGGCGCGAGGAGCTCGTGCTCAAGCGGCTGCGGACGGGGCAGTGCTCCGACGCGGAGATCCTGGCAGGAGCCGCGACGCCCGCGGTCGTGACCATGCTGGGACAGCTCGTCCTGGGTGGGGTCGCGATCGCGCTCTGGATCGGGCTCGACGCCCCGGCGAACGTCCTGCTGCTGCTCGTCGCGGTCCTCGGGGGGACGTTCGTCTTCGCGGCGCTCGCGGCCGCGAGCACCGCGTTCACTCGCACGCTCGAGTCCGCGCAGCTCTCGACGCTGCCGGTCATGGCGCTCGCGCTGCTCCTGTCCGGGACGACCCTCCCGCTCACGATGCTCCCCGAGCGCGTCCAGACCCTCGCCGAGCTCACACCCCTGCACCCGGTCGCCGAGCTCCTGACGATCGGCCTCACGGGTCTCGGGCCCGACGGCGTCGCGGTGGGCTTCGGGGAGACGTTCTCCCTGGCGGCGGAGCCCCTCGCGGTCCTGGCCGCCTGGTGCGTGCTCGGCGCGTGGCTCGCGACCCGGTACATGCGGTGGGAGCCGCGCCGTTGACCTGTGCCCCCGTGGCGGTCGCGCCCGGCCTGCACGTGCCGGCCCAGCCGCATGACAGGCTGGTGCCCGTGAGCCGCAACCCCCTCGTCGGCGCGTGGTCGCGCCGCTCCAACCCCGAACGGTTCGACACCTACACGCGCTGGTCGCTGTACGTCGTCGCGACGTTCGAGCTCTTCGTGGTGCTCTGGGTCGTCGGCGAGGTACCCACGGGGCACCCGGCCCTGCTCGCCCCCCTGATCGGGCTGTGCCTCGCGCACACCGCGTCGTGCGTCGTCGTGATCCGGTACGGGGTCACCCGGTTCCTCGGCGGCCCGCCGCCTCCCCGGTGGGCCCTGGGCGCCATGTGGGGGCTCGCGCTCGCGACCTGCGTGGTCGGCCTCGCGGCGTACCCGACGGGTGAGGGGTCCATGTTCCAGGGCAACACCCCGGTCCTGGTCGTGACCGCGGCGACCGCGTTCTCGGTCGCGGCCTGCGCGCCGCTCCTGACCTTCCGGTGGTTGGCGCTCGGGGCCGTCGGCGTCGCGGCGGTCTCGGGGCTCGTCTCGTGGGCCGTCGCCCCGGTCCGCGACGAGACGGCGGCGGGCATCGCGGTAGGCCAGGGCATCGGCGTCGTCCTCATGTGCGTCGGCATCTTCGCGTCCTACCGGGTGTCGGTGTGGATGCTCGGGATCGTGTGGGAGCAGGAGCGCAACCGGGTCCTGCACGCCCGCCTCGCCGTCGCCGAGGAGCGGCTGCGCTTCTCGCGCGACCTGCACGACGTGTTCGGACGCACGCTCTCGGTCGTGGCCGTCAAGAGCGAGCTGGCCGCCGAGCTCGCGACGCGCGGGCGCCCGGGAGCCGCCGAGCAGATGCTCGAGGTGCGCCAGATCGCGCAGGACTCGCTGCGCGAGGTGCGGGCCGTGGTCGCCGGGTACCGGGCCACGGACCTGCCGGCCGAGCTCAGCGGGGCCCGCTCGGTCCTGCGGTCGGCCGACATCGAGACCACGATCGAGTCGTGCGGCGACGAGAAGGATGCCGGGCTGCCCCTGGGCACGCAGGAGGCGCTCGCCTGGGTCGTGCGCGAGGCCGTGACCAACGTGGTCCGGCACTCGGACGCCACCCGGTGCGAGATCACGCTGCGCGTCGACCGGGGCGAGGCGGTGCTGACCGTGACCAACGACGGCGTCCCCGACCTCGACCGCACCACGACCAGCCCGGGGAGCCCCAGCGGGTCCGGGCTCATCGGCCTGGGCGAGCGGCTCGCCGAGGCGGGCGGGCGCCTCGAGACCCATCTCGTCCCACCCGTCTTCCGCCTCACGGCCAGCGTCCCGCTCCCCGGCCCGGGCATGGGTAGCCTCGTCCCGCGCCTGCCGCGCGGCCCCCGGGGCCGTGGCTCAGGCGCGCCCAGCCCCGCCGAGGAAGGCACCACCCCGTGATCCGCATCCTGCTCGCCGACGACGAGAACCTCATCCGTGACGCGCTCGCGACCCTGCTCTCGCTCGAGGACGACCTCGAGGTCGTCGTCCAGGCCGCGTCGGGGCCGGAGGCGCTCGCGGCCGCGCGCAAGCACTCCCCGGACGTCGCGGTGCTCGACCTCCAGATGCCCGGGCTCGACGGGATCGAGGTCGCCCAGGCCCTGGCCACCGAGGTGCCCGGGTGCGGGGTCGTCATGGTCACGAGCCACGGCCGACCGGGGTACCTCAAGCGCGCGCTCGAGGCCGGCGTGCGCGCCTTCCTGCCCAAGACCGTCTCCTCCCGCGTCCTCGCGGACGTCGTGCGCCAGGTCCAGGCCGGCGGGCGCTACGTCGACCCCGAGCTCGCGGCCGAGGCCATCGCGGCCGGCTCGAGCCCGCTGACGCCTCGCGAGGCCGACGTCCTGGAGCTCGCGGCCGGGGGAGCGCCCGTCGAGGAGATCGCGACCCGCGCGTCGCTCGCCCCGGGCACGGTCCGCAACTACCTCTCCTCGGCCGCCGCGAAGCTCGGGGCGACCAACCGGCACGAGGCCGTGCACCTGGCGCGGCGGCACGGCTGGATCTGAGCCGTCGTGGCCGCGGCGTCGGGCCCGCGCACCCAGGGCGCGCGGCGCCGTCGGGCCCGACGACGGCACGCGGCCCGGTAGGCTCGGTGACCGTGCCGAAAGCTCATCCTGACAGCCGCGCGTACCGCCTCGTCGCGCTCGTCGTGCGACCCATCATGTTCACCATCACCCGCCGTGACTGGCAGGGCGAGGAGAACATCCCCGCCACGGGCGGGTTCATCGCTGCGGGCAACCACATGTCGAACATCGACCCGCTGACGTTCGCCCACTTCCTGTACGACAACGGGCGGGCTCCCAAGATCCTCGCCAAGGCGTCGCTGTGGAAGGTTCCGTTCTTCGGCGGCCTCCTGAACCGCACAGGCATGATCCCCGTCCAGCGCAACACCGCGGGGGCAGCGTCCTCGGTGAGCGCGGCCGTCGACCAGCTCACGCTCGGCGAGTGCGTCGCGGTCTTCCCCGAGGGCACGCTGACGCGTGACCCGGACCTGTGGCCCATGGTCGGCAAGACCGGTGCCGCGCGCCTCGCGCTCGCGAGCCGCATGCCCGTGGTGCCCATCGCACAATGGGGCATGCAGGACATCCTGCCGCGCTACAGCAAACGGTTCCGGCCGTTCCCGCCCAAGAAGGTCGCCGTCCACGCCGGGCCGCCCGTCGACCTCTCGGACCTCTACGAGCGTCCGATCGACACCGTGACCCTGCGCGAGGCCACCGACCGCATCATGGACGCCATCACGGGGCTCCTCGAGGACATCCGCGGGGAGAAGGCCCCCGCCGAGCGCTTCGACGTCCGCAAGAACCCCGGCTCGGAGGAGCGCAAGTGAGCGACCAGCAGATCATCGCGACCGTCCTGGGCTCGGGGGCGTGGGGCACGACGTTCGCCGCGGTCCTGGCCGACGCCGGGTGCGAGGTCCGCCTGTGGGGCCGCAACCCCGAGGTCGCGGCCGACATCAACGCGACCCGTCGCAACTCCGCGTACCTGCCCGACATCGACCTGCCCGCAGGGCTCACGGCCACGACCGACGCGGCCGAGGCGCTGGCAGGGGCCCAACTCGTCGTGGTCGCGATCCCGTCGCAGAGCGCCCGCGCGACGCTCGCGCCGTTGCGTGAGCACCTCGCCGAGGGGGTCGTGGCGGTCTCGCTCATGAAGGGCGTCGAGCTCAGCACCGACCGCCGCATGAGCGAGGTCGTGGCCGAGGTGTGGGACCTGCCGCTCGACCGGGTCGCGGTCGTGTCCGGGCCCAACCTCGCACGCGAGATCGCCGAGCACCAACCGACCGCGACCGTGGTCTCCGCGACCGACCCGGAGACGGCCCGCTTCGTCGCGGCGGCCTGCTCGTCGTCCTACTTCCGGCCGTACACCAACTCGGACGTCGTGGGCGTCGAGCTGTGCGGCGCGGTGAAGAACGTCATCGCGCTCGCCGTGGGCATCGCCCAGGGCCGCGGGTTCGGGTTCAACACGACCGCGACGGTCATCACTCGCGGCCTCGTCGAGATCACGCGCCTCGGGCTCGCGCTCGGAGCCGACGCCGAGACGTTCTCGGGTCTCGCGGGCATGGGGGACCTGGTCGCGACCTGCACGTCCCCTCTGTCCCGCAACCACACGCTCGGCAAGCACATCGGTCGTGGCATGAGCCTCGACGAGGCCGTCGCGGCCACGGGCGGCACGGCGGAGGGGGTCAAGTCCTGCCGGTCGGTCCTCGAGCTCGCGCAGAAGGTGGGCGTCGACATGCCCATCACGGCCGGCGTCGTCGCCGTCCTGCACCAGGGCATGCCGGTCGACGACATGGCCCGCGGGCTGCTCTCACGGCCCCAGAAGTCCGAGGGCGTGACGTCGGGGCGCTGAGGCGACCGCTCCGCTCCGCCGGCTCTGCGCACCCAGGGGCGCCGAGCCGGCAGCCGTCACACGTCGTCGTTGCGCACCTCGACCACGACCCGCGTCGGGTCGGTCAGGGCGTAGACCCGGAACGGGCTGACCTCGTCCGTGCCGATGAATGCCTGCGTGTTCCCCTCGAAGACCCCGCGGAGCACGACATCCTCGACCTCGTCGGCCTCCGCGACCCGCAGCGGGTTGGGGCCCGCGTACTCGCTGACCCCCGTGTCCATGGGGTAGCCCGAGCCGGAGATCATGACCTGGAGGGTGCCGTCGCCGTCGACGGCGATCACGTCCCCCTTCCCGTCCTCGATCGCCTCCGGGACGTACTCGACGCGCCAGCCGGGCGTGCCCGTGCCACCGAGCTCGAAGACCACGCGGTCGAACCCGTCGTGGCGACCGACGCGCACGTCGGTGACCGTCAGCGCCGCACCGGCCGACGGCTCCGACGTGTCCGGGTCCGTGTTCGCGGGGAAGGGCGGGGCCGTGGTCGAACCGTCGTCGTCGGTGGACCCGGACGGGGCGTCCGTGGCGCCCGCCGAGCTCGACGGTTCGGGCGACGTGGACGGGGAGGGAGCGGGGGACACGGTGGAGGGGGACCCGCTGGTCGTCCCGTCGTCACCGTCGTCGCCTGCGCAGGCCGTGAGTGCGAGAAGTGCGGCCACGACTGCGGCGGAGAACGCTACGTGTCGGTGTCGTCGGGTCGTGGCGTACATCGGATACCTCCTGGAGCGACGTCCCCGAGAGCCTCTCCCGGGTGACCTTTGAGCCTAGGCGTGCCAAGACACGGATGCATGGAGGCAGGGTTTCGATCCGGGGGCGAGTTCGTCACGCCGCGCGACCGACGCGCCGTGGCCCGCTCCCTCGCAGGTGGGATGACAGCGTCTCCCGCCCGCCCTACCGTGGTCCCATGTCGTGGTTGAGCGGTGTCGGCGGGACCCTGTTCCTCATCGTCCTGATCGTGGTCGTCGCCGTGGTCGCGATCGAGCGCATGGTGAGCGGGCGCTCCAGGGACCGGCAGCTCGGGGACGGGCGAGGGTCGGGCGAGAGCGCCGGGGTCGGCGCGTTCGGTGAGCTCGTCGACGTCTTCCAGCCGAGCCGGGTCCACCTGACCGAGGAGAAGGAGCGTCAGCGGCTCGACATCGCGCAGGCGCCGTCCACCGCGCCGCCGATCGACGTGGACCTCGAGTCGGGGGTCGTCGTCTTCAGCGCGGACGTGTACGAGCCGCGGCCCGCCGAGCCGCAGGTCGTCGAGGGGACGGCCGCCGCGCGCTAGCCGCGGACCGCCGCGCGCAGGGCCTGGTCGAGGTCCGCCCACAGGTCCTCGACGTCCTCGATGCCGACGCTCAGGCGCAGCAGGTCCTCGGGGACCGTGTGGGACTCGGTCGCGAATCGCCTCCGGCGCTCGAGGCTCGACTCGACCCCGCCCAGGCTCGTCGCCGGGACCCAGAGCTCGACGGCCTCGACGAGCGCGTCGGCGGCCTCGCGACCGCCTCGGGGGCGCAGCCCGAGGATCGACCCGAAGCCGTTCATGGTGCGGGCCGCACGCTCGTGGCCAGGGTCGGTCAGCAGGCTCGGGTGGCGGACCTCCTCGACGAGCGGGTGCTCGGCCAGGCGCCGGGCGATCTCGGCGGCGTTGGCCTGGGAGCGCTCGACGCGCAGCGCGAGCGTGCGCAGCCCGCGCAGCGCGAGCCACACCTCCCACGGCCCGGCGATCGCGCCGTGCAGGGTCCGGTAGGCACGGGCCTTCGTGGCCAGGTCCGGGTCGTTCGTGACGACGGCCCCGAGCACGACGTCGGAGTGGCCCGCGAGGTACTTGGTCACCGAGTGCACGACGACGTCCGCACCCAGGGTGAGCGGCTGCTGCCCGAGCGGGGTCGCGAAGGTGTTGTCGACCGCGGTGAGCACGCCCTGCTCGCGTGCCGCGGCCAGGAGCACAGGCAGGTCCGCGACCTCGAGCATGGGGTTGGTCGGGGACTCGAGCAGGAGCAGGTCCGCCCCGCCGATCGCGGCGAGCACCTGGTCGGTGTCGGCGACGTCGACCCGGACGACCTCGACCCCGTGCCGGGCCGCGAGGTCGTCGGCGAACCCCAGCGTGACCTGGTAGGCGTGCCGGGGCAGGACGACCTTGCCGCCCGCCGGGACGAACGAGAAGACCGCCGCGACGGCCGCCATGCCGCTGCTGAACACGATGCCCGGCTCCGAGGCCCCCTCGAGGGTGGCCAGGGCCTCCTCGAACGGGTGCCACGTCTCGGTGTCCATGCGCGTGTAGAGCAGCTCGCCGGGTTGCTGCACCCCGCGTGACACGTACGTCGAGGACAGGACCACGGGCGGGTTGACCGGCCCGCCCTGCTCGCGCGGCGGGCGTCCCGCAGCGACCACGATCGTGGCGGGGGACAGCGGGGCGCGGTGGACGGTGGGCTCGGTCGTCATGGGGGTGAGATTACGCCTGGCGGTCGGGTGGGTGCCGCGGGCAACCGCCAGGTGGGAGAGAGAGTCGCCTCAGTCCTCGAGCGGCCCCAGCATCGCGCTCGCGAACGTCGAGTGCGCGGACTCGTCGTCGGACGGGTGGAAGATGCCCGCGAGAACGTCGCGGTAGAGCCTCCCGAGCTCGGAGGACGCGAAGTAGGACGACCCGCCGGACACCCGGATCGCCTGGTCGACGACGACGCGCGCGGTCTCGGTGGCGCGCACCTTGAGGCCCGCGACCGCGGTGAACCAGCCCGCGCCACGGTCCACGAGGGCGTCGATCTCTCCTGCGAGCTGGTCGATCTGCGGGTAGATCCCGTCCATCGCGATGCCCGCGTCGGCGACCCGCCAGCGGATGTCGGGGTCCTGCGACAGCGGCCTGCCGCCGTTCTTCATCGAGGTACGTCGGTGGGCGTTCTCGACGGCGAGCTCGAGGGCGCGCCTGCCGATGCCCGTGTACACCGACGCGAGGAGGACCTCGAACGTCGTGAAGATCGCGAGCACGAGCGGGTCGGTCGAGGGTCCGGGGGCCAACCGCCGCACGACCCGGTCGGCCGGGGCGTGCGCGCCCACGAGCATGGTCGTGCGGCTCTGGCTCGCGCGCATGCCGACCGTGTCCCAGTCGTCGAGCACGTCGACGCCGCCGCCCTCGCGCGTCACGAACGCGTGCACGAGTCGCGGGTCGCCCTCCAGCGTGGGGCCGTCCTCGGGGGCCGTCTCGATCCCGAGCACGCCCAGCCGCGTCCACGCGGGGGACAGGGACGTGAAGATCTTCCGGCCGTGGAACGAGTAGCCGCCCTCGCCGTCGGGGCGGGCCTGCGTCCGGGACCCGAAGAGCACCAGGTCGTTGCCCGGCTCGGAGTAGCCGAACGCGAAGACCTCACCGCGCGCGGCCTCCTCCAGGACGAAGTCGAGCGAGTGGTCCCCGCGCTCGTACAGGTAGCGCGCGACGCCGGTCCACACGTGGTGCATGTTCACGGCGAGCGCGGTCGCCGGGGCCGCTCCCGCGAGGCGGATCTGCTCGTGCGCGACGTCGCGCAGGCCCAGGCCCGGGCCGCCCATCGCCGCGGGCACGAACGCCTTCAGGTAGCCGGCCGCGGTCAGCTCCTCGAAGTCCTCGGTGAAGAACGAGTTCTCCCGGTCGTAGGTCGCGGCGCGCGAGCGGATGCGGTCGAGCAGGTCGTCGGTCAGCAGCGGAGAGGTCATGCCCCCGTTCTACCACCGCCCGTCCACCTCCCGGGCGCCTCGTCTGCCCCCGTTCGTGTTCACGCTGTCGCACGCGGTTCCGGTAGGGTCGTCGGCGATGTCCAGCCAGCCAGAACCCAGTGCTCCCGCGCGCAAGACGCGCGTCCTCATCCTCTTCGGCGGACGCTCCGGCGAGCACGTGATCTCGTGCGCCACCGCGGGTGGCGTGATGCGCGCGATCGACCGCGAGCGCTACGAGGTCATCCCCGTCGGGATCACCAAGGCGGGGCAGTGGGTCCTCGCGGCCGACGAGCCCGAGCGCTGGGAGATCACGCCCGGCAACCTGCCGGAGGTCACGGCGACGGGCGGCGAGGTGCTGCTGCCGCTCGCGGTGGGGCAGCGTGCGCTGCGCGTCCTGGAGCCGGGCGAGTTCCCGCGCGAGCTGGGCGAGGTCGACGTCGTCTTCCCGCTGCTCCACGGTCCGTTCGGCGAGGACGGCACGCTCCAGGGCCTGCTCGAGCTCGCCGACGTGCCCTACGTGGGCGCGGGCGTGCTCGCGTCGGCCGTGGGCATGGACAAGCAGTTCATGAAGCTCGTCCTCGCGGGCCAGGGCCTGCCCATCGCGCCGTACACGGTCATCCGCCCGGGGGAGTGGGACCGCAACCCGGCCGCCTGGACCGAGACGGTCGCGGGCCTGGGCCTGCCCGTGTTCGTCAAGCCCGCCCGCGCCGGGTCAAGCCTCGGGATCACCAAGGTCGACGACCTCGCAGCCCTGCCCGCGGCGATCACCGAGGCGCGGCGCCACGACCCCAAGGTCCTGGTCGAGGCCGGCGTCGTGGGCCGCGAGATCGAGTGCGCGGTCCTCGGTGGGCGCGAGGGCGAGCGCCCGCGGGCGTCGCTGCCCGGCGAGATCGTCGTGACCGACGCGCACCACGACTTCTACGACTTCGAGGCCAAGTACCTCGACGAGGCGGGCGTCGAGCTGAGCTGCCCGGCCGACCTGCCGCCGCACCTCGTCGACGAGGTCCGCGACATCGCGGTCCGCACGTTCGAGGCCGTGGGCGCCGAGGGGCTCTCGCGCGTCGACGTGTTCGTGACGACCGACGGCCAGGTCATCGTCAACGAGATCAACACGATGCCGGGCTTCACGCCGTTCTCGATGTACCCGCGCATGTGGGAGAAGTCCGGCATCACGTACCCGGAGCTGATCGACGAGCTCATCCAGCTCGCGCTGCAGCGCCCGACCGGGCTGCGCTGAGCCGGGCCCGGGCCGGCGCCGCACCCAGCACGGCGCCAGCCCGGGCCGCGCGACTCACATGCAGTAGCGCGTCTGCTCGACCTTGGACACCGCGCGGTTGAGGTCGGACACGAAGGACGTGGACTGGGTCTGCTGCACCTTCGGCGGGATCTGGACCTCCACCGCGGGGTCGCGGCCGTAGGTCACGAACGTCCAGGTGTTCTTGCCGTCGTCGGTGACGATCCAGTCGACGCTGCCCGCGGTGCTCGGCACGCCCATGCATCCGACCGTGGTGGGCTCGGGCGGGGTCACGCCGCAGCGCAGCGTCACGGCCGCACCGGGTTCACCCCAGGCGGCGGTGGCCTGGCTGTCGGTCTTGATCTTGGGCAGGCCACCGAGCTCGTCGGGGACCGCGAGGACGACCTCGGCGCACTTCGGGTCCGCGGCGTCGTCCGCGACCGGGACACCGATGGTCGGTGCACAGGCACCGAGGCCCGCGGCGACGGCGACCAGCAGGATCCCGGTGAGCGTCCGGCGTCGGGCAGGGGTACGAGGGGCGTTCAGCACCCTCCAACGGTAGCCGCTCCGGCGGGTGCGCCGGTCCCGCGTAAGGTGGCGCCGTGACCGATCCGAACGAGAACCCGACCCTGGTGCGCGAGACCTCGGAGGAGGAGCTGCTCGCGGCGATCTTCCCGCTCCTGCCGACGGGCGAGGCGACCCTCGTGGGTCCGGGCGACGACTCGGCCGTCGTGAGCGCGCCCGACGGCCGCTTCGTCGTCTCGACGGACGTCCTGGTCGAGCGTCGCCACTTCCGCCCGGAGTGGTCCACGGGGTACGACGTCGGGTGGCGCGCCGCGATGCAGAACCTCGCCGACGTCGCGGCCATGGGTGCGCGACCCACGTCGCTCGTGGTCTCGCTCGTGATCCCGGGGCACCTGCCCGTCGAGTGGGTCACGGGCCTCGCGCGCGGCCTCGCCGCGGCGTGCGCACCGAGCGGTGCGGCCGTCGTCGGGGGAGACCTGTCGAGCGGCGACGACGTGGTCGTCGCGGTCACGGTCCACGGGGACCTGGGCGGGCGGGCGCCGGTCCTGCGCTCGGGCGCCCAGGTGTCCGACGTCGTCGCGCACGCCGGGCGGAGGGGGTGGTCCGCCGCGGGGCTCGCCCTGCTCGACCACGACCTGGGGGACGTGGACCGGGAGCTGGTCGACGCGTACCTGCGACCCGAGCCGCCGCTCGCCGCGGGGACCGCGGCAGCCGACGCCGGGGCGACCGCGATGCTGGACCTGTCCGACGGCCTGCTGCGGGACGCGGGACGCGTCGCGCGCGCGAGCGGAGTCGGGATCGACCTGGCCCTCGACGCGTTCGCGGCGGACCTCGCACGGCTCGCCCGGGCGGCGTCCGCCGTGAGCTCGGCCACGGGTCGCCGCCCGCCCGGGGAGTGGCCGTCCGCCGCGGCGGACGCGGGGTCGGGCGACCCGGCGGCGATGGCCCGCGACTGGGTCCTGACGGGCGGAGAGGACCACGGGCTGCTCGCGACCTTCCCTGCGGGGACGGTCCTCCCGGCGGCCTTCCGGGCGGTCGGGCACGTGGTGGCTGCGGGACGACCGGGGCCGGACGCGCGTCCGGCAGTCACGGTCGACGGGGCCGCGCCGCGGGGCGGCGTCGGGTGGGACCACTTCCGGGGCTGAGCCGCTGACCCGCTGGACGAGGGCGAGGGGGTCACCCCACGCGGGGTGACCCCCTCGACGGGAGCGCGGGTGCGGGCGGGTCGGCCGCGGTCAGGACCTGCGGCGGTACCGCACCTGGGTCAGGTCGCGACCACCGATGTCGTCGCGTCGCTCGACCCCGTCCGGGGCGAACCCGTGACGACGGTAGAAGTGCTGGGCGCGGTCGTTGTCCTTGAGCACCCACAGGGATACAGGGGTGCGCGGAGGGACCTTGCCGAGCATGGTCCGCATCAGGTCACGTGCCACGCCGCGGCCCCAGGCCTCGGGGTCGAGGTAGATGGCGTAGATCTCGAGGTCGCCGTCGTCGGCGTCCTCGTCGCGGGCCGGCCCGATGCTGGCGAATCCCAGGGCCCGCCCGTCGGCCTCGGCGAGCAGGATGTCGGCGCCCGAGCTCGTGAGGTTCGAGGTCCAGGCCGCCTCACGCTGGTCGTGGTCGAGAGAGGCCAGGTACTCGTCGGGGACGATCCCGGCGTAGGCCCCGCGCCAGGACGCGATGTGCACCTGGGCGATCGACGCCGCGTCCTGCGGTGTCGCCGTGCGGATCGTTACCTCGTTGAGTTCCGTCACCATGACCAAATCCTGCCACTTCCGTGGAGATCCGCCAACCCTCTTTGTCCGGATCTTCAGCAAATCTCCCCAAGGGGATGTGATGTCGGCTTCGCCGAGGGGTGACGCGGTCGTCGGCGTCGCCCCTCGCGGTCCGTCGTCCACCGATCCTCTCAGCCTTTGGCGGTTGCCGCCTGCGGGCCGTCGAGGGTGCCTGGGACCACGGCCCGTCGGACGTCGTCCGCGATCAGGTCGCCGTTGGTCGCCGCCGCGGCCTGGACCCCGGCCGCGGCTGCGGCGACGACCTGCGCCATGATGTTCGTGACGTTGCCGGCGACGCGGACCCCGGGCAGCGTGGTCGCTCCCATCGGGTCCGAGGGCACGTACGTCCCGACCACGGTGCCGTCGACGACCTGCTCCGCGGTCTCGATCCCCAGGGACTCCAGGACCGCGGACCGGGCCGTGAAGCGGGGTGCGACCACGAGCGCGGCGCACGGCACGACCTCGCCGGACACCAGTCGTACGCCGTGCAGCGCGTCGTCCTGGACGTCCAGGGCCTCGACCAGGGCGTCGACGACCCTGACGCCGCGGGCGTCGAGCGCGGCGCGGGTCGTCGCGTCGGGCGCGGGCGAACCGTGCAGGAAGAGCGTCACGTCGTCGGTCCACTGGCGCCACATCTGGGCCTGGTGGAGCGCCATCGGGCTCGTGGCGAGGATGCCCACGGCCTGGTCGCGCACCTCCCAGCCGTGGCAGTACGGGCAGTGCAGGACGTCCTTGCCCCAGCGCTCGGCGACCCCGGGCACCGCGGGCAGCTCGTCGACGAGGCCGGTCGTGACGAGCAGCTGACGGGCGCGCAGGTCCCGGCCGTCCTCGAGCCGGACCTCGAACCCGCCGTCCGGCAGCGGGGCCGCCGCCTCGACCGTGCCCTGCGTGATGCGACCGCCGTATGCCGTGACCTGCCCGCGTCCTGCGGCCAGGAGCGCGGCGGGGTTCTCGCCGTCGCGCGACAGGTAGCCGTGCATGTGCGCGGCCGGTGCGTTGCGGGGGCGGCCCGCGTCGACGACCAGGACGCTGCGCCGGGCGCGGGCGAGCGTCAGGGCTCCGCTGAGCCCGGCCGCGCCGCCCCCGACGACGATCACGTCGTAGACGCCGGGAGTGCTGTCGGTGTGCGGGATCTCACCCGTGGCGGGTGTCGTGCTCGTGCGGGTCATGGGGACCACCTCCTCGTCGAGCATCGATGCGCGGCGTCCCTGGTGGCAATTCCTGTTGCCGGAGTGGCAAACTCAGGGGCATGGACGCACCAGCGGACGCATCGGACGACCCCTTCGCCGCAGCCCTAGAAGCCGTCGGGCCGCGGCTGCGCGCGCTGCGCCAGCGGCGCCAGCTGACCCTCGTCGACCTCTCCGACCGCACGGGCATCTCCGTGAGCACCCTGTCCCGGCTGGAGTCCGGGGGGCGACGCCCCACGCTCGAGCTGTTGCTGCCCCTGGCCCGCGAGCACGAGGTCCCGCTCGACGAGCTCGTCGGCGCCCCGCCCACGGGGGACCCACGCATCCACGCGCGGCCCGTCAAGAGGGGCGACTCGACGATCCTGCCGCTGTCCCGTCGGCCGGGAGGGGTCCAGGCCTACAAGCAGGTCCTGCACGGACGGACCTCGGACGTGCTCCCGGAGACCAAGGTGCACGAGGGCTACGAGTGGCTGTACGTCCTGGGCGGGCGGCTGCGGCTCCTGCTCGGTGAGCACGACCTGGTGCTCGGCGAGGGCGAGGCCGCGGAGTTCGACACCCGCACCCCGCACGCGATCCTCAACGCCGACGAGCACCCGGTCGAGCTCCTCGTCCTGCACGGCCCCCAAGGGGAGAGGGCGCACTTCCGGGCTCGGCCCAAGCAGCGTCGCGCCGATTGATCCGCGAGTTCCTGGAAACGCGAAAGCCCGCCAGGACGAGTCCTGACGGGCTTTCGGCGAACGAGCGGGAAGGCTCAGACGTGACGGACGACCTTGCCGGCCTTCAGGCACGAGGTGCACACGTTGAGACGCTTCGGGGTACCCGAGACGATCGCACGGACGCGCTGGATGTTCGGGTTCCAGCGACGCTTCGTACGGATGTGCGAGTGCGAGATGCTGTGCCCGAAGCTCGGGCCCTTGCCGCAGACTTCGCAGTTGGCAGCCACGATTTCTCCTGATCGTCGTGCACGCCTCCGCGAAAGGACAGCGGCGACGTAGTGAATGGTCTGTGGGGTGAACGCTCCGAACCAGCGCGTGCCGGGGAACGTCCGTGGTCGCCCGGATCTGTCCGGGCAACCTCCATAGGGTAGCCGATAGCCACCCTCCACCCCAAACCGACCCCGAGAGCGTGCGTGGTGCAGCGCGCGGGGCGGACTACGGTGGTCCGGTAAGTATCGCAGGCTCTGCGGGGGTTCGGCACCCTCGCGTGCCCGACCCCCACGAAGGAGCCCCACGAGCGTGACGGACGGCACGGAGCACATCGAGCCCGCGGTGGTGCGGACGTGGGTGGCGGAGACGGTCCGGGCGCTGGGCGAGGCCCGGGCGCGCATCGACCGCGCGAACGTCTTCCCCGTCGCCGACGCGGACACGGGGACCAACCTCTTCCTGACCGTCACCGAGGGCGCACGGGCCGTGGGCGAGGTGCCCGACGGCGCGCCCGTCGACACCGTGCTGCTCGCCTTCGCGCGGGGCGCCCTGATCGGGGCCCGCGGCAACTCGGGCGTGATCCTCAGCGAGTACCTGCGCGGCTTCGCGGGCGCGACCACCGTGGCCGACGAGCCCGTGGGCGCCCTGCGGGTCGCGACCCGGCTCGAGGCCGCGGCCCGCTCGTCCTACGCGGCCGTCGCGGTCCCGGTCCCCGGGACGATCCTCACCGCGGCCGACGGGGCCGCCGTCGCGGCCCGTGCCGCGGCGGAGGCCGGGGCAGACCTGAGCGGCGTCGTGCGCGCGGCGCGCGCGGGAGCGCACGAGGCCATGCTGCGCAGCCCCCGAGAGCTCGACGTCCTGTCCCGCGCGGGCGTGCTCGACGCCGGGGCCTTCGGGCTCGTGCTCGTGCTCGACGCGCTGTGCCACGCGCTGGGAGCCGTCGACGACGGCCCCGGTCTCGGGCTCGGCACGAGGGGCGCGCTGTCGGTGGCCGACGGCACGATGGCCCGCATGACGAGTGGGACGACCGGCGTCGACGACGTGACCGACGTCACGTCGGTGCCCGCACCCGGCCCGGCCCTCGTGGGCAGGACGACCGCGCAGGCGAGCGGCATCGTCGTGCCCGTCGCGGGCGCAGCGCCCGGCGAGCACGCGCCCGTCGGGATCGACGGTGAGTTCGAGGTCATGCTCGTGGTCGACGGCACCGACGGCACCGACGGCACCGACGCTCCGGCCCCCGCGACGCCGCCGCTCGCCGACGCGCTACGGGCGGCTCTCGCGCAGGTCGGCGACTCGGTCGTGGTCGTGGGGGAGGGCGTCTGGCAGGCGCACGTGCACACCGACGACCCCGCGCGGGCCGTCCATGCCGCCCGGGCCGCGGCCGGCGGTGCCCGGGGAGCCCGGCTGCGCCAGGTGTGCGTGCGTCACCTCGCGACGCAGGTCGCAGCGCGGGGCAGCGTGCACGGGCACGCGCTCCCGACATCGGGCGAGGTGCCCGAGCACGGCGTCGTCGCGATCACGTCGGCCCCCGGCCTCGTGCCGGACCTGGCCCGCAGCGGTGCCGTCGTCCTCCTCGCGACCGACCACGCGCCGACCCCGGGCGAGGTGCTCCGCGTGGCCGTGGACACCGGTGCGCGCACCGTCGCGGTCCTGCCCGGGAGCGCGGGCGCGGCCGACGCCGCGCGCGAGGCCGAGGGGCTCGTCGGCCAGGGAGCCGGCGACCTGCGCGGCATCGAGGTGCTCGACGCCCCCACCGACCTGCACGTCGTGGCCGCGCTCGCGGCGGCGACCCTGGGCTCCGCCGCCGCCGACGCCGTCGCCCTCATGAAGGCGACCCTCGAGGAGGTCCGCGCGGTCCAGGTGCCCGCGGACGGGACGCTCGTGCGACCCGCGCTCGAAGGCCTCCTCCGCACCGACGACGAGGTGCTGACCGTCCTGCCGGGACGCTGGGTCGACCCGGTCGTGGTCGACGTCGTCGCGGGCATCGCCCGTCAGTGCGTCCCGGGCATCGAGGTCGTCGTCCTCGACTCCGGACGCGACCACGCCGACCTGGAGCTGGGAGCAGAATGAGCAGCGACCCTCGTGCCGCCGCCCCGGGGGCGGACGCAGACCACCTGACGGGCACGCGACGCCTCGCGGGCGACCTGGTGACCGGGCCGGTCGACCGATTCGCCGAACCCCTGACCAAGGTCCTCGGCCCACGCTCGGCGGGCGCCCTCGCCAAGCTGGGCCTCGAGACCACGGGCGACCTGCTCGGGCACTACCCGCGCCGGTACGGCGACCCGGGCAAGCTCACCGACCTCGGCGGCCTGGTGCTGGGCGAGCACGTCACGATCATGGCTCGGGTCGTCCAGGCGACCGTGCGGGCCATGCGTTCTCGCGGCGGAGCCATGCTCCAGGCCGAGGTCACCGACGGCGTCCACCGCCTGTCGCTGACGTTCTTCGCCAAGGGCACGGGCGCACTGCGGACGCACGAGAGCCGTCTCCAGCCCGGCCGCACGGGCCTGTTCACGGGAGTCGTGAGCGCCTACCGGGGGGCCCGCCAGCTCACGCACCCGGACTACCTCGTCATCGGGGTCGACGCCGACGACGAGGAGTCGGCCCTCATCGAGGCGCGCCGCCCCATCCCGCTCTACCCGGCGAGCGCCTCGATCCCGAGCTGGCGCATCCAGAAGGCCGTCCGTCAGGTCCTCGACCCGCTGACCGAGGACGAGGTGCCGGACCCGCTGCCGCCCGCCGTCCGTGAGGCCCGCGGGTTCGGGTCGCGGCACGCGGCGCTCAAGGACGTCCACGAGCCGTTCGACACGCGCCAGTGGCAGCACGGCCGCGACCGGCTGCGCTACGAGGAGGCGTTCGTCCTCCAGGCGGCGCTCGCCCAGCGACGCGCGCGGGCCGAGGCCGAGGAGGCGACGGCCCGGTCGCTGCGCGCACCGGGCGAGCCCAGCGCGCTCGCGGACTTCGACGCGTCCCTGCCGTTCACGCTCACGGCCGGCCAGCGCGAGATCGGCGAGGAGATCTCCGGCGAGCTCGCGCGCTCGCGGCCCATGCAGCGCCTGCTCCAGGGCGAGGTGGGCTCGGGCAAGACGGTCGTCGCGCTGCGCGCGATGCTCCAGGTGGTCGACGCCGGAGGCCAGGCCGCGCTCCTGGCGCCCACCGAGGTGCTCGCCTCGCAGCACGCCCGCACCCTGCGGACCCTGCTGGGGCCGCTCGCGGAGGAGGGCATGCTGGGAGGGGCGGACCACGGCACGCGCGTCGCGCTCCTCACGGGGTCCATGGGCGCCGCGGCCAAGAAGGGCGCGCTGCTCGACGCGGCGAGCGGCCGGGCGGGGATCGTCGTCGGGACCCACGCGCTGCTGAGCGAGAACGTGCAGTTCGCGGACCTCGGCCTCGTCGTGGTCGACGAGCAGCACCGGTTCGGCGTCGAGCAGCGCGACGCGCTGCGCGCCAAGGCCCGCACGAGCCCGCACCTGCTCGTCATGACCGCGACGCCCATCCCGCGCACGGTCGCGATGACCGTGTTCGGCGACCTCGAGACGTCCTCGCTCACCGAGATCCCGGCCGGACGCGCGGGCATCACGACGCACGTCGTCCCCGCGGACAACGAGGCCTGGATGAACCGCACGTGGCAGCGCGTGCGCGAGGAGGTCGACGCGGGCCACCGCGCCTACGTGGTGTGCGCACGGATCCACCCCGACGAACCTGCGGCCGACCCGGGTGCTGACGACGGAGCGCGCGCCACCGCGAAGAAGAAGACCCGGACCGACGACTTCGACGAGGTGCCCGACTTCCTCGACCTCGACGAGAGCGCCACCGGCTCCGACCGCCCACCGCTGCGCGCGGTGCTCGAGGTCGCCGAGGAGCTCGCGAGCGTACCCGCGCTGCGTGGGCTCGCCGTCGGGGTCCTGCACGGGCAGATGGCGCCCGCGGACAAGGAGAAGGTCATGGCCGACTTCGCGTCGGGGGCGGTCCAGGTACTCGTCTCCACGACAGTCGTCGAGGTCGGCGTGGACGTCCCCGAGGCCACCGTCATGGTCGTGTTCGACGCCGACCGCTTCGGCCTCTCGCAGCTCCACCAGCTCCGTGGCCGCGTGGGCCGAGGGGCGGCGCCGGGGCTGTGCCTGCTGGTCTCGACCGTCGAGCCCGGCACCCCCGCGGCCGTCCGCGTCGAGACCATGGCCGAGACGACCGACGGCTTCCGCCTCGCGACCGTGGACCTCGAGCTGCGCAGCGAGGGCGACGTGCTGGGCGCGGCCCAGTCCGGCAGGGCGAGCTCGCTGCGGCTGCTGCGCGTCGTCAAGGACGTCGCGGTGATCGAGCAGGCACGCGCCGACGCGGCCGAGGTGATCGCGGCCGACCCAGACCTGGCGGGGCACCCCGAGCTGCGCGCCGCGATCGCGAGCCAGCTCGACCCCGAGCGCGAGGAGTTCCTGGAACGGGCGTGACGCTCCTGCCCGCCGAGGGGGACGCGCTGGGGTGCCGAGGGTGACCGTGCCGCCCGTCTAGGCTGTCCGCATGACGAGGATCGTGGCCGGGACGGTCGGTGGACGCAGCCTGCAGGTGCCCCCCAAGGGGACGCGGCCCACGAGCGACCGGGTACGTGAGGCGATCTTCTCGCGGCTCGAGCACTACGGGGTCCTCGACGGTGCCTACGTCCTGGACCTGTACGCGGGGTCCGGTGCCCTGGGCCTCGAGGCCGCCTCGCGGGGCGCGCAGCGGGTCGTGCTCGTGGACGCGGCGCGCGTCGCGGCCGAGGTCTGCCGGGCCAACGTGAAGACCCTCGCCCTGACGAACGTGCAGGTCGTCCAGGACAAGGCCGAGAAGTTCGTCCAGGCGCCCCCGTCGACCACGTGGGACGTCGTCTTCATCGACCCGCCCTACGACGTGTCGGAGGCCGTCGTCGCAGAGCTCCTGCGCCAGCTCGCGCAGACCTCGGCGCTCGTCGACGACGCGGTCGTCGTGGTCGAGCGCTCGACGCGCAGCCCCGAACCGACCTGGCCGGCCGGGTGGGAGCTGCTCGCCCGCAAGGACTACGGCGAGACCGCGGTGTACTACGCGGGCCCTGCGACGGCCGAGGAGCCTCAGGAGCCGCAGGCAGACGCCTCCTGAGGTCCGCGCGAGACGGGTGACGGGGACTGGTCAGACCACCGGCGCCCGCAGCGACGACCTGTCGAGCAGGCCCACGGGCACCCGGTCCAGCTCGTCCGCGCCGAGCAGCGCGACCCGGTCGCCCGACACCGCGTCGAGCAGCGCACGCGTGGGGGCGTCGTCGGCCAGGGACCCCTCGCTGGCCTCGAAGTACTCCCGCAGGAACGTGCGCAGCGGCGCGGCGGGGACGCTCGTCGCCCCCGGGTCCTCGGTCGCGAGCGTCATGAGCAG
Organism: Oerskovia sp. PE-21s; assembly: GCF_056158145.1. Classification (NCBI taxonomy): domain Bacteria; kingdom Bacillati; phylum Actinomycetota; class Actinomycetes; order Micrococcales; family Cellulomonadaceae; genus Oerskovia; species Oerskovia sp. PE-21s. The sequence goes on from NZ_JBUXJM010000002.1 coordinate 418,671, forward strand.
CAGCGCCGGGACGCGCTCGGCCCCCGGTTCGTTGCCCGGCTGGAAGTACGGCACCGCGAGCACGCGCCCCCCGTGGCGGGCGTAGAACCGCAGCCGCGCCTCGGGGTCGCCGTGCGCCTCGCTCGCGGCATGGAACCGCGGGTGCTCGACCTCGCCGAGCACCATGACCGGGCGCAGGTCCTTCAGCCACGCGGAGACCGCGGCCCCGAGCAGCGCGGCACCGATGCCACCTCCGCGGCGCCCCGGGGCGATCGCCAGGTACTGCACCAGCAGGACACGCGCCTCGGCCGACCAGGACCCGACGACGCCCGCCACCACGCGACCGGTCGGCCCCGCGCCCGCCGCGCCTGCCGCGCCCGCCGCGCCCGCCGCGCCTGCCGCGCCCGGCTCGGCCGGGGGAGCGGCGCCGTCGGGCACCTCGACGACGCCCAACGACTCCAGGTGCCCCGCCGCGTGGTCCGCGAGGAACGAGTCGAGCGAGACGAGCTCGGCGGGCGGGAAGGACGGGAGCAGGACGTCCCGGTAGAGCTGCGTGAGCTGCTCGACGGAACGCAGGGGGACGACGACGGGGCCGGACTCGGGAGGCATGGCCCCATCCTGCCGCGCCCGCGGCTTCCGCGCAGGACGGTCGTGCGGCCCCCGCCGCCCTGACCTGCCCGGATTCTCGGCAGGCGTGTACTACCGTGGCGAGGTGACCATCGCCGTCTGCCCGGGGTCCTTCGACCCCCTCACCCTCGGCCACCTCGACATCGTCCGCCGAGCGCGGTCGCTGTTCGACGAGGTGGTCCTGGGGGTCGCCCGCAACTCCTCCAAGTCCGCGCTGCTGAGCGCCGAGCAACGCGTCGAGATCGCCCGTGCGGCCCTCGACGCCACGCCAGGCCTCGAGGACGTCCGGGTCGAGATCGTGCCGGGGCTGCTCATGGACTTCTGCCGCGAGGTCGGGGCCGCCGCGGTCGTCAAGGGCCTGCGCGGCGGCGCGGACTTCGACGCCGAGCTGCCCATGGCCCTCATGAACCGCCACCTCGAGGGCGTCGAGACGGTGTTCGTCCCGGGCGACCCCGCCCTCGCCCACGTCGCGTCCTCGCTCGTCAAGGACGTGGCCCGCTTCGGCGGCCCCATCGACGACCTGGTCCCGGCCGGGGTCGGTGACGTCGTCCGCCAAGCGATCGCGGAACGGGCGGGCGCGGCGCTGGCCCCGGCGACGCAGGCGACCCCCACCACGGAAGGAACAGGCCGATGAACGACCACCCGCTCGGGCAGACCGAGGACGAGGCGCAGACCGAGGCCGGTCTCCACGTGATCCTCGACGACCTGGCGCTCCTCGTCGAGAACGCCCGGGCGATGCCCATGTCGTCCTCCGTCCTCGTGCACAAGGCCGACGCCCTGGCTCTCGTCGACGAGATGCGCCAGGCGCTGCCCGAGCAGCTCGCGCACGCGGACGAGGTCCTGGCCGAGGCCAACGCCGTCCTGGAGGACGCGAACCGGCAGGCCGAGGACATCCTCAACACGGCACGCGCCCGCGCGATCGAGCTGGTCCAGAAGGAGCAGGTCGCGGTCCAGGCCGAGTCCCGCGCCCGGGCGATCGTCGAGGAGGCCGAGCGGACCGCCGCGGAGCTGCGCGTCGACGCCGACGACTACTGCGACCGCCGCCTGGCGGAGTTCGAGGTGGACCTCGGCAAGGTCATGGCGCAGGTGCACGCGGGGCGCGCCAAGCTGGCGCAGCGCATCGGCGAGTACCAGGAGTCGGCCGAGCAGGCCTGACGCGGGCCGGACGCGGCGGGGCGCGGCCCGGCGCAGGCCCGTTCGTCCGACTTGCCCGCCGGCCGCACGGCGGGCAGTTCGCGAGGTTCGACGGCAGTTCGGGGATGCCGTAAGATAGTCCGTTGGTCCTGCCTGTCATCGGCTGGGACCGAGGACGTTCGTCCATCCCGTGGGCTCCCCCGAGTTCTCGCGGGGCGGACGTGCGTGCTGTGACTTTGAACACCGGTGGCCCGCTCGGGTCGCCGAAACCCTGTGGAGGAACCCATCACTCTCGACTCGCGCTCGCCTCTTGTGCTCGACACGTACGAGCTCGGTCGGCGTCCCGGATCGATGCGTGAGGTGACTCGCTCGGTCAAGGCCCCGGCCGACCTCGGTACCGTCGTGATCGGCATCCCTGAAGGCACCGACCTCGAGCTGGACGTCCGGCTCGAATCGGTGATGGACGGTGTGCTGGTGACGGGGACTGCTCAGGCCCAGGCGGTCGGGGAGTGCGTGCGGTGCCTGGAACCGGTGACGGCTGACGTCGTCGCGGACATCCAGGAGCTGTTCGTGTATCCCGAGCGTGCGAAGGCCGCGGCAGAGTCCGGTGACGACGAGGACGAGGTGTACGAGCTCGAGGGCGACCTGATCGATCTCGAGCCCGCGCTTCGGGATTCCGTCGTCACTGCACTACCATTCAGACCGTTGTGTCAGCCCGATTGCCAGGGCCTGTGCTCCGAGTGCGGAGCACGTCTGGCGGAGGATCCTGATCACTCGCACGACATTGTCGATCCCCGGTGGTCGGCACTACAGAGCATGCTCGAGGATCCGAGCGTGTCCGACGAGACGAAAGAGAGCTAGCCGTGGCTGTTCCGAAGCGCAAGATGTCGCGCAGCAACACCCGTGCGCGTCGTTCGCAGTGGAAGACCACCGCCGCGAACCTCACGACCTGCCCGCAGTGCAAGGGCGACAAGCTGTCGCACGCTGCGTGCCCGACCTGCGGCACCTACAAGAGCCGTCAGTACGTCGAGGCGCTGCGCACCGAGCACGCAGGCTGAATAGCGTGACGCCGGACGCCCCCGCGGCCGCCGGTCTTCTCGAGAGGCTCGGGATCCACCTGGATCCCGAGCTTCTCGTGCTTGCACTGACGCACCGTTCCTTCGCCCACGAGCACGGCGGGATCCCGACCAACGAGCGCCTCGAGTTCCTCGGCGACGCGGTCCTGGGCCTGGTCGTGACCGAGGCGCTGTACCGCCGCCACCCGGATCTCCCCGAGGGCGAGCTCGCCAAGATGCGCGCCGCCACGGTCTCGCAGAAGTCCCTCGCCGCGATCGCGCGCACCCTGGGGCTCGGCGGGTACATCCTGCTCGGCAAGGGTGAGGTGCGGACCCGCGGGAACGACAAGGACTCGATCCTGTCGGACACCGTCGAGGCCCTCATCGGTGCGACCTACCTCAGCCACGGCCTCGAGGTCGCGCGCGACCTGGTGCACCGTCTCGTGGACCCGACTCTCGCGGTCGCCGCTGACCTTGGTGCCGGCCTCGACTGGAAGACCTCGCTCCAGGAGGCGGCCGCCGCGCGGAACCTCGGCGCCCCCGCGTACGCGAGCCAGGGCGACGGGCCGGACCATGCCCGCACCTTCACGTCCGAGGTGTCGCTCGACGGCGTCGTCTACGGGACCGGCAACGGTTCTGCCAAGAAGTACGCCGAGCAGGACGCCGCCGAGATGGCCTACCGGGCGATCGTCGAGCTGCCGCTCCCCACGACGGACGCGCCTGCAGGCTCCGCGCCCGGCCCGGCCGAGCCGGTCGACGGGGCGCACGGGACCCTTGCCTGAGCTCCCCGAGGTCGAGACCGTCCGCGACGGCCTCGCCCGTCACGTCACGGGCAGGGTCGTCACCGGCGTCGAGGTCCTGCGCGACTACTCGGTCCGCCGCCACGAGGGCGGCCCCGAGAGCTTCCGCGGCCAGCTCGTGGGCCAGCACGTGGGCGCCGCGGTCCGCCGGGGCAAGTACCTGTGGCTCCTCCTCTCGCAGGCGCCAGCCGATGCGACGGGTCGCAGCCCCCTGCCCGACGGCGCAGCGCCCACGGGCGCGCACGTCACCGCGCTCATGGCGCACCTGGGCATGAGCGGCCAGCTCCTGGTCCGCTCGGGCACGGCCGCGGTCGACAAGGTGCCGCACCTGCGTGTCCGGCTCGAGCTGTCCGCGCTCCCCGGTGAGCCCGGGACGCCGCGGACCCTCGACTTCGTGGACCAGCGCACGTTCGGACACCTGTCCGTGACGGACCTCGCGCCGACCCCCGACGGCGGCCCTGGTGGCTGGGGCTCGGCTCTCGCGGAGATCCCCGAGCCCGCCGCCCACATCGCGCGCGACCTGCTGGACCCCGCCCTGCGGCGCGACGACCTCGTGAAGGCGATCCGCCGTCGTCGGACCGGTATCAAGCGGGCCCTGCTCGACCAGCGCCTCGTGTCCGGCGTGGGCAACATCTACGCCGACGAGGCGCTGTGGCGCGCCGGCCTCCACTACGCGCGCCCCACCGACACCCTGCGCCTGGCCGAGGCGCACCGCGTGCTCGACGCCGCCGAGGAGGTCATGCGAGAAGCCCTCGCCCAGGGCGGGACCAGCTTCGACGAGCTCTACGTCAACGTCAACGGCCAGTCCGGGTACTTCTCGCGCTCGCTCGCGGTGTACGGCCGCGAGGGCGAGGCGTGCACGCGCTGCGGGGCGCTCGTGCGGCGCGACGAGTTCATGAACCGGTCGTCGTACACGTGCCCCGTCTGCCAGAAGGTGCCGCGGAACGCACGCTGGTAGACCGTCAGCGCGGGACCACGTTGCGCAGCGGGCGACCCGCCCGCAGGTTCTCCAGGTTCTCCCGGACCAGGGCCGACGCGCCCTGGGGTCGCCCACCTGCGACGTGCGGCGTGATGATCGTGCGCGGGGCGTCCCACAGAGGGGAGTCGGACGCGAGAGGCTCGGTCTCCGTCACGTCGAGGGCCGCGCCGCCCAGCCGCCCGTCGCGCAGCGCGTCGACCAGGGCGCCCTCGTCGACCGTGGCACCCCGGCCCACGTTGACGAACCACGCATGGTCCGGGAGCTGGTCGATGCGCGCGGCGTCGAACACGTGGCGGGTGGCCGGCACGGCAGGCAGCAGCGACACCAGGACGTCGGTCGTCGCGAGGACCCGCGGCAGGTCCTCGTCCGTCACGACGGGGAAGCCGAACCGCTCTCCGGTCGTGCTCGCGACCCCGATGACGTGCGCCCCCAGCGCCTCGTAGAGGGGCGCGAGGGCGGACGCGATCGACCCGAACCCCCAGATCGTGACGCGCGCGCCGTGCAGCGTGAAGCGCCTGCTCGTCGCCGGGTCGGCCTGCTCGTCGACCATCGCGGAGTCCCAGCGGTGCTCGCGCTGGGCGGCCCCCAGGCGGTCGAGGCGCCGGACCGCGGCGAGCGTGAGCGCGAGGGCGTGCTCGGCCACAGGACCGTCGTGCAGCGAGCGACCGTTGGTCACGACGACCTCGGGCGCGAAGCCCGCCGCGAGGATCGCGTCGGGTCCGGCAGCGAGCGTCTGGACCCAGCGGAGCCCGGGGAGGCGCGCTGCGGCGTCGGCGAGGTTCTCGGGAGAGTTGGTCCACGCGACGAGGACCTCCGCGTCGCGGTGCTCGGCGGGCAGGGGAGCGGCGGGGTCGTACTCGACGATCTCGTCCGCGGACCCTGAGCCGTCCTGGTCGGCCGGGGTCCCGTCCCCCGGGGTGAGGTCGAGGGCGATCGTGTCGGGGACGAGGATCTTCACACGGGGCTCCTGGGCGAGGCGGTGGTGCGGCGGGAAGCCGTCGAGGGGACGGGCAGCGCCGTCGGTCCCGGGCCCCCGGTGCAGCGGACACACCGACGCTACCAGCGCCGAGACACCGTCCGGCGCGCCCGGACGCCCACCGCTCGGGGCCGTTCTCGTTCCGGGAGCGCAAACCTGTCGCTGACGATATGTTCGCAACGTCTGGCACGTCCCAGCGGTTCACAGCGACCCGCCCGTCCAGGGGGTCTCGGCGGCACGGAGGAATGATGGCCTCATCCACAGCGGAGTCGGGCAGCTCGGACGCATCCGTGACCACAGGAGCACGAGGGGCACCGCCGACCCGCGAGGAGATGCGCGCGGCGATCACCGCCAGGACGCCCAAGAACTACATCACCTGGCTCATGCTCGCGTTCATGATCACGTCGTCGGTCGCGAGCCTGCGTGCCGCGCCGACCATGGCCGTGTACGGGCTCGCGGCGGTGTTCCTGTACGTGGTGCCCGCGATCGTCTTCCTGCTGCCGACGTCGCTCGTGTCGGCGGAGCTGGCGTCCGGGTGGTCGGGAGGCGTGTACCGCTGGGTCGCGGACGGCATCTCGAAGCCCGCGGGGTTCCTGGCGATCTGGTGCCAGTTCGCGATGACGATCTTCTACTACCCGAGCCTTCTCGGGTACGTGGCGAGCACGTTCGCGTACGTCATCAACCCCTCCCTGGCGAGCAACGGCCTGTACGTCGCGATCGTCATCGTGGTGCTCTTCTGGACCGGGGTGTGGGTGTCGTCGCAGGGCACCAAGACCGTCGCGGGCCTGTCGAGCTTCGGGCTCATCATCGGGACGCTGGTGCCCGGTGCGCTGCTCGTGGTCCTGGGGCTCGTGTTCCTCGGACAGGGCAACACCTCGGCGGCCCCCATGGACGCGTCCCACCTGCTGCCCCAGTGGACCGGGATCGCATCGCTCGTGCTCGTGGTCAACAACTTCCTGTCCTACGCGGGCATGGAGATGAACGCGGTGCACGTCACGAGCCTGCGCAAGCCCGCCAAGGAGTTCCCGCGCTCGATGTTCCTCGCGATCGGCCTGGTCCTGCTGATCTTCATCCTCCCGGCGCTCGCGATCAGCTGGGTCATCCCGGCCGACCAGCTCAGCCTCACGGCCGGCGTCATGCAGGCCTTCGACGCGTTCTTCGCCAACTTCGGCGTGAGCTGGCTGACGCCGATCCTGGGCCTCATGCTCATCGCGGCGTCGCTCGGCGGCATGCTCACCTGGCTCGCCGGCCCCTCGAAGGGCCTGCTGACGGTCGCCCGCGAGGAGGGGTACCTGCCACCGTTCCTGCAGAAGCTCAACAAGCACGGGGTCCAGCAGAACATCCTGGTCTCGCAGGGCCTGGTGACCACGGTGATCGCGCTGCTCTACGCGTTCATCCCCGACGTCTCGAGCTCGTACTGGATCCTGTCGGTCATCACGACGCAGGTGTACCTGATCATGTACCTGCTGCTCTTCGTCGCGGCGGTCCGGCTGCGACGGAACAAGCCCGACCACTCCCGCGGGTATCGCGCACCCGCGCTCACGCTGCTGTGCACGGTCGGCTTCCTGGCGTCCGTCGCCGCGATGATCATCGGCTTCGTGCCGCCCGCGCAGTTCTCGAGCGGGAGCGGCGGGGTGTACCTGCTGATCGTCGGTGGCGGGCTGGGCGTCGTCGGGATCCTGGTGCCCGCGCTCTTCTACTTCCTGCGCAAGCCGGGATGGAAGAACCCGGACAACGTCGGAGGGCCGGAGGAACCGCTCGTCGACGCCCCGGCCGACGGACCGAAGGAGGCGTGACATGACCGCGACGTCCACCACCGAGGGCCCTGACGGCCTGCCGCAGCACGAGGACGAGCCGGGCGACTCCCGGCGTTGGATCCTCTACACGGCCGCGGCGCTGCTCGCGGTCGCCGTCGGAGTGCTCATGGCCGTGCTCTACCACAACTACCACGCCGCTCAGGACCGTGAGCTGGCCGAGCAGCGGGCCGCCGAGCTCCACGCCGAGTTCGAGGCGATCGGCATCACGGCCTTCGACGAGGACCAGATCGTCGCCGTCCTCGGCGCCGACGGTGGCGGGTTCTGCACCGACCCGGCCGCCCTGGTGAAGGCGACGGCCAACCTCGGGTCCACGAACGGGGCCACGGGGCCGGGCAGCAGGCCCTCGCTCGTCGACGAGCGACGACTCGCCGGGGACCGCCTCGTGATCGAGGTGTACTGCCCCGAGCAGCTCGACGACTTCGACGCCTACGTCGACTCCCTCAACCTCGACGAGAACACGACCACCCAGGAGGACTCGTGAGCAGCACACCGGTAGACCTCACCCCCGTCCGGGAGCAGGTGGCGTCGCTGCTGCCGCGGGCGCTCGACGACCTGCGGACGCTCGTCGCGATCCCGTCGGTCGCCGACGAGCGGCTGTTCCCGAAAGAGAACTGCGAGCGGGCGGCCCACTGGGTCGCGGACGCGTTCCGGGCCGAGGGGATCGACGACGCCCGCCTGGTCGAGACCCCCGACGGGTCGCACGTGGTCCTGGGCTACCGCCCCGGCCCACCCGGAGCCCCTACGGTGCTCCTCTACTCGCACTACGACGTGCAGCCGCCGCTCGACGACGCGGCGTGGCGCACGCCCCCGTTCGAGCTGACCGAGCGGGACGGGCGCCTCTACGGGCGGGGTTCCGCGGACTGCAAGGGCAACATCGTCACGCACCTCACGGCACTGCGGGCCCTGCGCGCGCTCGGCGGTGACGACTACCCGGTCGGGATCCGCATCGTCATCGAGGGCTCCGAGGAGCAGGGCACCGCGGGGCTCGACCAGTACGTCGAGGCCCACCCGGGCGAGCTCTCCGCCGACGCGATCCTCATCGCGGACACGGGCAACGCCACCCTGGGCCTGCCGACCCTCACCGTGTCGCTGCGCGGCGCGGCCAACGTGGTCGTGACGGTCGAGGCGCTCGAGGGCGAGATCCACTCGGGCATGTTCGGGGGAGCGGCCCCCGATGCGCTCGCGGCCCTCGTCCACCTCCTGTCCTCGTTGCGCGACGACCAGGGCAACACCACGATCGACGGCGTCCCGCCCGAGATCGCCGACGCGACCTGGCCCGGCGTCGACTACGACCCCGACCAGTTCCGCAGCGACGCCGGCATGCTCGACGGCACGCGTCTCCTCGGGTCGGGGCGCGTCTGCGACCAGCTCTGGGCGCGTCCGGCGGTGACGATCCTGGGCATCGACGCGCCGGACGTCGTCGGCTCGGCCGCCGCGATCCAACCGCGCGCGGCCGCCCGTCTCAACCTGCGCATCCCGCCCGGCGCGGACGCGCGCGACCTCCAGGACAAGCTCGTGGCCCACCTGGAGAACCACGTACCCTGGGGGGTCAGGGTCACGACGGTGCGCGACGCCGTCGGGCAGCCGTTCCAGGCGCGCACCGACGGCGCGGTCTTCGACACGCTCTCGCGGGCCCTCGCGGACGCGTTCGGCAAGGAGACCGTGACCGCCGGCCAGGGCGGGTCGATCCCGCTGTGCAACGTGCTCGCGTCCGGGTACCCCGACGCGCAGATCGTGCTGCTGGGCGTCGAGGAGCCCGCGTGCCTGATCCACGCGCCCAACGAGTCGGTCGCGCCCAGCGAGATCGAGCAGCTCGCGGTGGGAGAGGCGCTCTTCCTGTCACGGCTGGGGGCGTCCCGGGCCTGAGGCGGGCCCCGCGCGCCCGTGTCGGCGAGGCCCCGTAGGGTCGTCCCGACGGGCGGAGCAGCCCGCGGAGACGGAGAAGACGACATGGGGACGTGGGGCTCAGGTCCGTTCGAGAACGACGGCGCAGGCGACCTGCTCGCGGCGCTGCGTGCGGGCGACTTCCGGATCGAGGACTTCAGCGGGTACCTCGACGAGGACTACCTCGAGGTCGACGACGCACAGGCCGCGATCGCGATCGCGGAGGTGCTCGCCGTGGCCCGCGGTCTGCGGCCCGCGGACGACCACCTCGAGGGGGTCGACGCCGTCGCGTTCGCCGCGTCGTTGACCGCCCCGCAGCGCGCCTGGGTCCTCACGACGCTCGAACGAGCGGTCGAGGGGAGCGACACCTCGGAGCTCCACGAGCTGTGGGCCGAGAACGGTCCCGAGGACCTCGCGGAGTGGCGGGACCCGGTCGTGAGCCGGTGGGAGAGCCTGCGGACGCCGGGCTGAGCCGGGTCCGTTCGTGAGCCCGGAGTCCGCGCCGGTCGGTCAGACGCCCGCTGCCTCCTGCGCGAGCGCCCAGCGGTAGCCCGCGTCGTGGGCGACGAGCTCGGCGTGGGTACCGCGGGCCAGCACGGTCGCCGGTGTGTCGGTCGACGCGTCGTCCGGCCGTCCCAGGAGCAGCACCTCGTCGACCGCGGCGAGCGCCGACAGGCGGTGCGTCGCGACCACGATCCCGCGTCCGCCCTGGCGGCTGGTCTCCACGAGGTGGGTCAGCAGCTCGTCGGCGGTGGCCGGGTCGAGGTGCTCGGCGGGCTCGTCGACGAGCAGCAGGGGAGCGGGGGCGAGCAGGGCGCGCGCGACGAGCAGCCGACGACGCTCCCCGCCGGAGATCGTGGTCGCGTCGGGGCCCAGGGTCGTCTCGACCCCGTCGGGCAGCCCGGACAGCCACTCGCCGAGCCCGACCTCGACCAGGGCAACCGACGCCTCGTCCGGGGTCACGTCGCCCCGGGCGACGCGCAGGTTCTCGAGCACCGTGGTGTCGAAGACGTGCCCGTCCTCGGCGACGAAGACGACCTGGTGCGCGACGTCGTCGGGCGGGAAGGTCGCGATCGGTGCGTCGTCGAGGGACACGCGCCCCGCGACCTGCGGGATGAGCCCGGCGGCCGTCATGAGCAGCGTCGTCTTGCCGACGCCCGAGGGGCCCACGACCGCGACCGAGCGCCCGGGCCGAACCGCCAGGTCCACCCCGGTGACGGCAGCGCGACCGTTCCAGCCGCACGTCGCACCGGTCACGACGACCGCCGGACCGTCGGGGTCGGCGCGGGAAACGGTCTGGCGGGGTGCGGGCGGCTCGTCCGTGGCGGTGTCGTCGGCGGCGTCGAGCAGCTCCATGATGCGGCGGGCGGCCTGGCGCGAGCGGTGCATCTGCACGGCAGCACCGGGCAGCACGCCCGCGGCCTCGAACACCGCGAGCGGCGTGAGCACGACGACGGCGAGCTCGACCGGGGTCAGCGTCCCCGCGGCGACGGCGGGGATCCCGAGCAGCAGCGCGGCGAGCACGGCGAGACCGATCGCGGCGTTGTTGACGGCCGCGGCCGTGCCCGACGTCCTGGCTCCCGAGTCGGTGACCGCCGCGAGCTCGCGGTCGGTGCGACGCAGCGCGTCCATCCGCTGGGCGAGGCGGCCCGAGACGGCCAGGGGTCCCGCGCCCTCGAGCGTCTCGAGCACGGTCGAGGTCATCTCGGCGCGGGCGGCGGCGCCGCGTTCCTCGGTGCGCCGGGCGGCGCGTGCCGAGAGCCACGGCCCCAGGACGCCCGCGAGCACCAGGCACGCGAGCAGGGCGAGGCCGGCCGAGGGCAGGAAGGCGCCGACGAGGATCACCGAGCCTGCGGACACCACGAGCGCGACCCCCGCGGGGATCACGGCCTTGACGACGACGTCACCCACGGAGTCGACGTCGGCACCCACGCGCGCGAGCAGGTCGCCGCGTCGGACGCCGGCCACCGCCGCTGTACGTCCGGAGGCTAGCGAGGTGTACACGTTGGCGCGGAGCGAGGCCATGCCACGCAGCGCGACGTCGTGCGAGGCCAGGCGTTCGAGGTAGCGGAACACCCCGCGCGAGATGCCGAACGCGCGCACCGCGACGGTCGCCACGGACAGCTGCAGCACGGGCGGCATCTGCGAGGCGCGCGCGATGAGCCACGCCGCGACGGCCGCGAGGCCGACCGAGCTCGCCAGGGCCAGCGATCCCAGGCCGATCGCCTTCGCGGCCCGGCCCCAGCTCACGTCGAGCAGCCGGACCGCGCGCCAGAGCGGGTCGGTGCCGATCGGGGCCGCCGCGCCGCGGCGCGGATCCTCGTGGGTGGGGGAGGAGGGGCCGGCGGACTGGTCGAGGTCGCTCATGCGACGGCTCCTGACGAGGAGGCGGAGGGCGTGGGCGCGACGGGGTCGCCGCTGGGTGCCCCGCCCGGGACGGAGGGCGGGAGCGCCGCCGAGGACACCGTCACGACCTGGTCGGCGAGCTCGACCAGGCTCGTGCGGTGCGCGACCACGACGACCGTGCGCCCCTGGTCGCGCCACGTGCGGACGGCGTCGAGCACGGCCTGCTCGCCGCGCGCGTCGAGGTGGGCCGTGGGCTCGTCGAGCACCACGAGGGGGACGCGGTCCGGGTCGCCGAGCAGCGCGGCCGTGAGGGCCACGCGCTGGCGCTGGCCCACGCTGAGACCCACGCCGCCCTGCCCGATCGGCGTCTGCCAGCCGTCGGGCAGGACGTCGAGGACGGCGTCGAGCCCGGACAGCCTCGCGGCGTCCGTGAGGTCGGCGTCGGGGACCTCGCGGCCGTCGAGCACGACCTCGCGCACGGTCCCCGGGGCGAGCGTGGGGCGCTGCGGCACCCAGGCGACCTGCGGCCACCAGGTGGTCGGGTCGACGTCCGCGAGGTCGACGGGCTCGCCGTCCCGCGGGGTCACCAGGACGCGACCGGCGTCGGGGGCCAGGAGGCCCAGGAGCACCAGGGCCGTGGTGGTCTTGCCGGACCCGCTGGGACCGGTCAGGGCGACCACGGTGCCCGACGGCGTCGCGCGGGGCCCGGAGGCGTCGTGGGCGCGGGCCGGCTCGGGACGGGCGCCGAACGTCGCCGTGAGTGCGGCGGGGGCCAGCACGTCGCGGTCTCCCGCACGCACGCTCACCCCGTCGAACGTGAGGCGTGCACCGGCGAGCGCCGGGGCGGGGGCGGTCCCGACGGGCGGCAGCGGCTCGTCGAGCACCTCGAACGCCTGGTTGGCCGCCGCGATGCCGTCGGTCGAGGCGTGGAAGTGCATGCCGACCTGGCGCAGCGGCAGGTAGACCTCGGGGGCGAGGACCAGGACGGCGATCGCGGGCTCGAGCCCGACCTCGCCGTACACGAGCCGCAGCCCGATGCCGACCGCGACGAGCGCGACCGACAGCGTCGTGAGCAGCTCGAGGACCATGCCGGACAGGAACGCGACGCGCAGCGTCCCCATGGTGGCGCGGCGGTTGGCGTCGCCGAGCGCCCGGACGCGCTTCTCGGGCCCGTGCTCGCGGCCGAACGCGCGCAGGGTCGGGAGCCCGGCCAGCAGGTCGAGGACCTGCGACCCGAGCCGCTGCATGACCTTGAGGCGACGCTCGGACGTCCCGGCCGTGAGCTGACCGACGAGGATCATGAAGAGCGGGACGAGGGGGATCGTGACCGCGATGATGATCGCGGAGATCCAGTCGAGACCCAGCACCACGGCGAGCGTCGCGGGCGTGACGGTCGCCGCGAGCAGGAGCTGGGGGAGATAGCGGACCATGTAGGGCTCGAGGTCGTCGAGCCCGCGCGTCGCGAGCGTCGCGACGGCGGGCCCGCGGCCGGTCGCCAGCCAGCGGGGCCCGAGGGCCACCGCATGGCTGACGACCTGCTCGCGGAGCTCCGCGACGGTCTTGATCGCGGCCTTGAGCGCGAACCGTTCCTGCGCCCACGCGACCCCGGCGCGCACCACGACGACCGCGGCGAGCCACGTGAGGGGGGTGGCGACGTCGGGCAGCGTGAGGTTGCCGTGGATCGCGGGGGCGAGGACGCTCGCGATGAGCAGCGCCTGTGCCACGACGAGCCCGGCCGTGACGAGGCCGAGCACCGCCGTGAGCACGACGTACCCGCGGGCCGCCCGCGCCTGGCGCAGGAGCCGTGGATCGAGGGGCTTCACGCGGAGGTGCTGCCGGTGCCGTCGTTCGTCCGGCCCGACGACGCCGCGTCCGTCCCCGAGGCCTTGTCCCCCGTGGCGGGGGTCAGGTCCAGGTTCTTGGCGCCGCCCGAGGACGGCCCGCCGAACGCGGAGTCCTTGAGCTTCTTGAGCGAGAGGCCGATGGGCGGCGGGATGTCCTTGGTCGACAGGCGACGGCGGAACACCCAGTACGTCCACGACTGGTAGACCAGCACGAGCGGGACCAGGAACACGGCGACCCAGGTCATGACGGTCAGGGTGTACTGCGTCGAGGACGCGTTCTCGATGGTCAGCGAGTTCGCGGGGTCGAGCGCCGGCATCACGTCGGGGTACATCGACCCGAAGATCAGCACGGTCGCGGAGAGGATCGCGAGCGCGGAGAACAGGAACGCCCAGCCCTCGCGGGCCTTGGCGTTGGCGAGCACGACCCCCACCAGGGAGAGGGCCGCGACCACGACCACGGCCCACGTCCACGGCACCGAGTAGGCGACCTGGGCCCACACGGCCCAGCCGCCGGCCACGACCACCGAGGCGACCGAGAACCAGCCGGCCAGGCGGCGGGCCTTGACCCGGACCTCGCCGTCCGTCTTGAGGGCGATGAACACGGCGCCGTGCATGAGGAAGAGGAGCACGGTCGTGAGGCCGCCGAGGAGGGCGAACGGGCTGAGCAGGGCCCAGAAGCCGCCGACGTACTGGTGCGCCGCGTCGAGCTCGACGCCGCGCACGAGGTTGGCGAACGCGACTCCCCACAGGATCGCGGGGACCCACGAGCCGAAGACGATCGCCTGGTCGCAGCGTGCACGCCACCGGTCGTCGTTGATCTTGCCGCGGTACTCGAACGCGACGCCGCGCACGATGAGCGCGAGCAGGATCAGGAAGAGCGGGACGTAGAACCCGGAGAAGAGCGTGGCGTACCACTCGGGGAAGGCTGCGAACGTCGCACCACCGGCGGTGATGAGCCAGACCTCGTTGCCGTCCCAGACCGGGCCGATCGTGTTGATGATGAGCCGACGCTCGGTGTCCTTCTTCGCCTTGTCCTTGTTGCGGGACAGGATCGGCAGGAGCATGCCCACGCCGAAGTCGAAGCCTTCGAGGACCAGGTAGCCGATCCACAGGATCGCGATGAGCACGAACCAGAGAATGGTGAGTTCCATGAGTACTGGGTCTCCTTGAGCCGTCAGAGCGCGTCAGTACGCGAAGGACAGGGGGCGGTCGGACTCGTCGGCCGAGTCCGGGTCGTCGGGGTCGCCCTTGGCGCGTGCCTCGGGGGAGTCGTCGTGCACGATCTCGGGGACGCCCTCGACCGAGTAGCGGTGGATGAGCTTGAACCAGACGACCGCGAGGGCTCCGTAGACGAGCGTGAAGACGATCATCGAGGTCAGGACGACGCCGGGGCTCACGACGGTCGACACGCCGCGCTCGGTGAGCAGGCGGATCGAGTCGATCCCGGACGGGTTCGGGGCGACCACCCAGGGCTGGCGTCCGGTCTCGGTGAAGATCCAGCCGAACGAGGACGCGATGAACGGCATGGGGATCGCCCAGATGCCGACGCGGGCGAACCACTTGTTGTCCGTGACCCGGCCCTTGCGGGTCAGCCACAGCGCCATGACGGACAGGGCGATCGACCCGACCGCGAAGCCGATCATGAGGCGGAAGCTCCAGTAGGTCAGCGCCAGGTTGGGGGAGTAGTTGACGGGCTCGCCGTCCGCGGTGACGTCGCCGTAGCGCTCGGTCATGTTCTGCTGGACCTCGTCGACGCCGGGCAGGGGGGCGCTGAAGCTGCCCTCGGCCAGGTAGGAGGTCAGGCCCGGGATCTCGAGGATGTGGTTGACGCCCTCGCACGAGTCGGACAGGTCGCCGATCGCGAGGATCGAGAACGGGGCGCCGTCGGGGGAGCTCTCGCACAGGGCCTCGGCCGCGGCCATCTTCATGGGCTGCTGCTGGAACATGAGCTTGGCCTGGAAGTCACCGCTCACCGCGACACCGAGCCCGCCGACGATCATCGCGATGACGCCCAGCGTGATGGCCGGGCGGTAGACGTTGCGGGCGAGCTCGACGTTCTCGGCCTTCTTGGTGCGCACGAGGCGCACCATCCACCAGGCCGCGATGCCGGCGACGAAGGTGCCCGCGGTGAGGAAGGCGGCGGTGATGGTGTGCGGGAACGCGGCCCACAGCGTGTTGTTGGTGAGCACGGCGCCGATGTCGTTCATCTCGGCGCGGCCCGTCTCGGGGTTGTAGATGGTCCCGACGGGGTGCTGCATCCACGAGTTGGCCGCGAGGATGAAGAACGCGGAGAGGTTCACGGCGATCGCGACGGCCCAGATGCACGCGAGGTGCACCTTCTTGGACAGGCGGTCCCAGCCGAAGATCCACAGACCCAGGAACGTCGACTCGATGAAGAACGCGGCGAGCGCCTCCATGGCGAGCGGGGCACCGAAGACGTCTCCGACGAAGCGCGAGTACTCGCTCCAGTTCATCCCGAACTGGAACTCCTGCACGATCCCGGTCACCACGCCGATCGCGAAGTTGATCAGGAGGAGCTTGCCGAAGAACTTGGTGAGCTTGAGCCACCGCTCGTTCCCCGTGCGCACCCATGCGGTCTGCATGATGGCGACGAGAGGAGCGAGCCCGATCGTCAACGGCACGAAGATGAAGTGGTAGACGGTCGTGATGGCGAACTGCCACCTCGCGAGATCGAGGACGTCCACAAACGCTCCTGGGGGGTTCCTGGGGGCTACCGGGGGATCCTGAGGGGTGTCTCAGGGCAGGGTCAGCGTTCCTACTGCCGACGCTATGACCAATCTGCACCATCGGCGAGGGGAGGAAGCGCCAAAACTCTCGGGAAACGACAGTTTGTGAGAACCTTCACAAGGTCCGAGTCGGGACCTTGGTCCTCTGGACGACACGGGCGACGGACCTGTAGATGCCCATCCGATCGACGTCGGCTGTGCGATACTTGACCCAGCACGGGGGACCACATCTCCCCTGCGCCCAGTACGTGCTCGACGCAACCGCAGTCCGCGGCTCGCGGAGCGCCGCCGAACGGGATGAATGGCCCGGACGGCGAAGCGCCCCCCGCCGCCCGCCCTTGCCCGAGCCGCCACCGCCGACTTCCGTCGCGGGGACGACAGCGCTGCGATGCGCACGTCCCGAGCGACGACAACCGCCCGAACGGGCCGCACGATGTGGGACGGACCTTCGGGGTACCAGGAGCGCATCGCGTGACCCTCGACAACACCCCTGACTCGACGAGCTCGACGGCCGGCCAGGACGCAGCACCCGCCAAGAAGCCGGCCCGACGACGGGTCACCAGGACCGCGGCAGCGCCCGGTTCCGCCGAGGCCGCCGCCCAGGCGGCCGCGGTCCAGATCTCCCTCCCCGCCGTGAAGGCTCCCACCCAGCCCGCAGCCGTCAACCCTGAGGCGCCCACGGGCTCGCTCGGGATCGAGCTCCCGACCGCCGAGGCCGCCCCGCGCCGCTCGCGCCGCGTCGTGCGCCCGACGACGACTCCCGCCTCGGCGCCGACGGCTGCCGACGCCGCGCCCGTCACGAGCACCTCGACGAGCCAGCCCGACACCTCCTCCGCGAACGCCACCGCCGCGCGCAAGGCATCCACCGGTGCTGTCGCCCAGGCGCCCGCCCAGGACGCCCCGGCCGAGGCACCCCGACGCGGCGGGAAGCGCGGCGCAGCAGCACGTGCCGCCGCCGACGCCCCCGTCCTCGACGTGCTCTCCGAGCTCGGGCTCATGCCCGCCGCCGAGCAGGACGCCCCGGTCGAGAAGCCCGTCCGGGCCCGTCGTTCCCGCAAGGCAGCGACGGAGACCACCGAGCCCGCCGCAGCAGCGGACGCCGCCGCACCGGTCGTCGAGGCGACCACGGCAGCCCCTGTCGCCGAGGCGACCCCCACCGCAGGAGAGCCGGTCGCCCCGGCGACGACGCGCCGTCGGGCCACGCGGTCCGCCGCCGCGCAGACCGCCGCGCCCACGGTCGAGACCACCGAGGCGCCTGCCGAGGCTCCCGTCGAGAAGGCCCCCGCCGCCAAGCGCCGTCGCGCGACCTCGAAGGCACCGGTCGAGGAGACCGCTCCCGTCGTCGAGGCGCCCGCTGAGCCCGTCGCGCCCGCCGCGCCCAAGGTCCGCTCGCGTCGCGTGAACAAGGTCAGCAAGGACGCAGCCGCTGCGGTGGAGCCCCAGGCCCCCGCCGCCGAGCAGACGCCGAGCGCATCGCCCGCATCGACCGGTGGCGGTTCCGCGACCCCGCGACTGGCGACGACCGCGCTCCTGTTCCAGGCGCCGGACCCTGCTGCCGCACCGCGCCGCTCGCGGCGCGTCGTGCGCCCCACCACGTCGCCCACCGACGCCATGCCGAGCTTCGCCACGCCCGGGACGCGCCCCGTCGAGGAGACGCCCGCGCGCGTCGAGTCCTCCGCTCCCCAGACGCCCGCCACGCAGGCGCAGCGGGCACCGGAGACATCCGCCGCGCAGGCACCTGCCGAGCAGACCCAGACCGAGCAGACCGAGCAGCGTGAGGCCCCCGCCCGCACGCGCGGCGGTCGTGGCCGGTCGGCCCGCCGCGGTGCGGGCGCGCCGTCGACGTCTGTGACGACCGCTGCCCAGGTCCCCGCAGCCCCCGCAGCCCCCGCGGCAGGGCCGGCCCCGCAGCAGGCGGTCGAGGTCGACGTCGTGCTCGCGGGTGCGGACCTCGCCGCGGTCGAGGAGATCGAGCTGATCGAGGCCGAGCTCGTCGCCGAGGGTGTCGAGATCCCCGCCGACGCGTTCGAGCTCGACGACCTCGAGTTCGTCACCGAGACCGACGACGAGCCGGCCTCCGCCGAGGACGACGACCAGGGCGCGCCGCGCCGTCGTCGTCGCCGTGGGGGGCGTGGCCGCCGCTCGCGCGGAGACTCGCGCTCCGACGGCGACGAGTACGGAGACGACGAGTCGGACGACCGGTCGGAGCAGTCCTCGGCCGTCTCGTCCGAGGGCGAGCCGGGCGAGGCAGGCGCCCACGTCGAGGACACCGTCGCCGACCAGCAGGACGACCACACGGACGAGCACGACGGCGAGGAGGGCTCGGGATCGAGCCGTCGCCGCCGCCGTCGCCGCCGTGGCGGACGGGCCGAGGGCGGCGAGAGCGCCGGGGTCTCGACCTCCACGTCGTCCACCCGCACCCGTACGCGCGAGCGCAGCGGCAGCACGTCCTCGGACGAGGTGACCGCGCTCAAGGGCTCGACGCGCCTCGAGGCCAAGCGTCAGCGCCGCCGTGAGGGCCGTGACGCCGGTCGCCGCCGCCAGATCATCACCGAGGCCGAGTTCCTCGCACGCCGCGAGTCCGTCGAGCGCTCCATGATCGTGCGCGAGAAGAACGGCCGCACGCAGATCGCGGTGCTCGAGGACGGCGTGCTCGTCGAGCACTACGTCTCGCAGCAGTCGCAGGTCTCGATGGCCGGGAACGTCTACCTGGGCCGCGTCCAGAACGTCCTGCCGTCCATGGAGGCCGCGTTCATCGACGTCGGCAAGGGTCGCAACGCCGTCTTGTACGCCGGCGAGGTCAACTGGGACGCCGTGGGCCTCGACGGGCAGCCGCGTCGCATCGAGCAGGCGCTCAAGTCGGGCGACTCCGTGCTGGTCCAGGTCACCAAGGACCCGATCGGCCACAAGGGTGCGCGCCTGACGTCGCAGATCACGCTCGCGGGCCGCTACCTCGTGTTCGTCCCCGGCGGCGGCATGACCGGCATCTCGCGCAAGCTCCCGGACACCGAGCGTGCCCGGCTCAAGAAGATCCTGCGCGAGGTCGTCCCCGAGGGCTCGGGCGTGATCGTGCGCACGGCCGCCGAGGGCGCGAGCGAGGACGAGCTGCGCGCCGACGTCGAGCGTCTGCAGAGCCAGTGGGAGGCGATCGAGAAGAAGGCGAAGTCGGTCTCCGCCCCGGCGCTGCTCCAGGGCGAGCCGGACCTCGCGATCCGCGTCGTCCGCGACATCTTCAACGACGACTTCAGCTCGCTCGTCGTCTCGGGCGACAACGCCTGGAACGAGATCTCGAGCTACGTCGCCGAGCTCGCGCCCGACCTCAAGGAGCGCGTCTCGCGCTGGACGTCGGAGAAGGACGCCTTCTCGGCGCACCGCGTCGACGAGCAGCTCGCCAAGGGCATGGACCGCAAGGTCTGGCTGCCCTCGGGTGGTTCGCTCGTGATCGACCGCACCGAGGCCATGACGGTCGTCGACGTCAACACGGGCAAGTTCACCGGTTCCGGTGGCACGCTCGAGGAGACCGTGACGCGCAACAACCTCGAGGCCGCCGAGGAGATCGTCCGCCAGCTGCGCCTGCGCGACATCGGCGGCATCATCGTCATCGACTTCATCGACATGGTGCTCGAGTCCAACCGTGACCTGGTGCTGCGTCGCCTGGTCGAGTGCCTGGGCCGTGACCGCACCAAGCACCAGGTCGCCGAGGTCACCTCGCTCGGCCTGGTCCAGATGACCCGCAAGCGTGTGGGCCAGGGCCTGGTCGAGGCGTTCAGCGAGACGTGCGACCACTGCAACGGTCGTGGCTTCATCGTGCACACCGACCCGATCGAGAAGTCGGGCGGCTCGAACAACGGCGGTGGTCACCAGCACGCCCCGGCTCCTGCCGCAGCGCCGGAGGAGCCCGCCGAGTCGGAGGGCTCGCGCTCCCGGTCGCGCCGCAAGCGCGCGACCAAGGAGACGGCTCCGGCTGCGGCTCCCGCGGTCCCGGTGCTGCCCGAGGTCACGTCGGAGGCGCGTGAGGCCGTCAAGGCCACGCTCGCCACGATCGCGGCCGCGGCGGCCCACGCCCACGACCACGAGCACGACGGCGTCGTGCCGGTCGAGGAGTCCGTCGTCGCCGAGGCGTCGGTCACCGAGACCACCGGGACTGCGACCACCGCGGACGCGACCGCCGAGGCGGCCGACACCGAGGCCGTCGGCATCGAGACCACGCTGACGGACGTCGAGTCCACGGAGGGCGCCCCGGAGGTCGCCGACGACCAGGACTCGTTTCCGGTCGAGCAGGCCGCCGCTCACGAGGCGGCTGCTGGGGAGGCTGCGCCGTCGGCTGACGTGACCGACGAGGCGGCCCCCGAGGGCTCCGAGCAGGACGTCGACTGACGCCCCTGGACCACCGATGACGGCGAGGGATCCGCAGGTGCCGGTCTACGGCGTCGGGCATGCTGCCCGGCTCCGGGGCTGGCGTCCCGCGGACCTCGCCGTCTTCCGTGAGTGGCTGCGCCCCCACCACGAGTGGCACGAGTGGGACGGGCCGTACTATCCCGTACCCGACGACGCGCAGGCCGACGCGCGCGTCGCCGCCCTCGCACGGACGCCGCCCGGCGTCGTGGACGGCCTGCCACCCCGCTCGGCCGTGATCGCGGACGTCGACGACCAGCTCGTCGGGACCGTCTCCTGGTACTGGGAGTCGCAGGAGACCGCGTGGGCCCGCATGGGCATCGGCGTCTACGACCCGGCCGTGCGCGGACGGGGGATCGGTCGCGAAGCGCTCGCGCTGTGGACCACGTACCTGTTCTCGGTCACCGACTGGGCGCGGCTGGACTTCGCGACCTGGTCCGGCAACGCACCGATGCTGGGCGTCGGCCGACGCCTCGGCTTCGTCGAGGAGGGCCGCTTCCGCGACGCGCGCGTCGTGCGTGGGCTGCGGTACGACGCGGTCGTCATGGGCGTGCTGCGCGCCGAGTGGGACGCGCGCGACTGAGCCCGGGACGCTCCGTGCGGACCCGCCGCGGTCCTCGGCGCATGGTCTACTGGCTGCGTGGACGACGTGAGGCGGGGCCGGGTCGAGGTCATCAGCGGGCCGATGTTCGCAGGCAAGACCGAGGAGCTGCTGCGGCGCGTGCGCCGGGCGCAGATCGCGGGACGCCGTGTCGAGGTCGTGCACCATGCGCTCGACGACCGGCGCGGCGAGGGTGTCGTCAGCTCGCACTCGGGCCTCGACCTCCCCTCGCTCGCCGCGACGTCCGCCGCGGAGATCCTCGACCTGATCGACCCCGCCGTGGAGCTCGTCGCGGTCGACGAGGCGCAGTTCTTCGGCCCCGACCTGCTCGACGTCGTGCAGCACGCGGCCGACGCGGGTCTCGTGATGATCGTCGCGGGGCTCGACGTGACGTTCGACGGGCGGCCCTTCGACCCGATCCCGGCGCTCGGTGCGCTGGCCGAGCGTGCCGACCGGCTCACAGCCGTCTGCACGGTCTGCGGCGAGGACGCCCCCTTCCACGAGCGCGTCGTCGTCGGACGTGGCGACGACGGACGTGGCGACGCCCTCACGGCGGGGGCCGAGCACGTCGGCGGCGTCGAGTCCTACCAGGCGCGGTGCCGGGTCCACTTCTCGGCGGCGCGCTGGCGGGCGGGCCCCGAGGTCACGACCCGATGAGGGGCACGAAGCTGTAGGTCCCGTGCCTGCTCGTCACGGTGCCCGTCAGGTGCTGCTCCACGAGGACCAGGACGTGCTGCACCGGGATCACCAGCCGCCCGCCGATCGAGAGCTGGTCGACGAGCTCCTGGGGCAGGACCTGGGCCGCCGCGGAGACCAGGATGCGGTCGTAGCCGCCCATGGTCGGACGGCCGAGCACGCCCCGCTCGGCGACCTCGATCCGGGCCCACGACATGGGGTAGGTCGCGAGGTTCGCCGCCCCCCACTCCGCGAGGTCCGGGTCGATCTCGACCCCCACGACGCTCCCGCTCGACCCGACCAGGTGGGCGAGCAGCGCCGTCGTCCACCCCGAGCCGGACCCAACGTCCAGGACGCGCGCGCCCCGCGGCACCTGGAGGAGGCGCAGCGTGTCGGCGACCGTGCGGGGCTGCGAGTTCGTCTGGCCGTGACCGATCGGCAGCGGCCGGTCGTCACGGGCGTACGGGCGCTGGTTGCGCGGCAGGAAGCGCCGCCGATCGATCGCCGACATCGCCGCCGAGACCTCGTGCGCGTAGATGGCCTGGGTTCTCCGACCGTTCGGCACTGGGGATCGCCTCCTCGGGACCTTCTCCCAGAGTAGGACGGGCGCGTGCGGGCCGCCGCGTGATCGGGGACCTGCGCGAGGCACCCGCGTGGCGTAGGGTCCGGCGCATGACGAGACGGACGGAGCGGTCCACGGCGACCGCGGACGGCGTGCGGACCCTCGCGCGTGCGGTCGCGGTGGGGGCGGCGGTGGCCGTCCTCGCGGGCTGCGGGCTGGGGGAACCGCAGCGGGTGCGGGTCGAGTGGGTGCTCCTCGCGCAGGACGGGACCGACCTGGAGGTCGCGGTCTTCGCCGGGGGCAGCACGTGCATCGACGTCGACGAGGTCGAGGTGGACGAGAGCGCGGAGACCGTCGAGGTGCGGGCCTTCGTCCAGCGGACCAGGGGAGCGTGCAGCGAGGACTTCGGGGTCCGGCCCACGACGGTCGCGCTCGAGGAGCCGCTCGGGGACCGGGAGCTCGTCGGGTGCGCCGGGGACGCGGTCCAGGTCAAGGGGTGGAGCCTGGCGGCCGACGCCGACTGCACCGAGACGAAGCCGGGACTGGTGCCCGGGACGATCGAGGTTCCGGTCGGCTGACCGGGACGAGAGGGGTGCGCGAGGCGGGACTCGAACCCGCACGTCCGAAGACACCAGGACCTAAACCTGGCGCGGCTGCCAATTACGCCACTCGCGCGCCCGCACAGTCTACGGGCGCGCGAGGGGTGCACCGGTCGGCGGCTCGCAGGCCGGGCGACCTACTTCTTGGGGTCGATCCCCAGGTCGCGGCGCAGCTTGGCCACGTGGCCCGTCGCCTTGACGTTGTACTGCGCGAGCGCGACCTTGCCGTCGGGGTCGACGACGACGGTCGAGCGGATCACGCCCGTCACGGTCTTGCCGTAGAGCTTCTTCTCGCCCCACGCCCCGTAGTCCTCGAGCGTCTGCCTGGACTCGTCGGACGCGAGCGGGAACGTCAGCGACTCCTCCTCGGCGAACTTCACGAGCTTGGGCAGCGCGTCGGGCGAGATGCCGACGACCTTGTATCCCGCGCCCTGGAGCGACGCGAGCGAGTCGCGGAAGTCGCACGCCTCCTTGGTGCAGCCGGGCGTCGAGGCTGCGGGGTAGAAGTAGACGATGACCGAGCTGCCGCGCAGGTCGGACAGCGTCACCGAGCCGCCGTCGGCGGTCGGGAGGGTGAAGTCGGGGGCGTCGTCGCCGACGGCAAGTCGCGTGCTCATGGAACTCCTCGTGGTGCGTTCGCGGTTCACACCGAGCCTAGAGGACACCGGTAGCGTGGGGACCGTGAGCACGACACCCCCCACCCCGCACGACGCCCCCGAGCCGGCCGCACGGCCCGAGCCGGCCGCAGGCCCGGCCACCGCCTCCCGGAAGAAGTCCTCCGCGACGCGCGCGACGCCGTCGGGCAGCGAGCCCGAGCGCCTGCCGCTGCGCATGCTGCACGACCGCCTCCTGGTCCTGCCCGAGGTCGACTCGTCCGAGCGGCAGTCGTCGGCAGGGCTCGTGATCCCCGCGACGGCCGTCGGGCCCAAGCGGCTCGCGTGGGCCCAGGTCGTCGCGACGGGCGAGAACGTGCGGCACGTGAGCCGGGGCGACCGCGTGCTGTTCGACCCCGAGGAGCGCGCAGAGGTCGAGCTGAACGGCAAGAGCTTCGTGCTGCTGCGCGAGAAGGACGTCAGCGCCGTCTCGCAGCCCGAGGAGACGAGCGGCAAGACCGGGCTGTACCTGTAGCCCCGACCTCAGGCAGCTTGTCGTGCAGGTCACAGCCTCGTCCGGCCCCCTGATTTGTCTCCGGGGGGCCGGTTCAGTAGTGTTTCTTCTCGCGCGCCATTAGCTCAATTGGCAGAGCAGCTGACTCTTAATCAGCGGGTTCATGGTTCGAGTCCATGATGGCGCACCACGATCACGGCCCCGGAGACGGGGCCGTCGTGACGTCCGCACCGGCGGGCGGGCGGTACCGCACGACCAGCTCCACCACGCGCCATTAGCTCAATTGGCAGAGCAGCTGACTCTTAATCAGCGGGTTCATGGTTCGAGTCCATGATGGCGCACCACCACGAAGGCCCCTCACCTGCGCAGACGCGGGGGAGGGGCCTTCGCCGTCCCCGGCGCACGACCCGCGAGACGCGCTTCACAACCCACCGCCCCAGGGGCTATGGTCGCCCGTGTGAACCTGCTCACCGCACACACCTGGTGGCCCGACCGCTGACGGTCGGACGCTGTGGCGTGCTGACCGAGCCCGACGACGGGCGGTCCAGCAGGTCTCCCGGAGTGGATCGCCCGGAACGTGCCCCCTGCACGTGCCCATCCACGAAGGAGAGAGTTCCTTGTCGACGTCCCCCCTCCCCGCCTCGGCGCCCCCGGCACCCGCCGCCCCGACCGCTCGCTCGCTCGAGCCGCTCGGCGTCGAGGTCCCCTCCACCGTCCCGACGCACTGGTACAACCTGAACGCAGACCTGCCGGAGCCTGTCCCGCCGCACCTGCACCCAGGAACGCTCGAGCCGCTCGTGCCCGCCGACCTGGCGCCGCTGTTCCCCCTGGCGCTGATCGAGCAGGAGGTGAGCACCGAGCGCTACATCGAGATCCCGCAGACGATCCGTGAGATCTACGCGATGTGGAGGCCGGCGCCGCTCGTCCGCGCGCACCGCCTCGAGCGCGCTCTCGGCACGCCCGCCCGCATCTACTACAAGTACGAGGGCGTGAGCCCTGTCGGGTCGCACAAGCCCAACACGGCGATCGCGCAGGCGTACTACAACGCGATGGAGGGCACGACGCGGCTCACGACCGAGACGGGCGCCGGGCAGTGGGGGGCGTCGCTCTCGATGGCGGCGGCGCTGCTCGGGCTCACGTGCGAGGTGTGGCAGGTGCGTGCGTCGTACGAGTCCAAGCCGTACCGGCGCTTCCAGATGGAGGCCTACGGGGGCGTGTGCCACTCGTCGCCCTCGGAGCTGACGGCGTCGGGGCGCGCGATCCTCGCGAGCGACCCGGACACCACGGGCTCGCTCGGCATGGCGATCAGCGAGGCCGTCGAGGTCGCGGCGCAGGACCCGCAGGCGCACTACTCGCTGGGCAGCGTGCTCAACCACGTGATGCTGCACCAGACGGTCATCGGTCAGGAGGCCCTGGTCCAGCTCGAGGAGGCGGGGGAGACGAGCGCGGACGTCGTGTTCGGCTGTGCGGGCGGCGGGTCGAACCTCGCGGGGCTCACGTTCCCGTTCCTGGGGCGCAACCTGCGCGAGGGAACGTCGACCCGGCTCGTCGCGTGCGAGCCCGCGGCGTGCCCGTCGCTCACGCAGGGCGAGTACCGCTACGACCACGGTGACGTCGCGGGGCTCACGCCGCTGCTCAAGATGCACACGTTGGGCAAGGACTTCGTCCCGCCGGCGATCCACGCGGGTGGCCTGCGCTACCACGGCATGTCGCCCATGGTGTCGCACGCCGTGAACCTGGGCCTCATGGACGCGGTCGCGATCGACCAGGACGAGGCGTTCCGGGCGGGGCTCGAGTTCGCCCGGTCGGAGGGCATCCTCCCGGCGCCCGAGTCGACGCACGCGGTCGCGGCGGCCATCGCGTACGCGCGCACGGTCACGGAACCCGAGGTCGTGGTCATCGGTCTGTCCGGCAACGGGCAGCTCGACCTGCCGGCGTACGCGCAGTACGTCTGACGCTCCGTGGGAGAGGGTCTCGGGTGCCCGCCTAGACTGGGCGGGTGCCCGAGACCCTCTCCGAGGCCCGCGAGCAGGGCTTCCGTACCGACATCGTGTCCTTCGTCCGCCGCAGCGGCCGCCTCAACACCCGCCAGCAGCGCGCCTGGGACGACCACGCCGAGCAGTTCGTCCTGGACGTGCCTCGGGCCGTGGCCCGCACCTCGGTCGACCCGGCGTACGTGCTCGACGTCGCAGCGACGTTCGGGCGCTCGGCTCCCCTCGTGGTGGAGGTCGGGTCGGGGCTGGGGGAGGCCGTGGTCGCCGCCGCCGGTGCCACGCCCGAGCGTGACTTCCTGGCCGTCGAGGTCTACACGCCGGGACTCGCGCAGACGGTGCTCCGTGCGACGCAGCGCGGGCTGACGAACCTGCGCCTGGTGCAGGCCAACGCGGCCGAGGTGCTCACGACGGCCCTGCCCGAGGGGTCGGTCGACGAGCTCTGGGTCTTCTTCCCCGACCCGTGGCACAAGGCCCGCCACCACAAGCGCCGTCTCGTGACGCCCGAGCTCGCGGAGCTCGCCGCACGCGTGATCCGTCCCGGGGGGACGTGGCGGCTCGCGACGGACTGGGCCGAGTACGCGGACCAGATGCTCGAGGTCGTCGGGGCGAACCCGTCGTTCGTGAACGTCCACGGGGTCGGTGCGGTCGCGCCGCGCTTCGAGGGGCGTGTGCTCACGAGCTTCGAGAACAAGGGCCGTGCGGCGGGCCGGGTCATCACGGACCTGGAGCTCCGCCGGGTCTGAGCGAGGTCGCGCGGAGCCTCCGCCGCCGACACGCCCGGATCGGGTGTTTGGCGACAAGAGTGATGTACGGCACATTGGCGGAGCGGGTGAAAAACGTCGCCCGGGTCACGCGACGCCGCGTGCCACACGCATGAGCCAACGGAGGCATCATGACCGACATCTCGACGGACGATCCCGTCGCGGAGACCGACTACCAGCGGGTCCAACGTTCCCCCGAGTTCCAGGACCTGCGCCGCAGGTTCCGTCTGTTCGTCTTCCCCGTCACGGCACTGTTCCTGGTCTGGTACCTGGTGTACGTCCTGCTCGCGGACTACGCGCACGACTTCATGAGCATCCGGGTGTCGGGCAACATCACGGTCGGTCTGCTGTTCGGGCTGGGCCAGTTCGTCTCGACGTTCGCGATCACCATGATCTACGCGCGCTGGGCGAACAAGCGGTTCGACCCGGTCGCCGACGACATGCGTCGCCAGATCGAGGGGGAGGACCGGTGAGGGCGGCGCTGGGGGCGGAGCCGCCCGTCGTGACCCTGGCCGCGGAGGCCTCCGACGTCGGCAACCCGTGGATCAACATCGGGATCTTCGCGGCCTTCGTCGCGGTGACCATGGTGATCGTGCTGCGCGCCTCGAAGCAGAACCGGTCCGCCGCGGACTTCTACGCGGGCGGGCGCAACTTCACGGGCCCGCAGAACGGTACGGCGATCGCGGGCGACTACCTGTCGGCCGCGAGCTTCCTGGGTATCTGCGGAGCCATCGCGATCAACGGCTACGACGGGTTCCTCTACTCGATCGGCTTCCTCGTGGCGTGGCTCGTGGCGCTTCTGCTCGTGGCCGAGCTGCTGCGCAACACGGGCAAGTTCACGATGGCCGACGTCCTGAGCTTCCGCCTGCGTCAGCGCCCGGTGCGCATGGCGGCGGCGCTCGCGACGCTCATGGTCGTGTTCTTCTACCTGCTGGCCCAGATGGCGGGGGCGGGCGGTCTGGTCGCCCTGCTGCTCGGCATCTCGTCGACCGCTGGGCAGTCCGTCGTCATCGCGATCGTCGGCGTCCTGATGATCGCGTACGTGATGATCGGCGGCATGAAGGGCACCACGTGGGTGCAGATCATCAAGGCGGTCCTGCTCATCGCGGGCGCCGGGATCATGACGTTCTGGGTGCTCGCGAAGTTCGGCTTCAACCTGTCGGACCTGTTCCAGGGCGCGATCGACAAGGCGGGGCCGGGCGGTGAGGCGCTCATCGAGCCGGGCAAGCAGTACGGGGCGACCCCCATGTCGCAGCTCAACTTCCTGTCGCTCGCACTGGCCCTGGTGCTCGGCACCGCGGGCCTGCCGCACGTCCTGACCCGTTTCTACACGGTGCCGACGGGCAAGGAGGCGCGCCGCAGCGTGGTCTGGGCCATCTGGCTCATCGGCATCTTCTACCTGTTCACGCTCGTGCTGGGCTACGGGGCGGGCGCGCTCGTGGGCCCCGAGGCGATCTCGTCGGCTCCTGGCGGCGTGAACTCCGCGGCGCTCCTGCTCGCGTACGAGCTGGGCGGCGAGATCCTGCTGGGCATCATCTCGGCGGTCGCGTTCGCGACGATCCTCGCGGTGGTCGCGGGGCTGACGATCACGGCCGCGACGAGCTTCGCGCACGACATCTACGCGAACGTCATCAAGAAGGGCGAGGTCAAGCCCGACGGCGAGGTCAAGGTCGCGCGCCTCACGGTGCTCGTGATCGGCGTGCTCGCGATCGTGGGCGGCATCTTCGCGCAGGGCCAGAACATCGCGTTCCTCGTGGCGCTGGCCTTCGCGGTCGCGGCGAGCGCGAACCTGCCGACCATCATCTACTCGCTGTTCTGGAAGCGGTTCAACACGTCGGGCGCGCTGTGGAGCATGTACGGGGGACTGGTCTCGTGCCTGGTGCTCATCGCGTTCTCGCCCGTCGTCTCGGGCAAGGTGGACCCGGTCACGGGCGCGAGCCTGTCGATGATCAAGGACACGAGCATCGACTTCGCGATCATCCCGCTGGAGAACCCGGGCCTGATCTCGATCCCGCTCGCGTTCCTCCTGGGAGTCCTGGGGACTTTCCTGAGCAAGGAGACGTCGCACCCGGAGAAGTTCGCCGAGATGGAGGTCCGTTCGCTCACGGGCGCGGGCTCGGAGAAGGCGGTCGTGCACTAGGGGCGTGCGCGCCGGGTGTGCAGCTCGGGTCGTCGCGGACTCCCGCGGACAGCCCGAGCTGCACGCTCGGCGAGGCCCGGTAATGCGCTCGCGTCCGGCCTGCCGCACGTCCTAGGGTCCGTGGCATGCACCCTGAGACGTCCCTGCCCGACGGCGCCGCTCGCCTCGGCGCGTCCGCTCCCGTCCTCGTCGTCACCGGCGCCATGGCCTCTGGGAAGTCGACGGTCGCGCAGGCTCTGGCCGGCTCCTTCCCCCTCGCTGCGCACGTGCGTGGTGACATGTTCCGCCGCTTCGTCGTGAGCGGGCAGGCGTCGATGGACCCGCCGCTCTCCGCCCGCGCCCGCGCCCAGCTCGAGCTGCGGCACGAGCTCGCGGCCCGCGCCGCCGACACCTACGCTGCGGCGGGGATCACGGCCGTGGTCCAGGACATCCTGCTGGGGCCCGACCTGGCCCGCTTCACGGCGAGCCTGCGCACCCGGCCGCGCTACGCCGTCGTGCTGGCGCCCAGCGCCGCGGCCCTCGCCGCCCGGGACGCCGCCCGGCACAAGCAGGCGTACGGCGCGTGGACGCCCGACGAGTTCGCCGCGTACGCGCGCGAGACCCCGGGCGGCCTGCACCTCGACACGACCGGGTGGACCGTCGCGGAGACGGTCGCGCAGATCCTCGACCGCCTCGACGAGGCCCGCGTCGACGACGCGGCCTGAGGCGAGCGCCACGCCGCCCGGCAGGCGACCGCGCGAGGTGCCGCTAGGCCGGTCCGGCGCGCGTGACGGGTGTGGTCGACGTCCAGATCGGCTCCGTCGTGATGTGCGTCAGTCGCCAGCCGGCGTCGGTCCTGCGCGCCCTGAGCCGGTAGACCGCTCCGAGGGTGACGGGTCTGTCCGCCTGCGGCTCGCGTCGGGCGAACGTGGCGACCACGTTCGCCCGGACCTCTGCGTGGTCGGGTGCGAGATCGACCAGGACGTTGCCGACGAGGTGCTGGACTCCGTCCTCCGGCCGGTGGTTGCGCGCGGCCTGGGCGACGACTGCGTCGATCCCCTGCGCGGTTCCACCGGGGGTGCTGGCGTGCGCGTCCGGGACGAGCAGGTCTCGGAGCCGGTCGGTGTCGCCGTCGTCGAGCGCGGCCGTGAGCCGGGAGACGAGGCGTGCGACGTCCTCGCGGTCGAGCAGCCCGCGCAGGGCGTCGTGGTGCGTGGCGGGAAGGTGGGCGTCGTCGTGCACGGGCATGAGAGCCTCCGGGGGGTGGATACCACGGCGAATCGTTGGAGCCCCCAACGTTAACCATTGTTGGTGGTGCCCACAATAGGTTGAGCCAACAAAGCGTAGGATCGGGGGATGGAGACCGAGACCGCCCCTGAACGCCTCCGGGAGCTTCCCAGCTGGCTGCTCTCCCAGGCAGCGCTGGAAGCGTCCCGGACCGTCTCGGAGCACCTGTCCGCCGTGGGGGCGCACCGCTCCCACTACGCCGTGCTCGCCGCCCTGGAGGAGTTCGGACCGGCGAGCCAGGCCGCGCTCGGGCGCCGGTGCGGGATCGACCGGAGCGACATGGTCGCGCTGCTCGACAGACTGGCGGCCGACGGTGACGTCGAGCGCCGACCCGACCCGTCCGACCGGCGCCGCAACGTCGTCACGCTGACCCCCACGGGGGTGCGACGGCTCGACGAGCTCGGCGCAGCGCTCGGCGACGCGCAGGACGCCCTCCTCTCGTCGCTGCCGGGCAAGGACCGCGACGTGCTGGTCGCCCTGCTGCGCGAGCTGGTCACCGGGCACGCCGCGCGCCGCTAGGGTCCCGGGCTCTGTGCCCTGGGCGCCCGCCCCCGCGCCCCGGCAGGCAACCGCGCGAGGTCCGGGTCACGATGGGAGGCATGAGCACCGACCCACGCACCCAGGCCACCCCGGACGAGACCTACGACGTGATCGTGATCGGTGGTGGGCCCGTCGGCGAGAACGCCGCCGACCGTGCGAGCCGCACCGGGCTGAGCGTCGCCGTGGTCGAGGCCGAGCTCGTCGGAGGGGAGTGCTCCTACTGGGCGTGCATGCCGTCCAAGGCGCTGCTGCGCCCCGGCGCAGCCCTCGCGGCCGCCCGCGCGGTCCCGGGAGTCGCGGCCGACCCGGTGCTCGACCCGGCACCGATCCTCGCGCGCCGCGACGAGATGGTCTCGCACTGGGACGACTCGGGGCAGGTCCAGTGGCTCGACGGCGCCGGGATCTCGCTCGTGCGCGGCCTGGGTCGGCTCGTCGGGTCGAAGCTCGTCGAGGTCAGCCCCGAGGACCCCGACGCCGACGTCGACGACCTCCCCGAGACCCGCCTGCTCGCCGCCCGGCATGCCGTGATCGTCGCGACGGGCAGCGTGCCCGTCCTGCCCGACACCCCGGGCCTGGCCGAGACCGACCCGTGGAGCAGCCGCGAGGCCACGAGCGTCCAGGACGTCCCGACCTCGATCGTGATCCTGGGCGGGGGAGTCGTGGGCGTCGAGATGGCGACGGCGTTCCGCGACCTGGGTTCGGAGGTCACGCTGCTCTCGCGCGGACGCCTGCTCGGACGCTCGGAGCCCTTCGCGAGCGAGGCCGTCGCGGCGGGCCTGAAGAAGATCGGCGTGGACGTGCGCCTGGGCGTGAGCGTCACGGGAGCGACGTCCCTGCCCGACGGCGGCGCGCGCCTCGCGTACGACGGTCCGCAGGGCAAGGGGTCGGTCGCGGCGGCGCAGGTGCTCGTCGCGACGGGCCGCGTGCCGCGCACCGCGGACCTCGGGGTCGACGTCGTCGGGCTCGAACCGGGGAAGGCGCTCGAGGTGGACGACCAGCTCGAGGTCCAGGGCGTCGACGGCGGCTGGCTGTTCGCGTGCGGCGACGTGACGGGTCGTGTGGCGACCACGCACCAGGGCAAGTACCAGGGACGTGTCGTGGGCGACGTGGTCGCGGCGCGGTTCGGGAAGGTCGAGCCTGCGGAGGCCGCGGCGGCCGGGGCGGCCGGTGAGGCCCCCGAGCCGTGGAGCCGCTACGCCGCGACCGCCGACCACGGTGCGAAGACGCAGGTCGTGTTCTCCCGCCCTGAGGTCGCGTCGGTGGGGCTGACCGAGGCCGAGGCCAGGAAGGCAGGGCTCACGGTCAAGGCGGTGTCGTACAAGCTCGGGTCGGTGTCCGGGGCCGTGCTCGTCGCCGAGGGCTACGAGGGGACCGCGCAGATCGTGGTCGACACCGACCGGCAGGTGATCGTGGGCGCGACGTTCGTCGGTCCGGACGCGGCGGAGATGCTGCACGCCGCGACCATCGCGATCGTCGGGCAGGTGCCGCTTGCACGCTTGTGGCACGCTGTGCCCGCCTACCCGACGATCAGCGAGGTCTGGCTACGGCTGCTCGAGACCTACGGCCTGTAGCCGCGAACGCCCCGAGCAGCCGCCTGCTCGGTCAGCCGAGCTGGCCGTCCGAGGAGAACACGAGGCCGAGCACGATCTCGCCCTGGAGGAGCGCCGACTTGGTCAGCGGCCCGCCCACGTCGAGGTTCACGAAGTTGGTGATGTTGAGGCCGTAGGTCTCCTCGAGCCCCGGCTGGCAGAAGGCGCGCTCGGGGCACTCCGGTCCGGCGCCCAGCGTGATGCCGCCGGGGCAGGCTTCGGCCAGCTCGCTGAGCGTGGCCACGTCGTGCTCCTCGGCGAAGGCCGTCGTGACGGCGAACGCGTTCTGGTCCTGGGCTGCCGACGGCTCGCCGAAGGTCAGGCCCTTCTGGGCGCCCAGGTCGCGCAGCGCGGTCACCGTGGTGTCGAGATCCCCGCTCGCGAGGGGCTCGGCGTCGGGGCCGTTGATCTCCTTGTTGAGGAACTCGGTGAGCGTCCCCACGTACTCGGGGAACACGCTGAGCTGGCCCGACTCGAGCGCCGGCAGGTACGTCTCGCGCGCGTCGACCGTCTGGACCGTGACGTCGTAGCCGCCCGAGCGCAGGACCGCCGCGTAGATCTCGGCGAGCGTGGTGCTCTCGGAGAAGTTGGCCGCGCCCACGACGAGCGACCTCCCGGTCCCCGGGGTCGAGGTCGCCGCGAGGCCCTCGTCCTCGACGAACTTCTGCGCGACCTGCGAGGACGTCTGCCGGTCCACGTCGACGGCCTTGTTGAGCGCGATGAGCTTGTCGGTGTCGAGCGCTGCGGACACGGTGTCGAGCAGCTCCAGGACGGCGGGCTGGTTCGCGACCGCCGCCGCGTTGGCCGCCGGGATGATGTTGTCGACGGTCTGCAGGTGCTTGTCGTCCTCGAGGACGACGAGCGCGTCGCCCGCTACGGGCTCGCACACGGTGCCGCTCGCGGTGGACGTGGAGCCCCCGGACGCCTCGGTGCCGGAGGATCCGGCCTCGCCGCACGCCGCGAGAGCGACGACGAGGAGGGCGGAAGCGGTCAGGGTGCGGAAGGTGGTGGATCGCCGTGACATGGGTGTCAGGTGCCTCTCGGGTCGTCGTCTCGCACGGACAACCCATTCCACCCCCGGGGGAGGGCACCGGCAACCCGAGGGGTGCCTCAGCGGACGGTGCCTGCCTTGACGCGCAGCGGTGCGGGGGTCACGGCCCGCTGGACGAGCGCGAGGACCGCGTCGACGACGAGGCACAGCACCGCGATCACGACGCCCACCGCGAGGACCTGCCCGTAGCGCTGGTTGGAGAAGCCGACCCGCAGGGGGACGCCGAGCCCCCCGCCGCCGACGAACGCCGCGAGCGTGAGCACCGCGATGACCTGCACGATCGCGGTCCGCAGCCCGGCGGCGATCAACGGCACCGCGAGCGGCACCTCGACGAGCCACAGCGAGCGCTGCGAGCTCATGCCCATGCCACGGGCAGCGTCCTTGACGTCGGGGTCGACCTCGGCGACGCCCGTGTAGGCGTTGGCGAGGATGAGCGGGATCGCGAAGATCACGGCCGAGATGACTGCAGCGCGATTCCCGAACAGCCCGCCTGCCGCGAGGATCAGCAGGATCCCGAACGTCGGCAGGGCGCGCGAGGTGTTCACGACCACGATCGTCGGACCCGCGCCCTTGCCCGAGTGGCCGAGCCAGATCCCTGCGGGCAGAGCGATGAGCGCCGCCAGCAGGACCGCGATCGCGGTCATCTCCAGGTGCTCGCCCGTGCGCACGAGCAGCCCGTCGGGCCCGGTCCAGTTGAGCGGGTCGTTGAGCCACGTCAGGGCTTCCTGGACGACGTTCATGCGGACCGCTCGCTCGCCGCGACGGCCGCCTGCGCGACGGCCGCCTCGCTCGCGACGCGTCCCGTCGAGCGGTCCGTCGAGCCCGGCGCACGGGTCCGTGACCACGGGGTCAGGGCCCGGCCCAGGAGCAGGAGGAGCAGGTCGAGCACGACCGCCAGCAGCAGGCACAGCAGCGTCGCCGTCATGATCTGGGCGTTGTAGCTCGACCGGAAGCCGCGGAACATCAGGGTGCCCAGCCCGCCGTACCCCGCCACGAACCCGACCGTGACGAGCGCCACGGTCGAGACCGTCGCGAGCCGTAC
Organism: Oerskovia sp. PE-21s; assembly: GCF_056158145.1. Lineage (NCBI taxonomy): Bacteria > Bacillati > Actinomycetota > Actinomycetes > Micrococcales > Cellulomonadaceae > Oerskovia > Oerskovia sp. PE-21s. Next base: position 453,181 of record NZ_JBUXJM010000002.1, read on the forward strand.
CCCGGTCATGATGCTCGGCAGCGCGTTGGGGATCTCGACCGAGGTCAGCAGCCGCGTGGGACCGTAGCCCAGGCCCTTGGCCGCGTCGCGCACGTCGGGGTCGACGCCCTGCAGGCCCACCAGGATGTTGCGCACCAGGATGAGCAGGGCGTACATCACGAGACCGATGAGCACGGGCGTCCGACCGATCCCCGTGAACGGGACGAGGATCGAGAACAGTGCGAGCGAGGGGATCGTGTACATGACGCCCGTCGTGCCGAGCACGGGGACCGCGAGCCAGCGCACGCGGTGCGCGAGTGCCGCGAGCGGCAGGGCGATGACGAGCGCGATGAGCACGGCCTGGATGGTGATCGTCGTGTGCTCGACGAGCGCCTGGGAGATCTCTCCCCAGTTGTTCTGGACGTAGCTCCACGAGAACCACGGGTTGGGCGGCATGCCGTCGAACCTATCCCGAGCCACCCACCGCTCGCGCGACGGGGTGGCGCGCCAGGTAGCGTCGAGGCATGGCGAGCACCCCGACCGGCACCACCGAGGCCACCAGAGCGTTCCCGACGATCACCGACGAGGCGGCCATCGTGTTCGACGGCGTCCGCAAGGAGTACCCCAACGGGACCGTCGCGGTGGGCGGCCTGTCCCTGAGCGTGCGCGAGCACGAGATGCTCGCGCTCGTCGGGCCCTCGGGCTGCGGGAAGTCCACGACGCTGCGCATGACCAACCGCCTCGTCGAACCCTCTGCCGGGCGCATCCTGCTGAGCGGCGAGGACATCACGCAGGGTGACCCCGTGGCCCTGCGGCGGCGGATCGGGTACGTGATCCAGAACGTCGGCCTCTTCCCGCACCGCACCGTCGCCCAGAACGTCGCGACAGTCCCCGGGCTGCTCGGCTGGGACAAGGCGCGCACGCGCTCCCGTGTCGGCGAGCTGCTCGAGCTCGTCGGCCTGGCCCCCGACACCTACGCCAAGCGATACCCGCACGAGCTGTCGGGCGGCGAGCGCCAGCGCGTCGGCGTGGCCCGGGCGCTCGCCACCGACCCGCCGGTCCTGCTCATGGACGAGCCCTTCGGTGCCGTCGACCCCGCAGGGCGGCGCCGGCTCCAGACCGAGTTCCGGCGCATCCAGCGCGAGCTCGGGACCACCGTGCTGTTCGTGACCCACGACATCGACGAGGCCGTCCATCTCGCCGACCGCATCGCGGTCTTCAGCTTCGGCGGGCACCTCGAACAGCTCGCCGAGCCCCTGTCCGTCCTGGCGCACCCCGCGAGCGACGCCGTCCGGGAGTTCATCGGGGAGGGCGCGCCGGTCCGCATGCTCGGGCTGGCCATGGTGCAGCGCGCGGACCTCGAGGGCGTGGACCTCATCTCCGCGCCCGCCCCCGACGCGATCCGCCTGGGCGCGCCGCTGTCCGTCGCCTTCGAGGCGATCGCGGCGCTGCCCGGGGCCGCGATGGGCCGGGTGCCCGTCGCGGACGAGGCGGGCGACGTCGTCGGGTCCCTGACCGCGGACGGGATCCTCGCCGCCCTGCGGCGCACCGCGGACGCCGCCGCGGTCTAGCGGGCGCGACGGAGATCTCACCGCCCGCGCGTGTACGGCGCGCGCGGGGCGTCTAGGCTCGTACGCGTGACCACCACCGCGCGCATCGCCATCGCCACATGCTCCGTCCTGCCCCGCCTCGACCCCGACGACGCCCCCCTCGTGGGAGCGCTTGCCGCCCGGGGCATCGAGGCCGTGCCGTCGGTGTGGGACGACGAGTCGGTCGACTGGACGTCGTTCGAGGCGGTCGTCGTGCGCTCGGCCTGGGACTACGCGCCGCGCCGCGACGAGTTCGTCGAGTGGGCAGAGCGCGCGGGTCGGGTGCTGAACCCCGCCGCGGTCATCAGCTGGAACACCGACAAGCGCTACCTCAAGGAGCTCGAGGAGCAGGGCGTCCCGGTCATCCCGACGCTGTGGCTCGACCCGAGCCAGAACCTGTCCTCGCGCGCCATCCACACGCGCCTGCCCGCGCAGGGTGACTTCGTCATCAAGCCCGTCGTGAGCGCCGGGGCCAAGGACACGGGCCGCTACCAGTCGGGGGAGGCGCACTCGCGCGGCCTCGCGATCCAGCACGCCAAGAACCTCCTCGCCTCCGGGCGTCAGGTCATGGTCCAGCCGTACGTCCGCAGCGTCGACACCGCGGGGGAGACGGGGCTCGTCTTCATCGACGGCGAGTTCTCGCACGCCGTGCGCAAGAACGCGCTGCTCACCGGCCCGCACCGTCCCACCCAGGGCCTGTACAAGCAGGAGGAGATGAGCCGCTTCGAGGCCAGCCCCGAGCAGCTCGCGGTCGCCGAGCAGGCGCTCGCGGTCGCCGCCAGGGCGGTACCGGGGCAGGAGCCCAACCTCTACGCTCGCGTCGACCTGGTCAACGGCGACGACGGCGCCCCCATGGTCATCGAGGCCGAGCTCACCGAGCCCTCGCTCTTCTTCTCGCTCGGCAAGGGATCGCTCGACCGCTTCGCGGACGCGGTGGCGCGGCGGCTCGTGGCGAGCCCCGAGGCCTGACCGCCCGGGCCTGACCGACCAGGCCCGACCGTCCGGCCCTCGACCGGCAGGCGCTCGTCACGGCTCCCGACCCCGGACGTGATGAAGGCCCGACGAGCTGTGCTCGTCGGGCCTTCACCATGCCGGGAGATTCTTGCCGGGTGATCTGCCGAGCTGGTCGTGCTGGTGCTGCTGTGGTGCTGCGTCAGGCGTTGACGACCTCAGGGGTGGGGTTCGCGGTGCCGACGCTCAGGGCGGGGGCTGCTCCGATGCGGCGCAGGGCGTAGCCGAGGAGGCCGAACAGGACACCGAGGCCCATGACCAGTGCGCTCACGCCGTAGGAGACGACCGAGGTGAAGAGCGAGGCGCGGAGGAACGAGCCGTTCATGACCGTCGCGCGGGTCGGGTCTTCCTTGTCGAGCTCGGCGTAGGTCTTGCCGTCGCTCATCTTGAGCGCGTGCTCGTTGATGATCTCGGCCTGGGCGTAGGCGCTGAAGGGGCCGCGGACCGGCGAGCCGGCGAGCATCGAGGCGTCCTCGGAGACCGTGATCTTCTCGGCGGCCAGCTGCGAGGTGATGGTGGCCCAGGTGGCTGCGCCGGCGAGCAGCAGCACGAGGCCTGCGATCATCGTGACGAGGCCGATGAGGCGGACGGAGCGGGCGGGACCAGCGGTGCTGGTGCTCATGGTGTGACTCCCAGAAGAAGAGGTCGAGGCGACCTGAGATGAGGTGCGAAAGGATCGAACTTCGTTGCGATCCCTATGCTGGGAGCGCTTCGATAAGTCGACCCTACAGACCTTGTGAACGTCTTCACAAGCGAGTTTCTGTGGCCTCCGTCACGCGGAGATGACAGAGTGTCAATGTCGAGAAAAGTGGTCGGACGGGCCGATCGCGAGCGTAGGGCCGAAGGTTCCCCACCCCCGGGACGAAGGTCCCGACCGGCACCAGAACCGGCCCACGAGCACCGGGAGAACGGCATGGGACGCGACACCAGTGCCCTGCGGGACGAGCTGGAAGCCGTCGAGGCGGCCTGGGGGCGGGCCATGGTCGCCAACGACGCCGACGCGATCGGCCGGTTCATGACCGACGACTGGCAGATCGTCGGCGAGGACGGCGCCACGGCCCGCGAGGACTTCCTGGCCCTCGTCCGCTCGGGGGACCTCACGCACGAGTCGATGGGCAAGATCACCGGGAGCGTGCGCTCGCTCGGTGACGTCGCCGTGCTCGTCGGGCGCGGCACCAACACCGGTCACTACCAGGGCCAGGCGTTCAGCTCCGACGAGTGGATCACCGACGTGTTCGTCCGGGGCGCCGACGGGTGGCGGTGCGCCCACACGCACCTCACCGCGGCCCGCGGCGCGTCCTGACGCACGGCCGCCAGGTGAGCACCCACGGCGTTCTGCGCGCCGTCGGACTGCGGCCGACGCCCTCCCTGCGGATGCCCTTGGAAGCTGCGGGCAGGGGCTGTCATGCTTGCGCCTGCACGAGTGACCACCAGGAGGGCTCGATGAGCGACACGATCGCCTGGCTGCGGACCGCTGTCGGTCGCATCCAGGAAGGGCAGGCGCCCCACCACTTCGACACCCGGCACCTCGACGAGCTGGGGGAGGGGTGGGGCGGGCTCGAGGACGTCCCCCGCGTCCTCGAGGCTCTTCTGAGGGCGACGCGAGGACTGTCGGCCGACTGCCGGGTCGCCCTGGCCGTACCTCTGGCCGGGGCCGAGAACCCGCCACAGGACAGGCCCGAGCTTCACGACCTCGTCCTCGACGAGCTCGAGCCGCCGTCGATCTACGTCCTCGGCGAGAAGCACTTCCTCCAGGGGCCTGACATGAGCGACCGCCTTCACCTCCCGTACCCGACCACGCCGTGGGGACCGCCCGGCGACGTCCACGTCGAGCTCGTCGCCCGGCGTGACCGTGAAGCAGCCGAGCAAGGGTGGGGCTGGGTGAGCACCCTGTGGGTCCACGTGCGCCCAGCGGCGCTGGCCTGACCCTCGCCAAGCCGTGCTCGAGCGCCCACGGAGCGCGGCGCCGTCGGGCCTAGGGGGTCCAGTCCGGGCGCAGCGGGAAGCCCGACGCCCCACCCGGCTCGGGGCGCACCGCGAGCACCTGGTGGAGCTGGATCTCGTTGCGCTCGAACGCGAGCCGCGACCCCGCCATGTACAGGCCCCACACGCGGGCCGTGCCGATCCCGACGTCGGCCACGCACTCCTCCCAGTGCCGCGTGAGGTTCGCGCCCCACTCGCGCAGCGTCATCGCGTAGTGCTCGCGCAGGTTCTCCTCGTGCCGCACCTCGAGACCCACGTCCTGCATGGTCGAGATGATCCGGCCCGAGCCCGTGAGCTCGCCGTCCGGGAAGACGTACCGGTCGATGAAGCCGCCCGCGCGGGGACGGGCCGTGTTGGTCGGGCGAGTGATCGAGTGGTTGAGCAACCGACCGCCGTCGCGCAGACGACCCTGGAGGAACGTGAAGTACGCGCGGTAGTTCGCGACCCCGATGTGCTCGGTCAGCCCGATCGAGCTCACGGCGTCGAAGCCGCTGTCGGTCACGTCGCGGTAGTCGCCGTACCGGACCTCCGCGAGGTCGCCCAGCCCCTCTGCCTCGATCCGGGCCTGCCCCCACTCGGCCTGCTGCCGGGACAGCGTGACCCCCAGCGCGTGCACCCCTGCACACGCCGCGTGCCGGACCATGCCGCCCCAGCCGCACCCGACGTCGAGCAGGCGCATGCCCCTGCGCAGGCCCAGCTTGCCCGCGACCAGCGCGTACTTGTGCTCCTGCGCCTCCTCGAGCGTCGCCTGCGACGTGGGGAAGCACGCGCACGTGTACGTCATCGACGGCCCCAGGACGTGCTCGTAGAACGTGTTCGAGACGTCGTAGTGGTGGCTGATCGCCTCGGCGTCGCGCTGCCGAGAGTGCCGCAGCCCCTCGGTGAGCCGGCGCAGGCGCGACAGGTGCTCCTCGGGCGGTGGCTCGGGAGGCCGCAGGACGCCCAGGCCCAGACCGCGCGCCCACCGGGCCACCTCGACCGGGCTCGGACGGCGCAGCCGCAGCCCGTCGGCGGCAGCCCGGAGCAACGGGTACGGGTCCCCGCCCGGCACCCCGTCCACCTGCAGGTCGCCCGCGACGTACGCGCGGCCGAGCCCCAGCCCCCCGGGCGACGTCGCGACGTACCGCAGGCCCCGCTCGTTCGCCAGGTGCACGTGGAACGGGGCGTCGGCCGGACCTGCGCTGGACCCGTCGTACGCACTGAAGCCGAACGGCAGCGGGCCGTCCGCCAGCTCGTCGAGGACCTCGGCCACCGCGATCTGCGTCATGCTCCCTGCACCGCCTTCTCGTAGAGCGTCGGCGTGCGTCCCGCCGGGTCGTACCGGTCCTTGACCGCCGCGTAGTCGATGCCGCCGTACAAGGTGTCGAACGTCTCGCGCCCGTACGTCGAGGTCGAGTAGAGCGACTTGTGGCCGTGCCGCACCGCGACCGCCATCTCGATCAGGCGGTTCACGTCGCCGTCGCGCCCGCCCTCGGCGATCGGCACCCCGCCCCAGAAGCCCACGTTGACGTACACGCGGTGCGGTTCGAGCGGGTACAGGGGCCACGGCTCGGGCGACGCGAGGCGCAGCGGGCACAACCACACCGGCGTCATGGGGACGTGGCCCGTGAACCACGCCATGAAGCTCTCGAGCTGGTCGAGCGGCACCTCGACGTCCTGGACCACCCGCTCGTTGCGGGGCCGACGGCGAAGGTCGGCGAGCCGGCCCGTGAGGTCCAGGCGCTCGTCGAGGCCCACGATCCGGCGGTAGACGTCCGAGCGTCGCCACCGCCGCGGCCACAGCCTGCGCACCACCGGGTTCTGCACCCCGAACGCGCGCGAGCACCAGAACCAGTCCGTGTCCCAGCGCCACAGGTAGTCGTGCGTGCTCAGCACGTCGAGCGGGCGCTCGCGCACCGAGAGGTAGTAGATGCGCTGGCCCGTGTAGTCGCTCGGTGCGGGCGCGAGCGACCGTGCCTCCTCGCGCGACGCGAACCGGCCCAGGCACAGGTACACCTCGCCCGGGGCGAACAGGACACCGTCGCAGAAGTCGACCCGCTGCCCCTCCCACGAACCGTCCGCCGCGATCTTGCCGACCGCCGCGGCGACCTCCGCGACCGAACCGAAGCGCACGTTGCGGACCGCGACGAACGGCTCGCTCCGGTCGAGGCGCAGCCGCACGCGCGTCGCGTACCCGAGGGTCCCGTACGAGTTGGGGAACGCGTGGAAGAGGTCGGCGCGCTCGCCCGTGGGCCTGGCCGTGACGAGCTCGCCGGCCGGCGTGAGGACGTCGATCTCGAGGACGGCCTCGTGCGGCAGGCCGTTGCGCAACGAGCTCGACTCGATGCCGAGCCCTGCCAGGGCGCCACCGACCGTGATGGTCCGCAGCTGCGGGACGACGGTGGGGACCAGCCCGTGCGGCAGCGTCACGGCGACCAGGTCCTCGTATGCGCACATGCCCTGCACGTCGGCCGTGCCCGCGGCGTCGTCGACCGAGATCACCCCGGTCAGTCCCGACACGTCGAGGCCGGGGCCGGGGGACGGGCGTCGAGGGCGGAACAGGTTCGTCGTCCGCTTCGCCAGGCGCAACGGGCGGCCGGGGTCGACGGCAGCGGCGGAGCGCACCAACGTGGCCACGGCCTGCGCGTGCTGGTGCTCGCCACGGACAACGGTGTTCGCGGGGGCTGACACCTCACCCACTGTAGGGAAGGCTGGCGAAGCCGCCACCGGTGAGCGGAATCACAGTCGCAGTCGGGCACCTCGCGGGGGTGATGCGGGGGTGCCGGAAGCAGAAGAGGCTCCTCGCGCGAACGCGAGGAGCCTCTTCCCGTGGGGTGAGTAACGGGACTTGAACCCGCGACCCCCTGGACCACAACCAGGTGCTCTACCAGCTGAGCTATACCCACCACGGCCTGCTCGGGTTCCGAGGAACCGTTCTAGCAGCCGTCGAAAAGTGTACCTGGTTTCTGAGGGCTCTCAGGACAGCTTTTCGGCCTCGGCCCCGGCGGGCGCCGAACCGGGGGGCGGGGTGTCTCCCGAGGCGGCTCCTGGCAGGGGCGCGACGATCGTCCCGAGGGTCGTACCGACGCTCGTCGCCTTGATCCGTTCGGCGATCGCCTTCGCGGTCCGCGAGTCCGTCCCGGGCTGGGGCACGAACAGGGCCTCGCGGTAGTACCGCAGCTCGTCGATGCTGTCGAGGATGTCGCCCAGCGCACGGTGGCCGCCCGTCTTGGCCGGGGACGCGAAGTAGACCCGCGGGTACCAGCGGCGCGCGAGCTCCTTGATCGAGGAGACGTCGACGATCCGGTAGTGCAGGTGCCCGACAAGCTCTGGCATGTCCCGCTCGAGGAAGGTCTTGTCGGTGCCGACCGAGTTCCCCGCGAGCGGGGCCTTGCCGGGCTCGGGCACCCAGGTGCGGACGTACTCCAGCACGCGGGCCTGCGCGTCGGCCATGGTCGTGCCGCCCGGCAGCTCCTCGAGCAGCCCCGAGGTGGTGTGCATCTCGCGGACGAAGTCACCCATCTGCTCGATCGCCTCGTCCGGCGGGGTGATGAGGACGTCGACCCCCTCGCCCAGGACGTTCAGCTCGGAGTCGGTGACGACGGCGGCGACCTCGATGAGCGCGTCGGCGCCCAGGTCGAGGCCGGTCATCTCGCAGTCGATCCACACGATGCGGTCGTTGGTGTTCACGGGGCTCACGCCCACAGCCTAGGCCGTGGGGGCCGGGGTCGGTGCCCGGGACGCCCGTGCTGCGAGCCGGACGGGCCCGACCTACCGTCGAGGAGGACCTGGACGCGACCGCGCCCGGGTGCTCTCACGACGACGAGAAGGAGACAACCATGGCTGACACGGACCTGGCGGGCCGCCGCGTCCTGGCGATCGTGACGAACTACGGCGTCGAGCAGGACGAGCTGGTGGTGCCGCTCGAGCACCTGCGTTCGGCGGGGGTGGACGTCGACGTCGCCGCCGTGACGATCGACCCCGTCGAGACCCTGGTGGGGGACAAGGACCCCGGCACCACCGTCCCGCCCACGCTTCGGCTGCAGGACGTCGATCCCGCGGGCTACGACCTGCTGCTCGTCCCCGGCGGCACGCTCAACGCCGACTCGCTGCGGCTCGAGAGCGCGGCCGTCGACGCGGTGACGTCCTTCACCACGACCGGCCGACCGGTCGCGGCCATCTGCCACGGTCCCTGGGTGCTCGTCGAGGCGGGCGTGCTGACGGACAAGACCCTGACGACGTACGCGTCGTTGCGGACCGACGTGCGCAACGCGGGCGGCACCTGGGAGGACAGGCCGGTGGTCCGGGACGACGCGGGCGGGTGGACGCTCGTGACGTCCCGCGACCCGGGCGACCTCCCCGACTTCCTGCGCGAGATCGACGCCGTCCTGGCCGAGCGCGCCTGACGCGAGTCCGCGGACAGCACGAAGGCCCTGGCTCCCGTGGGGAGTCAGGGCCTTCGGCGTGCGGGGACCCGGTCGGCGGGCGGCGCCGGGGGGTCGAGCCGCGTCATGCGGTGTGACGGGGTCGGCGGGATCGCCGGGTGTGCTCCGGGAGGCGCGTCGTCGTCCGGCGCAGCGAGCTGCGGCGGCGGGTCTGCTCCTGGAGCTGTTCGCGCCGACCGAGGTCGGCGACGTCGTACATGAGCTGGGGATGCATGGTGGTGTCTCTCGTGACGTCGGATTCGTGGACCTGGCCGGGCCCTCCACCGCCCGGTACTGACCGGACGGACGCCACCGCGGTGATGGGTGCCACACTTCCACCTCCTCGCCGAGCGGCGCACCCCTTTTTCTCCCTAGGCTCTCGGGATGAACCCTGACGACGAGGCGCGCGACGCCCGAGGTGACCTGAGTGCGGGGGAGGGGACGCCGTCGGGCGGGCGGGACGTGTGGCGCTCGCGGCTCGTCGCCGCGCTGCCCGGCCTGGTCCTGATCGTGATCGGCGTCCTGGGCTTCCTGGTCGTCTACGACTCCGTGCGCGAGCGCGACGACCTCTGGTTCACCGACGACGTGGTGCTGGAGTGGATGGTCGCGCACCGGAGCGCGACTGCGACGACCGTGCTGACGTTCATCACCAACATGTTCGGGCCCGTGGTGCTGCCGATCCTCGTCGCGGTGGGCTGCCTGTGGTGGGGGCTCGCGACCAAGCGCTGGTGGGAGCCGGGGCTGCTCGTCGGGGCCATGATCACCTCGACGATCGTCTCGACGGTCCTCAAGGCGGTCGTCGCCCGGCCACGACCCGACGAGTCCGCGATGGTCGTGGCGGGCGTCGAGCGCAGCTTCTCGTTCCCGTCGGGGCACACGATCGGCGCGGCGACCCTCGTGCTCGTCGGGGGATACCTCGTGTGGCGTCAGTGGAAGGAAGGGCGCCAGCGCCGGATCGTGTTCGCGCTGTGGGTAGTGGTGAGCGTCGTCGTCATCGTCGTCGTGGGCGGCAGTCGGCTCTACCTCGGCTACCACTTCGTGACGGACGTCCTGGCGGGGGCGAGCCTGGCCGTGGCGGTGCTCGGAGGCGTGGTCGTGATCGACCGGCTGCACGACCTGCGGGACGACCAGCCGCGTGCCCGGAGCATCGCCTGAGGCCCCCTCGCGGGTGAATTCCGTGGGCCAGGGCGCCTGTGGACCGGCCTGTTTCCTTGTGCCGCCTGGGTTCCGAGCCGAGCGGCGCTGAAGGGCCCGTGCGTCGTCCACTACCTTGAGCGCGCACACCCCGACCCCGCGCGCCGGTCTCACCGCACCGCTCGGCACGAACAGAAGGACTGAGCGATGGCGAAGAAGTCTGCCGGTGTAGCCCCGGGCGTGATCGCCCTGATCGTCGGGGTCGCGGTCGCGTACTACGCGGTGGCCTGGCCCTACCTCGTGGGGACGTGGCTCGCGGTCCAGATGGGGGCCGGGCTCCCGTCGACGCAGCGATCCGTCCTGGGGTGGGTCTTCGAGGTCCTGTACCTCGCGGTGCTCGCCGTCGTCGCGGTCCGTTGGCTCGCGGCGCGCCGCTCGCCGGCCGGTGCCCGGACCAGGCCCGTGCCGGGGCGTCTCGTCGGGATCGGCGTCGCCGCCGTGGCCGCGACCGCGCTCGTGTCCACGGGGGCCGTCGCGGTCGGGATCAAGGTTGCGCCCTCCGCGGCGCCCGCGCTCGTGGCGGAGGAGGGCGCGCCCCTCGACCTGCTCGACGCCCCTGAGACGGCACTCGTCGAGGCCGACCCCGAGGTGGTCGCCGCGGGGGACGACGCGACGGCCGACCCGGCCGAGCTCGTCCGCTTCGACGACGCCGTGACCACCGCGGGTGCCGAGACCGCGCTCGCCGCGCTCGGGACGCTCGAGGTCAAGGGGCGTGCCCCCAAGACCGGGTACGACCGCGACCAGTTCGGCCCGGCCTGGGCGGACGTCGACCGCAACGGCTGCGACACCCGCAACGACATGCTGGCGCGGGACCTGGTCGACGAGACCTTCAAGCCCGGCACGAAGGACTGCGTCGTGCTCACCGGATCCCTCGCCGACCCGTACACGGCCACGCCCATCGCCTTCCAGCGAGGCAACGCCACGTCGAGCGCCGTACAGATCGACCACGTCGTCGCCCTGTCCGACGCCTGGCAGAAGGGCGCCCAGCAGCTCGACGCCGACACGCGCAAGAGGTTCGCGAACGACCCGCTCAACCTGCTCGCCGTCGACGGACCGTCCAACCAGGCCAAGGGCGCGGGTGATGCCGCGACCTGGCTGCCGCCGAACACCGCCTACCGGTGCGAGTACGTCGCCCGGCAGGTCGCGGTCAAGGTCGGCTACGGCCTGTGGGTCACGCAGGCCGAGCGCGACGCGATCGCCCGCGTCCTGTCGTCGTGCCCCGGGCAGCTCCTGCCGACCGGGGACAGCGCGTACGCCGCGCAGGGGGTCGTCGAGGCGGTCGTCGAGCCTGCACCCGTCGTGCCGGTCCCCGCCCCCGCGCCGGTGGTCCCGGTCCCGGCTCCGGCGCCTGCACCGGCCCCCGCGCCCGCCCCCGCTCCCGCGCCTGCTCCGGCACCCGCCCCGGTGCCCGAGCCCGCACCGGCCGACGTCTTCTACCAGAACTGCGACGCCGTGCGGGCCGCGGGTGCGGCCCCGATCTATGCCGGCGACCCGGGGTTCCAGGGCAAGTTCGACCGTGACAAGGACGGGGTGGGCTGCGAGTAGCCGGGCGCGTCGGCAGCGACGTCCGGAGCCGCTGCCCATTCTAAAGAAGTCTTGCGCAAGACTTCTTTAGAGTTGTAGCGTGGCTGCCATGCCGCAGACCAGCCCGCCCGACGACGCCGCTCACCAGCCCGCGCAGCCCCCAGCTCCGGCGCAGCGCGACGAGGCCGTCACGACCTCCGACCCGGAGCGCATCCGCGCCCTGGCGCACCCGCTGCGCCTCGCGATCCTCGACCTGCTCGACGACGAGGGTCAGGCCACCGCCACGCGCTGCGCGCAGGTCACGGGGGGGTCGGTCGCGAGCTGCTCGTTCCACCTGCGGATGCTCGCCAAGTACGGGTTCATCGAGCCCGCCGAGCGGGTCGGGCGCGAGAAGCCGTGGAAGCCCGTGGGTACGGGGCGCACCAGCCGCTACGACCCCGAGCAGCCCGAGTCGCTGCGCGCCGCGGGCGAGCTCGCACGGATCGTCGTCGACCAGGAGGCTGCCCGGATCGCGCACTGGATCGACGGTGCGCCCCGCCAGCCCCACGAGTGGCTGCTCGCCTCGGTCATGACCAAGAGCTCGTTCTGGGCGACGCCCGCCGAGCTCACCGAGCTCTCGCGCGAGCTCCAGGCGATCACCGACCGCTTCGAGGGCCGCTGGGCGCACCCCGAGCTCCGACCCGAGGGCTCACGGCCCGCCCGGCTCTTCGGCGTCGTCAACGCGGACCCGTTCGACCCCGACGCCCCGGCGTCCGCCGCAGCCCCGCCCGCTCCCGGCGCGGGCTCGTCCACCCCCGGCTCGGTCGCGATCGAGCTGCCGACCGGCGAGGAGGCCGGCGCATGACCACGGACACCCACACCGCGGCTCTGGTCAAGCAGGCGCTGCGCACGCGCCCCTTCCGCCTCCTGACGGTCGCGTGGGGCTTCACGAACTTCGCGGACTCGGTCCTCGCGGTCATCTTCGCGGTGTGGGTCAAGGACCTCACGGGATCGAACGGCACCGCGGGCCTCGTGTTCGCGGCGCTGGGCCTCCCGGCGCTCGTCTCGCCGCTGCTCGGCCAGGTCGCCGACCGCGTCTCGCGCCGCCGCATGATGATCGTCGCCTACCTCGTCGGCGCGGTCTCTCTGCTCTCGCTGTTCGCGGTCCGCGGTCCGGACCAGGTGTGGCTGATCTTCGTCGTCACGGTGCTGTACTCAGGGATCGGGTTCGCGACGGCCGCTGCGCAGTCCGGCCTGATCCGCGACCTGCTGCCCGACGAGGCGCTCGGGTCCGCCAACGGCCGGCTCACGACGATCGACCAGACGTTCCGTCTCGTCATGCCGGTCATCGGTGCGGGCGTGTACGTCGCGGTCGGGCCGCTGCCGCTCGTCGTCTCGGCCGTGGTCGCGTTCGTGGTCGCGGCGTTCGTCGTGTCCCGGATCGTGCTCGTCGAGACCCCGCCGACGCCGCAGGACGAGCGCGAACCGTTCCTCGCCGAGATCACCGCGGGCTTCCGGCACCTGATCCGCACGGCCCCGCTCGGGGTCCTGACCGTCGCGCTCGCGGTCGCGTTCGGGGCCGTGGGCGTCCTCAACGCGGTGAGCTTCGCGGTCATCGAGAACGGCCTGGGGCTGGGTCCGGAGATGCTCGGTCCGATCTCGAGCGTCCAGGGAGTCACGGCGATCGTCGCGGGCCTCACGGCAGCGCGCATGATCAAGCGGATCGGCTCGCAGCGCCTGGTCGCGCTCGCGCTCGGGATCGTGACGCTCGGGATCCTGCCCGCCCTGGGGACGAACCTCGTCGCGATCATCGTGGGGATGGGCGCGATCGGGCTGGGCGTCACGTGGGCGATCGTGGGCTTCGTGACCGAGCGCCAGCTCAAGACCCCGTCGACGCTCCAGGGCCGCACCTCGGCCGCGACGAACATGCTGCTCAACGTGCCGCAGCTCGTCATGACCGTGGTCGCCGCGGCCGTCGTCGGGGCCGTCGACTACCGCCTGCTCGTCGGCGTCACCGCGGCGGGGCTCGCGGTCTCGGTGCTGCTCTCGCTCAAGGGCTCGCGCGCGTCGGCGGCCGAGGAGGCCGCGGAGCCCGCGCAGGCCGCCGGACGGTGAGTGCATGGTTCGGCCGCGACACGCCCGGCGAGTCGCCACCGAACCACGCACTCAGCGGGCTGCGAGCGCCGCGTCCACGGCGGCCTCGAACCGCACGCGCGCCCGACGGCGCCGCGCCCGCCAGGCCAGCACCGCACCGACCAGCAGGGTCGCCAGGGCGAGCGCCGACCACGGGACCGCCCACAGGTGCCCCTCGCCCGTGGCGGGGGGCACGGGGTGGGAGGCGGCGCCGTCGGGCAGGGTGGTGCTCGCCGTCGTGGCGACGACGGGCGCGAGGGTCACCGACGCCCCGAGCCGCCCGAGCGGCGCGACGCCGCTCACCGTCCCCGTGAGGGTGAGCGCGTCGCCCGGCAGGAGCTCGGGCAGGTCGCCCAGCGGGACCGACACGCTGCCGACAACGCCCGCGACCGTCGCCGAGAGCGGGCCCGTGAGGCGCACGTTGCCCGTGTTGGTCACCGTGAACGAGACCTGCACGTCCCCGGTGCCCACGGGGTTCCACGACCCGGCGTAGTCGGCGTCGACGGCCGTGACGGTCGCCGACGGAGCGAGGTCTCCTGCGACCCGGACCAGGACGCGCGTGCCGAGGCGTCGGTCGACCGACACCCCGCCCTCGCCCGCCCCCGTCACGAGCGAGGTCACGAGCGCGGCCGTGTGGTCGCCGGGGGTCGCGTCGGCGGGGACCGTCAGCGTGAAGGGGACCGTGGCCCGTTCGCCCGGGCCCACCTCGACGCGCGCAGCGTCCGCGGTGATCCATGCGCCCAGGTCCACGGACGTCGCGCCCGCGGGCAGGACGTCGAGCGCACCCGTGGGCGAGGTGAAGGCGTCGGCCGCGTAGACCGCGAGGTCGAGCGGCACGTCGCCGCGGTTGGTCACGACGAGCTCGTCCGTGATCGTGGCCCCGGGGTCGAGGGCGAGGTCGAACGTCGGGGCCGAGGCGGGGGCCACGCCCCAGGTCACAGGTGTGCTGCCCGGTGCCGCGCCGACGGGCGCTTCGAGGGCCCCGGCCGGGGTGGTCGACAGCAGCGCTGCGACCACCCCGGCCAGGACGGCCGCCGCACCGCGACGACGACGGGAGGACGCGGTGCGACGGTCCACGGCCGGTCAGCCGATCGCCGTGAGGGTCAGCGTGGCCGTGTACGTCCCGGCCGCCGCGTCGACCGGGAAGCGCAGGTCGAGGTCGGCGCCGAGGACCGCGCTGCCCGGCTCGTGCCCGGCCGCGGCCGAGCCCAGGAGGGCCGAGTCGGCGAGGCCGTTGCCGCTCACGAGGCCCGAGGCCACGGGGGCACCCGCGAGCGTCCCGCCGCCCGGCGTCACGAGCGCCGGGGTCCAGCCGAGGTGCTTGCCGGGCAGCGTGCGCGCGCCCGCGCCGGAGCCGCTCGTGAAGTCCCCGACCTGGGCCGAGACGGACCACGCGGGAGCCGTTGCCCGGGTGTCGGTGACCGTCACGGCGCCCAGGCGCCCGGTCGCCGCGAGGTGATCGCCCGCGAGCCCGGCCGTGCCGAGGTCCACGACGCGGCTGCCGCCGTCGACCGTCCACACGAACTCGCCCGGCTCGACGGGCACGGCGGGGACGGTGACCGTGAGGTCGATCTGGCCGTCGTCGGGCTCGGCACCGGGCACGTCGACGCCGTAGAACGTCGTGGTGCCCGAGATCTCGTTCCCGACCGCGAGCAGCGGGGTGCCCGTGGGCGAGTCGCTCGCGGGGACGAACGTGAGGCCCTCGGGACCCAGGTCGCCCGCCTCGGCGAACTTCTCGGGCGTCGCCTCGGCGCTCACCGAGAAGTCGCGGTGGTTGACGTAGGACACGTAGGTCGCGCGCGCGGGGTCGGTGACGTCGAAGACCGCGATGCCGCCCACGCGCTCGAAGCCGATGAACGCGTAGGTGCGACCGCCGACCGCGCCCAGCGTGAGCCCCTCGGGCTCGGGGCCCTTGTCGTCGCTGCGCCCGTCGAACCCGGACGCGGTGTGGTTCGAGTTGAAGTAGCCCGGGTTGACCGAGGCCACGAGCTGCTCGAACGCGTCGCCCGAGTCGAAGACCTGACGGCCGTCGGTCGACCAGATCGAGAACGACCGCGACCCGTAGGAGTACAGCTCGTCGTAGCACGAGCCGTCGGCGCGCAGCCCGCTCGCGGTGCTGACGTTGAACCGGCCCAGGTGGGCGTCCGCGGTGAGGTCGGCGAGCGTCGCCGGGTTGCCGGGCGCGCCGACGAACGTCGAGAACGCGTCGGCGCACAGACCCGGGACACCCTTCTTGCCGAGGTCCTTGACGCGCGCGACCTCGGAGTACCCGGCCCAGTCGCGCGAGTCGCCCTCGTTGGCCGTGACGAGGTACGTCGCGCCGCCCGCCTGGTAGGAGGCGATCGTGTCGGGCTGGTAGAGGCCCTTGACCGGCCACGCGCGGATGTCGATCTTCCCGTCCTTGTCGGACGCGTCGAGTCCCTTGCCCGCGGCGAGGTGGTCCTGCGTCCCGAGCGGCAGCAGGTCCGTCACGGTCGCGCTCGCGACGTCGACGACCGCGAGCGCGTTCGCCTCCTGGACGCTCGCGTAGGCGAGGGTGCCGGTCGCGTCCCACGCGATGTACTCGGGCTCGAGGTTCTCCGACACCGGGCGATCGGGCGTGCCGGTGCCCGCGGCCTCCCGGCCGCCGAACACGCGGACCCCGGCCGGGAGCGGCTCGGCGCCACCCGCCTCGAACGCGTGGAACGTCGCCGTACGGACGTCCGCCTGGGCGGCGCTCGCGAGGCTCGCGGGCGCCGTGACGATCGAGATCGAGCCCTCGGGGTCGACGCTGTAGTCGTCCGCGGGCTCGCCCTCGTTCGCGACCGCGATGCGCGAGCCGTCGGGCGAGAACGTCACCATGTCGGGCAGCGCGCCCACGCGCACGGCGCCGAGGATCGCGTTCGCGGGGGCGGCACCCGGCGTGGTCACGGGCGCGGCGGCGTCGAAGAGGACGAGCCATCCGTCGTCGGTCTTGGTGCTCGACTCGACTGCGGCCACCGCGAGGCCGTCGGGGCGGATCGCGACCGAGTTCACGACGGCGTCCGCCGCGACGACCGAGCCGTCCGCGGAGGCCGTGCCGCCGACCGCGAGCTCGAACAGCCGGGTCGGGGCCGAGGGGTCCTGGGCGTCGAGCACGTCGACCTTGCCGGACTGCGCGTTGACGACGAACAGGCGCTTCGAGGCCGCGTGGAACGCGACGATCTCCGCCGCGGACTCGTCGAGCTGGCCCGTCGAGTACGTGCCGAGCGGCGAGAGCGTGACGGCAGGGGGGACGGACGGGTCGGGGGCCGCGACGGCCGTGCCGACGCCCCCGAACGTCCCGGCGGCGACCGCGACCGCGAGGCCGGCGGCCACGACGCCGACCGCCTTCGGGTACGGCAGGCGGGACTGGTGAACCACGCGCATTCCGTGCTCCTCGTTCCGATGGCCCTGCAGGGTGCAGGGCAGACGCTCGGAACCTAGGCCCGGCCGGTGTCGAGCCGGTGAACGGCGGCCGACGGGACGAGGGCCGCCGGATGACCGATGGGGCGTACGCGACGAATCCGGCATCCCAGCGCCTAGGGGATGACCCTGGGGCGCCGACAGTGAGCCTGCGACGAGAGGTGGAGGCCATCGGTCGCGAGGTCCCGCGAGCGGCGCAGGCGGGCGCGCGCAGGACCCGACCAGGACCCGACGCGTCGGCCCAAGGAGCCTCCGTAGCGTCGATGCCATGACCACGAACCCCACGTCCCCGTCCCTCGCCCGCCGTTCCCGCACCCTCGCCGTCGTCGCCCTCGGAGGCCTCGCAGCCCTCGCGCTCAGCGCGTGCGGGGGCCTCTCCGAGAGCCTCTCGGAGCGCAACGACGGCCACACCAAGACCTACGCGTTCGACACCGGCAAGGAGGGCAAGGCCGACGAGGTCGTCCCGGCCTGGGTGCCCGATGACGCCGCGACCGTCCAGGGGATCTTCCGCACCACGGGCACGGAGCGCCTGCTCACGTACCGGGGGAGCCTCGACGGCCTGCCGGCCGACTGCACGACCGTCTCGGCCGAGAACCCCCTCACCCCGCAACCCGAGCGCGAAGGGTTCACGGCCGAGGACTACCGGACCGAGGCCACGCTGCTGGCCACGTGGTGGCCCGACGGGCAGGAGAGGGCGAGCACCGTGATGTGCGGCAAGTGGTGGATCTCCGCGGACGGCGAGGACGTGTACGCGTTCACGCCCGAGCTCACGAGGGTCGAGATCGAGGAGCAGCCGACCCCGGCGGCGACGTAGGGCCGGCTGCAGGTCGGGTGCGGGTGAGATGCGGTGACCTGCGAGAACACGACAGGACTCGCGGGCGCGCGCTCAGCGGTCCCGCCCCGCGCGCCGACTACTGTCACCCGGATGGACTCGACACGACGCACCGTCTCGACGCGGCGCACGACCTGGCAGGAGCTCGCACCGCAGGTGCGCGCGGACGTCGAGGAGATCCTGGGCGGCGAGGTGGTCCTGGCCGAGAGCCAGGCGCACGGGTACTCCCCGGGTAGCGCCGACCGCGTGCGCACCGCTGCGGGTGACCGGGCCTTCGTCAAGGCCGTGAGCCGCTCGCGCAACGCCGACGCGTACGACATCCACCGCCGCGAGCTCGACGTGCTGCGCCGCCTGCCGGGCGCCGCGCCCGCCCCCCGGCTCCTGGGCGCGCACGAGTCCGACGAGTGGGTCGCACTCGTGATCGAGGACGTCGACGGCCGCCACCCCGGCCTACCGCCCGAGCGCCGCGAGCTCATCGCGCTCCTCGGAGCGCTCCTCGAGCAGCCCGTGGTCCGGGACCCCTCGGGCTCCTCGCCGTTCCCCGACGCGACGGCCGAGCTCGCCCCGTCGTTCGACGGCTGGACGCGGCTGCGCTCCGACGGTGACCTGTCGGCGCTCCCGGCCTGGGCCACCAGCCACCTCGACGAGCTCGAGGCGCTCGCGGCCGGGGCGGCCCGCGCCGCGCACGGCGACCGGCTCGTCCACCTCGACCTCCGGTTCGACAACCTGCTGGTCGACACGTCCGCGCGCGTGTGGGTCGTCGACTGGCCGTGGGCCGGGACGGGCGCGCGCTGGATCGACGGCGTGACCCTGCTGCTCGACGCGCGGGTCAACGGCAGCACGGTCGACGTCGACCGGATCACGGCGACCCACCCGCTGTTCCGGGGGGCCACGCGGGAGGACGTCGACGCGTTCCTCGCGGGCCTCGCCGGGTACTTCTTCGACGCGGCACGTCACCCCGCCCCGCTGAACATGCCGACTCTGCGCGCGTTCCAGCGACGGCAGGGCGTCGTCGCGATCGAGTGGCTCGAGCAGCGGAGGGCCTGAACAGCGGGACCGGGCGGGCCCTGAACGAGGGGGCAGCGCGAGGGGCAAGGGTCAGCCGTTCCAGGGGACCTCGAGGTCGAGCACCCAGGTGACGCCGAAGCGGTCCGTGAGCATGCCGTAGAGGGGCGACCACGGGGCCTGGGCGAGGGGGACGAGGACCGTGGCACCGTCGCAGAGCCCGCCCCAGTAGCGGCGGAGCTCGTCGGTGTCCGTGCCGCGGACGGACACGAAGACCGGGATGACCCCCGGGTCGTGGCTCGTGTGCGAGGGCACGTCGTAGGCCATGACCCGGAAGCCGGCGTCGGAGGCGACCTGGCCCCACATGACCTGGTCGGCCTCGGTGGGCTCGGTCACGGCGTGCGCGTCGGCATAGGTCACGGCGGCGAGGTGCCCGCCGAAGACCTCCTGGTAGAAGGTCAGCGCGTCGCGGGCGGTCCCGCGGAAGTTCAGGTGCGTGGTGGTGGCGACGGTCATGTCGGCTCCTCGGTCGGTCCGTGCCGGGGCGGGCGCCCCGTCGAGGACCACTGTGCCGAGCCATGAGGTCAGGTTCTGTCCTCATGGTTCGTAGCATGGAGGACATGAGCCAGCCCGCCGGTACGGCCGCACGTCTGCTCGCCCTGCTGTCGCTGCTCCAGGCGCGCCGGGACTGGCCCGGCCCGGTGCTCGCCGAGCGCCTGGGCGTCAGCCTCCGGACCGTGCGCCGGGACGTGGACCGCCTGCGCGACATGGGCTACGAGATCCGTGCCGGTCGCGGGTCCGTGGGCGGGTACCGCCTGGACGCCGGCGCCGAGCTGCCGCCGTTGCTGCTCGACGACGACCAGGTCACGGCCATCGCCGTGGCCCTGCAGGCGGTGCCCCTCGCGGCGGCCGGCGTCGAGGACGCCGCGGGACGGGCGCTCTCCACGATCCGCCGCGTCATGCCGAGCCGGTTGCGCACCCGGGTCGACGCGGTGCGGTTCACGACGCTCGCCGACGACGCCCCGGCGCGCGAGGTGGCGACGGACGACCTGGCCCTCCTGTCGACCGCGATCCGCACCCGCGAGGTCGTCCGCTTCGACTATCTCGGGAGCACGCGGACACCCCAGGAGCGCCCCCGGCCGCCACGGCAGGCCGAACCGCACCATCTCGTGGCCGCCCGCCGCCGCTGGTACCTGGTCGCATGGGACCTGGGTGCCGCGGAGTGGCGGATCTTCCGCGTCGACCGCATGGTCCCCCGCGCGCACACCGGCCCGCGGTTCACGCCGCGCACCGTGCCGGGCGAGGACGTCCAGCAGTTCGTCGCGGCCCGGTTCAAGGGAGGACCCTCGAACGACTGGCCGTGCCGCGGGAAGGTCGTCGTCGACCTCCCGGCACGGGCCGTCGCGCCGTTCGTCGACGACGGGGTCGTCGAGGACCTGGGGGCCGAGCGTTGCGGCGTCGAGGTCGGGGCGTGGTCGTGGACGGCCCTGGCCGCACTGCTCGGACGCTTCGGGGCGGACGTGCACGTCGTCGAGCCACCGGAGCTCCGAGCCGCGTTCGGGGAGCTCGCCGAACGCTTCGCCCGGACGTCCACCTGCGGCGACCCGGGCCGCTGACCCAGC
This sequence comes from Oerskovia sp. PE-21s, assembly GCF_056158145.1. Taxonomy (NCBI): domain Bacteria; kingdom Bacillati; phylum Actinomycetota; class Actinomycetes; order Micrococcales; family Cellulomonadaceae; genus Oerskovia; species Oerskovia sp. PE-21s. The sequence continues at coordinate 473,858 of NZ_JBUXJM010000002.1, forward strand.
CGCTGACCCGGCCCGCTGACCCGGGCTCAGTCGTCGAAGCCGCGCGCCCGCAGGGCCTCGCCGAGCGCGTCGGCCTGCCGCATCGCGCCCACGACGAGCGGGACGGCGAAGGCCCGCACGTCGCGCTCGTGGCCGCGGGCTCGTTGCGCGTCACGGACCCGTCCCGCCAGGTCTGCGATCACGGGCACGCTGCGCAGCGCGAGGGCAAGCACGAGCGCGATGCGCTCGACGTCCACACCGACGCGCTCGAGCGGCCAGAGCCCGCGCTCGATGGCCGCGAGCAGGTCGGAGGCCCGCGTCGTGCAGGTCACGAGGCCCGCGAGCGCCACGAGCACCAGGAGGCGCGTGCTGAGGACCGCGGCGGACGTGAGGTCCATGAGCCACCACTGGAGCGCGAAGACCACGGGCAGGAACAGGCGCAGGGGTCGCACCTGCCCCCACGCGGCCCGCCACCCGAGGCCCGCGACCGCGTAGAGCCCTGCGACCGCGAGAGCGGCGAGGCCCACGCCCACGGCGTCACGCACGAGCAGCAGGGCCAGCGAGCACGCCATGAGCGCGGCGAGCTTGGGCCCGGCGGGGGCGCGGTGCAGCGGCGAGCGCCCGACGACGTAGGCACCGGCCGTGTGGTGTGTCGCGCCACGTGGGGGGCTCGGGTCGGTCACGGCCGCTCGTCCAGGAGCCGGCGGTAGTACGCGACGGCCGGTGCGGGCGCGTCGTCGGCCACGATGCGTCCCTCGTCCACCACGAGCACGCGGTCGTAGCCCGTCATCAGGTCGAGGTCGTGCGAGACGAGCACGACCTGCTGCGGGATCTCGGTGAGCAGCGCGGCGACGCGGCGCGTGTTGCGCAGGTCGAGCAGGGTCGTGGGCTCGTCGGCCACGACGAGGCGCGGCGAGGTCACGAGGACCGACGTGAGCGCGAGGAGCTGCTTCTGGCCCCCCGAGAGCAGGTGTGCAGGGTGGTCGGCGTGGCCGTCGAGGCCGTGGCGCGCGAGCCAGCCCGCGACGAGCCGGTCGCGGCCGGCACGGTCGTGATCGCTGCGGCGTAGCGAGTAGGCGACGTCCTCGGCGACGGTGGGCATGACGATCTGCGCGTCGGGGTCGGAGAACACGAAGCCGACGCGTCGCCTGACCTGGGCCCCCGAGCGTCGTGTGTCGAGGCCGTTGACCCGCACGGTGCCGCGCGTGGGCAGCACGAGCCCGTTGAGGAGCCGCGCGAGGGTGCTCTTTCCCGAGCCGTTCGCGCCGACGATCCCGATGCGCCGCTCGCGCAGCTCCGTGGTGACCCCGCGCAGGACGTCGCGCTCGCCCAGGCGCACGTGCACGTCCTCGAGCCCGACGACGCAGCCCACCTCGGGTGTCGCGGCCGCCGGATCCCGGGCCGGGTTCTCGACGGTCGACCTGTGCATGCCTGCCCCTCTCATCGGACCACCTCGAACATCCCGGCCACGCCCAGCCCGCCGCCCACGGCTGCGGCCGCGAGACCGAGCGAGCCCGCCGGGGCCCCCGCGCGCACGAGCCTGCTGAACAGCCGCACGACCGACACGGCTCCGCTCGCCCCCCACGGGTGACCCAGCGCCAGGGCGCCGCCGTCCGCGCACAGGCGAGCGTCGTCGTCGGGCAGACCGAGCGCGTCGGTGAACGTCAGGACCTGCGCCGCGAAGGCCTCGACGAGCTCGATCGCGACGAGGTCGTCGGCGCTGCGGCCCGTGCGGGCCAGGAGCTCGCGCACGGCCGGGACCGGCCCCCAGCCCGGCAGTCGCGGGTCGCAGCCGCGCGTCACGCCGCCCACGAGCCGCAGGCCGGGCACCCCGAGGCGCGCACGCACGCGCTCCGGGACGATCGCGACGACCGCGGCTCCGTCGCTGACCGGGCTCGCGTTGCCCGCCGTCACCGTGCCGCCCGGCGTGAACGCCGACGGGAGGCGCGCGAGCCGCGCGCGGTCGAGCGGGCGAGCGCGCTCGTCGCGGGCGAGCCTCCCGACCGGGACGGTCTCCTCGGCGAAGCGACCCGCCGCGTGGGCGGCGAGGGCGCGTGCGTGCGAGCGGGCGGCGTAGTCGTCCTGGCGCTCGCGGCCGATGCCCCGCTCGCGCGCCAGGGCGTCGGCGGCGGCGCCCATGTCCGGGTCGCCGAGCTCGGCCGGGGTGAAGGGGGCGCGGTCGTACGGGACCGGCTCGGCCCTCGATCCGCGGGGTGGTCGGTGGGCGCGCAGCGGGGAGGTCGAGGCGCTCTCCACCCCTCCGGCCAGCACCAGGTCGCCGTCCCCGGCGCGGACGGTCTGGGCCGCGAGCAGGATCGCGGCCAGCCCGCTGCCGCACTGCCGGTCGACCGTGACCCCGGGGACGTGCTCGGTCAACGTTCCGCCCGCGTCGCGCAGCGAGGCCGCGAGCACCGCGACCCGTCCGAGGTTCCCGCCGGGTCCCGTGCAGTTCCCGAGCACGACGTCCTCGACGCTCAGGCCGTGGTCCGCCGGGAGGCCGGCGAGCGTCGCGCCCAGGACGGGGGCGGCGAGGTCGGTCGCCGAGAGGTCCGCGTGCCCGTGGCCCGCCGTGCCGATCCAGGTCCGCCGCGCGGCGACGACCACGGGGGAGCCGGGCGACGCGCTCACCGCAGCGCCTCGTACGCGGGCTCCCCGGACAGCAGCGCCTCGCTGATCGCGCCGCGCGCGGCCTTGCCCGACGGCGTCCGCGGCAGCTCGCGCACGCCGTACCAGTGGCGCGGGCGCTGGGCCGAGGACAACGAGGCCCTGGCCACGCGTTCGAGGTGCGCGCGCAGCCCCGGCCGGTCGGCGCACTGCACCACGGCCGTCACGACCGCGCCGAGGCGGCGGTGCGGGGTCCCGACGACCACGACGTCCTCGACGCCGGGGATCGCGCGCAGCACGACCTCGACGTCCTCGGGAACCACGGTCGCGCCGCCCGTGAGGATCGCGCCGTCGCCCCGGCCGCGCAGGACGAGCGGGGCGCTCTCTCCTGGGGTGGGCTCGGCGACGGGCACCTCCGCGAGGTCGCCCACGGTGCACCAGTCTCCGTCGCGGCGGAACGGGCCGGTCGCCCGGGCGAGGTACCCCTGCGCGACCCACGGCGACCGCACCCAGACCTCGCCGAGCGTCGCTCCCGGCAGCTCGCGCACCTCGACCTCGACCCCTGGGAAGGGACGCAGGCCCGTGCCGTCGGTGTCGATCGCGACGAACGACAGCTCGACGGCCCCGTAGTAGGTCACGACGCCCACCCCGGCGCGCGCCGCGCGCTCGCGCACGTCGTCCGGCAGCGAGGCGCCGCCGACCACGGCGGTCCGCAGTCGGCTCGGGGCGCCCGCCTCGACCGCGTCGAGGATCGGTTCGAGCGCCGAGGGCACGAGGTGCACGACGTCGGAGGTCGCCAGGGCCGTCGTGATCGCGGCGTCGCCCTTGGCGAGCTGGACGCACGCCCCCGTCGCGAGCGCGTGCACGGCCGCGAAGCAGTACAGCGACGACGCGAGCGGGCCGGGCACCAGCACGGTGTCCTCCGACCGGGTGCCCGTGAGCCGTGCGGCCGCAGGGAACGACCCCGTCCAGGAACCGCGCGTGCGCACGACCGCGCGGGGGCGACCCGTGCTGCCCGACGAGAACCCGGCCCACGCGAGATCCGACGCCGACGGCTCGACGGGAGAGGCGTCGTCGGGCGCGCTGCCCACGACCGGGCCGCTGAGCGGGGCGAGCGCGTCCGCCGCGCTGCCCCGCGGGAGCGGAACCTCGACGAAGCCCGCCGGGGCGATCGTCCGCAGGACCTCGGCGCGCTGGGACCGCGACCACGTGTGGTCGCAGACGAGAGGCGTGGCGCCCGCGAGGTCGACCGCGAGGAGGGCCGTGAGGAGATCGACCGGGTCGGGCAGCGAGATCGCGACGACGTCACCCACGACCGTCCCCGTCGCCCGCAAGAACTCCGCTCCTGCCGCGACGTCCGCGGCGAGGGCTCGGTAGGTGCGGGAGCGTTCCGGTGCGCGCAGCGCGCAGCGCCCCCCTGCGGAGCTGCGGGCGTGCGCGAGGACGGCGTGGGCGACGGGCATGAGGGGATCGTAGGGCGATCAGGCCGCGGGGCTCGCGGCGGGCTGGGTCTTCGGCGTCCTCGCACCGCGGCGCAGGGGCGACGCGGCCGGATAGGCGCGGACCACGCCGACCGTGACCGAGGCCGCGACCACGGCCTTGAGGAGGTCGCCCGGAAGGTACACGAGCGAGCCGGTCGCGACCGTCTGGAGCGAGAAGCCCGTGACGAGCGCCTGGAGCGGGATGCCCAGGGCGTACATGACGAGCATGCCGCCGACGACGCACGCGGCCAGGACGCGCCAGAAGGTCAGAGTGCGGAAGCGCTCGACGATCAGACCGATCACCGCGGCGCCCACCACGAACCCGATCAGGTAGCCGGCCGACGGGCCCACGAAGACCGCGGGGCCGCCCCGCCCGCCCGACAGGAGCGGGAGGCCCGCCGCGACCAGGGCCAGGAACGTGAGCATCGCGAGCGCGCCGCGCCACGCGCCGAGGAGGGCGCCCGCGAGCATGACGCCGAGGGTCTGGAGCGTGATCGGGACCGCGTTGCCGAACAGGGCCAGGCTCCCCGGCATGCCGAGGACCGCGGTGAGCGCGGCGAACGTCGCGATGCGGGCCGCGTCGGCGGCGGAGATGCGCCAGCGGGAGGTGGCGGGCTCGGGGTGCTGCGCAGGGTGCGCGTGGGTGGGAACGTCGGCGGGCAGGTCGGTGCGCACTGCGCGGGCCACGGGGTCTCCTCGGGAAGGGCGTGAGGTGCCGGGGGGCACGTGTCCACTCTGGTCGGAGACGGGATGCCGGTGCGTCGGCGCCACGAATCAGGTAGAGCAGGGTGTGTTGGCGGAAGTCGACAACCGGTTGGAGGAAACCACCAAGAACAGCAGGGGGTCCTGGATACCTGATGGAGGAACTGACCAAACGGCCGACGACGGCGAGGTGGTCCGGGTGCTGCTCGTCGATCCCGGGGCCCGATTCCTGGATCGCGTGGTGGCTCCGTTGTCCGATCAGGGCGTCGGGTTCGTTGAAGGAGGCGTGTCTGTTCCAGTGGTGGGCGGCGAGGATGTCGCCTGCGTGGACGGTCAGAACGGTGGGGTGAGACTCGATGGATCGTGACGTTGCTCGAGGTGCTGTCCTTCTCGACCGGGTGAACCAGATCGGTTGGATCGGGAACTACGTGCTGTCGTTCGCGATGATCGGCATAGGGATCGCCTTCGACGTGTGGAGTGTGGTGCTCATGGGGCTGGCGGCCGGCGTCCCGGGTGGGCTGGTGACTCACTGCGCGATAGTGCGGCGATCGACGGCGTTCCGGGCTCGACGCCAGGGCAGTCGGCTCGGGGTGTTCGCGGTCGGCCTTGGGCTTGCAGTGACGTTCGTAGCGCTCGGGGGGTGGCTGGGGGGAGTGTGGGCGGCTGGTCCGCTCGGGGTTCTCGTCGTCACCGCAGAGTTCTTCGTCGCGCGGGAGTGGGTGGCGAAGGCCGACGCCGGTCGGGGACCCGCGTAGCGCCACATGGAGAGGACGCACCCCGGCCTCAGCCTCTGTGTGGTGTTCGTGGATCACCCACAATTGTGGGTGATCCACGAACACCACACCCCGCCCCAGCGGAGTTGAACCACGGCGGCCTCGTCGCCATCGTCCGTCACGCCACGAGGCTCAGACCTCCCCAGGCAGCGCCTTGCGGATCACGAGCCGCGTCCAGCCGCCGAGGTAGATGCGGTCGCCGTCGGCGACCTCGCGGCGCTGACCGGCCGGGATCGGGTCGATGGGCAGCTCGCCGCCCGCGGGGCTCAGGTACGTCCCGTTGGAGGACTGGAGGTCCTCGACCCACCAGCGCTGCCCGTCGGTGTTGAGCTGGCAGTGCCGTCGCGAGACGCCGGTGTCGGCGCCGCAGTCGATCTGCGGGTGGATGTTGCGCGACACCGAGGGGCGTCCCACGAGCACGCTGCGCTCGCGCAGCACCACGAGACCGGGCAGCCCGGCCGACGGCAGCGGGTCCTCGGCCTTCTGCGCCTGGTACCAGTCGGGGTCGATCCACACCTCGACGACCCACTGGTCCTCGCCCGGCACGGGCGGGGTCGGCAGGTGCGTCCCCATGCCCGACGGCGTCGCGCCCGTCCGGGCGGACGCCGCCTCGCCCTCTGCCGGGCCGGCGGGAGCAGCGACCGGGGCCGACGACGGGTCACCCGCCTCCGGGTCCCCGACGGGCGGCGTGAGAGCCGCCGGGGCCGACAGCGGGTCGGCGGTGGGCGCTGCCGCAGGCGACCCCGCGGGAGGAGCGACCGGGTCGAGGTCGAGCGACGATGCCGGGGGATCGAGCGGCCCCGACGACCCAGCGGGCGCACCCGCTGACACCGGGGTCGCGGCCGACGGCGCCCCCGCGGGCTCGGGCAGCGAGCCCGTCGTGAAGTCGTAGCCGCAGTTCTCGCAGAACAGCGCCCCGGCCGCAGCCGGGAACGAGCAGTGCGGGCACGCGATGGGCTCGCCACCCGCAGCCGCGCCACCACTGCCGGCAGCACCGGCCGCGGCCCCGACGGACCCGGAGGTCACGGCCGCCGACGCACCGCTCGACGCGGCCCCCATGGGCTCGCCGCACACGTCGCAGTAGTCGGTCGACTCGGACGCGTGCCCGTTGGGGCAGATCGCGCTCATCGCTTGACCCGCGTGGTCTTGGTCGAGGCGGTGTCGAGGGCCATCTCGTCGAGCTTGTCGGTGTTGCGCTTGAGGCGCACGGTGCCCTGCTCCTCGCTCTCGATCTCGACGACCTTGCGCAGGCGCGAGGTCGCCTCGTCGTTGCCGGTCTCGGCCGCCAGCTGCACGGCGCGGCCGAGCTTGACCGTGGCGGTCGCCTCGTCGCCGGCCGCCTTGGCCGCGAGGCCCTCCTGGATCGCGGACGCGAGCTCGGCCTGACCGGTGTAGTGCGCGACCTCCGGGTTGATGCGCGTGGTGAGCGCGCCGTCGTCGGACCACTTGGCCTTCACGAGCCCCGACGAGACCACCTCGCCGTTCACAGCGAGCTGGACGCGCGCCGCGAGCTGCTCGGAGCCCACGGGCTTCGAGGCCACGCGCACGGCCACGTGGTAGTCGCGCGTCTCGTCGCCCCACGACCCCGTGGGGTAGGAGCCCGTGAGCGGGTTGACCACGGCGCGGCGCGTCGTGAGGTCCTCGACCGTCGGGGCGACCTGGCGCACGAACAGCACCTGGGCGCCCTGCGGGGCCCACACGCGCAGGTCCGCGGAGGCGACGCCACGAGACATGGACTTCTGGACGAGCGAGGAGAAGTCGGCAGCGATCTCGCTCGGGTCGGCGATGAGGTCGACCGTGCCGAGCAGGGCCGTCGAGATCTCGCGCAGCTCGTCGACCTGCCAGCGCGAACCGACGCCGCGCGCGTCGCACTGGAACTTCCCGGTCACGGCGCGCACGACCTGCGACAGGTTCTCGCGCGGCTCCGACTCGTTCTTGCCGTCGGTCAGGAGGATCGCGTGACGCTGGGCGGCCTGGGGCACGGTGTCGAAGAGCTGGGCCGCGAGCTGGAGCCACGTGCTCATCGCGGTGCCGCCCGACGGGCTCATCATGGCGATGGCCCGCTTGGCCTCCTCACGGGCCGCGGGCTCCATCTGCACCATCGCGACGCGCGCGTTGGGGTAGGGGAACGCGCGCTGCGCGACGTGGCTGCCGCCGACGATCGCGAACCAGGTCCCGTCGAGGATCTGGTCGACCGCGACCTGCGCGGCGTACTTGGCGGACTCCATGTTGCGTCCGGACATCGAGCCGGACGTGTCGACCATGATGATCTCGGCGACGCCGCCGCCCGAGGTCGCGGCCCCCGCCTGACCTGCCCCTCGGGCGGTCACCGTCACGATGGCGTGCACATCCGTGGCGCCCTCGGACAGGAACTCGTTCTGGAAGACCTCGGCGGAGAACTCGGCCATGGGTTCTGGGCTCCTTCGTGGATCAGAGGGCGTGCGTCGCGGGCTCGTCGCCCGAGAATGCGTCTGTGTGCAGGTTATCGGAGGTGTCCGGGGCGGCGAGCGCCTCGAAACGCGCAAGGGTCGCGGTGATGTTGTCCCGGCCGCCCTGGGCGTTGGCCCAGCGCACGAGCTCGGTCGCCAGGGCGCGCGGCTCGCGGCCCGTGGTGGTCTCGGTAGAGCGCACGAGGTCCGCGAGGTCGTCGGCCGCGGAGCAGTAGTTCCACAGGCCGTCAGAGCAGACCAGCAGCCAGCCCGAGGAGTCGGGGACGGTCGGGGCGCAGCGGGCCGCCGGGTCGGTCGAGTCGGGCCCGAGCCAGCGCGTGATCGCGTGCGCCTGGGGCGCGTTCTCGGCGACGTGGCGCGGGGTGCCCATGGCCATGAGCTCGTGCGCCCACGAGTCGTCGACGCTGAGCTGGCGGGCCGTGCCGGCGTCGGGGATCCAGTAGGCGCGCGAGTCGCCGACCCAGCCCGCGACGATCAGCGGGCCGTCGACGACGGCCGCGACGAACGTGCACGAGGGTGGCTCGGCCCGCTCGGCCTTGTCGCCCACCGCGACCAGGACGGCGTCGTTCGCGGTCGTCGACGCGGCGAGCATGAGAGCCTGCCACGCCTGGATGCGCTCGGTGACGTCCCCCGTGACGGGGGCGGCGCCGTCGGGCCCGCCGGACGCGAGCACGTCGCGGGCCGCACGCGCGGCCGCGAGGCTCGCGACGTCGGAGTCCGGCGCGGCCGAGACCCCGTCGCACACCACGAGGGCCGCGAACCGCCCGACCATGGCCGGGTCGCCCGACGCGGCGAGCGCCATGGCGTCCTCGTTGCGCGAGTGCCGGATGCCGCGGTCGCACACGCCGGCGACCCAGGGGGCGGGCTGCTCGGCCCAGTGGTCGCGCTCGACCTGGGCCTTCTCGCCGCACTGCTCGCAGTAGCCGTCGTCCGCGACAGTGCCGCCGCAGCTCGTGCAGGGACGTCGGGCAGCGGGCGGCGGCGGAGGGGGCGGCGCCCCGGCGCCCGAGTCGGGGTCCGTGGGCTTGAGGTCCGGCAGAGGCGTCGGGAGGGTCAGGGGAGGCAGCGCGGGCACGGGCGGGCGCGCCAGGATGGGCGGCCCGTCCCCGGCGGCCACCGCCGGCCCGACGTCGGAGCCGCAGTTCTCGCAGAACCTCGCCCCGGGTGCGGGCACCTCGCCGCACGTGGCGCACGGCGCGAGCAGGCCGGGCGAGCTCTCCTGCGCGCTCACGTCGTCGTCCAGCGGCGCACGGCGTTCGCCCGGTCGACGAGGTCGATCTTCGCGACCCGGTCCTCGGTGAGCGTCGCCATCTCGCGGTAGGCCCCCTCGAGGGCGTCGCGCAGCGGTGGCTCCTTGGGCTCGACCCCGCCGAGGCGCGCCGTGCCGACCTGCTTCTTGACCGTGACCTCCTCGAGCGCGGAGCTCAGGACGTCGATCGAGAGGGCGACGCGGTCGCGCTGGGGGATCGCGACCGACTCGACGCTCGCGAGCGCCTCGGCCAGGGCCGTGAGCCCCCGGTCGGACCCGGCGAGGAGCCTGGCGCGGCGCATGCGCGCGTCGGTGTACGAGCTGCGGGTCGGGGTCACGAGGTCCAGCGCGTGCAGGGCCCCGTCGAGGTCGCCGCGCGCCTGCCGGATGCGGGCGAGCCCGAACGCCGCGGGCGCGGTGTAGTTGGCGTCCGACCGGGCGCAGATCACGTACAGCGACTCGGCGATGTCCGGTTCCCCGCTGACCTCGCACGCGACCGCGAGCGCGAGCTTGGGCGCGAGCTCGCCGGGGACCTGGCCGTAGACCGCGTTGAACGAGGCGCGGGCGTCCGCGGCCTCGCCGCGCGCGAGCTCGGCCAGCCCCCCGATCCAGGCCGCCCGCCACTCCCACGGGTCGTCGGCGAGGATCTCGACGATGGTCTTGTCGACCTCGGCGAACCGGCGGTGCTCGATCGCGGCCTTGGCGTACGCGAGCCGCACCTCGACCGTCGACTCGGGGGCCGCCGCCAGGGCGGCCATGCGTGCCGCGGGGTCGGCGATGTTGACGCCCGCGAGCCAGCTCGCCATGGGGTCGGACTCGTCGATCTTGAGCGTCGGCAGGGCGTCCCACGTGAGGGGGTGGTCGGCGTCGTCGGACACGGGCGCCTCGAACAGGACGGAGGCCGCCGAGTGCAGCGCGCCGCTGCCCGGGCCGCGGTCGGTCGCGACGACCTCGCGCAGCACGCCGATGAGCTGGGCGCGCATCTCGTCGACCGTCGCGAAGCGGTCCGACGGGTCGAGCGCGCAGGCCTTGGCGAGCAGGCGGTAGAACGAGTCGTACTGCTGGAAGACCGGGGTCTCGGCGACCGGCGGCAGGGAGGCGACGTACGTCGTCTGGTTCCCGCGGAAGTCCAGCACGAGCGTGGCGAGCGTGCGCCCGATCGTGTAGATGTCGGACGCGACGGACGTCCCGATCTCCGCGACCTCGGGAGCCTGGTAGCCGACCGTCCCGAAGATCGCGGACGTCAGGTCGTCCAGGCGCCGCACGCCGCCCAGGTCGATGAGCTTGACGCCGTCGCCCTGCTGGATCATGTTGTCGGGCTTGAAGTCGCAGAAGATCAGGCCCAGGTCGTGCAGGTACGCGAACGCCGGGAGGATCTCCAGGACGAACGCGAGCGCCTGGTCCACGGGCAGCGGGTTCACCACGCCGCCGTTGCCGTCGCGGCGGTCCTTGAGGATCTCCTTGAGCGACTTGCCGCCCACGTACTCCATGACGGTGTAGCCCGCGCCGTCGTGCATCACGAAGTTGTAGATCTCGACGATCAGCGGGTGCTCGACCTCGGCCAGGAACTGGCGCTCGGAGATCGCGGCCGCGAACGCGTCGGGGTCGCCCGAGTTGAGCAGACCCTTGAGCACGACCCACCGGCCCGACACGTTCTGGTCGCGGGCCAGGTAGATCCAGCCGAGGCCGCCGTGCGCGAGGCAGCCCACGACCTCGTACTGGCCGCCCACGACGTCGCCCGGCGAGAGCTGCGGGTCGAACGAGAACGCGGTGCGGCACTGCGGGCAGAAACCCGAGGTGCGGCCCGGGACGCCGTCGCGCGACCGGCCGACCTTGGCGCCGCACGTCGGGCAGAAGCGCTTGGACTCCGCGAGCTCGGGCACGGCCATGATGGCCTGGAGCGGGTCGCGGACCGGCGCGCTGGGCACGGTCGTCAGGCCTGCGCCCAGGCGGTGGCCGCGCAGACGCGTCGAGGACGTCCCCACGCGCCGCGTGGACTTGGTGCCCGTCACGGCCGAGCGGGCCGAGCCGAGCGCGGCGCTCGCGAGCTGGGTCGAGCTCGTGCGCCCCGTGCGGGTCGAGACGGCCTCGCCCTCGGGGCCCGGGCCGGCCGCGTAGTTCGGGGCGGCCTGCGCGATGCCCGTGCCGAGCATGGCCGACGGCGACGCGGCGGCTGCGGTCGCGGTCGTCGACGACCCTGCCGGGCCGGGAGCCCCGGCCGAGGGCGCGGCGGGCGAGCCGCACACGTTGCAGTAGCCGTCCTCGATGAAGCCGGTGCAGCCCGGCTGGGAGCAGGGCTCCTGAGCGGTCGTGGTCATCGGGACGATCCTTCCTGGCCCGGTGCGGGCGGCGGTGCGGGTGACGATCCGGGCGACGCGAGGTGCGCCGGGAGCGGACGGGACAGGAACTGGTACTGCTCGACGAGGAAGCGCAGCAGGACGACGTCGCAGGGCACGGCCTCGCCCGCCGCGCGGGCCTCGGCCAGCCCGGAGCGGACCGTGGGGGAGGCGCTGCGGCCGTTGGCGTCGGCCTTCACGCGGTAGGCGTTGAGCCGGTAGCGGAGCTCTGCCCGCTCGCGCAGCGGCGCGGTGTACGCGGACTCGACCGTGTCGAACGCGCGTGCGACGGTCGCGAGCCGCGTCAGGAACCCGTCGAGCCCCGCGCGGTCGTGCGGGACCTCGCCCAGGCGCGACACGTCGGGCACCGCGAGGCGCGGGGGAGCGGCGATCTCGCGGCGGGCACGGGCAGCGAGCTCGCGCAGCGAGGGCTCGCGCGCCTCCAGGGCCGCGTAGCGCTCGACGGCCTGCTTGCGGTCACGGGCCAGCTCGCGACGCTCGGACGCACCCACGATGAGGTCGCGCTCGGTGCGGGCGACCTCGGCCTCGAGCTCGGTCAGGGGGCCGGTCACGTCGGCGCCGTGCGACGCCTTGTCCCGCAGGCGCGTCCAGCGCTCACGGAGCTTCTCCACCCGGCCATGGGCCTCGGTGTCGGAGCCGGCGAGCTCGTCGCACCGGGCCAGCTCGGCGCGCAGCCCACGGAACCGGGCGACCTCGTCGGCGGCGTTCGGGTCGAACGACAGGCGCGTGCGCAGCGCGGCCACGATCGCGTCGCACAGCCGCGTCGCCTCGACCAACGACACGAGCGACGAGCCGTCGGGCGAGCTCAGGCGCCCCCAGATCAGCTGCGAGATCTTCTCGCGCGCGACCGTGTCCGCGCGCCCCGAGTCCCAGACCACGGCCATCTCGTCGGCGCGCGTGCGGGCCGCCTGCCACAGGGTCATGGCGAGCAGCATGTCGGCGGTGTAGGTCTCGGGGGACGCCGCGGCCTGTGCTGCGGCGTCGAGGCGGTCGAGCTCGGTCCGCCGAGCCCGCAACCACTCCTCGAGCGCCGCGAGGTACGTGAAGAGCTCAGCGGCCGGGCTCGCCTCGCCCAGACGTCCGGGCGCGCTCGGTGCCTGCTGCGTGCGCGGGGCCACGGGCGGCCCGGCAGCGGCAGGGGAGGGCGAGGAGCCTGGGGTCACGGCGTGCGGCCGTACACGGCGACCGGTGGGGCCGGGGCCGGGCCGAGGACGCCGAGCCACTCGTCGTACAGCGCGGTCCAGGTGCCGTCGGTGCGCATCTGCTCCAGCACGCCGTTGACGAACTTGACCATGTCGACGTTCGCGGCCGGGATGCCCAGGCCGTACGGCTCGTCGGAGATCGCCTGTCCGACGACCTTCGCGTACGGGTCCTGCGCCGCGAAGCCCGCGAGGATCGTGTCGTCGCCCGTGATCGCGTCGACCTTGCCCTGCTGGAACAGGGCGAGGCAGCCCGTGTGGGTCGTCGCGGGCACGGCCTCGATGTCGGGGTACTCCTGGAGGCGTTCGAGCGTCGTGGTGCCGTCCGGGGCGCAGACCCGCTGGCCCGCGAGGTCCGCGATGCCCTGCGCCTCGGAGTCCCTGGTCACGAGCACCTTCTGGCCCGCGTGGTAGTACTCCGAGGAGAACGCGATGGTCTCCCAGCGCTCGCAGTTGATCGTGAACGCCCGGGCGACGATGTCCACCTCGCCGTTCTCCAGGGCCTCGAGCCGCTGCCCCGACGTGATGACGCGGAACTGGAGCCGGTTCGGGTCGCCGAAGATCGCGGTCGACACCTGGTGCAGCACGTCGATGTCGAAACCCTCGATCTGCCCCGTCAGGGGGTTGCGGGCACCGAGCTGGAGGGTGTCGGCGGAGACCCCCACGACGAGCGAGCCGCGGTCGCGGATCGCCGCCATGGTGCTGCCTGCGGGCAGCGCACCGGGTCCCGGCAGCGGGCCGTCGGGCGCGTAGGACGCGACCGGGTTCTCGCACGCCGCGGCAGCCGAGACGGTGCTGCCGGCCGGGCCGCTCCCGGCCGCTGCGCTGCCCGCGGTGCCGACGACCGAGGCCACGGACGCCCCCGCGGACGGTCCGGCGTCGGACGTGGCGCAGCCGGCCAGGGCCAGGGCGCCCGAGACCCCCAGCGCCACCAGGGCGCCCAGGCGCCCGCTCTTGCGGAAGGTCGTGGTGATCACCGGTACTCCTCCAGTCGGACGTTCAGGCCGCGCCAGGCGAGGACCGCCGCGACGAGGCCCGCGGCCAGCAGCAGCCAGCCCGCGAGGGCGGACTTCGTGCCTGCCGAGGCGAGGTCGGCCTGCGTGGCCCTGATGTTGTCGGTGATGTCGTTCGTGACGGACTGGGAGAAGGCCGCGAACGCGGCGTTCGGGCTGCCCTCGGCTGAGCTCGTCGCGAGCGCGACCGCCCCGTCCCAGTCGCCCGCGTCGTCGAGCGCGCGGATCGCCTGGTGCTGGGTGACCCAGTCGCCCAGGTGTCCGGCCGCGGTCCCGTCGAGGACTCCGGCAGCCCCCGCGTCGTCGAGGCGCTGCGTCGCGTCGGCCGTGAGCTCGACGAACGACTCCTCGTATGCCTGGCCCGAGCCGCGCTTGATGAGCGTGAAGCTCTCCATGGCCTTGGCGTCGTTCGCCTCCGAGTACGCGGTCGACGCCGCAAGGGTCGCCGCGTACGGTCCGTCGCGGACCGCGGCGGCCGCGCCGTTGGTCTGGCTCAGCAGGACCGCGCCCACGACCCCGACGACCAGCACGACCGCGCTCGCCGCGAGCAGCCCCACGTTGAGCACGCGGTGCGTGCGCTTGGCCAGCCACACCTGCGTCGCGACGAGCAGCGCCAGGCACAGGATGCCTGCCGCGAGGATCCACAGCGCGTTGCGCACCATCGACAGGTCGGACGCCACACGGTCGGCGTTGTCGTCCACGAGCGTCGTGAGCGTCGGCAGGATCTCGTCGCGCAGCAGCGTCGAGGCCTGGTCCAGGTAGGCCGACCCCACCGGGAAGCCCTGGCGGTTGTTCGCGCGCGCCTGCTCGATCAGGCCCGTGTAGACCGCGACCTGCGAGGCGACCCGGCCGAGCTCGGTCGCGTCCGCGCTGTTGGACCCCGCGAGCTCGGCGATGCGGATCGAGGCGTTCGCGATCGCGTCGTCGTAGCGCTCGCGCTGGTCCACGGGCTCGAGGCCGCCGACCAGGAACGCGTTGGTCGCCGCGGCGTCCGCCACGACCAGGTTGTTGCGCACGTCCTGGACCCCCAGGAGCTGGCTCGTGTCCGCGCGGGCGTCGTCGAGCGCGATCCCCTGGACGCGCGCGGCCTGGAAGCCGAGCGCGCCGAAGACGATCGCCGCGAGCACGCACAGCGCGAGCGCGATCCGCAGCTTGCCCGGCGATCGACGCAGCGCGCTGCGCACCCCCGCGCGGCGGGCGGCCCGCTCCTCGGCCTGCGTGGCGGCGGGTGCGCCCGGGGGCGTGGCGGGCTGCCCGGGGTAGGAGGGCTGGACGGCCCGACCGGGCGCCGGGGCGGACCCGGGCGGCGGCGTCAGGGTCTGGCTCATGCAGGCTCCTCCTGAGGGGAGACGGTCGGGTGGTCGGAGAGGTCTTCGGGGAGCTCGTCGGGCTCGGCCGCGTCGGCCAGGATGCCGGCCGAGCCCTCGGCGGCGGTCCCGTCCTGGGGCAGCAGGTCCTCGGGCAGGAGCCGGCGCAGCTCGTCGAGCGTGGGCTCCGGGGTGTCCTTGAGGCGCCACGCGTGGCGCGCGATGGCCGCGTCCAGGACGTTGCGCGCGTGGCGACCGTTGCCGAACCCCTCGGTGCGCGGCACGAGCGAGACCATCTCCTCGAACCGGTCGAGGGTCTCGGGCAGCGCCTCGAAGTCCGCAGAGGTCGCCATGCGCTCGAAGATGCCGCGCAGCTCGGCGTCCGAGTAGTCGTCGAACGTGATGGTCGTGGAGAAGCGCGACTCGAGGCCGGGGTTGGTCGCGATGAACCCGGCCATGGGGCCGGGGTACCCCGCGACGATCACCACGAGGTCGTCGCGGTGGTCCTCCATGTCCTTGACGAGCGTGTTGACGGCCTCGGCGCCGTACTGGTCCTCCGCGAGGCCGTACGCCTCGTCGATGAACAGCACGCCGCCGATCGCGGTCGCCACGACCTCGGACGTCTTGACGGCCGTCTGCCCCAGGTAGCCGGCGACGAGCTCGGAGCGGTCGACCTCGACCAGGTGCCCCTTGCTGAGCAGCCCGAGCGCGCGGTAGATGCCCGCGACGAGGCGCCCGACGGTCGTCTTGCCCGTGCCCGGGTTGCCGAGGAACACCAGGTGGCGCGTGAGCGTGGGCGTCGTCAGGCCCGCGGCCGTGCGCAGCTTCTCGACGCGCAGGAGCTCGGTCTGCTGGCGGATCTCGTGCTTGACCCGGTCGAGCCCGATCAGCGCGTCGAGCTCGGCCAGGAGCTCCTCGAGCGACCGGGGCGGCTCGGTCTCGGTCTCCTTCTCGGCGGGGGAGTCGCCCGTGGTCGCGCTCTGCGCGCCGTCGGTGGTCGCACCGTCCACGCTGCCCGACGGCGTCGCGTGCGTCCCGGAGGCCGGCCCACCCGCGGGGTGGCCGGGGCTACGGGCGCCCAGCGCGTCGAGGATCGCGTCGACCGTCGGGACGACGTCCTGCGCCGGAGGACGCAGGCCGCCCGCACCGGCGAGCGAGCCCAGGTCGAACGGGTTCGACCCGCTCGGGAGGGTCGGGTCGAACGACGGCGTCGGGAAGTGGACAGGAGTGCCCTGCGGCCGGGCGGTGGGCGGTGGGGCCGTGTGCGGCTGGGCCGCAGCCCGCTGGACGGCCGTCGTGGACGCGGCGTTGGCCGAGGCCGCGAGCCCGGGGGAGCCCAGCGCACCGGCCGCGGAGATCACGGCCGCGAGGGCCTCCGCATAGGCGGCCGCGTGCTCCGAGCCCGCGACGACGAGGGCCGTGAGCTGGTCGGTCGGGGCCGAGCGCCACCGACGGCCCCGCTGCGCGGCCTCGAAGAACGCCGTGAAGTCGCCCGGGTCACGCCCCACGGCCTCGAGCCACGCGGGAGCCGCGCCCGTGGACGACTCGGCCACCGCGGCGGCGAGCCGCTCGCCCTCGTGCGCGACGTCGTCGGGCACGAGGCCCGCACCGCGACCCACTGCGACGAGCGCCTCGATGCTCCGTGCGAGCGCCCCCTGGCGCGCGGCGCTCACGGCCGTTCCAACCCGCCCGGGCTGCCCGGTGCCTGGGGCTGGGCCGTGCCCGTCCCGGCGTCGGGCGCGAGCGCGATCGAGGAGGACTGGAACTTCTCCGCGAGGAACTGACCGTGCGCCACGAGGGCCGCAGCGTCCGCGCGCGAGACCGCGTCCGAGATCTTGTCGAGCGTCACGCCCAGCAGGTCGAGCTGGTCGCACAGGATCATGAGCGACGTCTTGCCGCGGTTGACCGCGCGGGTGTCCGCGAAGTCGCGCGGCAGGCGCAGGTAGCCGCCCACGGCCTCCGGCAGGTAGCTCGTGGCCGTCGCGACGACCGTGTGCGCCTGCGCGCTGCCGCCACCCAGGCGGTCCAGGCGCGGGGCCATGTCGTCGACCGTCCTCGCGATCCGGTTCACGCGCGCCGTGACCGCGGGCGGGACCCGGCCGTCGATCTGCGCCTGCACGGCGTCGACCGAGGCGAGGATGTCCGCGCTCGTGGGTGCCGGCGGCAGCACGGGGACCTCCGGCGGGCGACTGCGCCCGCCGCCGAACAGGTTCTGGAACCAGCCCATGGCGTCCGGGTCAGACCTTCCCGAGGTCGAGCGCGCCCGAGGCCGCACCCGACTGGTCGCCCTGGGCCACACGGTCCAGGTACTCGCGGGCCTTGGTCGTCTCGGTCTCCAGGACGCCGATGGTCTGCGCCATCGAGTCCAGCGCCTGGACCTTGAACGTCGAGATCGAGTCCATGGTCGCGTAGATGTTCTGGAACGCGGCCTGGAGCTGGGGGAGGCCGACCGTGGCGCTCGCAGCCTGCGCCTGGATGGTCGCCGACTGGTCCGCGAGCATCTTCGACGTCGAGGCGATCATGTTCGACGTCGTCGTGTTGAGCGCCGTGATCTGGTCCAGGACGAGCTTCTGGTTGGCGAGCGCCTGGGCCACGATGACGGCCGTGCGCAGCGCCGAGACGGTCGTGGTGGTCGCGCGGTCGACGCCCTTGATGAGCTCGACGTTGTTCTTGATGACGATGTCGATCGCGAGGTACCCCTGGATGGACACGGCGAGCTGCGTCAGGAGGTCCTGGTGCTTCTGGCGCACGTAGAACAGCACGTCCTCGCGCAGCGCCTTGGCCTTCTCCGGGTCCGTCGCGTCGAGCTCGGCGGTCTTCGCGGAGAGCTGCGCGTCGAGGCGCTCGGCCACGTAGATGTACTGGTTGAGGCGCGCCATGGTGTCCCACAGGTGCTGCTTCTCGAGGTTGAGCGCGGCGTTGTCCTTGCGGAGCTCGTCCTGGCCGTCGTAGAGCGCGCGGATGATCGCGTTGAGGTGGCCCTGCGCGCTCTCGTACCGGCGGAAGTAGTCCGTCAGCTTGTCACCGAAGGGGATGAAGCCGAGGAGCTTGCGGCCCATGCTCGCCTCGGACGGGTCGAGGTTCTCGACCGTGCGGCGCAGCTCCAGGAGCGTGCTGCCCACCTTGGAGCCCTCCGACAGCCCGCCCTCCTTGAGCGCGCGCACGGGCGTGGCCAGCAGGCGGTTCGAGGCGTCGGCGGCGGTGCGGATGTCCTGGTCGCCCATGGTGCGCACGTCGTTCGCCTTGGCCGCGAACTCGGGCGAGCGCGCGTCGGAGGCCATGAGCGCGTCGAGGTAGGACGTGACCTTCTGGTCCAGACCGGGGATCGCGGCCTCGTCGACGCGCGGAGCCATCGCGGGGGCCTGCGTGGTCGCGACGGGCTTCACGGGCTCGGGCGCGGAGAGCACCAGGTGCTCGGTCGCGGCGGGGGGCTGGAGCGGTGCTGCCTCGGTCATCGTGATCCTTCGCTCGTCTCTGACGGAGGTCGGTGCGGGACCCACCCCTGGAACCCGGCGAACCGGGCAAGCCGGTCGACCGGCCGGTCCGGGGAGTATATCCGCGACGGGTGGCCGGTTCTTTACTCTTTCACGGCCTGGGAAGGGAGAGAACTCCCCATGTCAGGATTCTCGGCATGAGCTCCCCGATCACGGTCCACGTCCGCGGCAGCAACCAGGCGGGCCGCCCCCTTCTGCTGCTGCTCCACGGGTTCGGCTCGCACGAGCACGACCTGCCCGCGATCGCCGGTCATCTTCACCCGGTCTGGGACTGGGCGTCGCTGCGCGCTCCCCTCGACGCGGGCAACGGCGGGTTCTCGTGGTTCCCGCTGGGCGTGCCGGGACGTCCAGACCCGGCACCCGTCGCGGAGTCCACCGAGGCGGTGCTCGCGTGGCTCGACGCGAACGTGGCCCCCGGGACGGTCGTCGTGCCCGTGGGCTTCTCGCAGGGCGGCCTGATGGTGACCCAGCTCCTGCGCACCGCCCCCGAGCGCTTCGCGGCGGGGGTCGTGCTCTCGGGCTTCGTGCTCGACGCGGCGCTGCCCGGTGACGAGGCGTTCGCGGAACGGCGGCCGGCCGTCTTCTTCGGGCACGGCGACGCGGACCGGGTCATCTCGGCCGACGCGACGGCGCGGACCTCGGCCTGGCTGCCGCGGTTCACCGCCGTGACCGACGTCGAGTACGCGGGGCTGCCGCACTCGATCAGCGCCGAGGAGCTCGCCGACGTGTCGGTGTTCCTGGACGGGGTGCTCGAAGGCGCCGGGCTCGGGGACTGACGCCTCCTTCCGCCGGGGGCGCACCCTCTCCTGGGGGGCACCAGGGGCTGGGGGCGGGGTGGTGTTGCCGCAGAGTGCCAACAATTGTTGTCAGTTATGGGCACGGTCCCCGACCCGAACAGTTCACGCTCAGCCGACCACGGAAGCGCTGCCCGTCACCGGACCGCCACGACGGGCCGGGACGCCGCCCACAGCGGAGCGGTCAGCCCCGCGGTCCCGACGGCGGAGATCGCCTGGGCGACGACGGCTAGCGGTACCACTCCTCGTCGATCGACGAGAGCCTCGACGGCAGCACCCGGTCACCCAGCCCGTAGAACTGCTGGAAGCTCATGATGAGCGGGCGCCACCGGTCGGGGTCGATCCGGTGGGCCGAGCACGCGAGCCGGATCGACTCGTGCACGTGCACCCGCGTGACCGCGATCTCGACCGCGAGGATGCTCCCCGCCGCGACCGGGTCGTCGCCGCGCAACGGATGAGCGTCCACCACGTGACCCTCGAGCTGCACCGGGCACTCGCCCGCCCTCGGCGCCGACACCGTGTCCGACGCGACGGGCGTCAGGCCCGCGCGCCCGAACTTGTCCGGCTCGTACCGGTACCCCACGGACGACTTGCGCGCCGAGACCGGGTCGCGGCCCGTCGTGAGCGCGATCCGGTCGACCGCCGAGACCTGCTCGACCGAGGGGAGGTTGAGGACGACCTCGCCCGTCTCCCGAAGCCTGATCGCCGTCTGCGACCTGGCCCCCACCCCGATCACCGCGGTGTGGCCCAACCAGAAGATCGACGACAACGGGGCGAGGTTGGGCCGTCCGTCGTCGCCGACGGTGCTGACGAGGACCACCGGGGTCCCGAAGTAGAGGATGGGCGGGTCGATCGTGACGTGCTCGGTGCTCTGGACGGCCAGCATGGGAGTACCTCCGCGACGGGTGGACGGGCTCGTCCTGAAGACGGAGCGGGCCACCGGGACGTGAGGTCGTGGTCAGGAGAGCGGACGGCTCGGGGAGGCGTCCACCGCTGGGCCCGCACGGCCACGCCACCGACGAGCGAGGACCGGCCCCCTTGGGGTGTCCGCCCCGTCGGGCATGCTCTGCGCAGGAGCTTCGACATCTTCGTCCAACGGTTCGTCGACGGTGACGCAGGACAGGTCGACGTCGGGGCGCTCGCCGCACTGATCGAGCCTCTGGTCTCTCGCCAGGAGCTCGAGGCGGGGTACGTCGAGCTCTCGTTCCCCGACGGCCGGGCGGACCTGTACGGAGTGCGGGACCTGAGCCGTGGATTCATGGTCAACCACGTCGGGGGCAGGGCCGCCTGGGACTTCCTCGTGGCGGCGCAGGGGTGCCCCGAGCAGGACTCGAACCTGCAACCTACGGATTAGAAGGCCGTTGCTCTATCCATTGAGCTATCGGGGCGCGGGGACCATCGTAGTGGGAACCGGCCGTGACCTGCGCGCACGCGCGCGAGGACGACGTGTCGCACACCACCTCCTCTCGGCCGCGCGTCCCCGGCCAGCCAACTCACCCGCCCCGGCCGCAGTCCGTCACCCGGTCATCGGCGCGCGCGTTTGGCATCGCCTCGGTAACCACAGAAGATGAACGGGTGACGACCCGACATGCTGCCGACCCTGCCTCGCGGGCCCTTTCCGCC
This sequence comes from Oerskovia sp. PE-21s, assembly GCF_056158145.1. NCBI lineage: Bacteria > Bacillati > Actinomycetota > Actinomycetes > Micrococcales > Cellulomonadaceae > Oerskovia > Oerskovia sp. PE-21s. Next base: position 494,883 of record NZ_JBUXJM010000002.1, read on the forward strand.
TCGGGCAGGACGCCCGGCAACACGCCTGGCAACGCCCCTGAGGAGATCGGGACGACCGTCTACGACGTGGGCCGGGACCTGCGTCGTGACGTCGCCGACGCCCGCCTGCCGCTGGACCTCGACGGGGCCGCAGACGCGGAGGAGGCTCGCAAGCGCCTCCTGAACCAGCTCGACGAGCACCTGCTGCCCCGGCTCAAGGAGCTGTCCTCGCCTGCGGTGGTCGTGATCGCCGGGTCGACGGGCGCGGGCAAGTCGACCCTGTACAACTCGCTGCTGGGCGAGGAGGTCTCCACGGCGGGGGTCCTGCGCCCGACGACCCGTGAGCCCGTCTTCGCCTACAACCCGCTCGACGTCGACGTCCTGGTCCACAGCCCCACGACGGCCATGTCGCGCGTCGTCGAGCACGACGGCGTGCCGCGCGGCACGGCGCTGCTGGACGCCCCGGACCTGGACTCGCTCCTCGCGGAGAACCGGTCGACCGCTGCGCAGCTGCTCGAGGCCGCGGACCTGTGGCTGTTCGTGACCACGGCGGCCCGCTACGGCGACGCCCTGCCCTGGGTCGCGCTGGGGCAGGCCATGGAGCGCGGCGCGAGCGTCGCGATGGTGCTCAACCGTGTCCCGCAGCACAACCTGACGACGATCCGTGGCGACCTGCTGGCCCGCCTGCGCGAGCACGGCATGGAGGGCGTCCCGCTGTTCGTGATCCCTGACGTGGGTCCGCACGAGGGCATGCTCGACCCTGCGACGGTGGCGCCCATCGCGCGCTGGTTGACGATGCTCGCGGGGCCGGACCGTTCGCGCGCCGTGATCGTGCGCACGCTCAAGGGGTCGCTCGCGGCGCTGCCCGCATGGGTCACGGGCATCGCGGGCGCCGTGCAGGAGCAGGTCGAGGCCGCGGAGGTCCTGCGCGAGACGATCGACCGTGCCCTGCCGGGTGCCGAGGCCTCGGCCCGTGCGTCCGTCGCCTCGGGCGTCGTGGCGGAGGGGTCGGTCGCCTCGCGCTGGGCCCAGCTCGCGGGTGCGGAGAAGATCGACCGCGTCAAGGTCCGCCACGGCCTGGCCCGTTCGACCAAGCGTCGGGGGCGCTCGCGCGAGGTCGCGCTCGAACCGCTGCTCGACGAGGTGCGCGCCGCAGCGACCCGTACTCTCGTCGCCGCGGGCGCGACCGCGGACGACGCCCTGCGGGTCGCGCTCTCGGGGCCCACGGCCCCTCCCGGTGGCCCGGCCTTCGCGCCCGAGCACGGTGACCCGGGCCGTGAGGCAGCACGTGAGCAGGCCGCGGCGACGCAGGTCCACGAGTGGGTCGCGGTCGCCGACCGTGCCGTCGAGGCCCTGCGCGGCATCGACGAGCCCGGCATCGCGCCGCAGGAGACCGCCGAGACGCGCCGGGCCGAGGCCGCGGTCAAGGCGTTCGGGCCCACGGGCCTGGCGGCTCTCCTCCTCACGGCCGCCGCAGGGTCCGACGACGCCGCGCGCCTCGTGCGCAGCCTGCTGGGCGACGCGGGGGACGCGTCGGTCGCGACCCTGGCGTCGGACCTCGCGGACCGCGCCGCGACCATGGTGGCCCGCGAGCCCCTCGACCTGCACGAACGCCTCGACGTCCCCGCCCTCGCACCGGATGCCGCCGTCGGGCTGCGCCTGCGCCTCGCCGAGCTCAGGAGGCTCTCATGACGTCCCACGACACCCAGCTCAGGTCCCGCACGGACGACCTCGCCAAGGCCCTGGACCTCGCGGGCGACCGGCTCGACCCCGAGGTCGCGGCTCGGATCCGGACCGCGATCGACGGGGTGCGCGAGCGTCTGGCGCTCGGCGTGGACCATACGGTCGTGGCGCTCGCGGGCGGCACGGGCTCCGGCAAGTCGAGCCTGTTCAACCGCATCTCGCGCCTCAACTTCGCGGACGTGGGTGCCAAGCGGCCCACGACGGCGCGCATCACGGCGTGCTCGTGGAGCGACCAGGCGACGGCGTTGCTGGACTGGCTGGAGGTCGACCCCGAGCGCCGGATCACGCGCGGCAGCGAGCTCGACGGCGACGCCGAGCAGGGTCTGGAGGGCCTGGTCCTGCTGGACCTGCCGGACCACGACTCGATCGAGCCCGCGCACCAGGAGGTCGTCAACCGCGTCCTGCCGCTCGTGGACCTGCTGGTGTGGGTCGTGGACCCGCAGAAGTACGCCGACGACGCGCTGCACTCGGGCTACCTGCAGAAGTCGGTCGGGCTCGAGGCGTCGATGGTCGTGGCGCTCAACCAGATCGACACGGTGCCCACGACGCAGCGCGGGAACTTGGTCGCGGACATGGGCCGCCTCCTGGAGGAGGACGGCCTCTCGGGCGTGTACGTGACCATGGTCTCGGCACGCACGGGCGAGGGCCTGGGGCAGGTGCGCGAGCTCCTGGAGCAGGCCGTGGCGCGCCGGAGCGTGGCCGCGAGCCGTGTCGCGGGCGAGCTCGACCGCGCCGGCGCGCTGCTGCTCGAGGAGACCCCGGGCGAGGTGCCGTGGACGATGAGCACCGCGGTCGAGGAGGAGGTCGTCGCCATCGGCGAGGCCACGGGCCTGGCGGCCGTCGCGGGGCAGGTCGCGGCAGCGGTGCGCAACGGGTACGGGCGCCCCGAGTTCGCCCCGCCGCAGGCCGACGCCGTCGCGCTGTCACGCAGCCGGTGGATCGCGCGCGCGGGCAAGGCGCTGCGCCCGGGCTGGAAGCGTGCGCTGGACGAGGCCGTGGCGCCTGCGGACCGGCTCGTCGAGGACACCCAGCGCGCACTGTCGAAGGTCTCGCTCGACACCCGCGGGCCGTCCTCGGCTCGGGCGACGCGGGTCACGGCACTCGTGGCGATCGGCGTCGCGGTGGTCACGGGAGCTCTCGCGATCCTCAGCTCGCTGGGGGTGCTGGACCTGGACAGGGCGATCGTCGCGACGTCCGCGATCGTGGCCGGGGCCGCGGTCCTGGTCGCCCTGGGGTTCTTCCTCGCGGGGGTCCAGATCCGCCGCACGCTGGCGCGCCGCCGCGAGGCGACGGTGCTGGCGTCGGGGCGCGGCGCCGTCGAACGCGTGGTCCAGGAGACCATGGGCAAGCCCACGCAGAAGCTCCTCGACGAGCACCGCAGGGTCCGCGAGCTGGCGCAGTCGGCGCGCGAGACGGGCAAGGAGCTGCCGCTCACCGGGCCTCTGACGTTGCCCACAGGCAAGGATCTGGGCGACGCGTCCACAGGAGCCCCCTCGGCCCAGGACACCACGACGCGCGAACCGTCAGCCTGAGTGCGCGGTCGGCACCAGGCCGACCCCGCACCCAGGAGGAACGATGGGCAACGACGTCACGGTGACGCTGGCAGGCTTCATGGGCACCACTCCCAAGCTCTTCACGTCCCCGACCGGCAACGACTTCACGAGCTTTCGCATCGCGAGCACCACGCGCTACCTCGACCGCTCGCGCGGCGAGTGGGTCGACGGACGGACCATCTGGTTCACGGTCAAGGCGTGGCGGGCCATGGCGCAGAACGTCGCGGCGTCGCTGCGCAAGGGCGACGCGGTCGTGGTCACGGGCCGCCTCGCGGTCGACGAGTGGACCAGCCCCGAGGGTCCGCGCACCAACCTCGTGATCGAGGCGAGCGCGCTCGGCCCGGACCTGACGCGCGGTCGTGCGCAGTTCCAGCACACGGTCCATCGCACGGCCCAGCCCGACGGCGTCACCGACGCCCCGGCGTCCGGGTCGCCCGGGGGCGCTCCGGGCTCGGGGGCCACGGGGGCCGGTGAGCGCTCGGGCGGGCTGGACGAGGGACCGGGCGACGGCAGCGCGTGGGACCTGGGCCGGCCGGGGGAGCCGTTCCCCGAGGACGACGACGCCGAGCACGGCCTGGTGGACGACGCGCTGGGGGAGCGAGGCTCGGGTGCCGACCACGCGGGCCTCACCGAGGAGAAGGCCGAGGCCGACGACGACGGCGAGGACCTGCTGACCGGCGAGCTCCTGGCGACGCGCTGAGGCCCGACCGCGTAGGCTGGGGGGTCGAAGACGCCCGCCCCACCGGGGGCCACCCCGGGTCCGGGGCGGGCGCACAGCATCCCGCGAGCGATCGAACGGTGGAACAGAGCCAGTGGCTGAGTTCATCTACTCCATGTACAAGGCGCGCAAGGCGCACGGTGACAAGGTCATCCTCGACGACGTCACCCTGAACTTCCTTCCCGGGGCCAAGATCGGTGTGGTCGGCCCCAACGGTGCCGGCAAGTCCACGATCCTGAAGATCATGGCCGGCCTCGAGCAGCCTTCGAACGGCGACGCCCGGCTCTCGCCGGGCTACTCGGTCGGCATCCTGCTGCAGGAGCCGCCGCTGAACGAGGAGAAGACAGTCCTCGGCAACGTCGAGGAGGGCGTGGCCGAGATCAAGGGCAAGCTCGACCGCTTCAACGAGATCTCGGCGCTCATGGCCGAGCCGGACGCGGACTTCGACGCCCTTCTCGCCGAGATGGGCACCCTGCAGGAGGCCATCGACGCGGCCGACGCGTGGGACCTCGACTCGCAGCTCGAGCAGGCCATGGACGCGCTGCGCTGCCCGCCGCCGGACGCCGACGTGTCGGTGCTCTCGGGCGGTGAGCGCCGCCGTGTGGCACTGTGCAAGCTCCTCCTCGAGAAGCCCGACCTCCTGCTCCTCGACGAGCCCACCAACCACCTGGACGCCGAGTCGGTCCTGTGGCTCGAGCAGCACCTCGCGTCCTACCCCGGCGCGATCCTCGCCGTGACCCACGACCGCTACTTCCTCGACCACGTCGCGGAGTGGATCTGCGAGGTCGACCGCGGTCGCCTGTACCCCTACGAGGGCAACTACTCCACGTACCTGGAGAAGAAGCAGGAGCGCCTGGCGATCCAGGGCAAGAAGGACCAGAAGCTCGCGAAGCGCCTGAAGGACGAGCTCGAGTGGGTCCGCTCCAACGCGAAGGGCCGCCAGACCAAGTCGAAGGCGCGTCTGGCGCGCTACGAGGAGATGGCTGCCGAGGCGGACCGCACCAGGAAGCTGGACTTCGAGGAGATCCAGATCCCGCCGGGCCCGCGCCTGGGCTCGGTCGTGCTGGAGGCTCAGAACCTGCAGAAGGGCTTCGACGGCCGCCGGCTCATCGACGGGCTCAGCTTCACGCTGCCGCGCAACGGCATCGTCGGCGTGATCGGCCCCAACGGCGTCGGCAAGACGACCCTCTTCAAGACGATCGTGGGCCTCGAGCCCCTCGACGGCGGCGACCTGAAGGTCGGCGAGACCGTGTCGATCTCCTACGTCGACCAGTCGCGCGGCGGGATCGACCCCAAGAAGACGCTGTTCGAGGTCGTCTCGGACGGGCTCGACTTCATCAAGGTCGGCAACGTCGAGATGCCTTCGCGCGCGTACGTCGCGGCGTTCGGCTTCAAGGGTCCGGACCAGCAGAAGCCGGCCGGCGTGCTCTCGGGCGGTGAGCGCAACCGTCTGAACCTCGCGCTGACCCTCAAGCAGGGTGGAAACCTCCTGCTGCTCGACGAGCCCACCAACGACCTGGACGTCGAGACGCTGGGCTCGCTCGAGAACGCCCTGCTCGAGTTCCCGGGCTGCGCCGTCGTGGTCTCGCACGACCGGTGGTTCCTCGACCGCGTCGCGACGCACATCCTCGCGTACGAGGGCACCGAGGAGGACCCGGCGAACTGGTACTGGTTCGAGGGCAACTTCGCCTCCTACGAGGAGAACAAGATCAGCCGTCTGGGTGCCGACGCGGCGCGCCCGCACCGCGTCACGTACCGCAAGCTGACGCGCGACTGACCAGCGCACGACCGGTGCTCGTCCCCTGACGGACGGCACCGCGACCGAAGGGCCCCGGCGAGCTGCGCCGGGGCCCTTCGGCGTCCCGGCGCGCTCACCGGTCGCTCGGGCGCCGCGTCCGGCAGACTGAGGCCCATGACCCACCCGAGCGACGACGTCGCCCCGTCCGTCGGCGGCGCCCCTGACGGCGGCCTTCCCGACGGCGCAGACGACCGCTCCGACGAGGGCGGCTCCGTCGGGCGCGGCCTCGACGAGGCCGGCCACGGTCGCCACGTCGCCGAGGACGACCCGGTCGTGGGGCAAGCCGCGCGCACGGCGCAGGGTACCGACGAGCTCGTCGCGGCCCTCGACGTGCTGCGGGGCGAGCTCACCGCGCAGCGCCTGCCGCTCGTGACGCCGGGGGTCGAGGAGGACCGGCGGACGCTCGCCCTCGCGCTCGACCAGCTCGACGACTACCTCCTCCCGCGCCTGCGGTCGAGGTCCGCGCCGCTGCTCGTGGTGGTGGGCGGCTCGACGGGGGCGGGCAAGTCGACGCTCGTGAACTCGGTCCTGGGGGAGAGGGTCACGGTGCCGGGGGTCCTGCGGCCCACGACCCGCTCGCCCGTGCTGGTCCACCACCCGCTCGACGTCCGCTGGTTCAGCACGGACCGCATCCTGCCGGGGCTCGCACGCGTCACGGGTCCCGCGGACCACGGGGCGGCCGAGGGATCGCACCGGTCCGTCCGGCTGGTCGGGTCCGAGGTCCTGCCGCAGGGCCTCGCGCTCCTCGACGCCCCGGACGTCGACTCTGTCGTGGTCGAGAACCGCGAGCTCGCGGCGCAGCTCCTGGGTGCCGCGGACCTGTGGCTCTTCGTGACCACGGCCGCGCGCTACGCCGACGCGGTGCCGTGGGACCTGCTCGTCGAGGCGGCGTCCCGGCGCGCGCAGGTCGCGCTCGTCCTGGACCGCGTCGACCCGGGGGCAGAGGCCGTCGGCGCGGACCTCCAGCGTCTGGCCTCCGAGAACGGTCTGGGCGACGCGCCGATCTTCCTCGTGCCCGAGGCTCCGCTCACGGACGGTCTGCTGCCCGAGACCGCGGTCGGGGAGATCTCGCGCTGGCTGACCGCGCTCGGCGGCGACGCGGGCGCGCGCTCGGCCGTGATCGACGCGACGCGCGACGGCGTGGTCGACGACCTGGTGCGGCGTGCGCTGCGGCTCGCGGGCGCGGTCGACGTGCAGCACGAGGCCGACGATCACCTGCGGTCCGCGGTCGACGCGGCCTACGACGACGCGCGGCGCACGGTCCTGGCCGCGACGAGCGACGGTGCCATGCTGCGCGGTGAGGTCCTCGCGCGCTGGCAGGACTTCGTGGGTACGGGCGAGTTCTTCCGGGCGGTCGAGCAGAAGGTCGGCTCGGTGCGCGACGCGATCGGCGGGTTCTTCCGCGGCAAGGGCCGCAAGGTCCCAGGCGTCGAGGAGGCGATCTCGCACGGCCTGGAGTCCGTGGTGCTCGATGCCGCGGAGGAGGCCGCCGAACGTGCGTACCGCGCGTGGCGTGCCGACCCGGCCGGCTCCGCGCTGCTCGACGGGCTCGACCTGTCCCGCGCCTCGGCCTCGTTGCGCGCCCGGGTCGCGGAGGAGATCCGGGGCTGGCAGTCCGACGTCCTGGCGCTCGTGGGCGAGCAGGCCGCGGCCCGGCGCGGCACGGCGCGGGCGCTGTCGTTCGGTCTCAACGGGCTGGGCGTGGCGCTCATGATCCTCGTGTTCGCCTCGACGGGCGGCATCACCGGGGCGGAGATCGGCATCGCGGGCGGGACCGCGGTGCTCGCGCAGAAGCTCCTGGAGGCCGTGTTCGGGGACGACGCGGTCCGCCGCCTGACCCGCACCGCGCAGGACCGGCTCGTGGACCGCGTCACGGCAGTCCTCGACGGCGAGGCCCGGCGCTACACGTCGCAGCTCGACGCGCTCGGCACGGGGGACGCGACGGGCGCCGCTCTCCGCGCCGCGGCGTACGACGTGCGCCAGGCCGCGCGGCGCGAGCAGAAGAGCCGCGACCGGGCGGGCGTGGCGGGAGAGGCGAGCGGCGCCGTCGGGCAGGCGGGCGCCCTGCGCGGCGTGCACACCCGTCCTGCGTCCGCACCAGCGGCCCCGGACGACGCGGTGGCGACCGAGCGTCCCGGGTTCTGGCGCCGGCTGTTCGGCGCCCGCACGGACGAGCCGGGCGACGCCACCACCACCGGAGAAGGGCGCTGATGGCCCGCCTCGACCTCTCGGCGCGTGTCGCGGCGCTCGAGACCGCGGTCTCGGCCGGCACGGCGCGCCTGCCCGACGACCTGCTCGACGACGCGCGCGCCGTCCTCGCGCGGACCGTGGCGCGCAGCGCGCTGTCGGCCGAGCACACGGTCGTCGCGCTCGCGGGGTCCACTGGGTCCGGCAAGTCGTCGTTGTTCAACGCGATTGCGCGCGCGCCGCTCGCGCGTGCGGGCATCACGCGCCCGACGACGTCGCGCCCCCTGGCGGTCGTCTGGGGGCCGGGCGCGGACCCCCTCCTGAGCTGGCTCGAGGTCGGTGACCGGCACCATGCCGCCGATCGTGCGGCCGTGGCCACCGACGGGCTCGTGCTGCTGGACCTGCCGGACCACGACTCGGTCGTGACCGAGCACCGGGCGGTCGCCGAGCGCCTGGTCGAGCGAGTCGACCTGCTGGTGTGGGTCGTCGACCCCCAGAAGTACGCGGACGCGGCACTCCACGAGAGGTACCTGCGCCCGCTCGCCGGGCACGGGGACGTCGTCGTGGTCGTGCTCAACCAGATCGACCGGCTGACGCCCGAGGAGGCGACCGCGTGCCTCGCGGACCTGCGCCGGCTCGTGGCCGAGGACGGCCTGGCCGCGGCGCGCGTGCTGGGCGTCTCGGCGACCACGGGGCAGGGGATCGACGAGCTCGACGCACTCCTGGACCGGGCGGCGGCCCGCCGGGAGGCCGCGGTCGCGCGCATGGTCGCGGACGTGCGCGGCGTCGCGAGGAGGATCGCGGACGCGTGCGGCGACACGGTGCCCGCGCGTTCGCAGGACGCGGCACGGGCCCGCCTCGTGGACGCCCTCGAGGCCGCGGCCGGGGTGCCCACCGTGGTCGACGCCGTCCGCGGATCGGCGAACCGCCGTGCACGCGCCGCGACCGGGTGGCCACCCACGCGGTGGATCGGGCGGCTGCGGGTGGACCCGCTGCGGCGCCTGGGCCTCACGCGCGGCACGGACCGGCCGGACCTGGCGCGCACGTCGATCCCGCGGACCTCGCCCACGGTCGCGGCCCGCGCGCAGGTCGCGGTCCGCGAGTACGTCTCGACCATGACGGCCGGGGCCCCGCAGGACTGGGTGCTCGCGGCGCGGGCGAGCGTGACCGACAGCACGGGGGGCCTGGCGGACGCGCTCGACCAGGCCGTCGCGGGCACCGAGCTCGAGGCCACGCGCCGCCCGCGCTGGTGGGGCGTCGTGAGCTTCCTGCAGTGGGTCGTGCTGGGGGCGCTGGTCGCGGGGCTCGCGTGGCTGGGGGTGCTCGCGGTGCTCGCGTATCTCCAGCTCCCGGCCCCGGCGACCCCGGTGTGGCGGGGGATTCCCTGGCCGACGCTCCTGGCCCTGGGCGGGGTGGTGGTCGGCATCGTGCTGGCCCTCGCGTCGCGCGTCGCGGGAGCGCTCGGTGCCCGACGGCGGGCGGCCCGCGCGCGCCGCAGGCTGCGGGAGAGCATCGGGGAGGTCGCGGGGCGCCTCGTCTGGCTGCCCGTCGCGGAGGAGCTCTCGGCGCTCACGACGTGCCGCGTGGCCGCCCAGGTCGCGGCGACCTGAGGCGGGCGTAAGGTGACCCGGGTGCCTCCCCACCGATCTCCGGCGGACGAGAGGCGCGTGCCCCACGCGAAGAAAGGACTTCCATGACCCGCCTGCACGTCCCCGTCGCCCTGCGCTGGTCCGACCTCGACGCCTATCAGCACGTCAACAACGTCGAGATGCTGCGGCTCCTGGAGGATGCCCGCATCACCGCGTTCTGGCGCCACCCCGAGGCCTCGATCGAGGAGAGCTGGCCCACGGCGGTCCTCGACACGGGACCGCACGCGACGTCGCACACCCTGGTCGCCCGGCAGGAGATCGAGTACCTGCGGCCCCTGGGGTTCACGCGGAGCCCGGTGCGCGTCGAGATGTGGCTCGGGCACCTGGGCGGGGCGAGCCTCGAGGTCTGCTACGAGGTGCACACCGAGTGGCCGGACGGCGCCGAGCGCACGGGGCCCTCGATCGGCAGCAGGCCCTACGCCAAGGCAGCGACGACCATCGTGGTCGTGGACGCGGCGACGGGTGCCCCGCGACGCATCACCGAGCCCGAGCGCGCCGCCTGGCAGCCCTTCGTCGAGGAGCCGCTCGAGTTCCGTCGTCGGGGGCGCTGAGGCGCTCGGCCCCGTCGCCATCCTGCGACCTCGAGCCCCCCGGTGAGACGTCCGCAGGTCCGGTGACGAACACGACCGTGACGGATGCCCCTGGTTGATGTCATGATGCGCGCGTGGACACCGTAGAGGTTGTGGGCGCCGACGTGGCCGTCGATGCCGGACCCGAAGACGTTCTGCCCGTTCTGCCCCGGTCCGCGGCGTCGGTCTCGGACGTCGAGATCGAGCTCGACGCCGTGGACTGGGCCGCCTACCAGGGGGCGTTCGGCACGGCCGACGTGCTCCCTGCCCTGGTGCGCGCCGTCGTCGGGCCCGCAGGTGCCGAGCAGGACGAGGCACTGGACCTGCTGTGGCAGGTCGTGAACCACGAGGGAGCGCTCTACGAGGTCTCGGTGCCCGCGCTGCGCGTGCTCGCGGCCGTCGTCCGGGACGACCACCAGCCCGAGGACGTGCGCAGCGGGGTCGCGCTGCTCCTGCTGACGATGGGGGCAGCCCACCTGCCCGGCGAGCCCGCCGACCAGGTGGACCTCCAGCTCGAGGTGCTGCTCGCCGCGCAGGAGGTCCTGCCCGGCCTCGACGCGTCCTTCCTCCACGGTCCCGCGACGCTCCAGGTCGCGCTGCTCGCGTTCCAGGCCGTCACGGGGGAAGCCACGTCCGCCGCCGGCCGTGCCGCGATCGCACGGCTCGTCGCGGCCGACGAGCCGCTGCTCGCCGCGATCGCGTCCCTCACGTTCGACCTGGTCTCGGGCGCGGTCCCCGCGCGTGGTGCCGTGCACCGGCCCGGCGTGCTCGACGAGGACATCCGCGAGCTCATCGAGGACTACGCGGACCTGACGGACGTCACGCTCGCCGGGATGGTCGTCAGCGAGACCGCGTTCGCCCTCGTGGACCGGATGCTCACCGCGCTCGAGGAGTAGCGGTGGGCCGCCGGGCCTGCTCCTCCGTCCGGCGCGCAGCCTGCTCGGCAGCCTCGGCGATGTTCTTCTGCATGCCTCCGAAGACCACGCCGTGGAACGGCTTGACCGACCACCAGTAGGCCTGCCCGGCGAGGCCGTGGGGATGGAAGAGCGCCCGCTGCGCGAAGTAGCTCCGGCCCGGACCGGACGCTTCCTCGGGAGCGGGACCGACGTCGTCGGGCCCGGTGATCTCCTCGGCCGCCTCGTCGACGCGCAGCTCGAGCCACGCGAGACCCGGCAGCCGCATCTCGGCGCGCAGCAGCAGGCGCCGGCCGGGCTCGATGGCCTCGACCCGCCAGAAGTCCAGGACGTCGTCGACCACGAGCGTGCGCTCGTCGCGGCGCCCGCGTCGCAGGCCCGGCCCGCCCGAGAGCCGGTCGAGGAGGCCGCGCACCCGCCACGCGAGCGACCACGAGTACCAGCCGCGCTGCCCGCCGATCGACTCGATCACGGACCACAGGACGTCTGCCGGGGCGTCGACCACGCGTCGGCGCTCGTCGACGTAGAGCGAGCCACCCGCCCAGTCGGGATCGGAGGGCAGGGGGTCGCTCGGCGCCCCCTCGACCGCGGCCGACGACCACCGGGTGGTCACCTCCCCGTCGTGGATGCGCTCGAGCGCGAGCTCGACCGCGCGGCGGAAGCCGATCAGCCCGCCGGGCGGGTCGGGGACGTACCGCGCGATGTCGTGCTCGTCGCACACGACCTCGTGGACCAGGGACTCGACGAGGGGCCGCGCGATGCTCGCGGGCACGGGCGTCACGAGCCCCACCCAGTGGCTCGACAGGCGCGGGGTCAGCACGGGGACGCTCACGATGAGCCGTCGAGGGAGGCCCGCGACCTGCGCGTAGCCCTGCATCATCTGCCGGTAGGTCAGGACGTCGGGTCCGCCGACGTCGAACGCGCGCGAGACGTCCGCGGGCATCGTCGCGCTGCCGACCAGGTAGCGCAGCACGTCGCGGATCGCGATCGGCTGGATGCGGTTGTCGACCCAGCGCGGCGTCGTCATCGCGGGCAGGCGCTCGGTGAGGTAGCGCATCATCTCGAACGACGCCGAGCCCGAGCCGAGGATCACCGCGGCCTGGAGCACCGTCGTCGGGACGCCCGAGGCCAGCAGGATCTCGCCGACCTCCTTGCGCGAGGCCAGGTGCGGGGACAGGTCGGCGTCGTCGACGTCGGGGAACAGGCCGCCCAGGTAGACGATCCGCCCGACGCCCGCCTCGCGTGCCGCCCGGGCGAACGTCAGGGCCGTGCGGCGGTCGCGGGCCGCGAACGAGCGCCCCGTACCGAGCGAGTGGATCAGGTAGTACGCGACGTCCGCGCCCTGCAGCGCCTCGCGGATCTGGTCGAGGTCGGACGCGTCGGCCTGCACGAGGTCCACGTGCTGGGCCCAGTCGCGTCCGGCCAGGCGTTCAGGGCGGCGGGCGACCGCGCGGACGCGGTGCCCGGCGTCCAGGAGCTCGGGGACCAGGCGGCCGCCGACATAGCCCGTCACCCCCGTGACGGCGACGGTCAGCGGGGTGGGCCCGGAAGGGTCGGTGGGTCCGTCGGCAGGGGCGGTCGCGGTGGGCGGGGGAGCGGCGGCGTCGGCTGGAGTCATGATGCTCCCATGGTGACCCGGGGGGCGGCCGCTCGCGACCGGCCGTCCCCCGGACCTGCTCCGGAGGTCTCGCGTCAGGCCGGGAGAGCGAGGGCCAGGACGAAGAGCGCGAAGAGGGGGACGCCGATGATCGCCAGGCCCCACTTCCACCACCAGTGGATCGAGAGCTCGCCACGAGCGTCCGTCGCCTCGTCCGCGGTCAGCGGCCGCTGGGCCCAGCCCGACGGCGTGAGCGTCGCGAGGCTGTACTCCCGCGGCACCGTGATGCGGAAGAGCCAGAAGATGTGGACGTAGGTGTAGGCGAGGACCAGGGCCTGCTCTGGGGAGATGTGCTGTGACTTGGCCTTGCGGCCCCAGCCGAAGAAGATCATCGTCGATGCTCCTGCGTGAACGTGATGAGATGGCGGCAGAAGGTAGCACGTTCAGGAGACTCCCAGGAAGGGGCGTTCGTCCCGTGGGGCCGGGTGACCTCCGGGACGGCTCGTGCCGTGCCGACGTCTAGGCCAGCAGGTCCAGCACGGCGCGCTCGGACGCGGCCTGGCCGCGCCGCCTGCCCCGGAGCGGCGCGATGGTCTGCCCACGCTCCCAGAGGTCGATCAGTCGCGGGTCGATGTACGAGGACCGCGCGACGGCCGGGGTGTTGCCCAGCTCCTCGGCGACGTCCCGGACCACGCCCGCGACCACGGCCCGCCGGGCGCGGGCCGAGGCGGGCGGCGTGCCCGCGTCCGCGAGGGCACGGGCCGCGAGGACCGTGGCGTGCCAGGTGCGGAAGTCCTTCGCGGTCGCGTCCTCGCCCAGGCGCTCCTTGAGGTAGGCGGTCACGTCCGCGCTCGTCACGTCGTGCCAGACGACGCCGCCCGGCGTCTCCTCGCGCCACGCGAGCAGGTCGCCCGCGTCCCGACGCCGCACGAGCGTCGTGACGATCTCGCGGACCCTCTCGTCCTCGACGACGACGTCGCGCACCTGCCCCGACTTCGCGGGGTAGTGGAAGTGGACCGAGCCGTCGCGCCGCACGCGCACGTGCTCGGTGCGCAGCGTCGCGAGCCCGTAGCTGCCGTTCTGCCGCGCGTACGCCTCGCTGCCCGCCCGGAAGTACGCGAGGTCCAGGAGCCGGAACGCGAGCGCGAGGACCTTGTCCCGTGGCATGCCGTCCAGCGCGAGGTCCTTGGCGACCCGGCGGCGTGCGGCAGGGAGCCGGGCACCGACCTCGAGGACGTGGTCGAACTTGCGACGGTTCCGGCGCTCGCGCCACTGCTCGTGGTAGACGTACTGGCCGCGCCCCGCCGCGTCGTAGCCGAACGCCTGGATGTGACCGTCCGGGTACCGGCAGATCCACACCTGGGACCAGGCGGGCGGGACGACCAGGCGCGTGCACCGCGCGAGCTCGTCCGGGTCGGTCAGGCGGGAGCCGTCCACGTCGAGGTACGAGAACCCCTTGCCGTGGCGGCGTCGGCCGTACCCGGGAGAGGAGACCGAGACGCGGCGCAGGCGGACCATCCGGTCATCCTGCCCCGCGCCCCGGCGACTCGCTCGTCAGCGGTCCGATCAGACCGGCAGCCGCAGCATGCCCTCCTGCGCGATGCTCGCCACGAGGCGACCGTCGCGCGTGAAGACGCGTGCGGCGCCCAGGCCCCGCCCGCCCTGCGCGCTCGGGGAGGACTGGACGTAGAGGAGCCACTCGTCGACGCGAGCGTCGCGGTGCCACCACATGGCGTGGTCGAGGCTCGCGATCGAGGCACCGGGAGTGACCCAGCTGGACCCGGTCTTGCGCAGCACGGGCTCGAGCATGATCTGGTCGCACGCGTACGCCATGAGGGCGCGGTGCAGGAGCTGGTCGCCCTCGACGGGCCCGCGGGCCTTCATCCACACCATCTGCTGGTCGGTGCGCTCGGCACCCGGGCCCAGGTAGAGCGAGCCGCCCACGTGGCGCAGGTCGAACGCGGCCTCGTGCGAGCGCGAGCGCGCGGCGGGGTGCGGGATCTTGCCGAGCTCGTCGAACGCCGACGGCAGGGTCTCGGGGTCCGGGGCCTCGGGCATCGGTGAGGTGTGCTCGACGCCGTCCTGCTCCTCCTGGAACGACGCGATCATCGACAGGATCGGCTTGCCGTGCTGGACGGCGTGCGTGCGGCGCGCGCTGAACGAGCGGCCGTCGCGCAGCTTCTCGACCGCGAACTCGATGGGGGCGTCGAGGTCGCCCGCGCGCAGGAAGTACCCGTGCATCGAGTGGGGCCGGCGGTCGCCCTCGACCGTCAGGCCCGCGGCGATGAGCGCCTGGGCGAGCACCTGACCGCCGTAGATCCGGGCGTTGGGCTGGTCGACGCTCAGGCCGCCGAAGCGCACGTCGGCGCCGTCGGAACGCGAGTCGTCGGCGGGCTTCTCCTCGAGCCGGAGCGCGCGCAGCAGGTTGCCGAGCGGGTCGCGCGCGAGCTCGTCCGCCGTCACCTTGGTACGCAAGGGCTCGGGCTGGTCGCGGTGCTCGGACTGGTGGGCGCGGGGGGCCGTCACGTCGGTCACGTCACTCCTCGAAGGTGTTGATCAGCGAGTGGGCGGCACGTTCCAGGTAGTCCCAGAGCGTGGCCTCGTGCAGCGGGGCGAGGTCGAGCGAGTCGACGCCGGCACGCATGTGCGCGAGCCAGCGGTCCCTCGCGTCGGGGTTGACCTTGAAGGGGGCGTGGCGCATGCGCAGGCGGGGGTGGCCGCGCTGCTCCGAGTAGGTCGTGGGGCCGCCCCAGTACTGCTCGAGGAACATGGTGAGCCGGACCTTGGCGGGGCCGAGGTCCTCCTCGGGATACATGGGCTTGAGCACCGGGTCCGCGGCCACGCCCTCGTAGAACGCGTCGACGAGCCGCACCAAGGTCTCGTGCCCCCCGATCGCGTCGTAGAAGCTGTCCGAGGACGCGACGGACTCGCGCAGGCGCGGGGTCGCGGCGCTCACCGGGAGGGCAGCGGGAGAGCCGCCTGGCAGCGGTGCGGGCGTGCCGCCGGGGGCGGGGACGGGATCGCTGGTCACGCGGCCATCATCCCACCCGGTCGCGCACGCCCGGGCGTCC
The DNA here is from genome assembly GCF_056158145.1 of Oerskovia sp. PE-21s. NCBI lineage: Bacteria > Bacillati > Actinomycetota > Actinomycetes > Micrococcales > Cellulomonadaceae > Oerskovia > Oerskovia sp. PE-21s. Next base: position 510,661 of record NZ_JBUXJM010000002.1, read on the forward strand.
GGGCGACGTGACGCTCGCCGCTGTCGGGCTCCTCACAGCCCCAGCTCGTCGAGCTGCGGGAGGGCTGCCCGGACCGAGGCGCGTGCGTCGGCCGCGCTCTCGGCCGCCAGGGCGAGCTGAGCGACCTCGCGGCACTCGGCGATCGTCACCGCGCCCAGCAGCGCGGCGACGTCGGGGATCGCGCGCGCCGTCATCGACAACGAGGACACGCCCAGCCCGACGAGCACGGCCGCGAGCACGGGGTTCGACGCCGCCTCGCCGCACACGCCCACGGGCCGCCCCTGAGGGTCCCCGCCGCGGCAGGTCGCGGCGACGAGCTGGAGGACCGCGGGCTGCCACGGGTCGCTCAGCTCGGCGAGCGAGCCGAGGAGGCGGTCGGCCGCCATGGTGTACTGCGTGAGGTCGTTGGTGCCGATCGAGGCGAAGTGCGCGCGGGCGAGCACGGGACCGGCGAGCAGGGCTGCGCTGGGCACCTCGATCATGACGCCCGCGGTGTCGAGCCCGTGGGCCGCGCACCGGGACACGAACCACTCGGCCTCGGCGACGGTCGAGACCATGGGGGCCATGACCCACACCACGGCCTCCTCGGCCGCGGCCGCGAGCGAGACGGCCTCGAGCTGCTGCTCCAGGAGGTCGGGCCACTTCTCGGCCGTGCGCAGCCCGCGCACCCCCAGGGCCGGGTTCTCCTCGTCGTCGACCGACAGGAAGTGCAGGGGCTTGTCCGCGCCCGAGTCGAGGGTACGGATCACGACCTTGCGGCCGGGGAAGGCGTGGAAGACCGTCCGGTAGGCCGCGACCTGCTCGTCGACCGTCGGCGGTTCCTCGCGGTCGAGGAAGGCGAACTCGGAGCGGAAGAGCCCCACGCCCTCGGCCCCGGCGGCCGCGGCGGGCTCGGCCCCCGCGGGGTCGCCGATGTTGGCGAGGAGCTGGACCCGGTGGCCGTCCGCGGTGAGTCCTTCTCCCGAGAAGGTCCGCACGGTCGCGGCGAGCGCCCGTGCGGTCGCGACCTGCTCGTCGGTGGGGTGCACGAGCACGGTCCCGGCCGACCCGTCCACGAGGACCGTGTCTCCCGCGCTGAGCGCCTCGCTCGCGCCGACCGCGGCGACCACCGCGGGGATGCCCATGGCGTTCGCGACGATGGCGGTGTGCGACGTGGGGCCGGCGCCGTCGGTCACGATCGCGAGCACCCGTGCCGGGTCGAGGCCCGCGGTCACCGACGGGGCCAGGTCGAGCGCGACGAGCACGAACGGTTCGGGATGGTCCGGGACTCCCGGCGCGGGGCGGCCCGAGAGCGCGGCGACGATCCGGTCGCGCACGTCCGCGATGTCACGCGCACGCTCGGCGAAGTACCCGCCGAGGGCCTCGAACTGCTGCGCGACGGACTCGGCGGCCTCCCACACGGCGCGCTCGGCGATCAGGTGCTCGTCGACCACGCGCCGTGCGGCGTCGCCCGCGAGCGTCGGGTCGGCGGCCATCGCGGCCGTGGCCTCCAGCACGTCGCGCGTGTCCCCGGAGGCGGCAGCCGCGGCCCGTTCGAGGTCGGCCTGCACCTGGGCAGCCGCTACCGGGATGCGGTCGGCCTCGGCGCGCAGGTCGGCCGTGGGGCGCAGGCGGAGCCCGGGGGAGGGCTCGGCGAGCGGTTCGGGCAGGAAGACGACCGGTCCGACGACCTTCCCGGGGCACACCCCGATGCCGGTGATCGTCCGCTGTTCCTCGCTGGCCACGACGTCCTCCTGAGCTCGCCCGGTCCCGGCGGTCGGCCGGGTTCCCCTACCTGGCAGTGTTCCCCAGCCGTGAGCGGAGCGCCAAGCGGGCACCCGGTCGCCGCGGGCGTGCGCGCAGGTGGCGCGCGGCGTCGTCGGGCAGGGGAAATCGCCCGCCCTTGTCCCTCACCGCGCCGGGTCGTGAGACTAGGGTGGGAGGAAGAGGCCTGCTCGCAGGCCGTCGCCCCGGCAATGGCGCCCCGCAGCACAGGAGTCAGGAGTTCGTAGATGAGCAAGGCACAGCAGATCCTCGAGGCGCTCGGCGGACAGTCGAACGTGGTCGACCTCGAACCCTGCATCACCCGGCTGCGCGTCGAGGTGACCAACCCCGCGCTCGTCGACGAGGTCGGGCTCAAGGCCACGGGTGCGTTCGGCGTGGTCCGCTCGGGCAAGGTCATCCAGGTGATCGTGGGACCCGAGGCAGACAACCTCGCCGCCGAGCTCGACACCCTGCGCTGACCCGAGCAGATGCCACCGACCGTTCCTCCCGCGAGGGCCGGCTCGTCGACCGACGAGCCGGTCCTGCGCGTCGGAGCACCGCTGAGCGGCACGGTCGTGGCTCTGGCCGACGTCCCTGACCCCGTGTTCGCGCAGTCCTTCGCGGGGCCCGGCCTCGCGATCGAACCCGCGGTGGACCCAGACGGCATCGCGACCGTCGTGGCCCCCGCCGCGGGCACGGTCGGTTCCCTCTTCCCGCACGCCTTCGCGCTCGAGGCCTCGGGCGGACGCACGATCCTCGTCCACCTGGGCATCGAGACCGTGAGGCTCGGGGGAGAGGGCTTCCAGCTCCACGTCGAACCCGGAGACCGGGTGGAGGCCGGTACGACCCTGCTCTCCTGGGAGCCCCCGCGCGTGGCCGCGCTGGGGCTCTCGACCCTCTGCTCGGTCATCGCCCTCCAGGGCGACCCGTCGCTCCTGACGCTGCTGGTCGAACCCGGCCGGACGGTCGGCGCCGGAGAACCCGTCCTGTCCTGGACCTGACGACCGAGCAGGCTACCGGTCGGACTGCGAGGGGTCGTCCCGCAGCGTGTCGCGGGTCTGGACCGAGTCCTTGACCTGCACCTCGTCCTTCGGCTGCACCGCGTCACGAGCCTGCAGGGAGTCCTGGTTCTGTGCGGTGTCGCGGTTGTTCACCGCGTCCCGGGCGACGGACCCGGCGGGCACCGGGGGAGTGCCGTGGGCAGGCACCTGGGCCGGTCCGGGCGCCGCGGCCGCCACCGGGGCCGCCACCGGGGCCGCCACCGGGGCCGCCGCCGGGTCCGCCACCGGGGGAGCCTCGTCGGCGACAGCCGGACGCTCGGCCCCGGCCAGCGGCACGTCGGCTGCGGCGAGGCGCTCGCGGACGGTCGTGCGCAGCGCGCGGGAGATCTCGCCCTGCATCGACGCCTGGGTCTTGACCGAGACCTTGAGGACCATCTCCTCGGGCGTCATGGACTCGATGCCGGACACGGCCGGCTGCTCCAGGAGGTAGGTGCCCAGCACGGGGTCCGCGGCGACCACCTCGCCGGACTCGCGCAGCACCCGCTCGACCTGGGCGAGGTCCGCGAAGTACGCGACGTGCACCTCGGCCGAGGCGCGGCCCCACTCCTGCGACTTGTTGCCGGTGCGCAGGATCTCGCCGTTGCGGATGTACCAGAGGGTGCCGTCGCCGTCGCGGACCTTGGTGACGCGCAGCGCGACCTCCTCGACCGTCCCGGACACGACCCCGAAGTCGACCGAGTCGCCCACGCCGTACTGGTCCTCCAGCAGCATGAACGTGCCCGACAGGAAGTCCTTGACGAGGCTCTGCGCACCGAAGCCCAGGGCCACGCCCACGATCCCGGCCGACGCGAGGAACGGGGCGATGTTCATGCCCAGCTCGGTCAGGACCATGAGGACGATCGTGGTCCCCACGAGGATGTTCGCGGTCGAGCGCAGCACCGAGCCGATCGTGCGGGCCCGCTGGGCGCGACGGGCGTTCGCGAGCGGGTTGGCGCGCAGCAGGACGTTGCCCACCGCGGACTGGCTGAGGCCCTTGAGACCCTTCATGCCGCGCCGCTCGGTCAGGGGCGTGCCGTCGGCGATGTGCTCGGCGACGCGGTTGATCAGTCGGCGAAGGATCGCGAGCAGGATCGAACCGATCACGACGATGAGGATGATCCTCAGAGGGGTTCCGAGGAACCACTCGAGCCAGACGTTGGCCTGTCCGGCGATCTGGTCGCCGAGGTCTGTGGGGGACGGGGTCGGAGAAGCCATCTGGGCAGGCTACCCGGCCCGACGCGCCCCCCGACGGCGTCTCTCGCCGCACGTGACGAGCCTCACCGGGAGCCGGCGGGCGGGTCCTGCGGAGGGCCTGTGCGGAGGGTGGGCGGGCGGTGTGCGCACGTGCTCGAGGGGCTGAACCTGGCGACCACGCGCGCCACACCGCGCCCAAGGTCTGCCGTCGCCCCCGCGCTCTGGCAGGATCACCCTCGTGAGCGTTCCACAACATGTCACGGCCGACGTGCCCGAACCGCTGGTCCAGCTGGCCGCGGCCCATGGCGTCGCGCCCGACTTCTGGGGCTTCGACGGCACGCAGCGCCAGGTGAGCGCGCAGACGCTCGTCGCGGTGCTCGAGGCGCTGGGCGTGCCGGCGTCGTCCCCCGAGAAGGTCGCCGTGAGCCTCGAGCACTCGGTCGACGACGAGTGGCGGCAGATGCTGCCCCCGACGGTCGTGGTGCGACAGGGCGACGAGGTGCGGTTCCCCGTGCACGTCGCGGACGGCGCGTCGGTCGAGGTGTGGGCAGAGCTCGAGCCCGTCGAGGGTCCGGGCTACCGGTCGACGGCCCCCGCGGTGCGGGAGCGCCGCGCGCTGGCGCAGGTCGACGCGTACGTCGAGCCCCGCACGGTCGACGGGCGGGCGATCGGGCGGGCGACGTTCGCGGTCCCGGCAGACCTCCCGCTGGGCTGGCACGAGATCCACGCGGCGAGCGAGGGCACGCAGGCGCGGGCCACCCTCGTCGTGACACCGCAGCGGCTCGAACTGCCCGAGGTCGTGCGCGAGCGGCGGGCGTGGGGGCTCATGGCCCAGCTCTACTCGGTGCGGTCCAAGGCGTCGTGGGGCGTCGGGGACCTCGCGGACCTCGCGGACCTCGCCTGGCTCGGCGCGCACCGGGCGGGGGCCGACTTCGTCCTCGTCAACCCGTTGGCCGCGGCCGAACCCCGCACTCCCATGACCCCGTCCCCGTACCTGCCGACGAGCAGGCGCTTCGTGAACCCGCTGTACATCCGGGTCGAGGACGTGCGCGAGACGGGCTACCTGTCCGCGGCGGACCGTTCGCTCGTCGAGTGGGCGTTCGACCCGGTCCGTGACCTGAGCGCCGACGCCGGCCCGATCGACCGCGACGCCGCGTGGGAGGCCAAGAAGGCCGCCCTCGAGGTCGTGTTCGCGGCGCCCCGGTCGACCGCTCGCCAGGCGGCGTTCGACGCGTTCCGCGCCGAGCAGGGCAAGGGGCTCGAGGACTTCGCGACCTGGTGCACGCTCGCCGACCACTTCGGCGACCGCGACTGGCCCCCGCAGGCGCTCGACCCGTCGTCGCCCGCGGTCGCCGCGCTGCGCCAGCAGCTCGACGACCAGGTCGAGTTCTACTGCTGGCTCCAGTGGGTCGCCGACGAGCAGCTCGAGGTCGCGCAGCGCACGGCCCTCGACGCCGGCATGTCGATCGGGATCATGCACGACCTCGCGGTCGGCGTGCACCCGCACGGGGCCGACGCCTGGGCGCACCACGACGTCCTCGCGGGCGGCGTGACGGTCGGCGCACCGCCCGACATGTACAACCAGCAGGGCCAGAACTGGTCGCAGCCGCCGTGGGACCCCCGTGCTCTGGCTCGTGCCGGGTACGCCCCCTTCCGCGACCTGCTCCGTACCGTGCTGCGGCACGCGGGCGCGGTCCGGGTCGACCACGTCATCGGCCTGTTCCGGCTCTGGTGGATCCCGGGCGCGGCGCGCGCCGACGCCGGAGCCTACGTCCGCTACGACCACGAGGCGCTCGTGGGCATCCTGTGCCTCGAGGCCCAGCGCGCCGGTGCGCTGGTGATCGGCGAGGACCTCGGGGTGTACGAGCCCTGGGTCCGCGACTACCTGGCCGAGCGTGGCATCCTCGGCACCTCGGTGCTGTGGTTCGAGAAGGGCGAGGGCGGCCGCCCGCTCGCCCCTGAGGCGTACCGCCGACTCGCGCTGGCCACGGTCACGACGCACGACCTGCCGCCGACCGCGGGCTACCTCGCGGGCGAGCACGTCGACCTGCGCGAACGGCTGGGCCTGCTCACCGAGTCGGCGATGCAGGTCCGCCAGGCGGCGCGTGCGGAACGCGACGGCATGGTCGCGCTCCTCGCCGAGCGCGGGCTGATCGGTGAGGACCCGTCCGAGCGCGAGCTCGTCGAGGCGTTGCACGTCCTGATCGCCCAGACGCCCGCCGTGCTGGTCGGCGTATCGCTCGCCGACGCGGTGGGGGAGCGTCGCACGCAGAACCAGCCGGGGACGGACCAGGAGTACCCCAACTGGAAGGTGCCGCTGGGGGACTCGTCGGGAAACGTGGTGCTGCTCGAGGACCTCTTCGACAACGCCCGGCTGCTCTCGCTCGCGAAGGTCATGCGGGAGTCGATGTCTTCTCCGCCGAGGTAGACAGCGGAGACGGCGGACGCCGGGGTGGAGGGAACCGTCCCTCCACCCCGGCGTCCGCCGTTCGTCAGTGCGTCAGTGCGTCAGGAGTCCGCGCCCTGCGCGGTGAGCGCCCGCTCCACGCCCGCGAGGTTCTCGACCACCAGGCGTCGCAGCGCCGGGGCCGCGTCGGTGTGGGCGTCGAGCCAGGCCTGCGTCGCGTCGCGCAGATCGGCGTTCGCGAGCGGCGCGGGGTAGAGGCCCACGACGAGCGTCTCGGCGATGTGGTAGCTCCGCTCGGCCCACAGCGTGGTCAGCGAGGAGAAGTACTTCTCGACCAGGGGCGCCAGGACCGCAGGGTCGTTGACGTGCTGGAAGCCCTGCGTCGTGGCGCGCACGATCGCGTTGGGCGCCTCGTCCGAGTCCACGAGGGACGCGAACGCGGCGAGCTTGGCCTCGGTCGTGGGCGCGGTCGCGGTCGCGCGGGCCGCGGACTGCTGACCCGTGGCCGTGTGGTCCTGCGCGAGCGCGGCGTCGACCTCGGCCTGGTCCGCACGACCCAGGAGGACGAGGCCCTCGAGTATCTCCCAGCGCAGGTCGGTGTCGATCTCGAGGCCGTCCAGGGCGAGCGAGCCGTCGAGCAGCCCGCGCAGCGCGTCGGCGTGGGCCGGCGTCGAGGCGAGGTGCGCGAAGAACTTCACGAACTGGAACTGGGAGTCCGTGCCGGCCTGGGCCGACTGCGCGAGACGCCACAGCTCGTCGCCGACGACCGCGAGCGTCGCGGCCTGCTTGCCGGGCGTCACGTAGGACTTCGCGGCCAGCGCGAGCTGGTTGAGCGTCGTGCGGATCGTCGTGGACTCGGTCTCGCTGGCGATGTTGCCCAGGACCAGGCGCACGTACTCGCTCGCGGGCGTCTCGCCGTCGCGCGTCGCGTCCCACACCGAGCCCCACACGAGCGAGCGTGCGAGCGGGTCCGTGATGTCGGCGAGGTGCTCGACCGCGACCGCGAGCGACGCCTCGTCGAGACGGATCTTGGCGTACGCGAGGTCGTCGTCGTTGAGCAGGACCAGCTGCGGGCGGTCGAGGCCCGCGAGCCCGGGGACCTCGGTGCGCTCGCCGTCGACGTCGATCTCGACGCGGTGCTCGCGCACCAGGTTCCCGTCGACCACGTTGTAGAAGCCGATCGCGAGGCGGTGGGGGCGGATCGTCGGGTAGTCGGCCGGCGCCTCCTGGAGCACCGCGAACGACACGATGCGTCCGTGCGCGTCGAGCTCGATCTCGGGGCGCAGCGTGTTGACGCCCGCGGTCTCGAGCCACAGCCGCGCCCACGAGCCGAGCTCGCGACCGCTCGTGGCCTCGAGCTCGGTGAGCAGGTCCGTGAGCTCGGTGTTCTTGTACTCGTGCTTCTTGAAGTACTGCGCCACACCGGCCATGAACGCGTCGATGCCGACCCAGGCCACGAGCTGCTTGAGGACCGAGCCGCCCTTGGCGTAGGTGATGCCGTCGAAGTTGACCTGCACGTCCTCGAGGTCGTTGATGGTCGCGACGATCGGATGCGTGGAGGGGAGCTGGTCCTGGCGGTAGGCCCAGGACTTCTCCATGGCCGCGAACGTCGTCCAGGCCTCGTGCCACTCGGTGGCCTCGGCGGTCGCGAGCGTCGACGCCCACTCCGCGAAGGACTCGTTGAGCCACAGGTCGTTCCACCACTTCATGGTGACCAGGTCGCCGAACCACATGTGCGCCAGCTCGTGCAGGACCGTCACGACCCGACGTTCCTTGATCGCGTCCGTCACCTTGGAGCGGAAGACGTAGGTCTCGGTGAACGTCACGGCGCCCGCGTTCTCCATGGCCCCGGCGTTGAACTCGGGGACGAAGAGCTGGTCGTACTTCGCGAACGGGTACGGGTAGTCGAACTTCTCCTCGAAGAACGCGAAGCCCTGGCGGGTCTTCTCGAAGATGTAGTCGGCGTCGAGGTGGGGCGCGAGGGACTTGCGCGCGAACACGCCGAGCGGGATCACGCGGCCGTCCGACGAGGTCAGCTCGGAGCGCTCGACCACGTACGGGCCCGCGACGATCGCGGTGATGTAGGTCGAGATGACCTGCGTGGGCTCGAACGTCCACGTCGAGGCGTCGACCGCGGGGTCCGTGGCGTGCGTCGCGGGGACGGGCTCGGGCGTCGGGGAGTTCGACACGACCTGCCAGGCCGAGGGGGCCGTGACGGTGAACTGGAACGTTGCCTTGAGGTCGGGCTGCTCGAACGCGGCGAACACGCGGCGCGAGTCGGGGACCTCGAACTGGCTGTACAGGTAGACCTCGCCGTCGACCGGGTCGACGAAGCGGTGCAGGCCCTCGCCCGAGTTGGTGTACGCGGCGTCCGCGACGACGCGGAGCTCGTTCTCCGCGGCGAGACCGTCGAGCTGGATGCGGGAGTCGGCGAAGACGCGGGCGACGTCGAGCTCCTCGCCGTTGAGCACGACCTCGCGCACCGTCGGCGCGATCAGGTCGATGAAGGTGCTCGCCCCGGCGGTCGCGGCGAACCGCACCACCGTGGTCGAGCCGAACGTCGTGGGTCCGGTCGTGAGGTCGAGGGCGACCTCGTAGGAACGGACGGTGACGACACCGGCGCGCTCGGCGGCTTCGGCGCGGGTGAGGTTCTCTCCGGGCACAAACATCTCCTCAGTACGGATCGGGCTGGCCGGGTGGGCCGCGTCGATTCTCCCACGGGGCGCCCCGCCGGTCGCCGTGATTGACGCACCGTCCTGCCGGTCGGAATGTCGGGGTCGTCGGGCGTGTTGAGGCTCCGGGGGAGCGGGCCCGCACCCCCTCCGGACCTTCCCACCCGCTGAGGAGACCTGCCCCGTGACTGCTGTGACGACGTCGGACACCGCGCGAGACCTGCACGAGAACGACGCGCCCGTGCGCACCGCCGACTTCTGGTTCGACCCGCTGTGTCCCTGGGCCTGGATGACGAGCCGGTGGATGGACGAGGTCTCCGCGGTCCGCGACGTGAGCGTGCGCTGGCACGTCATGAGCCTGTCGGTCCTCAACGAGGGCCGCGAGCTGCCCGAGAAGTACCAGGACCTCATGGAGCGCGGCTGGGGCCCCGTCCGTGTCGTGGTCGCGGCGCAGCAGGAGCACGGTGACGAGGTCGTCAAGCCCCTCTACGACGCGATCGGCACGCGCCTGCACCCGGGCGGGCGCAGCGACTTCGACGCCGTGATCGCCGAGGCGCTCGCCGAGGTCGGCCTGCCCGCGTCGCTCGCCGAGCACGCGACGAGCGACCGCTACGACGCCGAGCTGCGCGCCTCGCACGCCGAGGGCATCTCGCGCGTGGGCGAGGACGTCGGCACGCCCGTCGTGGCGTTCGGCGACGTCGCGTTCTTCGGCCCGGTCGTGACGCCCGCGCCCAAGGGCGAGGACGCCGGACGGTTGTGGGACGGGTGCGTCCTGGTCGCCTCGACGCCCGGCTTCTTCGAGCTCAAGCGCACGCGCACGCAGGGCCCGGTCTTCGACTGACGGGCGACACCCGGCCGTAGCGGCCGCGCTGGGCTTCCCGCCCGACGGCGCATCCTCGCGCGTGCGCGAGGGTGCGCCGTCCGTGCACCTGGGCGACCGCGTCGGGGGAGGCTGCCGGGGCGACCGGACGAGCCGGGGCACGTGCACCGGACCCGACGGGCCGTGGAAGGATCGACGCCATGGCCTCCTGGAAGCAGCTCGTCGACGACGCCCCCGACCTCGCCGCGCGTGTGCGCTCCCGCTTCGAGGCCGCTGGTCGGCACGTCCTGGCGACACGGACGCTCACCGGTTCCCCGCGGGTCAGCGGTACCGAGGTCGGGTTCTGGCAGGACGACGTGTGGGTCGGCTCCACGTCGCGCTCGGGCAGGTCGATGGACCTGCTCGTCGACCCGCGGTTCGTGCTCCACTCGAACCCCGGCGACGGCTCGCGGACCGACGGGGACGTCAAGGTCGACGGGACGGTCCGCAGCGCTCCGAAGGACGACCCGGGCCGGTCCGCGGTCCTGGCCGCGACGGGCGGAACCGAGCCGTTCCAGCTCTTCTGGCTCGACCTGTCCCGGGTCGTGCTCACGACGGTCGAGGGCGACGCGACGCGGGTCGAGACGTGGCGTCCGGGTGCAGGGGTGCAGGTCGTGGAGCAGCGGGACTGACCCAGGGCCGGCGGGCGGTGACGCCCCTTCGGGAACCGACCTCGCGTCGGGGGCATACGGGACCGATCGGACACGTTCGCAGTTCGACCGCGGCGGGACGGCCGTGCAATGCTGCGTACTTCTGCCCCGAAAATGCGGGGTCCGAGTCCCCTGAGGAGCTGTGATGTCCGGCAACGCCCCCGTGCCTCCGCCGCCCCCGCACTCCGAGCCTGCCCAGCAGCCTCCGGTCTTCCAGCCCAGGTCGCAGCAGCCCGTGACGCCGTCGGCGAGCCCGTTGCCCCCGGTGCCGACAGCCCCCGACCAGCAGGCCACGGCGTACCAGCCGGTGCAGCCCGCCTATCAGCCGCCCGCCTACCAGCAGCCGCCGGCCCAGCCCGCGTACCAGGCGCCGCCGCCCGCGTATCAACCGCCGCCCGCGTTCGCGCCCGGCGGCGGCCAGCAGGGCGCCTACCAGGCGCAGCCGGCCGCCCCCGAGCCGGCGTACGCCCCGCAGCAGCCCGCGCAGTACGCGGCCCAGCAGCCCGCGCAGTACGCGGCCCAGCCGCAGTACGCCGCGCAGCAGCCGCCGCAGCAGGCCTACCAGCCCGCCTACGCCGAGCAGCCGTCGGCCCCGGCCCCGGGCGGCGGCTCGGGCGGACGCCCGGGCAGCGGCAGGCGTCGCCTCAGTCCCGGGTGGATCGCCTTCATCGCGGTCGACGTGATCCTCGTCGGCATCGTGATCGCGTTCGCGATCAACCTCGCGGGGGGCGCGTCGGGCCAGGACGCGGCCGACGCGCCGGGTACGTCCGCCGAGGCGCCCGCGCAGGCACCCGACGCCCCGGTCGAGAACCCTGGCCCCGTCGCGGTCACGGGCGAGTCCGTGACGAGCCCCAGCCGGAACATCACGTGCACGATCGGCGAGCAGGGCGTCTCGTGCGGTATCGCCGAGCTCGCGACCCAGCCCGCACCGGTGGACGGGTGCACCGGCACCACGGGATACCTGGTGACGCTCACCTCGGGCGGCGTCGAGATCCCCTGCGTCCCGACCGCGGACCAGCCGAAGAAGGCCGGGGACGACGTCGCGGTGCTCGACTACGACCAGAGCAAGACCGTCGGCTCGTTCACCTGCACGAGCTCGAAGACGGGCATGCGCTGCTCCGACAGCGAGACCGGCAAGGGGTTCAACGTGGCGAAGGCCGGGCTCTCCTCGTTCTGACCACGGGCCGAGCCGCGCACGAGCGCCGCCACGACGCCGCCCCGGGCCTGTGCGCCCGGGGCGGCGCGTGTCACCAGATGCGCACGCGCTCGGCGGGGGCGAGGTACAGCGCGTCGGACTCCGACACGTCGTACGCCTCGTAGAACTCGTCGAGGTTGCGCACCACGCCGTTGCAGCGGAACTCGTTGGGCGAGTGCGGGTCCGTCGCGAGTCGCCGTACGACCTCCTCGTCACGGCCCTTCGACTGCCACACCTGTGCCCAGCCGAGGAAGACGCGCTCGATGCCCGTCAGGCCGTCGATCACCGGCGCCTCGGACAAGGGGCGGCCCAGCGCGATCCGGTACGCCTTGAGCGCGATCGACAGACCGCCCAGGTCGCCGATGTTCTCCCCGATCGTCAGCGCTCCGTTGACGTGCGGGCCGTCGTCGGGCAGCTGGACCGGGCGGAACGCGTCGTACTGCGCGATGAGGGCCTTGGTGCGGACCTCGAACTCGGCCCGGTCCTGCGGCGTCCACCAGTCCTCGAGGCGGCCGTCGCCGTCGTACTTGGAGCCCTGGTCGTCGAACCCGTGCCCGATCTCGTGGCCGATCACGGCCCCGATCCCGCCGTAGTTGACCGCGTCCTCGGCGTCCGGGTCGAAGAAGGGCGGCTGGAGGATGGCGGCCGGGAACACGATCTCGTTCATGCCCGGGTTGTAGTAGGCGTTGACCGTCTGCGGGGTCATGAACCACTCGTCGCGGTCGAGCGGCTTGCCGATCTTGCCGAGCTCGCGGTCCTGGTCGAACGCGTTCGAGCGGCGCACGTTGCCCAGCAGGTCGTCGGCCTCGATCACGAGGGCCGAGTAGTCGCGCCACTTGACCGGGTACCCGATCTTGGGCGTGAACGCCTCGAGCTTGGCGAGCGCCTTGACCTTGGTCTCCTCGGTCATCCAGTCGAGGCCCTCGATGGACTCGCGGTACGCCGCGACGAGGTACGCGACGAGCTCCTCCATGCGCGCCTTGTGCGCGGGCGGGAAGTGCCGCTCGACGTACACCGCGCCGACGGCCTCGCCCAGTGCGCCCTCGACGAGCGAGACACCGCGCTTCCAGCGCTCACGGACCTCCTGCGCCCCGGAGAGCGTGCGGCCGTAGAAGTCGAAGTTCGCCTCGACCAGCTCGTCCGTGAGGTACGGCGCGCGCGCCGAGACCAGGTGGTAGACGGCCCACAGCTTCCAGTCCTCGACTGGGACCGTCTGCCACAGCTCCCCGAAGCCCGTCGCGAAGCCGGGCTCGCGGACCACGAGCTCGTCGAGCGACCCGGGCGGGGCGGCCAGGGCAAGGACCCACGCGTGCCAGTCGAAGCCCGGGGCCGAGTCGGCCAGCGCGCGCAGCGTCATGGGGTTGTACGTGAGGTCGGCGTCGCGGTCGCGCACGACGTCCCAGTGGTGTGCCGCGAGCTGCGTCTCGAGGGCGAGCACACGCTCGGCCGCGTCCTGCGGGGACGCGCCCCACGTGTCTGCCGTGACGCCCGCGAGCGTGAGCATGCGCGCGACGTGCGGCACGTACTTCGCACGGATCTCGGCGTACTGGTCCTCGCGGTAGTACGCCTCGTCAGGCAGTCCGAGCCCACCCTGGTACAGGTAGGCGACGTACTTCTCGGGGTCCTTGGCGTCGTTGTCGACCCAGAACCCGAACGCGCCCGCCCCGCCCGTGCGCTGCAGCGCGCCCAGTGCGCCCGTGAGCTCGGCCTGGTTCGTGGCGGCGGCGATCAGGGCGAGGTCCGGCGCGAGCGGGCTCACACCGCGTGCCTCGATCGCGTCGGTGTCCATGAAGCTCGCGAAGAGCGCGCCGATCTGCGCCTGCACGCCCGTGGCGTCCCCGGACTGCGCCGCGGCGGCGCTGTCGTTGATGATCTCGCGCACGTGCTCCTCGGCCTGGTCGTGCAGCGCGCGGAACGCGCCGTCCATCGATCGGTCGGCGGGGATCTCGTGCGTCTCGAGCCAGCGGCCGTTGACGTGCCGGTACAGGTCGTCCTGCGGGCGGACGGCCGGGTCGAGGGCGGACAGGTCGATACCGGAGGCCGTCGTGCGCGCGGCGTCCGCGGCGCTCGCTGCCTGGCCAGCGGCAGAGGGTGAGGTCTGTGTCATGCGTCTCAGGTTATGCGAGCAGTGGCGCGGGCGGGGAGCGCATCGGGGATGATGGGGGCATGCGCGTTCACATTGCAGCGGACCACGCGGGGTACGAGCTCAAGGCTCACCTCGTCACGCACCTCAAGAGCTCGGGTCACGACGTCGTGGACCACGGTGCCCACGAGTACGACGCCCTCGACGACTACCCGTCGTTCTGCATCGCGGCCGGCGAGGCCGTCGTCGCGGAGCCGGGCAGCCTCGGCGTCGTGATCGGCGGCTCGGGCAACGGCGAGCAGATCGCCGCCAACAAGGTCGACGGCGTGCGCGCCGCCCTGGCCTGGAACCTCGACACCGCGAGGCTGGCCCGCCAGCACAACGACGCCAACGTCATCTCGGTCGGCGGGCGCCAGCACACGGTCGAGGAGGCCACGTCGTTCGTCGATGCGTTCCTCGCCGAGCCGTTCAGCGGTGACGAGCGCCACCAGCGCCGCATCGACCAGCTCGCGGCCTACGAGGCCTCGCGCCACCAGGCGTGACGTCCGACCGCACCGTGCTCGTGGTGGGCGGCGCGCGTCGTGCCTGAGGGCCACACCGTCCACCGCCTCGCGCGCACCTTCGCCGAGCTCTTCGCGGGCCAGGTCCTGGCGGTCTCGAGCCCGCAGGGCCGGTTCGCGGCCGGGGCGGCGCTGCTCGACGGCGCGCGCCTCGTCGCGTCCCGCGCGTGGGGCAAGCAGCTCTTCCTGGGCTTCGCGGACCCTTCCGCGGGACCCGGCGGGCCGCCGTCCGACGACGACCTGCGCTGGCTGCGCGTCCACCTGGGCCTCTACGGGGCCTGGACGTTCGCGGGCGACGGGAGCGCCGCCGTCGTGCACGCGATCGGTGCGCCGCGCAAGCGCATCGGCGAGCGGGACTCGGTCCCTGCCGGTCCGCTCGCGTCGCTTCCTGCCCCGGGCGACGACTGGGCCCCTCCCGCGCCCCGCGGCGCGGTGCGGGTGCGCCTGGTCGGCGAGCACGCGGTCGCCGACCTCACCGGGCCCACGGCCTGCGAGGTCGTCTCGGCGGAGGAGGTGCGCGCGGTCGAGGCGCGCCTGGGCCCCGACCCGATCCGGGACGACCCCGCCCCCGCCGGCGGGCCCGACCGCTTCGTGGCGGCCGTGCGGCGCTCGCGCACGACCGTCGGCCAGCTCCTCATGAACCAGGACGTCGTCGCCGGGGTGGGCAACATCTACCGCGCCGAGGTGCTGTTCCGCGCGGGGCTGGACCCGCTGACCCCGGGCAGGGACGTGCCCGCCGAGACGCTGCGGGCGATCTGGGACGACCTGGTCGTCCTCATGCGCGACGGAGCGAGCACGGGCGCGATCGTCACGACCCGCCCCCAGGACCGCGAGCCCGACGGCGCCACTTCCCTGGGAGCGCCGCCTCGCCCGGGAGCCGGGCGCCAGGAGGTGCGCCAGAACACCGACGGCACGGCCGGGGCCGTCGCCGCCGACCAGGCGTTCTACGTCTACCACCGCGACGGGCTGCCGTGCCGGGTGTGCGGGACGCCGGTCCTCATGAAGGACCTTGCGGGGCGCAAGCTCTACTGGTGCCCGACGTGCCAGCGGTGACCCGGGACCTCACCGGCCGCTGAGTGCGTGGTTCGGCTGCGACTCGCCCGGCGTGTCGCAGCCGAAGCACGCACTGGCCCCGGACCCGTCAGAACACCCAGCTCGAGACGGGCGCCACGGGCCACCCGAACGCGGCGCTCGTCGCGGCGAGCGCACCCGGACGGTGCTCCGACACGAGCCCGGCCGTCGCGAGCGAGGCCAGCGAGACGCCGCCCAGGAACGCCGAGCCCAGCTCGCGCACGTCGAGAGACAGGTCGGCCGGGTCCTCGGTGCGCTCGCACGCCGCGTCCCCGAACGCCGTGGCGCGCAGGCGCCAGTGGCCGGCGTTCTCCGGGACGCGCGCGTCGGTCAGGTGCAGCACCACGTCGACGTCGCCCGCGTACCGCCTCCCCGCGAGCGCCACGGGGACGTCGAGCACGCGGACCCACAGGTTGTCCGCGACCCGCCCCGCCGCGGCGCGCGGGTTCACGAGGAGGTGCGTGACGACGTCGTCCACGGGGATCATGAACGGCTCGACCTCGCTCGTCAGGTCGAGGTCCGTCAGGACGCCCCACAGGGCGCGAGCGGCCGCGGCGTCGAGCGCGACGACCTCGCCCGTGCTCACGGTCCCGCGCGGACCGGTGGTCTCCCACGACACCTTGCGGCGGAACGTCGCGTAGCCGCGCGGCTCGCCGTCGCGCTCGACGACCACGATGCGCTGCGACTCGCGGCCACGACGGAACGCCGCCGGGTCGGACCACCAGGCCTCCTGGAGCTCGGGCGACTCGCGCGTGACCCAGCCGGGCCGGTTGACGCCCGTGCCGTGCCCGCCCGGGTCCGCGCCCGCCGCCCGGTGCAGCGAGTCGACGAGCTCGCCGTGGCGTGACCGGTCGGCCTTCTCGATACGGACCGTGTGCTCGTCGGCTCCCGCGACGTCGCGCAGGGCCGCGCCCCGGGGGATCGTCAGGCGCAGGTCCTGCGCGGCCTGGCCGTAGCCGAACCGGCCGTAGATGGCGGCCTCGGCCGCGAAGAGCGCCGAGACGGGCTCGCCCGCGGCCCGGGCCTGCTCGAAGTGCACGTCGATCATGGCGCTCAGGATGCCGCGACGCCGGTGCTGCGGGTGCACGCCCACCCACGTCAGACCGCTCACGGGCAGCGTCGCGCCCGGCACGGGGAACTCGGCGAACGGGTACGAGGCGTGCATGGCCGCGAGCTCGCTCACGGTCGGGACGGCGCCGTCGAACGGTACGGCGTCGGCGTCCTCGTGCTCGCTGACGACCCCGAACGTCCGGGACCACGTGAGCGGGAGCGGGTGCTGGACCTGCTCGTCGAGGTCGACCTCGGACGGGAACGCCCAGGTGTCGACCTCGAGGACGGCGCGCTTGTCCGCCTCCGTCAGCGGCGTGAGGCGGTAGCCGGCGGGCAGGGGACGGCGGGTGGGTTCGGTCATGGACCCATCATCACGGCGGGGCGGGGGAACGGGCCAGAGGAATAGCGCGCGTGCGTGCCTCCACGGCGCCCTGCCGTCGAGAAGTGAGTTGGCACCCTTGATCTGCCCGGAACAGGGGCGTCAACTCACTTCTCGACGGGGGAGGGGAGCCGGTTCGCAGGTACGGCCGCCCGGTGGGCCGGAGTCCCGCGGGTACGCTCGCCCGGTGAACCAGGAGACGGACCCGGGTGCCGCACGCCGGGAGTACGCGGACGCCGTGCTCGCGCTCGTCGAGACCATCCCCGCCGGGCGGGCCATGACGTACGGGCTCGTCGCGGAGATCGTCGCGGAGACCCTCGGGCGGGGCGGCCCGCGGCAGGTCGGGCAGGTGCTCGCGCGCGCCGACGGCGACGGCCCGGGCGGCCCGGGGCTGCCCTGGTGGCGCGTCGTCAACGCGGCCGGCTCGCCCCCCGTGCACCACCTGTCGACCGCGCTCACGAACCTGCGGGCCGAGGGGTGTCCGCTGCGCCCGGGCGGCGAGCGCGTCGACCTGCGGCGGGCGGTCTGGTTCCCGGAGCAGGACCCGGACCGCTGAGTGCGGAGCAGCGCTCGCTCCGGTCGGCGTGTCACGACAAGAGCTCCGCACCCAGCGGTTCGCCCCGCCGGGCGACCGGCTCAGCGGTCCGCGCGGCTCAGCGGCCCTGGACCGTCGCGAGCAGGCCCGCGACGGTACGCACCGCCGTCGGTTCGCCCTGGAGCAGGAGGGTCGTGACCGCGGTCGAGCGCCACGCCTCGAGCTCGCGGGCGATCTTGGCCTCGGGCCCCACGAGCGCGACGTCCTCGACCAGGGCCGTCGGGACCGCCGCGACGGCCTCGGCCTTGCGACCGGCCAGGTAGTGCGCCTGGATCTCGTCGCACGCGTCCGAGTACCCGAGCCGGTCGAGCGCGTCGCGGTGGAAGTTCGCGCCCTTGGCCCCCATGCCGCCCACGTACAGCGCGATGAAGGGTCGCACCTTGTCGGCCGCCTGCTCGACGTCGTCGGCCACCACGACCGGGACGGTCGCCGAGACCTCGAAGTCGGACGCGGGGGAGCGCTCGGACGAGCGCTTCGCGAAGCCGTCGTCGAGCAGGGCGCGGAACATCTCGTCCATGCGGGGGCTGTAGAACAGGGGGAGCCAGCCGTCGGCGACCTCGGCCGCGAGCGCGACGTTCTTGGGACCTTCGGCCGCGAGGTGGATCGGGATCTCGGGGCGCAGCGGGTGGACCGTCGAGCGCAGCGCCTTGCCGAGCCCGGTGGTGCCCTCGCCCGTGAGGGGCAGCTGGTAGAACTGGCCGTCGTAGGTCACGGGGCCTCGGCGTGCGATCACGTCGCGCACGATCTCGACGTACTCGCGCGTGCGGGCCAGCGGCCGGGGGTAGGGCTGGCCGTACCAGCCCTCGACGACCTGCGGGCCCGAGACGCCCAGCCCGAGGATCGCCCGGCCGCCCGAGAGGTGGTCGAGCGTGAGCGCGGCCATCGCGGTCGCGGTGGGGGTCCGTGCGGACATCTGCGCGACCGCGGTGCCGAGCCGGATGCGCGAGGTGTGCGAGCCCCACCAGGCGAGCGGCGTGAAGGCGTCGGACCCGTAGGCCTCCGCGGTCCAGACCGAGTCGATCCCGAGACGGTCCGCGGCGACGACCGCCTCCTGGATCCCGGGCGGGGGGCCGGCCGACCAGTAGCCGGTGTGGATGCCGATGCGCATGCGTTCTCCTCGTTGTTCCTCGGCGCTGAGGTGCGGACGGGTCCGCCGGCTCGACGTGCGTCGAGCGACGATTCCCAGGACCGGGAGTCCTAGGAACCGCCGCTCAATCTACCGTGCCGCCGGACCCGCCGGTCGACCTACCGCGCCCGGTCCGCGAGCGAGGTGAGGAGCGCCGCCCCGGCAGCGGCGTCGTCGACCGTCTCGACGAGCACGCGCCCGCCCGTGCGCCGGACCTCCAGGCCCGGCCCCTTGCGGACCACGATGCCCACGCGGCCCCCGCGACCGGCGCGCCAGCCCCAGCCGCCGAACTCCCGGAACGGGTCGACCGTGACCTCGCGCGCGCCCTCGACCTCGTCGAGCGGCACGAACGTGCGCGGCACCCCGAGAGCCGAGCGCACCTCGAGCCCCGACGCGTCGACCGTCACGGTCCACGACATCATCGAGGCCATGACCAGCCCCAGGACCACGGGGAGCAGGATCATCCACCACAGGCCGGTGACGACCACGAGCGCGAGCGTCCCGACCACGGCGGCCCCGGCGACGGCCATGCCCGGACCGCCACGTGCCGTGCGGATCCAGGCGGCGCGCTCGTCGGCGCCCAGCGGCGCGCGCGGGTCCGTCGGCGAGACCGGGCCCTCGGCGGGCTGTCGGGCGTCACGCGGCGCGACGAGCCCGACCAGGACGCCCACCACGAGGCCCGCACCGAGGGCCACCGCGATGACCGCGCCCACGTCGGAGGCCTGCGCGGCGTCGTCGAGCCCGCGCTGCACGGCGAGCGTCCCGAGCATCGTCGCGCCCAGGAACGTCGCCGTGCCCGCACTGACTCCTCCGGCCATCCGACGGTTCGACGCGGACTGGCCGAGGAACCAGCCGACGAGCCAGAAGCCCACCGCGAGGACCGCGCCGATCGCGAGCGGGACCGTGACGCTCGCGGCGAGGGACCCGAACCCGTCGACGTTCCCCGCGGCGTCCCAGTGCGTCGCGACCGGGTCCGGCAGCTGCTCGCGCCACGAGAACGCGACCGTGGCGCTCGAGGCCAGGACCGCGAGGGGCAGCACCAGGCCCAGGAGAGTGGTGGACAGGCGGTGCGGGGCGGGGGGCCGCGGGCGGGTGGCGGTCGGGGTGGTGGTCATCGCAGTGCCTCCTTGAGCAGGGCGAGGGTGGTCTCGGGGGGCAGGGAGAGCGCGCGGCTCTCCTGCACGACGGCGTCGATCGCCGCTCGCAGGTCCGTGTAGTCGTGCGCGGCCTGGGCCGTGACGACCGCGCCGCGGCCACGGCGCAGGTCGACGAGGCCCTCGTCGCGCAGGTCCTGGTAGGCACGCAGCACGGTGTGGACGTTGAGCTCGAGCGAGGCCGCGAGGTCGCGGGCCGCCGGGAGCCGCTCGCCGGGGTGCACCGTGCCTGCGGCGACCGCGAGGCGCACCTGGGCCGCGAGCTGCGCGAAGAGCGGCTCGCCCGCGGTGGGGTCGATGCGGAAGATCATGGCCGCCATACTACTAGTTGTTACTGTGCAACTATAACAATGGGGGTCGACGAGAGGGGCGACGCGCACGGCGTCGCCCCTCTCGTCGAACGGCCCTCAGCGGCTCAGATCACGTACTCGATGAGCAACGACGGGTCCTCGACCGGGTCGACCGCCGGCGGCACGGCCGGCTGCGGGACGCGGTTGCGCGCCGGTACCCCCACGGCGACCGATCCGGCCGGCACGTCCTTGACCACCACGGCGTTGGCCCCGACCTGGACGTCGTCACCGACCCAGACCGGTCCGAGGATCTTGGCCCCGGCGCCCACGACGACCCGGTCGCCCAACGTCGGGTGCCGCTTGCCGCGCTTCATGGACCGGCCGCCCAGGGTGGACCCGTGGAAGAGCAGCACGTCGTCGCCCACGACGGCCGTCTCCCCGATGACCACGCCCATGCCGTGGTCGATGAACAGGCGCCGCCCGATCTTCGCGCCCGGGTGGATCTCCACGCCCGTGGCCGCCCGGGCGATCTGCGCGATCACCCGCGCGGGCAGGCGAAGGGCCGGCTCGCGCCACATGCGGTGCGTGAGCCGGTAGGTCCACACCGCGTGCAGACCGGGGTAGACGAGCGCGACCTCGAGGCCGCTCCGCGCCGCGGGATCGCGGTGGCGTGCGGCCTCGAGGTCCTCCCTGAGAACTCTCAGGAAGCGTCGCAGGGGACTGGGAGGTCTCATCAGTCCAGCAGGTCGGCGTACAGCACGGAGGTCAGGTAGCGCTCGCCGAAGGACGGGATGATGACGACGATGAGCTTGCCCGCGTTCTCGGGACGCTCCGCGAGGCGCAGCGCCGCGGCGATCGCCGCGCCGGACGAGATGCCCACGAGCAGGCCCTCCTCCTTGGCGGCGCGACGCGCGTACTCGACGGCGGTCTCGGCGTTGATGTCGATGACCTCGTCGTACACGCTCGTGTCGAGGATCTCGGGCACGAAGTTCGCGCCGATGCCCTGGATCTTGTGCGGGCCGGGGGCGCCGCCGTTGAGGATCGCGGACTCCTCGGGCTCGACCGCGACGATCTGCACGTCCGGCTTGCGCTCCTTGAGGACCTGGCCGACGCCCGTGATGGTGCCGCCCGTGCCGATGCCGGCGACGACGATGTCGACCTCGCCGTCGGTGTCGGCCCAGATCTCCTCGGCCGTCGTGGCGCGGTGGATCGCCGGGTTGGCCTCGTTGGCGAACTGACGGGCCAGGATGGCCCCCTCGCGCTCGGCCACGATCTCGTCGGCCTTGTTGACGGCCCCCTTCATGCCCTCGGAGCCCGGCGTGAGGATGAGCTCGGCGCCGAACGCGCGCAGGAGGGCGCGGCGCTCCTTCGACATGGTCTCGGGCATCGTGAGGACGATGTCGTAGCCGCGGGCCGCGCCGACCATGGCCAGGGCGATGCCGGTGTTGCCGGACGTCGCCTCGACGACCGTGCCGCCCGGCTTGAGCTCGCCCGAGGCCTCGGCGGCGTCGATGATCGCGACACCGATGCGGTCCTTGACCGAGTTGGCCGGGTTGTAGAACTCGAGCTTGCCCACGACCGTGGCGCCGAGGCCCTCGGTGAGCTTGTTCAGGCGGACGAGGGGCGTGTTGCCGACGAGCTTCGTGACGTCGTCGTAGATGCGTGCCATGACTTCCTCTTCATCGTTGGTGGCCTGCGGCGGGGAGCCGGGACCGAGGGGGGATCAGCTGGAGCTGTGCGGGGGTGGCACGGTGCTGCGCCGGGCAGGGGACGCGCCACGGAGGGCCTGTCGTCGGGTGGAGCGCCGCCGTGGGGGAGGGCGCTCTAGCGACAGGGGCGACACGGACAACAGGACAGGGCCCGCGCGGGGGTGCTCACCGCGCGGGAGGAGTCGGCGTGACGCGTGGTCATGGTCGCCCTCCTCGTCCTGTGCCGTCGCTCGCAGCTGCTGCCCTCGGCCGTACCGGCGCGGTGCCCTGCGAAGTCCTGGTGTCTGGCCCGAGGCTATCGGCCCCCGGACTGCGCTGCAACGCCGTCTCATCCCGGTCGCCCTGGCCCGGTTCCGGTTCCACGCCAGGGCGTCGACCTGTGCGAGGAGGGGTGCGACGGGCGCCGACGGGGAGGTGTCGGCCGGTGATCCCTGGAAGGGGGCATGTCGACCCAACGCCGCGAGGCCGACATTCCTTCCCGGACCGCCTGGGCGCCGTCTGCCGCTCGAGCGGCGCAGGCTCGCGAGGTAGGGCGCAGCTTCTCGGCCGAGGGTGGGACGACGACGGCGGCTCCGAGAATCCCGGAGCCGCCGTCGCGTCGTGCTGGAGCGGATGACGGGAATCGAACCCGCGTGATCAGTTTGGAAGACTGAGGCTCTACCATTGAGCTACATCCGCGCAGAGAGCACCCGCCGTTGTGGCGAGGTCCGCGGCGCTACCTTAGCAAAGGTCGGGCCGGTCGCGGGACTCGGCGCTCGTGGGTGCGCCCGCGCTGGTCGGCGCGGTGGCCCGTCGGCCGGGGTGGCGCCAGGCGGCCCTCCGGACCCCGTACACTTGGCCGTTGCCGATGCTGCGCGGCGGGACGTCCCGCTGGCGTGGTCGGTCGTCGCCGTCGTCGGACGACGGTGCGTTCGGGGTGTGGCGCAGGTTGGTAGCGCGTCCGCTTTGGGAGCGGAAGGTCGCAGGTTCAAATCCTGTCACCCCGACAAGAGACGAAGGCCCTGGACCGCGATGGTTCCGGGCCTTCGTCGTCGGTGCGACGGCGGCGTCCCGTAGGCCTGGGCTGCTCAGGACACCTGGATCGCGGCGTCGACGGCCCTCTCGAACCCGTAGCCGTCGACCTCCCCGCCCGTCCACGCACCTCACGTCCCGGCTGTCCCTCGACGGGGCGACGCGAACTGCGACGTCGCGGGCAGAGTCTCTCAAACCCGACCAGGTGGCTCTGATCGCGTGTGAAACAGGGGCTGTCCCGTGCAGCAATCTGACAAACCATCCCCAACCGTCTTATGGCATGAGACGGTCAGACCCTTTTGGTCGTTTTGTCACGCTCGGCCACCTCTAGATCGTTAGCGTTCCTCCCATATCGGTCGCCAGGCCGGTTGCCGCCGAGTCAGCGTCGCCGCGGCGAGCCATCCCACGCCCTCGGGCGTCACTTGGTATCGAAGCGGAGAACACCTGTGACACTGCTGCACGGCACGAGACCCACCCCGCCCCGGGCCGGTCGGCCACCGTCTCCCCACGACCGGTCGGGCCGACTGCTCCACCCGGACGCGGCTCCCGGACCGGAGCCCGAGCGCCTCCCCGCACCCCCGACGCGTCCGCCGACGGGGGCGCACCACCTGCTGCCGTCGCCCCCCGCCGACGAGGACGTCTACCAGGACCTTGCGCGCGTCCAGCGCTGGGTCCAGCCCGTCGGCGTCGCGGCGACGCTCCCGATCCTCGTCGCGGTGTGCGTCTTCGCCGCACGCTCGCCGTGGCTGTGGTGGCTCTACCTCACGGTCGGGCTCACGCTCGTGAGCATCACGCTGTGGCTCCTGACGGGGACCGCGCGAGGACGCGTCACGCGCGACTCGCACGAGCGGAAGATCGCCGCCTGGACGTCCGAGGCTCCTCCGAGCATCGACGTCTACCTGCCCGTGTGCGGCGAGGACGTCGAGGTGCTCGACAACACCTTCGCTCACGTCGCACGGCTCGAGTGGCCCGGCGTGGTCGAGGTGTGGGTGCTCGACGACGGCGCCGACCCGCTCGTCGCGGACCTGGCCGACCGGCACGGGTTCCGCTACCGGGTGCGCCCCGACCGGGGGCACCTCAAGAAGGCCGGCAACCTGCGGTCGGCCTACGCGGTCACCGAGGGGGACGTGATCGCGATCTTCGACGCGGACTTCTGCCCCCGGCCGGACTTCCTGCGCCACCTCGTCCCGTACCTGGACGACCCGACCGTCGGCATCGTCCAGAGCCCGCAGGACTTCGACACCGACGAGCGCATGGGATGGCTCCAGCGCACGGCCGGCGCGACCCAGGAGATCTTCTACCGCTGGGTCCAGCCGTCCCGCGACCGCTACGGGGCCACGGTCTGCTGCGGTACCAACGCCCTGTACCGCCGGTCGGCGCTCGACACGATCGGCGGGTTCCCCGAGATCGACCACAGCGAGGACATGTACACCGGGATCGGGCTGCTGCGCACGGGCTTCGTGACCCGCTTCGTCCCGGTCCGTCTGGCGCGCGGGCTGTGCCCCGACGAGCTCGGTCCGTTCCTGACCCAGCAGTATCGCTGGGCCAACGGTTCGGTGGCCCTCGTCGCGGACGGGGCGAAGGCGAGGGCGGGGCTCGACCGACGCCAACGTCTCGCGGTGTGGGCAGGCTTCGTCTACTACTCCGAGACGGCGTTGTTCGCGCTCAACCTCTACGTGCCCTCGGTCGTCATGTGCTTCTGGTACCCCGAGCAGGTCAGCCCGACCAGCTTCCTGGTCTTCCTCCCGAGCCTGTGGGTGCTGCTCGTCCTGTACCCGGTCGTCCACCGCACCCGGTGGCGCCCCGAGGTCCTGCGGGTCCAGCTGGCCCAGAGCTTCAGCCACCTCGTGGTGCTGGGGCACGCCGTGACCGGCCACCACGCGGGCTGGGTCCCGACAGGTGGCAAGGGGTCGTCGAGCGCCCTCGCGCGGACCATCTCGCGCGTCATGGTGGCGACGCTCGTCGTCGGGAACCTCGCGTGGACCGTGGGGATCGCCCGAGGAGTCGCCGCCCACGGCCTCGACAGCTACTGGGCCATGATCGTGCTCGCCGCCTTCTACGCCTACGTCGCGGTGCCGCTCGTCGTGGCGGGGGTCCAGGTCCTCGTGCAGCGTCCGGCCGCGAGGGCTGCCGTGCGCGCGGCGGCCCGTGCGACGGAGGTCCGGGCATGAGCGCGGCCGGAAGCGGGACGCGGGGCCCCGCGGCCCCGGAGGCTCCCGAGGCTCCCCGGGGCGACCCCGAGGGCGACCCCGAGGGCGTGCCCGTCGGCGCGGCCAGGGCGCCCCGACCCCACGGCTCCTTGCGGTGGCCCGCGGTCGTCGCCCTCACGGCGGCTCTCGGATTCGCGGGGCTCGTCGCGGCCGGGGTCTTCGACCCCATGATCGAGGCGCTGTGAGCGCCCCGACCGGGCGAGGACGGCCTGGCTTCCGGGGGGACGTCGAAGGGCTGCGCGCGCTCGCCGTCGTCCTGGTCCTGCTCTTCCACGCCGAGGTCCCGGGCGTGCTCGGCGGGTACGTCGGGGTCGACGTGTTCTTCGTGATCTCGGGGTTCCTCATCACGGGGATCCTGCTGCGGCAGCTGGCGGAGAGCGGGCGGATCGCGCTGCCCGCGTTCTTCGCGGGTCGAGCGCGCCGCATCCTGCCTGCCGCGTCGGTGGTCCTGGCGGGGACGGCGCTCGCGGCCTGGCTCGTGCTGCCGCCGCTGCGAGCGCGGGACACCATGGTCGACGTCGTCGCGAGCGCGCTCCAGGTCGCGAACCTGCGCTTCATCGCGCAGGAGACCGACTACATGGCGGCCGCGGCGGCGCCGAGCCCCGTGCTGCACTACTGGTCGCTCGCGGTCGAGGAGCAGTTCTACCTCGTGGTGCCGCTGCTGCTCGCGCTCGTCGGAGCGGTCGCGGCGCGCAAGCGGCGCAGCCCGCTGCCCGGGGCGGTCGCGCTCCTGGGGGCCGGTACGGTCGCGTCCTTCGTCGTCTCGTCCGTGCTCACGTCGAGCGACCCGGCGCTCGCGTACATGTCCCCGCTCACGCGGGCGTGGCAGTTCGGGCTGGGTGGTCTCCTGGCGGCCGCCGTGCTCCGCCGGCCCGACGAGGTCGCACCCCTCGGGTCCGGCGTCGTCGTCCGTCGTGGTCGCCTCGCCGCGCGGCGCGTCGTGTGGACCCTGGCCGGGTGGGCCGGGCTCGGCGTCGTCGTGTGGTCGGCCGTGGCCTACGACGAGTCCACGCCCTTCCCGGGGACCGCGGCGCTCTGGCCGACGCTCGGGACCGTCGCGCTCCTGGCGGCGCCCGCGACCGTCCGGACGGCACGGGGGAGCGTCGGACAGCTGCTGGCGCTGCGACCGGTCAGGGCGGTCGGGCGGTTGTCCTTCGCCTGGTACCTCGTCCACTGGCCCGTGCTCGTCCTGGCCGACGCGGCCTGGGGCCCGCTCACGTGGCCGCAGCGCGTGGTGCTGACCCTCGGCGCCGGCGGTGTGGCCTGGCTCGTCCTGCAAGGGGTCGAGTCGCCCCTGCGGCGCTCGCAGGTCGTGGCCCTGCGGCCGTCGGCGAGCTACTCGGTGGGGTTCACGGGGGTCGTGCTCGCCCTCACCGCGAGCCTCGGTGCGGGCTCGGCCGTGTACGCCGGCCTGGAGGGCGAGGGGGACGCGTCGGCGCACGTGCGGCTCGACACGATCTTCGACCCGGCCGCGCTCGCGCGGACGGGGGGACCGGTGACCCCCGGGCTGACGACGGCCGCGCTCGACGCCCCGCCGTCGGAGACCCCGTGCCTCGGGGCGCTCGGTCTGGAGTCGACAGACTGGCCCGCCGAGTGCGTCGTCGGACCGGCCGGTGGGCGGGAGGTCGTGCTGTTCGGCGACTCGAAGGCGTTCCAGTGGAGCGGGGCCCTGCGCGACATCGCGATCGCGCAGGGATGGCACCTGTCGATCGTGACCAAGGGTGGGTGCACGCCGGCCGACCTGCCGCAGGCGATGCTCGAGGAGTCGCAGCACTGCGAGTCGTGGCGTGACGTGCAGATCGACCGGGTCGCCGCGCGCGCCGACGTCGTGATCGTCGGCTCCAGCGCTGCGTACTTCGAGAGCGCGGCAGCCGCCGACCGCAGGGAGCAGGCGTGGGGGAGCACCCTCGGGCGGTTTGCCGCGGCGGGGGTCCCCGTGGTCTACCTGCGGGACACCCCGACGCCCGGTGTCGACGTCCCGAGCTGCGTGTCGGGGGCGCTCGACGACTGGGCGGAGTGCTCGTTCCCGCGGGCGCAGGCGCTGCCGGCCGACCCCCTTCTCGTCGACGTGGCGCTCGGCGACGTGCCGGGGGTCGAGGTCGTCGACGTCTCCGGGGTCGTGTGCGCGCAGGCGGACCGGTGCCCGGCCGTCCTCGGCGGCCTTCTGCTGTACCGGGACGGCAGCCACCTGACGGCCACGGCCGTCGAGGCGCTGCGTCCAGAGCTCGAACGCCGGCTCGTCGAGACGAGCGCGCTCGGCGGCTGACGGGCCGATCTGCTGCCCGGCCCGGCCCCGACGCTCGCCCGGGCTCCGAGGCCGGCCCGGGCGAGCGTCGCGCAGCGGGCGCGCCTGCGCCCACGAGGTGTGGCGTACCATGGACGGGTTGTCCGTGCGCCCTTTCCGGCGGAGGCCCTCCGAGGCTCCCGCCGCACCGCTCGAGGCGACGCGATCGGCCAGGCGCCAGCGTCTGCCACCGATCGATGAACGTTCGAACAGGTCCCGCTGCAACCGGCGGGACATGCACGCACCCCGTTGCCGCACGTCGGCTCCCCGATCAGTTGGAGATCATCGAAGTGAAGAGCGCCGTCGAGACCCTGGACCCCACCAAGGTCAAGTTGACCGTCGAGGTGGAGTACGACGAGCTCAAGCCGAGCATCGACCACGCCTACAAGCACATCGCGGAGCAGGTGAACGTCCCCGGCTTCCGCAAGGGCAAGATCCCCGCGCGCATCATCGACCAGCGCGTCGGTCGTGCTGCCGTGCTCGAGCACGCCATCAACGACGGCCTCTCCGGGTTCTACCGCCAGGCCGTCAACGAGACGGGCATCCGCCCGCTCGGCCAGCCCGACGTCGAGGTGACCGAGGTCCCGCTCGACGCCGAGGGTGCGCTGCACTTCACGGCCACGGTCGAGGTCCGCCCGGAGATCGAGATCCCCGCGCTCGACTCCGTGAAGCTCACGGTCGAGGCCGCCGAGGTCTCCGCCGACGACATCGCCGAGCGCCTCGACGCGCTGCGCGAGCGCTTCGGCACGCTGGTCGGCGTCGACCGTCCGGCCGCCGAGGGCGACTTCGTCGTCATCGACCTCAAGGCCGTCATCGGCGACGAGGAGATCGACTCGGTCTCCGGCATCAGCTACCAGATCGGCTCGGGCAACATGCTCGAGGGCCTCGACGAGGCGCTGACCGGCCTGTCGGCCGGCGAGACCACGACCTTCAAGGCGCCGCTCGCGGGTGGCGACCACGAGGGCAAGGAGTCCGAGGTCACCGTCACGGCCACCTCGGTCAAGCAGCGCGACCTGCCCGAGGCCGACGACGAGTTCGCCGAGCTCGCGTCCGAGTTCGACACGATCGAGGAGCTCAAGGCGGACCTGCGCGAGCAGGTCGCGAGCATCAAGACCTCGAACCAGGCCGTCGAGGCGCGCGACGCCCTCGTCAAGTACCTCGTCGAGAACACCGAGATCCCCGTGCCCCAGGGTGCCGTCGAGGCCGAGGTGCACCGTCACCTCGAGTCCGAGGGGCGTCTCGAGGACGACGCGCACCGTGCCGAGGTCGAGGTCGACGCGACCAACGCGCTCAAGAACCAGATCCTCCTCGACACGCTCGCGGAGCAGCTGAAGATCAAGGTCGCCCAGAACGAGCTCCTGGACTACCTCGTCAACGCCTCGCGCCAGTACGGGATGGACCCGAACCAGTTCATCCAGTCGCTCGACCAGGGCGGTCAGATCCCCGCCATGGTCGGCGAGGTCGCCCGCTCGAAGTCGCTCGCCGTGGCCCTGCGCCAGGTCGAGGTCAAGGACTCCGAGGGCAACGTCGTGGACCTGAGCGAGTTCATCGGCTCGGACGAGGAGGACGCGGCCGCCGACGCCGCGGCCGCCGCTGCCGGTGAGGACGTCACCGACATCACGGACGAAGAGGGCATCGAGGTCGTCTCCGAGGACGAGGCAGCCGCCGACAAGGCCTGACCTCCCGCGCCGTGACACGGTCACGGCATCGCGAGCCCGACGACGGCCCCCACCTCCCCGCGGAGGTGGGGGCCGTCGCACGTGGCCGGGGGACGTCGTCGGGCACCTGGGCCGCCTTCCTGCGCCCACAGCGAAAACCCCGGAAATCGGGACGGTTTCCGCTCCCCACCCGCGTTAGGGTCACAGCAACGGTGAGTCCGTCCACGACGGAGGAACCGACCAGCCGCGACGTTCGAGCGTCGCGAGCGACAGAGGGATCGACGAAGGAGATGGACGTGAGCGATCAGTTTCCGGTGGCACGAGCCGAGGGGCCGGGACTCGGCCTGAACGACTCCATCTACAACCGGCTGCTCAAGGAGCGCATCATCTGGTTGGGCTCGGAGGTGCGCGACGAGAACGCGAACGCCATCTGCGCCCAGATGATGCTGCTCGCCGCGGAGGACCCCGACAAGGACATCTGGCTCTACATCAACTCGCCGGGCGGGTCGATCACGGCCGGCATGGCGATCTACGACACCATGCAGTACATCCAGCCGGACGTCGCGACCATCGCGATGGGCATGGCGGCCTCGATGGGGCAGTTCCTGCTCTCCTCGGGCACCAAGGGCAAGCGCTACGCGACGCCCCACGCCCGCGTCATGATGCACCAGCCCTCGGGCGGCATCGGCGGCACGGCGACCGACGTGCGCATCAACGCGCAGCTCATCATGCACATGAAGAAGGTGCTCTCCGAGCTCACGGCCGAGCAGACCGGTCAGCCGCTCGAGAAGATCCTCAAGGACAACGACCGTGACAGCTGGTTCACGGCGCCCGAAGCCCTCGAGTACGGCTTCATCGACCACGTCGTGACGAACGCTTCGTCGGTGACGGGTGGCGGCGGCACGGCGAGCAGCTGAGCTCACCGACGCCCCGGCCCCCCACCCACGATCCCATCCGAGGAGACACCTTGAGCTACGCAAGCCAGGAATCCCAGTACATCTCGACCGCTCAGCGCCTCGCGGGCGCGGGCGCCGGCGGCGGCATCGCCCTCCCGCACGGTGCGCCGTCCTCGCGCTACGTGCTCCCGCAGTTCGAGGAGCGCACGGCCTACGGCTTCAAGCGCCAGGACCCGTACACCAAGCTGTTCGAGGACCGCATCATCTTCCTGGGCGTCCAGGTCGACGACGCGTCCGCGGACGACGTCATGGCGCAGCTCCTCGTCCTGGAGAGCCAGGACCCGGACCGCGACATCATCCTCTACATCAACTCGCCCGGCGGCTCGTTCACGGCCATGACGGCGCTGTACGACACCATGCAGTACATCAAGCCGCAGATCCAGACCGTGTGCCTCGGCCAGGCGGCCTCCGCCGCTGCCGTGCTGCTCGCGGCCGGGCAGCCCGGCAAGCGCCTCGCGCTCCCCAACGCCCGCGTGCTGATCCACCAGCCCGCGATGGAGGGCGGCGGCTACGCCCAGGCCTCGGACATCGAGATCCACGCGAACGAGCTCATCCGCATGCGCGAGTGGCTCGAGGACACCCTGGCCATGCACTCGGGGCGTGACGTCGAGCAGGTCCGTGAGGACATCGAGCGCGACAAGATCCTCACGGCCAAGCAGGCCCTCGAGTACGGACTGGTCGACCAGGTCCTGGAGAGCCGCAAGCCGGTCATCCAGAACAAGCCCTGATCTCGACATTTCCCCCCGACCCACCGGGGTGCCCGGCTGACAACGGGCCCCCGGTGGTGTGCAATGGTGGTAGGTCGGCGCGTGTCGTCCCAGATCGCGGGGGCCTCAGTCCCGGCGCAGCAGCAAGACCGAGGCTAGGAGGCTCGTAGTGGCTCGGATCGGAGATGGTGCAGACCTGCTGAAGTGTTCCTTCTGCGGTAAGTCCCAGAAGCAGGTCAAGAAGCTCATCGCGGGCCCCGGCGTGTACATTTGCGACGAGTGCATCGAGCTCTGCAACGAGATCATCGAGGAAGAGCTGTCGGAAGCGGCCGAGCTCGGGCTCGTGGAGCTCCCCAAGCCGCGGGAGATCTTCGACTTCCTCGAGCAGTACATCATCGGGCAGGACGCCGCGAAGCGGGCGCTGGCAGTGGCGGTCTACAACCACTACAAGCGGATCCAGGCGGGGGAGCACGCGCGCCCCTCGGACGACTCGCAGGTGGAGATCGCCAAGTCGAACATCCTGCTGATCGGCCCCACGGGCACCGGCAAGACGTACCTGGCGCAGACGCTCGCGAAGATGCTCAACGTGCCGTTCGCGATCGCGGACGCCACGGCGCTCACGGAGGCGGGGTACGTCGGCGAGGACGTCGAGAACATCCTCCTCAAGCTCATCCAGGCCGCTGACTACGACGTCAAGAAGGCCGAGACGGGCATCATCTACATCGACGAGGTCGACAAGGTCGCCCGCAAGTCGGAGAACCCGTCGATCACCCGTGACGTGTCGGGCGAGGGCGTGCAGCAGGCCCTGCTCAAGATCATCGAGGGCACCACGGCTTCGGTGCCCCCGCAGGGCGGGCGCAAGCACCCGCACCAGGAGTTCATCCAGATCGACACGACCAACGTCCTGTTCATCGTGGCAGGGGCGTTCGCCGGGCTCGACGAGATCGTGGCCACCCGCTCGCGCAAGCGCGGGGTCGGCTTCGGGGCTCCCATGGACTCGCACGAGGAGGCCGACCTCTTCGCCGAGGTTCGCCCCGAGGACCTGCAGAAGTACGGTCTCATCCCCGAGTTCATCGGGCGGCTGCCCATCATCACGTCGGTCGCCAAGCTCGACCAGGAGGCGCTCGTGCGCATCCTGACCGAGCCCCGGAACGCGCTGGTCAAGCAGTACCAGCGGATGTTCCAGATCGACGGTGTCGAGCTCGAGTTCGAGGACGACGCGATCAGCGCGATCGCCGACCAGGCGCTGCTGCGGGGCACGGGGGCCCGAGGGCTCCGCGCCATCATGGAGGAGGTCCTCCAGCAGGCCATGTTCGACGTCCCCAGCCGGGACGACGTCGAGCGCGTGGTCATCACCCGGGAGGCCGTGCTCGACAACGTCAACCCGACGCTCGTCCCGCGCACCGCGATCAAGCGTGCACCGCGCGAGAAGAGCGCGTAGGTCGCAGGGAGCACGAAGGGCCCCGGAACCTCGGTTCCGGGGCCCTTCGTCGTTTCGCGGGACGGCGCCGTCGGCGGGACCCGGGCCGTGCCGACCGCGCCCGTCAGGCGTCCGCGTTCGCGGGTGCGCCGTAGAGGTCGTCGATCGTCGACGTGAAGTCGCGCAGCACCAGGTTGCGCTTGACCTTGAGCGACGGCGTCAGATAGCCGTTCTGCTCGGTGAAGTCGGTCGTGAGCACCTGGATCTTGCGGATGGACTCCGCGCGGGAGACAGCCTCGTTGGCGCGGGTC
The DNA here is from genome assembly GCF_056158145.1 of Oerskovia sp. PE-21s. Classification (NCBI taxonomy): domain Bacteria; kingdom Bacillati; phylum Actinomycetota; class Actinomycetes; order Micrococcales; family Cellulomonadaceae; genus Oerskovia; species Oerskovia sp. PE-21s. The sequence goes on from NZ_JBUXJM010000002.1 coordinate 542,995, forward strand.
ACGGCACGGTCGATGGCCGCGAGGACGGTCGGGTCGGTGGCGGCGGTCGCGACGTCCATGGGCGGTAGCCCGTGGGTCGTGAGCCACCCGGGGAGCATCTCGGGGTCGATCGTGACGAGGGCGCCGATGAAGGGGCGCTGGTCGCCGACCACGACGACCTGGCTCACGAGCGGGTGGGCGCGCAGGCGGTCCTCGAGCTGAGCGGGAGCGACGTTCTTCCCGCCCGCCGTCACGATGATCTCCTTCTTGCGCCCCGTGATCCGCAGGTAGCCGTCCTCGTCGAGCGAGGCGAGGTCGCCCGTGCGGAACCAGCCGTCCTGGAGGACCTCCGCGGTCAGCTCGGGCTGGTTGTGGTAGCCGCGGAAGACGTGGTCCCCCTTGACGAAGAGCTCGCCCTCGGCGTCGACCTTGAGCGCCGTACCGGGGAACGCGGGGCCGACCGTGCCGATCTTGAGGCGGCTGGGCAGGTTCACGGCCGAGGGAGCCGTGGTCTCGGTGAGGCCGTAGCCCTCGAGGATCGTCAGCCCGACGCCGCGGAAGAAGTGGCCGAGACGTTCGCCCAGCGGGGCCCCGCCCGAGATCGAGTGGGTCAGGTCGCCACCGAGGGCCGAGCGCATCGAACCGAACACGAGCCGGTCCGCGAGCGCGTGCTGCGCCTTGAGGACGACCGAGGGTCCGCCGGCCGAGTCGAGCGCGCGCGAGTACGTGATGGCGACCTTGGCCGACCAGTGGAAGATGCGACGCTTGGCGCCCGCGCCCGCCTTCTGCTCGGCGGCGTTGTAGACCTTCTCGAACACGCGGGGGACGGCGAGCAGGAACGTCGGCTTGAACGAGCCGAGGTCCGGGACGAGCTTCTTGATGTCGGAGCTGTGCGCGAGGACCGCGGTGGGGGAGGCGATGCACACGACCTGGACGAACCGTGCGAAGACGTGCGCGAGCGGGAGGAAGAGCAGCGTGCGGGCGTCGGGCGTCGCGACGATCTCGGCGAGGCCGGCGACGCCGTTGCGGGTCAGGTGCACGAAGTTCAGGTGCGTGAGCTCGACGCCCTTGGGGCGCCCGGTGGCCCCCGACGTGTAGATGATGGTGGCGAGGTCGTCGCGTCCGGTCGCCGCGCGCCGCGCGTCGATCTCGTCGCGGGCCACGTCGGAGCCGCCGGCACGCAGGTCGTCGACCGCGCCGTCGTCGATCACCAGGACCTCCCGCAGGAGCGGGAGCCGCTCGCGGACGCTCTCGACGATCGCCGCGTGCGCGGCCGTCTCGACGAGGGCCACGCTCACGCCCGAGTCCGACAGGATCCACTCGACCTGGTCGGCCGAGGACGTCTCGTAGACGGGGATGGGCACGCCGCCCGCGGCCCAGACCGCGAAGTCGAGCAGCGTCCACTCGTACCGGGTGCGGGACATGATCGCGACGCGGTCGCCGGCCTGCACCCCGCGCGCGACGAGCCCGCGGGCCACCTCGACCACGTCGTCGTCGAAGGCACGGGCGCTCACGGGCTGCCAGGGGCCGCCCGGCGTGAGGCGTCGCTCGATCACCGCGTCGTCCCCGGAGCGCTCGACGCGGTCGGTGAGAAGCGTGCTGATGCTGCTGGTGGCCGGTACCTCGACGAGGCTCGGCGACGCGAATTCGGTCATGTCTACTCTCCGCTGAGTGGTGGGACAAGGACCGATTTTACTGCGTACCGGGCGTCCCACGTTCCGTCGGCCGGTTCGCCCGTCCCCGGCGCGAGCCTAGGATCGACGGATGAGCGAGCACCCCGCCCCCGCCACGGCTCCGCAGCCCGTCCCCGACGAGATCCTCCGGCTCCGCGAGAGCATCGACAACATCGACGCCGCCCTCATGCACCTGCTCGCCGAGCGCTTCAAGTTCACGCGCAGGGTCGGCGAGCTCAAGGCCCAGGGTGGGCTGCCGCCCGCGGACCCGGCCCGGGACCAGCAGCAGATCGCCCGCCTCACCAGCATCGCGGAGTCCTCCGGTCTGGACCCGGCGTTCGCCGAGCAGTTCCGCGAGTTCATCGTGAGCGAGGTCATCCGGCACCACCAGCGGATCGCCCGCGAGCACCAGGACGAGGTCCCGGTCCTGGACACCTACTCCTGAAGGTCGCGGCACGGCGTCCCCGGTGGCGTTCGTCGGCCACGTGCAGCAGGCTGGTGAGGACATCGGGGCGGTCGGCCTCCGACCGTCCCTCCGACGATGGATGTCTAGAGGTGCCTGCATGAAGATCGACTGGCTCAAGCCCCTGCTCGGCCACCCCGGCCCGTTCGCGACGGTCTATCTCGACGCGACACGAGGCGACGAGGCCACCGCACACGAGGTCGAGAACCGGTGGAAGGGAGTGCGCCGGGCGCTCGCCGCAGCGGGAGCCCCGGCGAGCATCATCGACGAGCTCGAGGAGTCCGTCACGCTCCCCACGAGGATGCCCGGCCCGCACGGCCGCGTCCTCATCGCCGACGAGGAGGGTGTCCTCGTCGACCGGGTCCTGAAGGACCCGCCCGCTGTCACGAAGGGGCTCTGGGGCCCCGTCCCCGCTCTGCTCCAGGCGGCGCGCGCGGCCGACGAGTCGGTCGACTACGTGCGCGTCGTCGTCGACCGCCAGGGGGCGGACCTCACGTGGTCCGTCGCGGGCGGTCACCTGCCCTACGGGGACGCGGAGTCCGTCGAGGGCGGGCACGACGTCATCAACAAGGTCCGTACGGGCGGCCTGTCCCACAAGCGGATCGAGGCGCGCGCCGAGGACTCCTGGGAGCGCAACGCCGAGGCCGTCGCGGCCGAGCTCGACCGGCAGGTCCTCGAGCACCGGCCCGAGCTCGTCCTCCTCACGGGCGACGTGCGGGCGGTGCCTCTCGTGCGGGCCGCGCTCACCAAGGCCACCGAGGAGCTCGTGGTCGAGGTCGCGGGCGGCGGTCGCGGCCCGGGCATCAACGAGGCGGCGTTCGAGTCCAACGTCGAGGACGCGCTCGAGAGCTTCCGCGAGCGACGCCGGGAGGCGGTGCTCGCCGAGTTCCGGCAGGAGCAGGGCCGTGAGGCGGCTGCCGTGACCTCCCTCGAGGACGTCGTCGCGGTGCTCTCCCGTGGCCAGGTCAAGGAGCTGATCCTCGCCGACGAGTACGGCCAGGACGCCGAGCTCGACGGTCGGACCCTGTGGATCGGGCCCAGCCCGCTGCACATCGGGTCCTCGCGCTCGGCCATCACCGACCTGGGCGTCAGCGAGGGGATCGAGGAGCTGCCCGCGACCGTTGCGCTGGTCCGCGCCGCGATCGGCCAGGACGCGGGCCTCACGTTCTCGCCCGACGGCAGCGTCGAGCTCATCGAGGGCGTCGGGGCGACCCTGCGCTGGAACGACGACAGCACGCCCAACGAGGTCGCGGCGACCATGTCGGGCGACGACGCGCGGTTGCGGGGCGAGATGGTCTGATCGCCTCGGACGCCGCGCTGGATCGTCAGCACGACGCAGGGCCCCGACCGCACGTGCGGTCGGGGCCCTGCGTCGTGCTGCGGGGGAGCGTCAGCCGCGGTTGCGGACCTCGGGCTCACCGAGCTCGGAGTGCACGACGACGATGCCGCCCTGGACGGCCGGGTCGCCCTGGCCCTCGGCCGCCTCGACGACGTCGAACGATCCGGTCACGCGTCCGGCGCCGCGGATGTCCGCCTCGGCTGCCCGGACCGACGCGACGAGCTCGGCGGGGACGGCCAGCGTCACGGCGAGGATCGGGGTGCGCATCGAGACCTTGGCCTCCGACTTGACCTTGCGCAGCGCGGCCAGTGCGTGTCCGGCACCCACGAGGACGACGGGGACGCCGCCCCTGGTCGCGGGAAGGAGCTCGGCCGTCGTGGGCCACGGTGCGCGGTGCACGGAGCCCTTGCGCCACCACGACCACACCTCTTCGGTCGCGAACGGCAGGTACGGCGCGAACAGGCGCAGCAGGGTGTCGAGAGCCAGGGCGAGCGCGACGCGTGCCGACTGCGTCTCGGGCGTGACGTCGTCGGGCCCGGCTCCTGCGCCGTAGGCGCGGTCCTTGACGAGCTCGAGGTAGTCGTCGCAGAACGTCCAGAAGAACGTCTCCGAGAGCTCCAGGGCGCGCGTGTGGTCGTACTCCTCGAGAGCGTCGGTCGCGCGGGCCACCACCTCGACGAGGCTTGCGATCATCGAGCGGTCGATCGGCTCGGTCACGAGGGCCGGGTCGAGCGTGATCTCGTCGCCTCCGAACGACAGCGCGAACTTGGACGCGTTGAGGACCTTGATCGCGAGGCGGCGACCGATCTTCATCTGACCGACCTCGAACGCCGCGTCGGTACCGAGGCGGGCAGAGGCGGCCCAGTAGCGGACCGCGTCCGAGCCGTGCTCCTCGAGCAGGCCCATGGGCGTCACGACGTTGCCCTTGGACTTGGACATCTTCTTGCGGTCAGGGTCCAGGATCCAGCCCGAGATCGCGGCGTTGGTCCAGGGCAGCGAGCCGTGCTCGAGGTGCGAGCGGACGACCGTCGAGAAGAGCCACGTGCGGATGATGTCCTGGCCCTGGGGGCGCAGGTCCATGGGGAAGACGCGCTCGAACAGGTCCGGGTCGGACTCCCAGCCGCCCGCGATCTGCGGCGTCAGGGACGAGGTCGCCCAGGTGTCCATGACGTCGGGCTCGCCCACGAAGCCGCCCGGGACTCCGCGCTGGTCGGCCGTGTAGCCCGCCGGGACGTCGGAGGACGGGTCGACCGGCAGGAGCGCCTCGTCGGGGACGATCGGGTGCTCGTAGTCGGTCTCGCCCGACTCCAGGACGGGGTACCACAGCGGGATGGCGACACCGAAGAAGCGCTGACGCGAGACGAGCCAGTCACCGTTGAGGCCACCGACCCAGTTCTCGTAGCGCACCTGCATGAACTCGGGGTGGAAGTTCAGCTCCTTGCCGCGCGCGAGCAGCTCCTCGCGCAGCGCCACGTCCCGACCGCCGTTGCGGATGTACCACTGGCGCGAGGTGACGATCTCGAGGGGCTTGTCGCCCTTCTCGAAGAAGTTCGCCTTGCGCTGGGTTGCGACGGGCTCGCCGTCCAGGTCGCCGGCCTCGCGCAGCGCGTCGACGACGGCCGTGCGCGCCGAGAACGTCGTCTTGCCCGCGATCTCCTCGAACAGCGCGACCGCGCGCTCGGACGTGAGCCACGCCGGCGTCTCGCGCGTGATGCGCCCGTCGCGGTTGATGATCGAGCGGGTCGGGAGCTGCAGCTCGCGCCACCACTGGACGTCGGTCAGGTCGCCGAACGTGCAGCACATCGCGATCCCCGCGCCCTTGTCCATCTGCGCGGCGGGGTGCGCCAGGACGGGCACCTCGACGTCGAACAGGGGGGAGGTGACCGTGGTGCCGAACAGGCCCTGGTAGCGCTCGTCGTCGGGGTGCGCGATGAGGGCCACGCAGGCCGCGAGCAGCTCGGGGCGCGTGGTCTCGATGTAGACCTTCTCGCCGCCGGGCGCGTGGAAGGCGACCTTGTGGAAGTGGCCGGGGTAGTCGCGCGCCTCGAGCTCGGCCTGGGCGACGGCCGTCTGGAAGGTCACGTCCCACAGGCCCGGGGCCTCGGACTGGTACGCCTCGCCGCGCGAGAGGTTTCGCAGGAACGCCTTCTGCGCGACGATGCGGGCCGGGACGCCGATCGTCTGGTAGTGGTGCGACCAGTCGACCGACAGGCCCAGGCGGCGCCACAGCTCCTCGAACTGGACCTCGTCCTCGGCCGTCAGGCGCTCGCACAGCTCGACGAAGTTGCGGCGCGAGACGGGCTGCTGGTCGGCGGCCTTGACGCTCTTGCCCTCGGCTCCTTGGAGCGGCGGCTCGTAGCCCTCGACGTAGGGCAGCGACGGGTCGCAGCGCACGCCGTAGTAGTTCTGCACGCGGCGCTCGGTCGGCAGGCCGTTGTCGTCCCAGCCCATGGGGTAGAAGACCTCGCGCCCCCGCATGCGCCAGAAGCGCGCGACGACGTCGGTGTGCGTGTAGGAGAACACGTGACCCACGTGCAGCGAGCCGGAGACGGTGGGCGGCGGGGTGTCGATCGAGTAGACCTGCTCGCGCGTCTTCGTCCGGTCGAACGAGTAGGTGCCCTGCTCGGTCCAGGCGGCGTCGAACTTGGTCTCGAGGCCGTCGAGGCTCACCTTGTCCGGTACCTCGCCGACCACGGCGCGGACTACCTGGGTGCCCTCGGCGGGGGCGGGTGCGGCGGTGGTCTGGGTGGCGGGTGCGGGCGTGGTGCCCTCGGCGGGTGAGCTCATGGACGACATTCTCCCAGAATCTCGGGGGCTCCTGTGAAACGGCCGGTCCCCGGACGGGACCCGGGCGCCCGAGTTTTCCCGAATGAAACAAAGGTCAAAGGTCCCTGGTTGACATGGTCATCGGCTCGTAACCTTCAAGCAAAGGCAGGGGCGTACGTGGACGCGCCCCATCGTCTCGACGCCTTTCGTTCGAGGTCCGACCCAGGAGTTGCAATGACATTGATCGACAGCGTGGCCGTGCATGGAACCGGAAGCATCCCCGCCGGCACGGTCCTTCCCCCCGCTGTCCAGGCCGCCCTGGATGCGTGCGCGAACGTCATCGTCCCCGGCTCCCGCGAGGAGCTCTACCGGCTCGCGCTCGGCCCCGAGGGCGGTCCGCGGTTCACCGTCGAGTACGACGTGCGCGGCACGCCGGTGCCCGAGGCCGAGGTGGTGCGGTGCAAGAACGGCATCGCCGTGAACTACCCCGAGGACTACATGCGTCGGCGCGACCCCGACTGCATGCGCATCGCCGACGACCTGCCGACCGACAAGCCGCGCTACCGGGACGTGTTCGGCGCCGAGTTCGACGCGGTCAAGGCCGAGACGCTCGACTGGCTCGCGGGGCAGGACCTCGTCGTCGTGCCCTTCAAGGCAGGCGGCCTCACGCACGGCTACCCCTCGCTCGCGATCTGCCCCGTCAACTCCGCGTTCTTCGCGCTCACCCTCGTGGACCTGCAGGGCTGGGTCACGTTCGACGAGATCGGCCCCTTCGAGCCGCGCTCGATCCTCTACGTCGCGCCGCCCTTCCGCCACACGCACTTCGACGGCCGTCAGGTCGTGGTCCACGACCGCTCCGAGACGCTGCACGAGGTCTTCGCGTACAACCTCTACCCGGGCCCGAGCGCCAAGAAGGGCGTCTTCTCCGTCCTGCTCGACGTCGGCGAGCAGGAGGGCTGGGTCACCGCGCACGCGTCCTCGGTCCGCGTCACGACGCCCTACGAGAACGAGACCGTGATCATGCACGAGGGAGCCTCGGGGGGCGGCAAGTCCGAGATGTGCCAGGAGATCCGACGTCAGGAGGACGGCCGCATCCTGCTCGGCACCAACGTCGTGACCGACGAGCCCTACGTCATCAACCTCGGCGAGACCAGCGCCCTGGACCCCGTGACCGACGACATGACGCTGTGCCACGTCGACCTGCAGACCGGCGACGGGCGCCTCGTGGTCGCCGACGCAGAGGACGGGTGGTTCGTGCGCGTCGACAACCTCACGGGCTACGGCCAGGACACGCACCTCGAGCGCGCCTGCATCCACCCCGACCAGCCCCTCGTCTTCTTCAACATCGACGGCGTCCCCGACGCGACCGTGCTGCCATGGGAGCACACGCTCGACTCGACGGGCAAGCGCTGCCCCAACCCGCGCGTGGTCGTGCCCCGTCACCTCCTGACCGACGTCACGGGCGCCGAAGAGGTCGACGTGCGCACCTTCGGCGCCCGGATGCCGGCCTGCACCCGCGACAACCCCACCTACGGGATCATGGGCATGATGCACATCGTGCCGCCGTCGCTCGCGTGGATCTGGCGGCTCATCGCCCCGCGCGGGGACAAGAACCCCTCGATCGGCGAGTCCAAGACCGCGACCGACAAGCTCGCCCACGGTGGCATGGTCGCCGAGGGGGTCGGGTCGTACTGGCCCTTCTCGACCGGCACCAAGGTCGCGGCCGCGAACCTCCTGCTGCGCCAGCTCGTCGACAACGACCGCACGCGCTACGTGCTCACGCCCAACCAGCACATCGGCGCGTACAAGGTCGACTTCGCGGCCGAGTGGCTCACCCGCGAGTACCTCGCGCGGCGCGGCGGCGGCAAGCTGCGGGCAGAGGAGCTGACCCCCTCGCGCTGCCCCCTGTTCGGCTACACGCTCCAGGAGATGAAGATCGACGGGCAGCTCGTCCGGCCGACCTTCCTCAAGCCCGAGATGCAGTCGCAGGTGGGCGTCGAGGCCTACGACACGGGCGCGAAGATCATCACGGACTTCTTCAAGAGCGAGCTCGAGCAGTTCCTCACCGACGACCTGGACCCGTTGGGTCGACAGATCATCGAGGTCTGCCTGCGCGACGGCTCGGTCGAGGAGTACGCCGCGCTGACCCCGCTGTTCACGTGACGGAGGCCCGCTGAGGCAGGACGGCCGCCCGGTCCGCACGACCGGGCGGCCGTCCTGCGGCAAGTATCAGATACCGGCGCTCGGGCGCGGGGCGCCCGTACTAAGGTCGATCCATGGACTTGACGATCGGCTACGCCGCCATGCTCGAGCAGTTCCACCCGACCGAGGTCATCGCCCTCTCCGAGTACGCCGAGAGCAAGGGCTTCTCGGGTGTCATGGCCGCGGACCACTTCCAGCCCTGGGTCCCCGCGCAGGGGCACTCGGCGTTCGTGTGGAACGTCCTGTCGGCCCTCGGCGAGCGCACGCGCGGCGACCTGGGACCGGGCGTCACGGCACCCACGTTCCGCTGGCACCCCGCGATGGTCGCGCAGGCCTCGGCGACGCTCGCCGCGATGTACCCGGGACGCCACTGGCTGGGCCTGGGCTCGGGCGAAGCCCTCAACGAGCACGTCACGGCCCAGTACTGGCCCGAGGCCCCCGAGCGCATCAACCGCATGTTCGAGGCCATCGACATCATCAAGAAGCTCTTCGCCGCGTCGCTCGCGGGCAAGGACACCAAGCACTCGGGGCAGTTCTACAAGCACGAGTCCACGCGCCTGTGGACCATGCCCGAGGTCGCCCCCGAGATCCTCGTCGCCACGGCAGGCCCGGTCACCGCGAAGCGTGCGGGAAAGCACGCCGACGGCCTCATCACGGTGGGCGCGCCGCTCGAGAAGATCTCGATGCTCTTCGGCAAGTTCGACGACGGCGTCCGCGAGTCCGGCCGCGACCCGCAGACCATGCCCAAGGTCCTCCAGCTCCACATGTCGTGGGCCGAGACCGACGAGGAGGCCCTCACGAACGCCATGACGGAGTGGCCCAACGGCGGCATGAAGTTCCCCAAGGCCGACATCCGTTCGCCCTTCGACTTCGAGCAGATGGCCAAGCTCGTGCGCCCCGAGGACTTCGAGGGCCGCCTGGTCATCTCGTCCGACCCCGACGTGCACCGCGCCTACATCCAGAAGTTCGTCGACCTCGGCTTCGACCGCATCTACCTGCACAACGTGGGCCGCAACCAGCGCGAGTGGATCGACACGTTCTCGCGCGACGTCCTGCCGAAGCTCGTCCGGTGACGTCCTCTCCCGTCCCCCCGCCCGACGGCGCCGCTCACCCCGGTCCGGCCGCGTCGCCCGGGGCGCGGGGCGCCGAGGGTGACGAGACCCGCTTCACGGTCGTGGCGCCGTCGGGCATCGGGGAGATCTCGCCCGGGGACGACCTCGCGCGCATCGTGGGGGACGGCCTCGATCGCGAGGGCGGGCTGCGCGACGGGGACGTCGTGGTCGTGACGAGCAAGGTCGTGTCCAAGGCCGAAGGACGCGTCGTCGCGGCCGCCGACCGCGAGCAGGCCATCACCGACGAGACCGTGCGCGTCGTCGCGACGCGGCCCTACCCCGGGGGCGTGCTGCGCATCGTCGAGAACCGGCTCGGACTCGTCATGGCCGCTGCGGGCGTCGACGCGTCCAACACGCCCGAGGGCACGGTGCTGCTGCTGCCCGTCGACCCCGACGCCTCGGCCCGCGCGCTGCGGGCGGCGCTCACGGAACGTTTCGGGGTGCGTGTCGGGGTCGTCGTGTCCGACACGGCCGGACGCGCGTGGCGCGAAGGCCTCACTGACCTCGCGATCGGCGTCGCCGGGGTGGTCGCGCTCGACGACCTGCGTGGCGGGGTCGACTCGCACGGACGCGAGCTGTCCGTGACGGTGACGGCCGTCGCCGACCAGATCGCGGCGGCGTCCGAGCTCGTGCGCGGCAAGGCTGCAGGGCGACCCGTGGCCGTGGTGCGGGGGCTCGGACGATTCGTGACCGACGAGGACGGGCCTGGGGCGCGAGTGCTCGTGCGGGCCTCGGAGACCGACATGTTCCGGGAAGGATCCGCGGAGGCGTACGCGCGGGGCGTGGCGGCTGAGCGGGCCGGCCGTGAGGCGATCGAGCCGGTCGCCCGCGAGGCGGGGTACGCCGACGGGTACCGCGACGGGTTCGCCGAGGGGTTCCGCGAGGGCACGGGCACCCCTGCGCAGGGCTGACGTCGGGTGCGCCGGCGGGTGCCGAGAACGGGGTTGAGGTCGTTCTGGGGCGGTTGACGACCGGAAGGACGTGTTCGAGCGCGGGAAGGTTGGGCCCGTGCCGGGTTCCACCGACGTCAATTCGCTGGGCGCCGAGAGGCGGCCGTCGCTATCGTTCCTGGATGCTCCCCAGCGACTGGATCCCGCACCGCCGACCCGACGACCGTGAGCACGTCGGCTGGATCCGGCCCGAGGGTGACGCCTGGGTCGCCGTCTCGCTCCTGGGTCACGACCTCACCGACCCGGTCGACTGGCTCGACGCCGAGGAGGCGCTCGACAGCACGGGACTGTCCTGGCTCGCGGACGTGTGGATGCTCGAGGACGAGGCGCGCGAACCACTGCGTGTCCGCCTCGTCGAGGTCACCCCGGAGCGCGTGGTCGTCCAGACCGACGACTTCGGGGCGATCGACGCGCACGTCGTGCGGTACGAGCTGCCGTGGCCGGCGCCCGCACGTCTGCGACCGCGACGCGCCGAGGACCGCGACGGTCGAGTGGTCTTCGGTCCCGCTTGACGAGGCGCGTCGGGCGACCGGGCGCAGGCCGTCGCACAGGCGTCAGTCCGTGGTCGTGACGCCTTCGTAGAGGCCGAGCTGGTTCCCGTCGAGGTCCTCGAAGACGGCCCACCAGCTCGTCGGGCTGATCTGCGTCCTGGCCATGAGCACCTTGCCGCCGAGAGCGCCGACCTGGGCGAGCGTGTCGTCGATCGAGTCGACCTCGACGTAGCTGCGCGGGGTGGTGAACCCCTCCTCGCGCGGCGCGAGCCCGCCACCGCTGATCTGGTTGGGGGCCCGCCACATGGGGTACCCCTCGAATCCGGGGACCTCGGCGATGTCCCAGCCGAACAGTCCGCTGTAGAACGTGCGGGCCGCCTCGGTGTCGCCGACAGGGATGTCGATGTGCGTGATGTCGCCGTGAGCCATGAGAACTCCTCGGGAGGGAGAGCGGGCGCACGGACGCACGCCCGACGTCTCCACGTTACGTCCGTGGAGCGCGGCAGGCACCCGCCGGAGCGGGGGAGCGACGCCGTCGGGCGGGGGCGGAGACCTCAGCGACGGGAGGGCTCAGCCCTTGGCGGCCCGCTCCGCCTTCGCCGCAGCCTTGGCCGCCTTCTTCGTCTCGCGCACCTGGTCGAGCGAGTGCTGGTCGACGACGTCGGCGATCGAGCGTCGCGCGCCGTCCTCGCCGTACACGCCTGCCGCCTCGCGCCACCCCGCGGGCTGGACGCCGTACTGCTTGCCGAGGAGCGCGAGGAAGATCTTCGCCTTCTGCTCGCCGAATCCCGGCAGCGCTTTGAGCCGCTTGAGGACGAGGGGGCCGTCGGGGGCGCCGCCGTCGGGAGCCGGGTCGGTCCAGATCCGCGTGACGTCGCCGTCGTACTGCTCGTCGACGACCTGCGCCACGGCCTGCACACGGCCCGCCATGGAACCCGGGTAGCGGTGGATCGCCGGGGGAGTGGCCGCCATCGCGGCGAACCCCTCGGGCTCGGCCGTCGCGATGCGGTGCACGTCGAACCCGCCCATGCGCTGGGAGATCTTGAGCGGCCCGGCGAACGCCGACTCCATGGTGACCTGCTGGTCCAGGAGCATGCCGACGAGCAGCGCGAACGGGTCGGTGGACAGCAGCGTGTCGGCTTCCGGGTCGCCGGTGAACCACAGGTCGTGTGCCATGTCCCCATCATGGCAGCCGTGCGGAGCGGGTGCCGGGGAGGTCTGGGGTGCCCGGGGCGACCCGGGAGAGCCCTCAGCGCGGCGGCCCCACCCGCCCGTCGAGGAACTCGTCGACCCGCAGCCCCCGCAGCGCGAGGCGGATCACGGCGGGCACGAGCCGCAGCCCGTCGTCCCCGTGCAACCGTCGTAGGTCGTCGACGACGTAGCCGCGCCCACCTCGCGTGAGCCCGAACAGCCCGACGGCCTCGACGTTCTTGAGCCAGTCGACGTCCGTTCCGTAGGTGAGCGCGATGATCACGCGGACCTCGCGCGGGGCGTCGGTCGAGGGCGGTTCGCGGAACGCCATGACGGGCGTCGCGAAGGTGCGCCCGCTGCGCCGTCCGTGGTGGTGGACGGTCGCGAACGGTGGCACGCGCGACGAGACGCGCAGCACGAACGGGTTGAGGAACCGCCGGTTGCTCCGGGCGATCACGTGCGGGATGGGCATGTCAGCCATGGTGCGCGCGCCTGCGCGTCGCGGCCACCGCATGCGTCGGCGGGCGCGTTGCCGTGCCGACCATGCGGCTGTCGTCCCACGAGCATGCGGATGTCGTCGGCCTGGACCCGTATCACGACGCCAACCGCTTGCTCGGCGCCGAGGAGTCGTCCGGCGTCCAGGTCAGGCCGCACCCGCTCGGTCCCGGTGCGCCGTCGGGCTCAGGCCGCGTACCCGCGTGAACGCGGCGCTCAGTGCGAACGGCGTCCCGTAGCCCACCTGCCGGGCCACCGAACCGACGGTCGCGCCAGGTTCCAGCAGCAGGTCGGCCGCGAGGGTCAGCCGCCACCCGGTCAGATAACCCATGGGCGGCTCGCCCACGAGCTCGGTGAAGCGGCGCGAGAACGCGGCCCGCGACAGCCCGACGGTCCGTGCGAGCGCCTCGACGGTCCACGGCCGGGCCGGGTCGTGGTGCATGAGCCGTAGCGCGTGCCCCACCACGGGGTCGGCGTCCGCGCGGTACCAACCGGGCGCCTCGCCGCGGTCGAGCCAGGCGCGCAGTGCTCCGATGAGCAAGACGTCGAGCAGCCGGTCGAGCACGGCTTCTTGACCGGGCCGGTCGTGTGCCATCTCTCGGGCGAGCAGCGCGACGAGGTCGGCGTCGAGTTCCCCGCTGCGCAGCACGACCAGCGCGGGCAGCACGCTCAGGAGCCGGCCCCCCACCTCGCCCTCGAGAGGGTAGGTGCCGGTCAGCAGGATGGTCGGCCCGTCGGGGTGGTTGCCCCACGTCCGGACGCCGAGCCCGGTCAGGGGGGAGGCCCCGCCGTCGACCGGCCGGCAGATGCCGACGGCGTCGCTCACGATCTGCGGGGGCGTCCCGGGGGAGTCGGCGACCGTGTAGTGGCGTGGTCCGCGCACGAGCGCGACGTCGCCCGCGCCGAGATGGGCCTCGAGCCGAGGCTCGTTGGTTCCGGGGCCGGCGTCCACCCCGATCCACGCATGGCCGCGCACCACGGGGACGAGCGTGAGCGGGGCCTCGTCCTCGATCCGCATCGACCACGGCGGAGCCAGGAGCGAGCGCAGCAGGAAGGCACCGCGCACGCGGGGGCCGTCGAGAAGTCCGGCGACAGCGTCCATGCGTCGACCGTACGCGCCCTGGCCGCGCGAGGGAAGACGAACGGACATGGCGTCGATCCTTTCAACCATGGAACGTCTCGCGCGGAGCCGGTTGACTCGAACCACAGCACGGACCATCGATCACAGGAGACCGCCATGACCGCGCACGAGCACCCCACAGCCTCCCTCGCCGGACCGACCGCCGACGGCGTCCAGCCCCTCGTCGCCGTCGTCGGGGCGACGGGAAAGACGGGCCGCCGTGTCGCAGCCCGCCTGGCCGCCGCGGGGATCCCCGTCCGTCCCCTCTCGCGCAGCACAGAGATCCGCCACGACTGGGACGACCCCACGACCTGGGCGCCGGCAGTCGCCGGAGCCGACGCCGTCTACGTGGCCGTCGCCCCCGACCTCGCCGCCCCCGGCATCCCCGAGACCGTCGCGGAGTTCGCCCGCGTCGCGCGCAGCCAGGGCGTGCGCCGACTCGTGCTCCTCTCGGGGCGCGGCGAACCTGAGGCGGAGCGTGCCGAACAGCTCGTCGCCGACGCCTTCCCGTCCGGCACCGTCCTGCGCTGCGCCTGGTTCGACCAGAACTTCAACGAAGGCTTCCTGCTGGACCCCGTGCTCGACGGCGTCGCCCTGCTGCCCGTCTCCGACGCCGTCGAGCCGTTCGTCGACCTGGAGGACGTCGCCGAGGTCGCCGTCGCCGCGCTCACCCAGGAAGGGCACGAGGGGCGAACCTACGAGCTCACCGGGCCACGCCTGCTGACCTTCGGTGCGGCGCTCGCAGAGATCGGGGCGGTGAGCGGGCGTGACGTCCGGCTGCAGACCGTCACCGGTGACGAGTTCGCGGGTGGTCTGACCGCTGCGGGCCTCCCGGCCGACATCGTCGACCTCATGGGCTACCTCTTCACCGAGATCCTGGACGGGCGCAACGCCTCTCTGGCCCACGGGGTCCACGAGGTCCTGGGGCGCGAGCCGCGGGACTTCACCGAGTTCGCGCGGCGCGAGGCCGCGGCGTGGGTGCAGACCGACGCCTCGGCCCCGCTGCCCGGGGTGCACTGATGGACGCGCTCGGCGCCCTCGGGTGGGCCGTGGTCGTCGCGGCCGTCGGCTGCGCGCTGGTCGGGGGAGTGCTCTTCGCGTTCTCGACCTTCGTCATGGCGGGCCTGCGGTCGGTCGCTCCGGAAGTGGGAGCGGCCGCGATGGCCTCGATCAACCGGCACGCGACCAAGGTGCCCTTCGGTGCGCTCCTCCTCGCCACGACCGGGCTCGTGGCTGTGCTGGGCGTCGTCGCCGCGACCCGACTGGGGGACGCAGGCATGCCCCTCGTCCTCGCGGGTGCCGTGGTCTACCTCGTGGGCGGGATCGGCGTGACCGCTGCCGTGAACGTCCCGCTCAACGACCGCCTCGAGGCCGCCGACGCAGCGGCCTCGACCTCGGGTCCACGGCCGGGCGAAGCCTCACCCTCCGGTGGAGGGTCAGGTCGGGTGGCGGTGCGTCCCGCGAGCCCGACGGCGGAGCGCGACCAGGTCTGGCAGGTGTTCCTCGGGCGCTGGGTCGCCTGGAACCACGTGCGGACGGGTGCGTGCGCGGCGGCCGCGCTGCTCCTGACCCTGGGACTGGTGACGCACCTCGTGGGGTGAGCGGCGCCGTCGGGCCGGTCCCGTTCCAGGCGCGCCGGGGGACGAGCAGGAATAGCCGTTCCCGTGCCGAGGTTTGCCCCGGTATGAGCGAACAGAGCTGGGGCGACGACGCCACGATCCGCAAGGTCCTCGCGGACACCGAGACCTGGGCCGTGGTGGGCCTGTCGAACAACTCGGCCCGCGCCGCGTACGGGGTGGCGCAGCTGCTCCAGCGTCAGGGCAAGCGGGTCGTGCCCGTCCACCCGGCGGCCGAGACGGTGCACGGTGAGCAGGGGTACGCCTCGCTCGCCGACATCCCGTTCCCGGTCGACGTCGTGGACGTGTTCGTGCGCTCCGACCTCGCGGGCGACGTGGCGGACCAGGCCGTGCAGGTCGGCGCCCAGGCCGTCTGGTTCCAGCTCGGGGTGGTCGACGAGGACGCTCTCGACCGCGTGCGCGAGGCCGGCCTGGACATGGTCATGGACCGCTGCCCCGCGATCGAGTGGCCACGCCTGGGCCCCGCCGGGCGCTAGCAGGGTGCCGAGAACGGGGTTGAGGTCGTTCTGAGTACGAGAACGACCTCAACCCCGTTCTCGGCCCCCCGGGGCCCCCGGGGGGCACCGCCGGTGGAACGGGCAGGGTCAGTCGCCGAAGACCAGGACCGGGCGGCCCGTGCGCGGGTGGGTCAGGACGTCGCAGCGGACGCCGTACACCGGCTCGATCACCGCAGGTACCAGCACGTCCCGCACGCCGCCCGCCGCGACGACACGCCCCTCCGCGAGCACCACCACGTGGTCGCACGTGGCGGCCGCGAGGTTGAGGTCGTGCAGCGCCGCCAGGACCGTGACGCCGTCCGCCGCGAGCTTGCGCAGCACCGTCATGGCCGCGAGCTGCGCCGCGATGTCGAGATGGTTGGTGGGTTCGTCGAGCAGCAGAAGCGCCGGGTCCTGGGCGAGCGCGCGGGCCATGTGCACGCGCTGACGCTCGCCTCCGGACAGCGTCGCGAGCGACCGGTCGGCGAGGTCGCCGACGCCCGCGCGGACCAGTGCCTCGCGCGCCACCGCCCGGTCGGCCTCGGTGTCGCCCGCGAGGAGCGAGCGGTGGGGGATGCGGCCGAGCAGCACGGCGTCGAGCACCGAGATCGGCAGGTCGGTCGACGCGTCCTGCTCGACGAGTGCGAGCCGGCGAGCCCGGCGTCGGCGCGGCATGCCCAGGAGGTCCTCGCCGTCGAAACGGACCTCGCCCGCGTCGGGGACCTGCGTGGCCGCGATCGCGCGCAGCAGCGTCGACTTCCCGGACCCGTTCGGCCCCAGCAGCCCGCTCACGGCCCCCGGCGGGGCGGTCACGTCGACCCCGTCGAGGATGAGCCGCGACCCGGCCGACCAGGAGACGCGCGAGGCGTCCAGCCCACGAGCGCCGTCCGCGCCCGGAACCCCAGGGGTCACAGCGCCCGCCTCCCTCGCCACAGGATGACCGCGAAGACGGGCGCGCCGATCGCGGCCGTCAGGATGCCCACGGGCAGCTCGCGCGGGGCGAAGATCGTGCGGGCGAGCGTGTCCGCCCACACGAGGAACGAGCCGCCGAGCAACGCCGCGAGGGGCAGCAGGACGCGGTGGCGAGCCCCGGTGAGCAGCCGGACGGCGTGCGGCAGGATCAGCCCGACGAACCCGATCGCCCCGGACACCGACACGAGGGCTCCCGTGAGCAGCGCGACCCCCACGAGCAGCAGCCAGCGCGTCCGGTTCACCGCGATGCCGAGGCCCGCGGCCGCGGTGTCGCCGAACGTGAACGCGTCGAGCACCGACCCGGTCGAGGCGAGCAGCGTCCCGAGGACCAGCACGGCCCCGCCCGCGATCGCCACGGACGTCCACGTGGCGCCCGCGACCGAGCCCATGAGCCACGACAGGATCTCGCGGTAGGAGTCGCCGGTCGCGGACCAGAAGATGACGAACGACGTCGCCGCGGCCGCGAGCTGGCTCACTGCGAGGCCGGCGAGGACGGTGCGGGTCGGGGTGATGGCCCCGAGCGAGCCCGCGAGCGCGAGGGCAGCGACCAGGGCCAGGACCGCACCGCCGAACGCCGCGACGGGCAGCAGGATGCTCACGCCGAGGACCAGGACGAGGACCGCGCCGAGCGACGCGCCCGACGAGAGTCCCAGCAGGTACGGGTCGGCGAGCGGGTTGCGCGTGAGCGACTGCATGACGCCGCCGCAGATCGCGAGACCGGCTCCCACGGCCGCTGCGGTCAGGACGCGCGGCAGGCGCAGCTGCCACACCATGCCGTCCTGGAGCAGCGGGAGCGGTTCGAGACCGAGCAGCCCGCCGAGCCCGACGTGCGTCGCGACCGAGCGCCACACGTCGCCCCACGTGAGGTAGGCGGGGCCGATCGTCACGGCGACCACGATGCTCACGACGAGCGCGACCGACGCCCCGGCGAGCCACCACGGGATGGCTCGCCGGAGCCTTGGAGTGCGGCGCGCAGAGCGGTGCACAATGGCGCGCGCTCCCGACGGGTCGGCGCTTGTCGTGGGCACGAGGCTTCTCACTGGTTCGGGACTCCTCAGGGGACCGTGATCGCCGCGAGCTGTGCGCCGAGGTCCTTGACGGCGTCGACGTTGCGCACGCCCGCCTCGGTCGCGGGGAACGGCACGGTCAGGAAGCGGTCGCCCTGCACGGCCGTGAGGTTGGCGGTCGCGGGGTTGGTCTTGAGCGCGTCGATCTTCGACTGCGCCGTGTTCCAGGCCGAGTCGACGAGCACGATCACGTCGGGGTCGGCCGCGATGATCTCCTCGAACGAGAACGGCGTCCAGGTGTCCTGGACCGAGGCGGCGATGTTCTCGAGCCCGACGGCGTCCATGATCATCTGCGGGGCGCCGATCCCGGCCCCGACGTAGGGGATGTCCGAGCCCGAGGAGTACCACAGGGCCGTGAGCCCGCGGTCGTCCGCCTGCACGGCGTCGAGCTCGGCGCGCTGGGCCGCGACGAGGTCCTGCGCCGTCCCGGCGACGTCGAAGATCTCTCCCGCCTCGGTGATCTCGGCGAACACGTCGTCGAACGTCAGGGGGTCGGGCTTGTACGCCTCGGCCTTGCAGGCCGAGGGGGAGACGTAGGTCTGGACGCCGAGCTGCTGGAGGGTCGTGCGGTCGCCCGCGCCCTCGGCGGTGAGGTTCGACTCCCATCCTGCGTACACGAGGTCCGGCGCGAGCGTCAGCACGGCCTCTGCGCCCGGGACCTTGTCGGTGAGCGGCGTCGCGACGACCGGGAGGTCCGCCGCGGCGTCGGCCCACTGCTCGGCGACGGGCCCGTCGGGGAACGCGGTCCCCACGAGCCGGTCGCCCAGCCCGAGCGCGAGCATCATCTCGGTCGTGCTCGACTTGATCGTCACGACCTTGCGCGGGGCGGCGTCGAACGTGACGTCGAACCCGCAGTTGTCGAGCGTCAGCGGATAGGTCGTGGCCGAGGCCTCCGCGGTCCCGGAGGGCGCCGCGCTCGGCTCGCCGGACGCGAGGGTCTGGCCGCCCGCGCACCCTGCGAGGGCGAGCGAGGAGGCGAGGACGAGCGCCGCCGTCGGGCCGGCGCTCGGCGCGCGGCGGGCGGGACGGACGGACGGTCGGACAGGGCGCAGCGTGGGCACGGCACTCCAGGTCGGGAGGTCGCCTGCCGGTGCGGGGCACGGCGGCGCGGCGAGATGCGAGAGGGTAGGGCGCCACAATCCGCGACGAGGATCCGCGGTCCAAGCACGGGCCGCTGCGGCGAGCCAAGCGCGGCTCGCGATCCGTGTCCCAGCCTAGTAGGTCGGCGGGCGCGTGGTGCGACGGTTCAGCGGTCGGCGAAGCGCTCGGTGCTCCACGCGCAGGCGCCGTGCGGTCCTACAGTGGGCACATGAGCCCGACGGCGGAGCCCGCCTCTCCCGGCACGTCCGGACGCGCGTCCCGGGGGCGCACCGACCCGACGCGCCTGTGGGCGCCGCTGCTGGGGATCGTCTCGGCGCTCGGGGCTTTCGCCGTGGCCGAGCTCGTCGCGCTCGTCGTGGGTTCGGGGTCGAGCCCCGTGCTCGTCGTGGGGGCCGGGGTCGTCGACCGGGTACCGCCGTGGCTCAAGGACTTCGCGGTCGAGACGTTCGGGACCGCGGACAAGACCGTGCTGCTCCTCGGGATCGTGCTCGTGCTCGCGGTCGCGGCGCTCGCGGCGGGGATCCTCGAGACGCGGCGGCCGCCGTGGGGGACGGCCCTGCTCGTGGTGGTCGGCGCCGTGGGCGTCCTGGCCGCCGTCACGCGACCCGACGCGACACCCCTGTGGGCGCTGCCGACCGTGGTGGGGGTCGGGGTCGGCATCATGCTCCTGCGGACGGGAGCGTCGCGGCTGCGGGCGTGGCGAGGCTCGGCCCTCAGCCCGGTCGTGGCTCCGACGGGTCCGGCCGCGCCCGAGACCCCGCTGAGCGCGGCGCGCCGGCGCGAGGCGCTCGACCGCCGGTCCTTCCTGGTCTTCGCGGGCCTGACCACGGTGACCGCGCTCGTGGTCGGTGGCGCCTCGCGCGTGCTGTCCGCGGGGTCGCGCGCCCTGACCGCGGTGCGGGACGCGATCCGCCTCCCGGCGCCGGTCGGCCCGGCCGTCGTCGTCCCCGCGGGTGCGAGCCTCGACGTGCCCGGCCTCACGCCCTACCTGACGCCCAACGACGAGTTCTACCGCATCGACACGGCCCTGCGCGTGCCCGAGGTGAACCCCGACGACTGGCGGCTGCGCGTCGTCGGGCTCGTCGAGGAGGAGGTCGAGATCTCGTTCGACGAGCTGCTCGCGCTACCCCTCGTGGAGCACGCCACGACCCTGACGTGCGTGTCCAACCAGGTGGGCGGGGACCTCGTCGGCAACGCGGTGTGGCTCGGCCACCCGGTGCGCGACCTGCTCGCTCGCGCCCGGCCGCACGCCGACGCCGACATGGTCCTCTCGCGCAGCGCGGACGGCTGGACGGCGAGCACGCCGCTCGACGTGCTGACGGACCCGGGCCGGGAGTCGCTGCTCGCGGTCGGCATGAACGGCGAGCCGCTGCCGCTCGCCCACGGCTTCCCCGTGCGCATGGTCGTGCCGGGCCTCTACGGGTACGTGTCGGCGACCAAGTGGGTCGTCGAGCTCAAGGTCACACGCTTCGCCGACGACGTCGCGTACTGGTCGACGCGCGGCTGGTCGCAGCGGGGACCGATCAAGATGTCGTCCCGCATCGACGTGCCGCGCTCCGGTGCGTCGGTCTCCCCGGGGGCCGACGGGGACGTGGTCGTCGCGGGAGTCGCCTGGTCGCAGCACACCGGGATCGCGGGCGTCGAGGTGCGGGTCGACGACGGGGAGTGGGAGCAGGCTGACCTCGCCGAGACGGTCTCGGCCGACACGTGGCGGCAGTGGTCCTGGAGGTGGGCGGCGCCCGAGAAGGGCCGCCACGACCTCGCGGTGCGGGCGACCGACGCGGACGGGGCCGTCCAGACGTCCGTCAAGGCCCCGCCCGCGCCCGACGGGTCGAGCGGCCTTTACTCGATCGGCGTGACCGTGGCCTGAGCGTGGCCGTCCAGCATGCGAGAGGCCGCAGGGTCGGCGCCGGCCGCGCCGTCGGGCGTGGCAAGGTAGGGGCGTGACGACCTCGCCGACCGCGCCCGTGCCCACCTCTTCGACAACCTCGTCCGCCGCTGCTGACGCACCCGCGCAGAGGCGCGCCGTGGTCACCGGTGCCTCGTCGGGTATCGGTGCGGCGGCCGTGCGCCGCCTGCGTGCGCAGGGATGGGACGTCGTCGCGTTCGCGCGGCGCGCGGCCCTGCTCGACGCCCTCGCGGTCGAGACGGGCGCGCACCCCGTGGTCGGGGACGTCACGAGCGACGACGACGTCGCGCACCTCGTGCGCGAGGCCGAGGCCCGCGGCCCGGTCCACGCGGTGCTCAACATCGCGGGCTTCGCGAGCGGCACGGACCCGATCGACGCGAGCGACCTGGACCGCTGGCGGGCGATGTTCGAGACGAACGTGCTGGGCACCGTGCGCGTGACCAAGGCGTTCCTGCCCGCGATCCGTCGCGCGGGCTTCGGCACGGTCCTCGTGCTGACGTCGACCGCGGGGCACGACGCGTACAGCGGCGGGTCCGGCTACGTCGCGACCAAGCACGCCCAGGCCGCGGTCGCCGAGACCCTGCGGCTCGAGCTCAACGGCGAGCCCGTCCGGGTCCTGGAGGTCGCGCCCGGCATGGTCCGCACCGAGGGGTTCTCCCTGACCCGGTTCGACGGCGACCAGGCCCGGGCCGACGCGGTCTACGACGGCGTCGAGGCGCCGCTGACCGCCGACGACGTGGCCGACGTCGTGACGTTCGCCGTGACCCGGCCCCAGCACGTCGCGATCGACACGCTCGTGCTGCGTCCCGTCGCGCAGTCGTCGACGACGCTGCTGGCTCGCGGCCCGCTCGTGACCCGCACCGACAGGTGATCCCGCCCAGGCTGGGACGCGCTTGTCGGCGTGGGCACGGCCTGGCATGATGACGCCCGTGATCCCTGCCGCGCACCCCCTGAGCACCTGCGTGCTCCCGGTGCGCCCGTGGGCGGTCCGTGCGTCGAGCTGTTGTTGAGGGCTCGCTGACGCTCCAGCAGCGCGCGACCTGGTGTCAGCGAGCAGTGCCACGCCCCTCCCTCTGAAGAGAGGGCGTGATGGTCACCGATCAGTTCTCCGGTACTGGTCGGTCTGCCCTCGTGAGCACCCGCCTCGACTCCAGGACCTCCCATGAACCTCGCTCTGATCTCCCACCCGTTCGCCGTGACCGGGGACGTCGACCCCCTCGGCCACCTGGTCGCCCACGACCCGTGGTTCGCCGCGGCCGCACACGGCGGCGCGCCGTCGACGTCCCCCGGCCCGACGGCGCAGCCCGGCCCGGGCAGCGCGCTCACCATCGAGTGGCTCGTCGCACGCGACATCGACACCTATCGGTCGCGGCGCGGCGAGGCCCCGCTCGGTCGGTCGGCGACCGGGCGCTGACGCGGCGGCCTCTCCCCGCGGTGTCTCGCGTCGCCCCGGGCCCTCGCGGCGCGGGCTCATGTCGCGGCGCGCACCGCGACGGGTGAGGTCATGCGCAGCCCGGGCAGGTTCCGACGGGCGATCAGCCACTCCGCGATCACGACGTTCGGCAGCCAGCACAGGAACGCGACGGGGGCGTACGCGGTCTCGAACAGTGTTCCCGGGTCGGCGTCAGGGCCGGCGAACGGCGTCTGGACGGCCACGAGGACCCCGACCCACAGGCGCAGCGTCACGGCCGCGTAGGTCAGGGCGAAGCAGCGGATCATCCACGCCTGGTGCTCGGCGACGCGCCCCGCACGGATCGCGCGGTACGCCTTCCAGCCCGTCCACGCCCACAGGACCGCGAGCGTCCCGAACCCGAAGAACCCGAGGAAGGCGACCGAGCTCGCGGTCGAGATGACGAAGCCCGTGAGCGCGCCCACCCCGACCCCGACCAGGTACACCCTGCCCAGCACGCGGTGCACGCGCGGGGCACGGCGGCGCCAGCGGGAGACGAACTGCAGCGGTCCCACCAGCAGCGCGAGCCCGGCGAACGCGATGTGCAGGTAGAACGCGAGCTGGATCGCCGGCGAGCGGTTCGCGAACGTCGAGGCGAGGCCGGTGTCGTCCTGGGCGAGCTCGTCGAGCGTCGCGCCCGTGTAGGAGGTGAGGAGGATCGCGGCCATGGCGATCGAGCTGAGCACGACCCAGACGAGGCCCGGCCGGAAGCGACGGGTGCGTCCGGTCGGTCGCTCGGGGTCGGCCGGTCGAGCGTGGCCGGCCGGCCCCGAGGGGCGGTCGGGACGGGAGGTGCTCGTGCGGCCGGGCACGGTGGTGGCGCCGGGCGAGGCCGTCGCCTCGGAGGGAGTGGGCATCGTCGCCTCGTTCTCGGGTCGGGGTGCGGGGCAGGGGGCCAGGTGGACGGGCGAGCCGTCGCCCTTCGTCTCCAGCGTCCCGTCCTGCGCGACCTCGGCGACAGGGGGGAGGCCCCCCGGAAACCTGGTGGCCCGCCCCCGGCTCGTGCGCGACCGGTCCGGTACCCCGGTCCAGCATCGGCCTCGGCGCGCTCGCGGGGGGCGGCGCGTTATCATGGGGCCACAGGCGTCGACCCGGCCATCACCGGTGAGCCTCCGGAAGAACAGGTCCCGCGGCGCGGGACCCCAGTAGAACCGGACGGGTAGGCCCGTCACAGCCGTGTCGAGCGGTCGCCGCTCGGGTGCCCACAGCGCCCGACGACGGCAAGCGGGGTGGTACCGCGGCTCGCCTTCTCCCTCGGGAACCAGGGAGGGGTGGTCGTCCTCGCACGAGCACGTCCCGGACCACCGCCTGCCACTCACGATGGAGCCACTGAGCCATGGCCTACCCTCTGCACCGCACCGACGACACCGCCCCTGACGGTCAGGGCCACCAGATCCCCGCCAGCCCCCACCTGCCCGCGCTCGAGCGTGGCGTGCTGTCGTACTGGTCCAAGGACGACACGTTCCGAGCGTCGATCGAGCACCGTGAGGCGGGCCAGGACGGCGACAACGAGTTCGTCTTCTACGACGGCCCGCCGTTCGCGAACGGCCTGCCGCACTACGGCCACCTCCTGACCGGATACGCCAAGGACGTCGTGCCGCGCTACATGACGATGCGCGGCAAGCGCGTCGAGCGCAGGTTCGGCTGGGACACGCACGGCCTGCCGGCCGAGCTCGAGGCCGAGCGCGTGCTGGGCATCACCGACAAGTCCCAGATCGAGGCCATGGGCATCGCCGCGTTCAACGAGGCCTGCCGCGAGTCCGTGCTCAAGTACACGGACGAGTGGAAGGAGTACGTGACGCGCCAGGCGCGCTGGGTCGACTTCGCGAACGACTACAAGACGCTCGACATCACCTTCATGGAGTCGGTGATCTGGGCGTTCAAGCGCCTGTACGACAAGGGGCTCGCGTACGAGGGCTACCGCGTGCTGCCGTACTGCTGGCGCGACGAGACGCCGCTGTCGAACCACGAGCTGCGCATGGACGACGACGTGTACCAGTCGCGCCAGGACCCGGCGCTCACGGTCGGGTTCCGGCTCTCCGCCGACGTCACGGACGGCGTCGCCGCAGCCGCAGCCGGTGCCCTCGTCCTCGTGTGGACCACGACCCCCTGGACGCTGCCCTCGAACCTGGCGGTCGCCGTCGGGCCGGACGTCGACTACGTCGTGGTGCGCGCCGGTGCCAGCTCGGCCGTGGCCGGTGACACGGTCGTGCTCGCGGCCGCCCGGCTGGGCGCCTACACCAAGGAGCTCGGGGAGGACGCCGAGGTCCTGGCGACCGTCAAGGGCGCCGACCTCGCCGGGCTGCGCTACACGCCGGCCTTCGACTACTTCACGGACCGTTCGGCCGAGGGCTGGCCGAACGCGCACCAGGTTCTCGTGGCCGACTTCGTGACGACCGAGGACGGCACCGGTGTGGTCCACCTGGCTCCGGCCTTCGGTGAGGACGACATGGCCGTGTGCGACGCCGCGGGCATCGTGCCCGTCGTGCCCGTCGACGCCCGGGGGCGCTTCACCAACGCGGTCCCGGACTACGCGGGCGAGCAGGTCTTCGACGCCAACCCCAAGGTCATCAAGGACCTCAAGGAGGGCACGGGCCCGCTCGCACGCGTCGCGGTCGCCTCGCGTGCCGTCGTGCTGCGCCACGAGACCTACCAGCACTCCTACCCGCACTGCTGGCGCTGCCGGAACCCCCTGATCTACAAGGCGGTCTCGAGCTGGTTCGTGCGCGTGACCGAGTTCCGCGACCGCATGGTCGAGCTCAACCAGGACATCACCTGGACGCCCGAGCACATCCGTGACGGCCAGTTCGGCAAGTGGCTCGCGGGTGCTCGCGACTGGTCCATCTCGCGCAACCGCTACTGGGGCACGCCCATCCCCGTGTGGGTCTCGGACGACGCGAACTACCCGCGCATCGACGTCTACGGCTCGCTCGCCGAGCTCGAGGCCGACTTCGGCGTGCCCGTCACGGACCTGCACCGCCCGTTCATCGACGACCTGACGCGCCCCAACCCGGACGACCCGACCGGGAAGTCCGTCATGCGCCGCATCCCCGACGTCCTGGACGTGTGGTTCGACTCGGGCTCCATGCCGTTCGCGCAGGTGCACTACCCGTTCGAGAACGCGGACTGGTTCGAGCACCACTACCCGGGCGACTTCATCGTCGAGTACATCGGCCAGACCCGCGGCTGGTTCTACACGCTGCACGTCCTGGCCACGGCCCTGTTCGACCGCCCGGCGTTCCGTTCGGCCGTCTCGCACGGGATCGTGCTCGGCTCGGACGGGCGCAAGATGAGCAAGTCGCTGCGCAACTACCCGGACGTCTCCGAGGTCCTGGACCGGGACGGCTCCGACGCGATGCGCTGGTTCCTCATGAGCTCGCCCATCCTGCGCGGCGGGAACCTCATCGTGACCGAGGAGGGCATCCGCGACTCGGTGCGCCAGGTGCTGCTGCCGCTGTGGAGCACGTACTACTTCTTCACGCTCTACTCGAACAACGCGAACGGCGGCGCGGGATACACCGCGCAGCGCGTGGCACCGGAGCGCGTCGCGGACCTCCCGGCCCTCGACCGCTACCTGCTGGCCCGCACGCACGACCTGGTCGACGCCGTGACGACCCAGCTCGACGCCTACGACATCGCGGGCGCGTGCGAGAGCGTCCGTGAGCACCTCGACGTGCTGACGAACTGGTACGTCCGCACGCAGCGCGACCGCTTCTGGGACGAGGACGCGGACGCGTTCGACACGCTGTGGACGGCCCTCGAGGTCCTCACGCGCGTCATGGCGCCGCTCGCGCCCCTGCTCTCCGAGGAGGTCTGGCGCGGGCTCACGGGCGGGCGCAGCGTGCACCTGACCGACTGGCCGAGCGTCACGGCGCAGGAGACGGCCGAGACCCCCGCCGACTCGCTCGCGGGCGTCCTGGTCGCCGACGACGCGCTCGTCGCCTCGATGGACCTGGTCCGCTCGGTGGCGTCCCTCTCGCTCGGGCTGCGCAAGGCGCACTCGCTGCGCGTGCGTCAGCCGCTGAGCACGCTGACCGTCGTGACCGAGGACCCTGCCGCGCTCACGCCCTACGCCGACCTCCTGGCTCGCGAGCTCAACGTCAAGACGGTGCGCTTCCTCGACCTGGAGTCGGGCGCGGCCGACGAGTTCGGCGTCTCGCAGAAGCTCACGGTCAACGCGCGGGCCGCCGGACCGCGCCTGGGCCGCGGTGTCCAGGCGGTCATCAAGGCCGCCAAGGCGGGTTCGTGGCGCGTGGGCGACGACGGCTTCGTCGTCGTAGATACGCCCGACGGCGACGTGCCGCTGCTCGGCTCGGAGTACGAGCTGACGACCGTCGTGCTCGCCGAGCAGGGCCACGACGAGGTCGACCCGGCGGCGCCGTCGATCGCGGCGGCCGTGCTGCCCACGGGCGGGTTCGTGGTCCTCGACCTCGAGCTGAACGACGCGCTCCTGGCCGAGGGGTACGCACGCGACATCGTGCGCGAGGTCCAGGACGCCCGCAAGGCCGCCGGCCTCGAGGTCTCCGACCGGATCGACCTGTCGCTCTCGGTGCCGGGGCCCTGGCAGGGCGCGGTCGAGGACCACCGCGAGCTCATCGCGGGCGAGACCCTCGCCGTGAGCGTCACGATCGACCTGTCGCCGACCGACGAGCGCAGCGTGCTCGTCGCCAAGGCGTCGCCCACCGCGTCGTCCGACCAGACCGACGGGGCGCAGGCATGAGCGGCCTCCGCGTGGGCCGGGGTGCCGGCGAGCGCCCCGGCGACAAGGACGCCCGGCGCCCGGGCGGCGCCGCACACCAGCGCACCGCCGAGGAGACCGCCGCGCTCGAGGACCTGGCCACGGTGTACGCGCACATCATGGACCGGGCCCCCGAGCACGACATCGACCCGACGCTCGACCGCGTGCAGCGGGTCCTCGAGCTCCTGGGCGACCCCCAGAAGGCGTACCGGACCGTCCACATCACGGGGACCAACGGCAAGACCTCGACCTCGCGCATGGTCGAGCGGCTCGTGCGCGAGCACGGCCTGCGGACCGGTCGCTTCACGAGCCCGCACCTGACGTCGGTCACCGAGCGCATCGCGATCGACGGCGAGCCCGTGAGCCCCGCGCGCTTCGTCGAGATCTGGGAGGACGTCGCGCCCTACGTCGGCGTGGTCGACCGGGAGTCGCAGGAGGCTGGCGGGCCGCGGCTGAGCTTCTTCGAGGTACTCACGGTCATGGCCTTCGCCGCGTTCGCCGACGCCCCCGTGGACGTCGCGATCGTCGAGGTGGGCATGGGCGGCAGCTGGGACTCGACCAACGTCGTGGACGGCGACGTCGCGATCGTGACCCCCATCTCGATCGACCACACGCGCTGGCTCGGCCACACGATCGAGGAGATCGCGACCGAGAAGGCCGGGATCGTCAAGGAGGGCGCGGTCGTCGTGCTCGCCGAGCAGAGCGACGTGGCCGAGGCCATCGTGATCGAGAGGGCCGCCGCCAAGGACGCCCGCGTCCTGCGCGAGGGGCAGGACATCGCGGTCGCGGGACGGACACCGGCGGTCGGGGGACAGGTCGTCGACCTGCGCACCCCGGCGGGTCTGTACACACAGATCTTCATGCCCATGATCGGCGAGCACCAGGCGCACAACGCCCTGCTCGCGCTGTCCGCGACCGAGGCGCTGCTCTCGGGCGGCCGTGCGCTCGACGGAGGGGTTGTCGAGGCCGCGTTCGGCGACGTGTCGTCGCCCGGTCGGCTCGAGGTCCTGCGGTCGAGCCCGACCGTGATCGTCGACGCGGCCCACAACCCTGCAGGGGCCGAGGCGCTCGTCGCGGCCGTCGACGAGGCGTTCGAGTTCGAGCGCCTCATCGGGGTCGTCGCGATCATGGGGGACAAGGACTCCGAGCAGATCCTCTCGGTGCTCGAGCCCGTCCTCGCCGAGATCGTCGTCACGCGCAACTCGGCCGAACGGTCGGCCGACCCGACCGACCTCGCCGAGATCGCGATCGACGTCTTCGGCGAGGACCGCGTCCACACCGCGGAGCGCCTCGACGAGGCGCTCGCGATCGCGGTCGACCTGGCCGAGCGCGACGACTCGGTCGGCGTGGGCGTCGGGACAGGGGTCCTCGTGACCGGGTCCGTGATCACCGCGGCCGACGTGCGGATCCTGCTCGGGCGCGGCTGAGGTCTTCTGCACGACCACCGCGCAGGGCGCCCCTCGAGCGAGGGGCGCCCTGCGTCGTCGGGAGACCGGAGGCACCCGGGACCACGGGACGCCCCGCCCTGCGTGCCGGGCGCCGCGCGGAGGTGTTTGATGGGGGGACGGGCACCGGGGGCACGCGTCACCGGTGCGCGAGCAGTGCACGCGGCCGCCCGGTGCCGCAGCAGTCCGACGAAGGGATGCGCCATGAAGAAGCTGCTCAACGACCCGCAGGACGCGGTCACGGAGTCGCTCGACGGGTTCGAGCTGGCTCACGCCGACCTGGTCGAGGTCCACCGCGCGCCGCTGTACGTCTCGCGCGCGGGTGGTGCGGTGCCCGGCAAGGTCGGCCTCGTCAGCGGGGGCGGCGCAGGGCACGAACCCCTGCACGCGGGCTTCGTGGGCGCCGGGATGCTCGACGCCGCCGTGCCCGGCGCGGTGTTCACCTCGCCCACGCCGGACCAGATCGTGCCCGCGATCCTGGGGGCGGACTCGGGGGCGGGCGTGCTCGCGATCGTCAAGAACTACACGGGCGACGTGCTCAACTTCGAGACCGCGCTCGAGCTCGTCGAGGCCGAGGGAACGCAGGCAGCGAGCATCCTCGTCAACGACGACGTCGCCGTCGAGGACTCGCTCTACACGGCCGGGCGGCGCGGGGTGGCCGGGACCGTCGCGGTCGAGAAGATCGCCGGGGCCGCCGCGGACCGCGGTGACGACCTGGGCAAGGTCACCGAGATCGCCGGCCGGGTCGTCGCGAACGTCCGGTCCATGGGGGTCGCGCTGAGCGCCTGCACCGTGCCGCACGTGGGCAAGCCCAGCTTCGACCTCGGTGACGACGAGATCGAGATCGGGATCGGGATCCACGGTGAACCGGGCAGACACCGCATCCCTCTGGC
The DNA here is from genome assembly GCF_056158145.1 of Oerskovia sp. PE-21s. Taxonomy (NCBI): domain Bacteria; kingdom Bacillati; phylum Actinomycetota; class Actinomycetes; order Micrococcales; family Cellulomonadaceae; genus Oerskovia; species Oerskovia sp. PE-21s. The sequence goes on from NZ_JBUXJM010000002.1 coordinate 572,464, forward strand.
CTCCGCGGACGAGATCACGGGCATGCTCGTCGACGCCGTGGCGGAGGACCTGCGGCTCGAGGGCGGCGAGCGAGTGTTGCTGTTCGTTAACGGTATGGGTGGTACGCCCCAGTCCGAGCTCTACGTCGTCTATCGTCAGGCGAGGAGGCTGCTCGAGGCGCGCGGCGTGGCGGTCACCCGCTCGCTCGTGGGCAACTACGTCACCTCGCTGGAGATGCAGGGGGCCTCGGTCACCGTGCTCCGGCTGGACGACGAGCTGACCGCGCTCTGGGACGCGCCCGTGCACACCGCCGCTCTGCGGTGGTGACTCCGGCCGACCCCCGAGAGCCGGGGGACGGCGCCCCGGGGCGATTCTCGCGAACCGCCCCGGGCCAGTAGGGAAAGGGCGATTGATGACGCTGGACGTTGCGTGGGCTGTGCGCTGGATGAGGGACGCTGCGACGATGATCGTGTCGGCGCGGGACGAGCTCACCGAGCTGGACCGTCAGATCGGCGACGGCGACCACGGCGAGAACCTGAACCGGGGGTTCCAGGCGGTCGTCGCCAAGCTCGACGGGCTGGAGGCCGAGCCGGCGCAGATCGGTGACGTGCTCAAGCTCGTGGCGACGACGCTCATGTCCTCGGTCGGCGGCGCGTCGGGGCCGCTCTACGGCACCGCCTTCCTGCGCGCGGCCAAGGTCACGGGGCTGGCGGAGCTCGACTCCTCGGCCGTCGTCGCCCTGCTCGAGGGGGCGCTCGAGGGCATCACGGCGCGCGGCAAGGCCGCGCCCGGGGAGAAGACCATGGTCGACGCCTGGCAGCCCGCGGTCGACGCCGCGGTCGCCGCCGCGGACTCCGGAGCGGATCCCGTCGGCGTCCTCGAGGCGGCGCTCGCCGCAGCCGAGGCGGGGGCTCTCGCGACGGTCCCCCTGCTCGCGACCAAGGGGCGCGCGAGCTACCTGGGCGAACGCAGCATCGGGCACCAGGACCCGGGTGCGACGTCGACCGTCGTGATCCTGCGGGCTGCGGTCGCGGCGGCCACCGCTCCCGGTGAATGATTGCCCGATGACTACCCCACAGGTCGGCGATCGCGCACGGATCGCCCTGGTGCTCGTGTCCCACTCGGCCCGTCTCGCACAGGGAGCCGCCGAGCTCGCGGCCCAGATGGCTCCCGGCGTGCTGCTCCTGCCCGCAGGCGGCACGGACGACGGCAGCCTGGGCACGAGCTACGACGTGGTGGCGACCGCGGTCGGTGAAGGCCTCGTGGGGACCGAGGGGGTCGTGGTGCTCGCCGACCTGGGGTCGGCGGTCATGACGATCGAGTCGGTCATCGAGCTCGACGACACTCTCGACGGTCGGGTCGTCCTCGCGGACGCCCCGTTCGTCGAGGGGGCCGTCGCCGCGGCCGTGACGGCGCACGGCGGAGGCAGTCTCGCCGAGGTGCTCGCCTCGGCCGAGGCCGCTGGGAGCACGTTCGCACAGAGCGCGCCCGGAGCCGGGGGGCAGTTCGTCCCGGCCGCCGGGCCGGCCGACCAGCTCGCGGGCGCTGCGGGAATCGAGGACGACTCGCCGGGCGCCCCGCGGGCGGTCACCCTGCGCAACCCGCTCGGCCTGCACGCCCGTCCGGCGGCGATCCTCGCCCGGCTCGTCGCGGGCTACGACGCGAAGGTCACCATCAACGGTGTCAACGCCGCGAGCGTGCTCGAGATGATGAAGCTGGGTGCGACCGGCGGACGGGAGCTCGTGATCGCGGCCGAGGGTCCGCAGGCGAACGAGGCCCGGGACGCGGCCCTCGCCGCGGTCGAGGGGGGCTTCGGCGAGGTCTGACGCCCCGGTTCGTCCCTCGCCCGGTCGTGGGTCAGGAGCGCCCCGTCCGTGACCGGCGTCACGCAAATACTGCATTGCCTGCAAAGTTGCACGACGTGTAACGTTTCGGCTGTGCAGAACCTTGTCGAGCCCTCCGCGGTCCCCACCGGGCTGCGTGAGCGCAAGAAGCGCGAGCGCCGCGAGGCGCTCATCGACGCCGCCCAGACCCTCGTGCTCGAGCGGGGCCTGGACGAGGTCACGGTCGAGGACGTCTGCACCTCGATCGGCGTCTCGACACGGACCTTCTTCAACTACTTCGCGTCGAAGGACGACGCGGTGCTCGGGGTCGAGGACTTCTCCCCGTCCCCCGACGCCGTCGCCGCCTTCGTCGCGGGCGGCCCCACGGGGGACCTGCTGGACGACCTCCAGGCGCTCGTCACCGACCTGCTCGCCCACCAGGTCATGTCCCTCGACCGGGTGCACCGGGCGATCACGCTCGTCGAGCGCGAGCCCCGGCTCCTCGCCCGCCACATGTGGTGGATCGAGAACCTGCGCACGGGCCTCATCGACGTGTTCGACCGCCGCCGTGCCGACCACCCGTTCGTCCCCGAGCCCGAGCTTCTCGCCATGGTCGTGATGAGCCTCCTGCGCACCACGACCCTCGAGTGGGAGCGCCTCGGGCGCACGGGCGAACCGGTCGACCACCTCGGCTCGGTCGTCGCCCAGCTCCGCGCGCTCGTCTGCCCGGGGTCCGCTCCGGGCTGACGCGCGCGCACCTCGCACGACCCCTCTCGCTCTCCTTCGCACCCGCGGTCCGCGTCCGCCGGGTGACTGTCCACCGACCTGAACGGATACCTCATGTCCTCCTCCCGCTCCACGACGCCGGCCCCGCCGGCCGGGGCCGGCGCGTCTCCCGCGGAGAGCGGCAAGCCGCTCATCGTGCTGACGCAGCGCACCGTCTGGCTCATCTTCGGTGCGCTCATGGCCTCGATGTTCCTGTCCTCGCTCGACCAGTCGATCGTCGGCACCGCGATGCCGACCATCGTCGGTGAGCTGCACGGGGTCGAGCACCAGGGCTGGGTCATCACGGCCTACATCCTGGCCATCGCGATCGTCATGCCGCTCTACGGCAAGTTCGGCGACCTGTGGGGTCGTCGCTGGCCGTTCCTCGTCGCGATCGGCCTGTTCACCGTCGCGTCCGCGGGTGCGGGCTTCGCGCAGACCTTCCCGGAGCTCGTCGCGTGGCGCGCCGTCCAGGGCCTGGGCGGCGGTGGCCTCATGATCCTGTCGCAGGCGATCATCGCCGACATCGTCCCCGCCAAGGACCGCGGGAAGTACATGGGCCCCATGGGAGCCCTGTTCGGCATCGCGGCCGTCATCGGCCCGCTCCTGGGTGGATGGTTCACCGAGGGACCCGGCTGGCGCTGGGCCTTCTGGATCAACGTCCCGATCGGCATCGCGGCGTTCCTGGTCGCATGGTTCACGCTCAAGCTCCCGAGCCACCGTTCGGGGCGCAAGATCGACGTCGCCGGCATCTTCTTCCTCGTCGTCGGTACGTCCGGGATCGTCCTGCTCACGAGCTGGGAGTCGCTCACCACGAGCACGGGCTACGACTGGTCCGACCCCAAGCTCCTGGGCATGGTCGTCGCGACGCTCGCGTCGATCGCGCTGTTCGTCGTGGTCGAGAACCGCGCGCAGGAGCCGCTGCTCCCGCTGCACCTGTTCAAGAACCGCACGTTCACGATCGCGACCCTCATCGGCCTCGTGCTCGGGATGGGCATGTTCTCCGCGCTCGCGTTCCTGCCGACGTTCCTGCAGATGTCGACCGGCGCCGGAGTGACCGAGTCCGGCTTCCTCATGCTGCCCATGATGGTCGGTGTCATGATCACCGCGATCGGTTCAGGTTTCGCGATCACCAAGACCGGGCGCTACAAGATCTACCCCGTCGCCGGGCTCGCCATCACGACCGCGGGCATCATCTGGCTCACCACCATCACGGGTGACATGTCCATGGTGCTGTTCGGCGCCATGATCTTCGTCATGGGTGCCGGCATGGGGCTGGTCATGCAGACGATCGTGCTGGCCGTCCAGAACTCCGTGGACCCCCACGAGATCGGGACCGCGACGAGCGCGAACAACTTCTTCCGCGAGATCGGCGCGGCCGTCGGTACGGCCCTGTTCAGCACGATCTTCACGACCCGGCTGTCGGCGAACCTCGCCGACGTCATCCCCGGTGGTGCGGCCACGGGCGGGGGAGAGGCCTCGAGCCTGACCCCCGCCGCCGTCCAGGCGCTCCCGGAGCCGGTCAAGACGGGCGTCATCGACGCGTTCACGAACGCTCTCGCCCCGGCGTTCTGGTACCTGGTCCCGCTCGTCGTCGTGGGCTTCGTGCTCGCGCTGTTCCTCAAGGAGGTCAAGCTCTCGGGCGAGGCCGGCATGGTCGCTCGTGGCGAGGCGATCGCGGACCCGAAGGGCGGGCCCGCCGACGAGGCGCAGGACGCCCCGGTGCGTGACGCCGTCGGGCCGGACGGGGCGAGCATCCCGCCGGGAGAGGACCCGACGGGCGCCCCCGGCCGGCAGGGCGCCCCGGTAAACTGAAGCGCGTGAGCTCCAGCATCGAACCGGCCGACAAGCCGGCAGAGCAGGCCCGGCCCGCCGCGTCCTCCGCCCCCTCGGGCGAGGACGCGGCGGCCCCGCCCCGCATCAAGGCCAAGAAGTCCGCGAAGGTCCAGTTCACGTCGACGACGCTGCTGCTGGAGGCGTTCCTCGTGCTGTTCGCGACCCTCGTCGCGTACGGCCTGCGGACCGTGCCCTACGCGTGGCCGGACCGGATGCAGGTGCCCTCGGGCCCGGCGATCTGGATCGTGGGCGGGACGCTCATGGTCGTGCTGATCCTCCTCAGCCGCATGGTCGGCGGGCCGGGCGGGTACGTCGCGGGCTCGGTCGTGCAGCTCCCCGTGATCGCGTGCGGCTTCGCGGTGCCGCTGATGTTCCTGGTCGGGGGCATCTTCGTGGTCCTGTGGATCGTGTCGCTGCGGCTCGGCGGACGGATCGACCGCGAGCGTGCGGCCTACGACGCCGAGCACCCGGAGACCGCACCGAACATGTGAGGACGCCCGGTAGGGTCGTGCGCATGACTGATGTTGCAGCCCCCGTCGTCGCCGACGCGCTCTCCGAGACCATCGAGCGCACCCTCGTCCTCGTCAAGCCCGACGGCGTCCGTCGCGGCCTGTCGGGAGAGATCCTCCGCCGCGTCGAGGCCAAGGGGTACACCCTGGCCGCCGTCCAGCTCCTGGACGCCACCCCCGAGCTCCTCGCGGCGCACTACGCCGAGCACGAGGGCAAGCCGTTCTTCGCCCCGCTCGTCGACTTCATGCTCTCCGGCCCGATCCTCGCGGTCGTGGCCGAGGGGCAGGGCGTCATCCCGGGCTTCCGCTCGCTCGCCGGCACGACCGACCCCACCGCGGCCGCCCCCGGCACCATCCGTGGTGACCTGGGTCGCGACTGGGGCCTGAAGGTCCAGCAGAACCTGGTCCACGGCTCGGACTCCCCGGAGTCCGCGGCCCGCGAGATCGCGCTCTGGTTCCCCGGTCTCTGAGCCCCCTCGCACCGCTCGCAGGCGCCCCCGTCGACGGACGGGGGCGCCTGTCTTCGTCGGCGTGGAGCGCGGGGAGGGACGAGGGTGGGGGCGCGGGTCGTGGCGGGCCTGGCGGGAGGTCGCGAGGGACGAGCGGTCGGGTGGAAGAACCGCGGCCCCACCCCCGTCCTCGCCCTCAGCACCACCGCCTCCCCGTCTCACCCGCAGATCCGCACTAGGCTCTGACCCGTGCACCTCAAGACCCTGACCCTCCGCGGGTTCAAGTCGTTCGCGTCGGCGACGACCCTGCGCTTCGAGCCCGGGGTGACGTGCGTCGTCGGGCCGAACGGTTCGGGCAAGTCGAACGTGGTCGACGCCCTGTCCTGGGTCATGGGGGAGCAGGGCGCCAAGTCCCTGCGTGGCGGCAAGATGGAGGACGTCATCTTCGCGGGCACGGCGGGGCGCCCGCCGCTCGGCCGCGCCGAGGTGTCGCTGACGATCGACAACACGGACGGCGCGCTGCCGATCGACTACTCCGAGGTGACGATCTCTCGGACGCTGTTCCGCAACGGCGGGTCGGAGTACGCGATCAACGGCTCGTCGTGCCGGCTGCTGGACATCCAGGAGCTCCTCTCGGACTCTGGCATCGGGCGAGAGATGCACGTGATCGTGGGGCAGGGGCAGCTCGACGCGGTGCTGCGTGCGACGCCCGAGGAGCGACGCGGCTTCATCGAGGAGGCCGCCGGGGTCCTCAAGCACCGCAAGCGCAAGGAGAAGGCGCTGCGCAAGCTCGACGCGATGCAGGCGAACCTCACGCGGCTCGGGGACCTGACGGCGGAGATCCGGCGTCAGCTCGGGCCGCTCGGACGCCAGGCGCAGATCGCGCGCAAGGCGCAGGTCGTGCAGCGGGACCTGCGCGACGCGCGGGCGCGGCTGCTCGCGGACGACCTCGCGCAGCTCACGGCGACCCTCGAGCAGGAGATCGCGGACGAGTCGGCGCTGCGGGCGCGGCAGGCCGAGGTCGAGCGATCGCTCGCCACGGCACGCGAGGCGCTGGGAACGCTCGAGGCGCAGGCCGCGGCGGCGGCCCCGGCCCTGGCCCGGGCGAGCGACGTCTGGTACCGGTTGTCGTCGCTCCAGGAGCGCCTGGGCGGGACCCGGACGCTCGCGGCGGAGCGGCTGCGCTTGCTGGGGCGGCCGGAGACCGTCCAGCGAGGCCAGGACCCGAACGACCTCGACGCCCAGGCGGCGCGAGCGCGGGCCGCGGAGCAGGAGCTCGAGTCGGAGGTCGCCGTCGCACGGGCGACGCTCGAGTCGGCCGTGGCCGAGCGGACCGCGGTCGAGGCGCAGGCGCAGACGGCGGAGCGGGCGCTCGCGACGCTGCTGCGCGGTGCGGCGGACCGTCGCGAGGGACTGGCCCGGCTGGCCGGCCAGGTCGCGGCGCGCCGGTCCCGCGTCGAGGCGACCGAGGCCGAGATCGGGCGTCTGCGGGAGAGCCTCGCGGAGACCGAGCGACGCGGGAACCAAGCGAACCTCGAGTTCGCGTCCCTCGAGACGCAGGTCGTGGGCGTCGAGGAGGGCGAGGAGGGCCTGGACGCCGAGCACGAGGAGGCGGCCGACGCCGTCGAGCGGACCGCGGCCGTGGTCACGGGGCTGCGTGCCGAGGAGCAGACCGCCGACCGTGACCGGGCGACGTGGAGCGCGCGCGTCGAGGCGCTCGAGATGAGCCTGGTCCGCAAGGACGGGGCGGGCGCGCTGCTGGCGGCAGACGGTGTGGCCGCGCTCGGGTCGTTGGCGGCGCTGCTGAGCATCGACGCGGGGTACGAGGACGCGATCGCGGCGGCGCTCGGCCCGGCCGCGGACGCGGTCGCGGTCGAGAGCCTCGAGGCGGCGGTCGACGCGCTGCGTCACCTGCGGCAGGAGGACGCGGGGCGGGCGAGCCTCGTGGTCGGCGGGGGAGCGGGCCCTGCGTCGGCGGCGAGGAGCGGCGCGGCCGCGACGAGCCTGCCCGACGGCGCCGCGTGGGCCGCGCAGGTGGTGACGCCCGCGCGCTCGGTCGCCGTGGCGGTCGAGCTCCTGCTCGACGGGGTGGTCGTCGTCGAGGACCTGGCCCAGGCACGTGCTCTCGTGGCGGTGTCGCCCGAGGTCACGGCGGTCACGAAGAGCGGGGACCTGCTCGGCGCGCACGGCGCGTGGGGCGGCTCGGCGACCGCGCCGAGCGTGCTGCACCTGCAGTCGGCCCTGGACGAGGCCCAGGCGGCCCGCGACGACGCGATCGCTCGCGGTGAGCGGACACGGTTCGCGCTCGTGGGGGCGCTCGAGGACGCCGAGGAGGCGCAGCAGCGCTACGACGCGACCCTGGAACGGCTCAACGAGTCCGATGCAGCGCTCGCCGCGGTCGCCGAGCAGCTCGGGCACCTGGGAGCCACGGCCCGTGCGGCCGCTGCCGAGTCGGCCCGGGTCCGGGCGAACCTCGAGAAGGCCCAGGTCACGCTCGTGGCCGAGCAGGCCGAGCTCGAGACCCTGGTCGCTCGGCACGACGAGGCCGAGGCGGCACCGGAGCAGACCGAGGAGTCGGTCGCGGCGGCGACCGCCGCCCGGGACGAGGCCAACGGCCTGGCGACCGCCGCACGCGCGGCCGAGACCGAGGCACGCCTCGCGCTGCGTACGAGCGAGGAGCGGGCCCGTGCACTGACCGGGCGGGCTCAGTCACTGGCCCGGGCGGCGGCGACCGAGCGGGCAGCGCGCGAGCGGGCCGCGGCGCGCGAGGCCGCCCGGGTGCGTCAGGCGGCCCGTGCGGAGGCCGTGCGCGACGGAGCCGAGACGGCGCTGGCGGCGATCGAGCGGTCGCTCGCACGCGCTCGTGACGAGCGGGACGCTGCCGAGGTCGCCCGGGGAGAGCTCGACGCGGCAGTGACCGCCCGTCGCTCCGAGGTCGACGTGCTCGCGGCACAGCTACGGGAGCTGACCGACGTCGCGCACCGCGACGAGGTGGCCCGGACGCAGCAGCAGCTGCGGATCGAGCAGCTCCAGGAGCGCAGCGTCACCGAACTCGGCCTGGACCCGGAGGTCCTGCTCGACGAGTTCGGTCCCGACCGGCCCGTCCCCGTCCTCGCGGAGGACGGCACCGTGCGCGAGGACGAGGACGGCGAGCCCGTGAGCGAGCCCTACGTCCGGGCGGCGCAGGAGAAGCGCCTGCGCTCGGCCGAGCGTGCCCTCGGGCAGCTCGGGAAGGTCAACCCCCTCGCGCTCGAGGAGTTCGCCGCGCTCGAGGAGCGTCACACGTTCCTCACGACCCAGCTCGCGGACCTCAAGAAGTCCCGGGCCGACCTGCTGGAGATCGTCCGCGAGATCGACGAGCGCGTCGAGCAGGTCTTCACCGAGGCCTACCACGACACCGCGGAGCAGTTCGTGCACGTCTTCGGGCGGATGTTCCCCGGGGGCGAGGGGCGCCTGGTGCTGACCGACCCCGCGAACATGCTCACGACCGGCATCGAGGTCGAGGCCCGCCCGGCGGGAAAGAAGGTCAAGCGGCTGTCGCTGCTGTCCGGCGGCGAGCGCTCGTTGACCGCGGTCGCGCTCCTCGTCGCGATCTTCAAGGCCCGCCCGAGCCCGTTCTACGTCATGGACGAGGTCGAGGCCGCGCTCGACGACGTCAACCTGGGGCGTCTGCTCGAGATCTTCCGTGAGCTCCAGGAGGACTCGCAGCTCATCGTCATCACGCACCAGAAGCGGACCATGGAGATCGCGGACGCGCTGTACGGGGTCACGATGCGAGGCGACGGCGTCACGACCGTCATCAGCCAACGGCTGCGCGACGAGGTCGGCGTGTGACCGACGTCTCGGGTGGCCCGGCGCTCGGCCCCCGTGCCGACCGCTCGGGGCCCACGATTCGTGAACCGCACGATCTCGCGGGTCCTGCGGTGTGAAGATGCTGTATCGATCATCGGACTCGCCGGGCTCGGTCGGTGCTCACCCGGTCGTCCCGGTGATACTTGACGGATGCTCTGGATGTTCGTGTTCCTCGGGATCGCGCTCGTGGCGGCCGTCGTGGTCTTCCTGTTCGCGAGCGTCGTCACGCGCATCGACGACCGCAACGAGCGCCAGGGACCTCCGGTCGGCATCAAGGGGTTCTGGCGCGACTTCCGCTCGGGGCTGTCGAGCTGGCGCCGACGGTCGGACGAGGACCGCGAGGCAGCCTCGGCGACACCCGTCGACACCGGCATGGAAGAGTTCTTCGCCGCGACCGAGGTCGTCGACCCGGCCTACATGGACGCCGACGAGATCACCGACGCACTGCACCGGGCTCGTGAGCGGGCCACGCACACGCTCCACGTGGCCACCGTCCGGCGTCCGCACACCGGCGCCGTGCGTTCGGTCCCTGCGACGCCCCCTCCGGGACCGGCCGCTCCCCAGGACTGAGCGTGCCACCCGGGCGCGGTGAACGCTCGGCCCGCCGTCCGGCGCCGCCGCCCGACTCCGCTGACCCCGCCGCCCGCACGTCGCGCTCGGATTTGAGAGACTGCGACGGTGAACGATCTCCTCTGGCTCTGGATCACCCTCGCCGTCCTCGTCGTCGCCTCGGTCGGCTTCGTCGGATTCCGCCGTCGCCCAGGTGCGCGCGCCACCCTTCCGCCCCCCACGCCGGGCAGCAGCCCCGACGAGCTCCCTACGACCGAGGGAGAGCCCCTGCCAGGGGCCGTGGCCACGGTCGAGGCACCGGCCGACCTGGAGGCCCCGCCCGCGGTCGAGGTCCCCGAGGCAGTCGGGGGCCGGCTCGCCCGGCTGCGCGGCCGCCTGGCCCGGTCGGGTTCGCCGCTCGGCTCCAAGCTGCTCGCGGTGCTCTCGCGCGACCACCTGACCGAGGACGACTGGGACGAGCTCGAGGAGACGCTGCTGCTGGCCGACGTCGGGGCCGGCCCGGCGGGAGAGCTCATCGAGTCTCTGCGCACGCGCGTGCGGGTCCTGGGCGTCCGTGACCCCGCGAGCGTCCGCGCGCTGCTGCGCGAGGAGCTCGTCGCCCTCGTCGACCCGAGCCTGGACCGCTCGCTCGCCACGGACCCGCAGACGGCCGACGACGGTTCCCGGCTCCCCGCCGTCGTGCTCGTCGTCGGGGTCAACGGCACGGGCAAGACGACGACCGTGGGCAAGCTCGCCCGCGTCCTGGTGGCGGAGGACCGCACGGTCGTGCTCGGCGCGGCCGACACGTTCCGCGCTGCGGCCGCCGACCAGCTCGAGACGTGGGGCGCCCGCGTCGGCGTGCGCACGGTGCGCTCCGACCGCGACGGGGCGGACCCGGCCGCGGTCGCGTTCGACGCGGTCCGCACGGGCCGGTCAGAGGGAGTCGACGTCGTGCTCGTCGACACGGCCGGCCGCCTCCAGAACAAGGCGGGTCTCATGGACGAGCTCGGCAAGATCCGGCGCGTGATCACCAAGGAGGCACCGCTCTCCGAGGTCCTGCTGGTCCTGGACGCCACGACGGGCCAGAACGGCCTCAACCAGGCACGGGTCTTCGGCGAGATCGCGGGCGTCACGGGCATCGTGCTGACCAAGCTCGACGGCACGGCCAAGGGCGGCATCGTCGTCGCGGTCCAGCGTGAGCTGGGCGTGCCGGTCAAGCTCGTGGGCCTGGGGGAGGGCCCGGACGACCTGGCGCCGTTCGACCCGCAGGAGTTCATCGACGGGCTGCTGGGCGACTGACGTCGCCCGTGGCGACCACGTCCCGGGGGCGGGCGGCCCCCGGGACGGCCCCGGACCCGCCGGGAAACGCAACGTTTACACACGAGTGCTCCCCGTTACACCTCCGTCACCCCGCGCGCGTCGCGGGGAAACCCCGCTGTCCGAGTCTTGACCTGTCCGGCCGCCCGGCTGGCGAGGTGAGAGGCGACAGCGCATGCCCTTCGAACTTGACACTGGAAACACGGCCTGGCTCCTGACGTCGGCCGCCCTGGTGCTGCTGATGACCCCGGCCCTGGCGTTCTTCTACGGCGGCATGGTCCGCGGCAAGAGCGTCCTGAACATGATGATGATGAGCTTCGGCGCGATCGCCGTCGTCGGGATCATCTGGGTGCTGTGGGGCTACTCGATGACCTTCGGGTCCGACGTGGCGGGGGTCTTCGGCAACCCGACGGAGTTCTTCGGACTGGCCCCCCTGACAGACGACGCGAACAGCCTCCTGGCGGGCAGCGGCGTCCCGGCCCTCGTGGCGGCGGGGTTCCAGGCCACCTTCGCGATCATCACGGTCGCTCTGATCAGCGGTGCGATCGCCGACCGCGCCCGCTTCGGCGCCTGGCTCGTCTTCGCGGGCGTCTGGGTGACCCTGGTCTACTTCCCGCTCGCCCACATGGTGTGGGGCGGCGGCCTCCTCGGTGCCGGCGAGAACGGCATCGCGGCGGCGATCTACGGCGTGACCGACGGGATCGCCAACGTGGCCCCCATCGACTTCGCCGGTGGCACGGTCGTCCACATCAACGCCGGTGTCGCGGGCCTGGTGCTCGCGCTGATCATCGGCAAGCGCAAGGGCTTCGGCAAGGAGCCCATGCGTCCGCACAACCTCCCGTTCGTGATGCTGGGCGCAGCGCTCCTGTGGTTCGGCTGGTTCGGGTTCAACGCCGGCTCCGCAGGTGCCGCCAACGAGGTCGCCGGCCTGGCCTGGGTCAACACGACGGTCGCGACGTGCGCGGCGATGGGGGCCTGGCTCGTCACCGAGCGCCTGCGTGACGGGCACGCCACGAGCCTGGGTGCCGCGTCGGGCGTCGTCGCGGGCCTGGTCGCCATCACGCCGGCCGCCGCCGCGGTCAACCCGATCGGTGCGATCGCCCTGGGTGCCGTCGCCGGTGTCCTGTGCGCCCTCGCGGTCGGCCTCAAGTACCGCTTCGGCTACGACGACTCGCTCGACGTCGTCGGGGTCCACCTGGTCGGTGGCCTGGTCGGTACCGTCCTGATCGGCCTGCTGGGCACCGACACGGGCCTGCTCTACGGCGGCGGGATCGACCAGCTGGTGATCCAGGTCGTCATCGCGCTGGCCGCCGTGATCTTCTCCGGTGCGCTCACGTTCGTCATCGGGTTCGTCATCAAGGTGACGATGGGCTGGCGGATCAGCGAGGAGGCCGAGGTCGGCGGCATCGACCTGGCTGAGCACGGAGAGACCGCATACGAGACCATCGCACAGGGTCGTGTCATCCAGGAGGTCAGGGCATGAAGCTCGTCACAGGAATCATCCAGCCGCACCGTCTCGACGACGTGAAGTCGGCGCTCGAGGCAGCAGGGGTCCGCGGCATGACGGTCAGCGAGGCCAGCGGCTACGGCCGGCAGAAGGGGCACACCGAGGTCTACCGCGGTGCCGAGTACACCGTGGACCTGGTCCCGAAGGTCCGCGTCGAGATCCTCGTGGACGACGAGGACGCCTCGACGGTCACCGAGGTCGTCGTCAAGGCGGCTCAGACCGGTCGCATCGGTGACGGGAAGGTCTGGACCGTCACGGTCGACGACGTCGCACGTGTCCGCACCGGCGAGCACGGACCGGGTGCCCTGTAGGGCGACCGGTCGGGCCGGGCGGCACGAACAGCGACGACGGGGCACGGCGGGGGCGACGGAAGGGTCGAGATGACCGGGACGACGAAGGCAGGAACCCCGCGCGACGCCGAGGAGCCGACGCAGGCCCCGCACCCCCCCGGGGTGCGGGGCCTGCGGGCCGAGATGCTCGCGGTCGCTCGGAACCTGAGCGGGCCAGGGAGCTCGGGGGTCGCGCGTCGCTCTGCGGTCTGCACGCTCGTGACCGACCGGCTCACGGCGCTGTGGGACGAGGCGACGGCGGGGGAGAGCACCGAGGGGATCGCGCTCGCCGCGGTGGGGAGCCTCGGCCGGGCCGACATGGGGCCGGTGAGCGACCTGGACCTCGTGCTCGTGCACGACGGTCGCAGCCACTCGCCCGAGCAGGTCGCGGCGGTCGCCGAGCGGCTCTGGTACCCCCTGTGGGACGCCGGGGTGGACCTCGACCACGCGGTGCGCTCGTTGTCGCAGTGCCGCCAGGTCGCGTCCAAGGACGTGCCTGCGGCCGTGGGCTGGCTCGACGTGCGTGCGGTCGCAGGGGATCCGCTCGTGGTCCACCGGGCCGCGTCGGCGGTCCTCACGGACTGGCGCTCGGCGTCGCGCCGTCGACTGCCTGAGCTGTTGTCGTCGATCAAGGACCGGGCCGAGCGGTCGGGTGAGCTCGCCTACCTGATCGAGCCCGACCTCAAGGACGCGCGCGGCGGTATCCGGGACGCCGTGGTCCTGTCGGCGTTGGCCGCGACGTGGCTCACGGACCGTCCCCACGGGACCGTCGACCGCGCGTACGCGCACCTGCTCGACGTGCGCGACGCGGTCCAGGTCGTCACGGGTCGCCACACGAACAGGCTCCTGCTCGCGGACCTCGACGAGGTCGCGGCCCTGAGCGGCTACGACGACCCCGACGAGCTCCTGGCGAGCCTCGCCGAGGCGGGCCGGGAGATCTCCTACGCGCTCGACACCACCGTCCGGCGTGCACGCCAGGCGCTCCAGCGTCCGAGCGTGGCCCGGCGTCCGGTCCTCGTGCGGGGTCGGCGGGCCGCGCCGCGGCTGCGGTCGGTCGGGGACGGACTCGTCGAGCACGACGGCGAGCTGGTCCTCGCGATCGACGCCCACCCCGAGACCGACCCTCTGCTCGCGCTGCGCGCCGCGGCGACCGCGGCCCGCACGGGGCTGACCCTGTCGCCGGTGTCCGTGAGCAGCCTCGCGCACTGCCCGCCCCTGCCCGAGCCGTGGCCTGCGCTGGCGCGGTCGGCCTTCCTCTCGCTCCTGGGGAGCGGGCCCGCGCAGGTCGCGGTGTGGGAGGCGCTCGACCTCGTGGGGGTCGTGACGACGTGGATCCCCGAGTGGGCGGGGGTGCGCAACCGGCCTCAGCGGGCGGCGGTCCACCGGCACACGGTCGACCGTCACCTGGTCGAGACGGTCGCGCGTGCGGCGCGTGACCGCAGGGCGGTCGAGCGGGGCGACCTGCTGCTGCTCTCGGCGCTGTTCCACGACATCGGCAAGCGCTCCGGTGCGCAGGACCACTCCGAGGAGGGTGCGCGCCTCGTCCCGGGCATCCTGCGCCGCATGGGCTTCGGGGACGGGGTGCCCGACGACGTCGCGCGCCTCGTGCGCCACCACCTCACCCTGTCGCGGCTCGCGCTCTCGGCGGACCCGGACGACCCGGCGACCGTCGCCGAGCTCGCCGACGCCGTCGGGCAGCGACGAGACCTCCTGGACGTGCTGCGCGCGCTGACCGAGGCCGACTCCTCGTCGCTCGGTCCGGCGGGCTGGACCGCCTGGCGCGCGCGCCTCGTGGACGACCTCACGGCCGCGACCCGCGCGACCCTGCCCGAGTGACCGTCCCCGACCGGTAGGCTGGGGACTTCCCTGATTCACGAGCGGTAAGGATGACGCGGTGTTCGCCACGCTGTCAGATCGATTGTCGTCGACCTTCAAGAACCTGCGGAGCAAGGGCCGTCTCTCCGAGGCGGACATCGACGCCACGATCCGTGAGATCCGGCGCGCGCTCCTCGACGCGGACGTCGCCGTGCCCGTCGTCAAGGACTTCACCGGTGCCATCCGGTCCAGGGCCTTGTCGGCCGAGGTCTCCGGCGCGCTCAACCCTGCCCAGCAGGTCGTCAAGATCGTCAACGAGGAGCTCGTCGCGATCCTCGGCGGCGAGAGCCGTGGGCTGCGCCTGGCGAAGAACCCGCCGACCGTCATCATGCTTGCGGGCCTCCAGGGCGCCGGCAAGACGACCCTGGCCGGCAAGCTCGCGCTGCACCTGCGCGAGCAGGGGCACACGCCGCTGCTCGTGGCGGCGGACCTGCAGCGCCCCAACGCGGTCAACCAGCTCTCCGTGGTGGGCGAGCGTGCCGGCGTGCCGGTCTACGCTCCGCTGCCCGGCAACCAGGGTTCCGAGGGGGAGTCGGGCACGAGCGTCGGCGACCCGGTCCAGGTCGCCCGCGACGGTGTCGAGACCGCGCGCCAGCGCCAGCACGACGTCGTGATCGTCGATACCGCGGGCCGCCTCGGCGTCGACGCCGAGCTCATGCGCCAGGCCGCGGACATCCGCGACGCCGTGAACCCGGACGAGATCCTGTTCGTCATCGACGCGATGATCGGTCAGGACGCGGTCGCGACGGCCAAGGCCTTCGAGGAGGGCGTCGACTTCACGGGCGTCGTCCTGTCGAAGCTCGACGGCGACGCGCGCGGTGGCGCGGCGCTGTCGGTCGCACGCGTCACGGGTCGGCCCATCCTGTTCGCCTCGACCGGTGAGAAGCTCACGGACTTCGAGCCGTTCCACCCGGACCGCATGGCGTCGCGCATCCTCGACATGGGTGACGTGCTCACGCTCATCGAGCAGGCCGAGAAGGCGTTCGACGCCGACGAGGCCGCGAAGATGGCCGAGAAGGTCGCGAGCGGTCAGGACTTCACGCTGGCGGACTTCCTCGTCCAGATGCAGCAGATGAAGAACATGGGCTCCATGAAGAAGATGCTCGGCATGCTGCCGGGCATGGGGCAGATGCGTGAGGCGCTCGACAACTTCGACGAGCGAGAGGTCGACCGCATCGAGGCGATCATCCGCTCGATGACGCCGGGCGAGCGCGACAACCCCAAGATCATCAACGGGTCGCGACGTGCGCGCATCGCGCGAGGGTCGGGCGTCACGACGAGCGACGTCAACCAGCTCCTCGACCGGTTCGCGGGCGCGCAGAAGATGATGCGTCAGATGAGCCGTGGCGGCGGCATGCCCGGTATGCCCGGCATGGGAAACCTGCCCGGCATGGGCGGCAAGAAGGCTCGTGGGCGCGTCGCGCCGCCGCCCAAGGGGCGCAAGGCGAAGTCGGGCAACCCGGCCAAGCGCGCCGCGGAGGAGGCGGCCCGCCAGGCTCGCGCCCTCGGCGGACCCGCCACGCCCCCCGCGGCGCCGGGCGCGGCGTTCGGCGCTCTGGGCGGTGCCAAGAGCGCGCAGAAGTCGCCGGACCCGGCCGACCTCCAGCTCCCGCCCGACCTGGAGAAGTTCCTGGGGCGCTAGCGCGCTAGGTTATGTCCTGCAGGTCACGGTGGCCCTCACCGTGACCCCCGTCCGTCCCGCCCGGCCCCGGTCCTCGACAGGTCGGGCGAGCCCGACCGCCCGAGAACTGGGAGTCCGATGTCCGCGCTCGAAGGCCCCTCGCTGCACCTGCGGGGGCACATCCTCCTGGGAGACGACCGTGAGGTGTCCGACCTCTGGGTCAAGGACGGTCACGTCACGCTGACGCGTCCCTCGGCGCAGGGCACCAACATGGTGGCGCTCGAGGGCTGGGTCCTGCCCGGCCTCGTGGACGTCCACTGCCACGTGGGCCTCGGCAAGGACGGTGCGGTCGACAACGCCACGGCCCAGGCGCAGGCGATCGCCGACCGCGACAGCGGGGCGCTCCTCCTGCGCGACGCCGGTTCCCCCCTGGACACCCGGTGGGTCAGGTCGCGGCGCGACCTGCCGCGCCTGGTGCGTGCAGGGCGCCACATCGCCCGCCCCAAGCGCTACCTGCGCGGCTACGGCCTCGAGCTCGACGACGTCGCGCAGCTCCCCGAGGCCGTGCGCCAGGAGGCGCGCGCCGGGGACGGCTGGGTCAAGCTCGTGGGCGACTGGATCGACCGGGACCTGGGCGCCGACGGCGACCTGCGCCCCCTGTGGCCCCAGGACGTGCTGACCGAGGCCGTCGCCGTCGCGCACGCCGAGGCCGCGCGCGTCACGGTGCACGCCTTCTCGAGCGAGGTCGTCCCGTCGCTGCTCGCGGCCGGGGTCGACTGCATCGAGCACGGCACCGGGATCCACCCCGACGACATGTACACCCTGTCCGAGCGCGGTATCGCCGTGACGCCCACGCTCCTGCAGATCAGCGAGTTCGAGAACATCGCCCGCCAGGCCGACGCGAAGTACCCGCTCTTCGCGGCGCGTCTGCGCGACCTGCACGAGCGCCGCTACGAGCAGGTCCGTCAGCTCCACGAGGCGGGCATCCAGCTCCTCGTCGGGACGGACGCGGGCGGGACCATCGGTCACGGCCGGATCGCCGACGAGTGCGCCGAGATGGTGGCCGCAGGCGTCCCGGTCGCCGACGTGGTCGCGGCCGCGAGCTGGCAGGGACGCGAGTTCCTGGGCTACGGCGGGCTCGTCGAGGGATCGAGCGCGGACCTGATCGTGTACCCGGCAGACCCGCGCGAGAACATCGAGGTGCTGCGGCACCCGACGGCGGTGATCTTGCGCGGGGAGATCGTGGCGCCGCTCTGAGCGGTGTGTCGCCTGCGTCGACGTGCGCTGGGCGTGGTCGCGTGGGGGTCGTGGCGCCGTTCTGAGCGGTGTGTCGCCTGTGTCGACGTGCGCTGGGCGTGGTCGCGTGGGGGTCGTGGCGCCGTTCTGAGCGGTGTGTCGCCTGTGTCGACGTGCGCTGGGCGTGGTCGCGTGAGGGTTGTGGCGCCGTTCTGAGCGGTGTGTCGCCTGTGTCGACGTGCGCTGGGCGTGGTCGCGTGAGGGTTGTGGCGCCGTTCTGAGCGGTGTGTCGCCTGTGTCGACGTGCGCTGGGCGTGGTCGCGTGAGGGTCGTGGCGCCGCTCTGAGCGGTGCGTCGGCTCGGCTGCGACGCGATGTTGGTCGCCGGGTGCTGCATCTGGCACAATAGCCGGGTACTCGGCGTGCCCGGCCCCTCTCTCCGCGCACCGCCGTGTCCCGACATCGTGCTCACCTGGTCCCCACCGGGAGGACGCACGGGTCACCTCACCCAGAACCAGGAGAGACCACCACAGTGGCCACCAAGATTCGTTTGAAGCGTCTCGGCAAGATCCGTGCGCCGTACTACCGTGTCGTCGTCGCGGACTCGCGCACCAAGCGTGACGGTCGTGTCATCGAGGAGATCGGCAAGTACCACCCGACCGAGGAGCCGTCGCTCATCGACATCTCCTCCGAGCGTGCGCAGTACTGGCTGAGCGTCGGCGCGCAGCCGACCGAGCAGGTTCTCGTGCTCCTCAAGATCACGGGTGACTGGCAGAAGTTCAAGGGCCTGCCGGGCGCCGAGGGCACCCTGCGCGTCAAGGGCGAGAAGGTCGACCCGGCCGCCGCCATCGAGGCTGCCGCCAAGGATGCCGAGAAGGTCAAGGCGAAGGCTGCCGAGAAGAAGGCTGCTGCGCCGGTCGAGACCGAGTCCGCTGACGCGGCTGAGGCAGCCGAAGAGCAGGCCTGATGCTCGGCGAGGCGCTCGAGCACCTGGTGCGCGGGATCGTGGACAACCCGGACGCCGTCCGGGTCAACGCGAAGCCGCTGCGCCGGGGCGAGCTGCTCGAGGTCCGGGTGCACCCCGAGGACCTCGGTCGCGTCATCGGCCGCGGTGGGCGCACGGCCCGTGCCTTGCGCACGGTGATCGGTGCCCTGTCGGTCGACGGTCCGGTCCGTGTCGACGTCGTCGACGTCGACCGCCGCTGACGACGGCTGAGCGCAAGCCGATACACAGCACGACGTGACGGTTCCGACCGCACGCTGACGAGGCCCGGTCCCCCTCAGGGTGGACCGGGCCTCGTCGTCTGCCCATCACCTGCCGCCGCCGTCGCCGCCCGTCCGACGCCCGCCCGCGTGGTGTGGTCAGGACGTGCGCGCGCACCGCACGGGTGACACGGTGGGAGCGCCCGGCCGCTGGGCAGTTCCCACGCACGACGAGCACGTAACACGACGAGAAGGAGCACACGATGCAGCTCACGGTGGCCCGTATCGGCCGCGCCCACGGACTGCGCGGCGAGGTCGCGCTGGACATGCGCACCGACAACCCCGAGGCGCGTCTCGTCGTCGGGTCCACGATCGACACCGAGCCCGCCGAGGCAGGACCGCTGACGATCGAGCGCGCGCGCCTGCACCAGGGCAAGTGGCTCGTGACGTTCGCGGGCGTGACCGACCGCTCGGCGGCCGAGCGCATGCGCGGCATCACGCTCGTCGTCGAGGCCGACGTCTCCGACGAGGAGGACGCCTGGTACCCGCACGAGCTCGTGGGGCTGCGCGCCGAGCTCGAGGACGGGACCGTCGTGGGCGAGGTCCAGGGGCTCGAGCACCTGCCGGCGCACGACCTGCTCGTGCTCAAGGAGACCGACGGCACGCGCACGCTCGTGCCGTTCGTGCACGCGATCGTCCCCGTGGTGGACGTGCCGGGCGGGCGGGTCGTGCTCGACCCTCCGGGCGGCCTCCTCGCACGCGACGCCGACCTGCTCGAGGTCGCCGAGCCGACGCCCGGCTCGGCTGCCGAGGAGGGTGTCGACACGTCCGACGACGACGGCGCGGACGACCGCACGACCGACGGGGCCAACGACTGACGTGCGCATCGACATCGTCTCGATCTTCCCCGAGTACCTCGCGGCCCTCGACCTCTCGCTCGTCGGGAAGGCGCGCGTCGCGGGCCTGCTCGACCTGCGCGTGCACGACCTGCGCGACTGGACCACCGACCGCCACCGGACCGTCGACGACACGCCCTTCGGCGGGGGAGCGGGCATGGTCATGCGCCCCGACGTCTGGGGGCAGGCCGTCGACGAGCTGACCGCGACCGGACCCGCGCACCTGGTGGTGCCGACGCCGTCGGGCACGACGTTCACCCAGCGCACCGCGGAAGCACTGGCGACCGAGGACCAGCTCGTCTTCGCGTGCGGGCGCTACGAGGGCATCGACGCCCGCGTGGCCGAGCACTACCGTGCGGCCGGGCACCGCGTGAGCGAGCTCTCGATCGGCGACTACGTGCTCAACGGGGGAGAGGTCGCCTCGCTCGTCATGGTCGAGGCCGTCGCCCGCCTGCTGCCCGGGGTGATCGGCAACCCGGAGTCGCTCGTCGAGGAGTCCCACGGCGCTGCCGGGCTGCTGGAGTACCCCGTCTACACCAAGCCGCCCCTCTGGTCGGGCCTCGAGGTGCCCGACGTGCTGCTCTCGGGGCACCACGCCAAGATCCGCCGCTGGCGACGCGACCGGGCGCTCGAGAAGACCTCCGTTCGCCGACCCGACCTGATCGCGGCCCTCGACACGAGCACCCTGGACAAGC
The DNA here is from genome assembly GCF_056158145.1 of Oerskovia sp. PE-21s. Lineage (NCBI taxonomy): Bacteria > Bacillati > Actinomycetota > Actinomycetes > Micrococcales > Cellulomonadaceae > Oerskovia > Oerskovia sp. PE-21s. Next base: position 592,905 of record NZ_JBUXJM010000002.1, read on the forward strand.
ACGACCGGGCGTTCCTCGCCTCGCTGGGCTGGGAGGTGCGCGGGGGAGCCCTGCACCGGGCCCCGGGCAGCGCCGGACCCGCCTCCGGTGCCACCGCCGGCGGTGTGGCAGAATAGACCCTTGGTGTGCGCCGGTCGGGCCTCTGCCACAGGGGAAGCCCACCGCACGTCCGCGTGCGCGACCGATCACATGCGAGCACCACCCACGTACTGAACCGGACCCGCCTCGCGGTGGGCCACGAGAACGCGTCTGACCTGTGGCAGGGCGGGGAGAGATCAATGCACACGCTGGACAGCGTCGACGCAGCATCGCTGCGTAGCGACATCCCGGAGTTCCGGGCCGGAGACACCGTCAAGGTCAACGTCAAGGTCGTCGAGGGCAACCGCTCTCGTGTCCAGGCGTTCCAGGGCGTCGTCATCGGCCGCCAGGGTGGCGGCGTCCGCGAGACCTTCACGGTCCGCAAGATCAGCTTCAGCGTCGGCGTGGAGCGTACCTTCCCGGTGCACTCCCCGACCCTCGAGTCGATCGAGCTCGTCACGCGCGGTGACGTCCGTCGCGCCAAGCTGTACTACCTGCGCAAGCTGCGCGGCAAGAAGGCGAAGATCAAGGAGAAGCGCGACGCGCTCCCCTCGAAGTGACCCGAGCCTGACCTCACGTCAGCCTCGTCGCACGCCCACGGGCGGCCACCTCACGGTGGCCGCCCGTCGGCGTTCCGGCGCCTGTCGGCCGGCCCACGGCAGCAGCCGCCGGTTTCGCCCGACGGCCCGCGCAGTGGCACAGTGATCGCGTGACAGACAGCGCCGCACCGGCAGCAGCCCGACCCGAACCCGTCCCCGGCGCGACGCCGTCGGCGCGGACGGACGCCAGGAGCCAGATGGAAGCGGGGTCTGCCCCGGCGCGGCCCGCGCCCCGTCGCGGCTCGCTCCTGCGCGAGACCGTCATCATCCTCCTCAGCGCGCTGGTGCTGTCGTGGTTGATCAAGACGTTCCTCGTGCAGGCGTTCTTCATCCCGAGCGCCTCGATGGAGGACACCCTGGTCGAGGGGGACCGGGTCATGGTCTCGCGCCTCGTCCCCGACGCGTTCGACGTGCACCGTGGCGACGTCGTGGTCTTCAAGGATCCGGGAGGCTGGCTCCCGCCGTACGTGGCCCCGGACCGCGGGACCGTCGGCAACGCCGTGACGTCGGCCATGACGTTCGTGGGGCTGCTCCCGCAGGACACGGGGGAGCACCTCATCAAGCGCGTCATCGGGACCCCGGGCGACCGGGTCGTGTGCTGCGACGCGCAGGGACGCGTGAGCGTCAACGGCCAGCCGGTCGACGAGACCTACATCAAGCCGGGGTCCGTCCCGAGCCAGGACCCTTTCGACGTGGTCGTCCCGGAGGGCATGCTGTTCGTCATGGGTGACAACCGGCAGCACTCGGCCGACTCGCGGTACAACACCGGCAAGCCGGGCGGCGGGTTCGTGCCGATCAGCAACGTCGTCGGGACCGCGTTCGTCAAGGTGTGGCCGCTGAGCGACTTCACGCTGATGCGCAACCCGGGCGACGTGTTCGCGGAGGTGCCGGAGCCATGACGACCGACCTCGGTGCGCCGCTCGTCGCGGGAGAGCCGGACGTCGCGCCGACCCGACGCGCGCCCCGCAAGGCCCCCGCGAAGCGGTCGACCGGGCCCAAGCCGCCGACGCTGCGCCACGAGCGCGCGATCCTCGACTCGGGCGCGCGGCTCGTCGCGGGCATGGACGAGGTGGGGCGCGGGGCCCTGGCGGGGCCGGTGAGCGTGGGTGTCGTCGTGGTGGACCTGAGCACGGGCGCGTTCCCGAAGGGCCTGACCGACTCCAAGATGCTGACCCCCGCGGCCCGCGAGGCCATGCTGCCCGCGGTCCGGGACTGGGGGCTCGTGTGGGCCGTGGGGCACGCCGGACCGGCGGAGATCGACGCGCACGGCATCGTCGTGGCGCTGCGGCTCGCAGGCCGCCGCGCGCTGGCCCAGGTGCGACGCTCGCTCGGCCCGGTCGACGCGGTCCTGCTCGACGGCAAGCACGACTGGCTGACCCGACCGAGCGCGGACCTCTTCGAGGCGTTCGACCTCGACCCCGAGGACGACCTCGCCCTGCCGGACCCGGCCGTGCGCACACTCGTCAAGGCCGACCTCCAGTGCGCGTCGGTCGCGGCGGCGAGCGTCCTGGCGAAGTGCGAGCGCGACGGCCTCATGACGGGTCTGGCGCGTCAGTACCCGGCCTACGGGTGGGACGGCAACAAGGGGTACGGGGCAGCCGTGCACGTCGAGGCACTCAAGGCCCACGGCCCGACGCCGCAGCACCGGCGGAGCTGGCGGCTCCCCGAGCGCGACGAGGCCTGAGGGTCGGGGCGCGCCGCGCTCGACGCCCGATCCCGGCTTGTGGCACGCGATGGTCCATGATGGTGCAGTGAGCGCCGAAGACCTCGAGAACTATGAGACCGAGATGGAACTGGCCCTCTACCGCGAGTATCGCGATGTGGTGGGCCTGTTCTCCTACGTGGTCGAGACAGAGCGACGTTTCTACCTGGCGAACCAGGTGGACCTCCAGGTCAGGTCGGCCGCAGGCGAGGTGTACTTCGAGCTGCGGCTCGCCGACGCCTGGGTGTGGGACGTGTACCGTTCCGCGCGCTTCGTGAAGTCGGTGCGCGTGGTCACGTTCAAGGACGTCAACGTCGAGGAGCTGGCCAAGGCCGAGCTCCAGCTCTAGCTCGCTCCAGCAGCAGTCCTGCGGCCCCCCGGACCGGGTGGCCGCAGGACTGTCGTGCTCCTGCGCAGGCGAACCGTGCACAGGTGACCTTCTCGAGCCTTCCTCCACAACCGGGGCCGCCGCAGCCCCGCTGCAGCCGCCGATCGGCCACGGTGTGTGCCGGAGGTGGGACATGAGAGCGAAAGACGCTGTCGGTCGGTACGGGGAGAAGGTCGCCGCAAGGTACCTGGTCGACGCCGGGTGGGTGGTCCTCGACCGCAACTGGCGGGGCACCCGGGGCGAGCTGGACCTCGTCGCGCGCGACGGGGACGTGCTGGTGGCCGTCGAGGTCAAGACCCGGCGCGGGACCGCCTACGGGCACCCTGCGGAGGCCGTGACCCCTGACAAGCTGGCCCGTCTTCGCCGGCTGACCGGGGAGTGGGTCGCGACGCACCCGGTCCGCCCCGCGTCGATACGCATCGACGTCGTCGCCGTGATCCTGCCCGCCGCCGGGGCCGCGCACGTCGAGCATCTCGTGGGGGTCAGCTGATGTCGCTCGGGACGACGTTCGCGGTCTCGCTCGTCGGTCTCTCGGGACACCTCGTGGAGGTGCAGGCCCACCTCGCCGCCTCGGTCCCGGGGTTCACGCTCGTCGGGCTGCCCGACGCGGCCCTGTCCGAGTCGAGGGACCGCGTGCGCGCCGCGATCGCCTCGTCGGGCATCGAGTGGCCCCAGCGCAAGATCACCGTCAACCTGTCACCGGCCTCGCTGCCCAAGGCAGGGTCGGGCTTCGACCTCGCCATCGCCGTCGCGATGCTCGCCGGAGCGCGCAAGATCTCCGTCGCGGACCCCGAGCGCGTCGTGCACCTCGGTGAGCTCGGGCTCGACGGTCGGCTCCAGTCGGTGCGGGGCGTGCTCCCTGCGGTGGCCGCCGCCGTCGCGGCCGGGCTGCGTGACGTCGTCGTGCCCGTGCAGGACGCGGACGAGGCCCGGCTCGTCCCGGGGGCACGCGTCGTGGGCGTCGCGAGCCTGGCGGAGATCGCCGCCCTGTACGGCGCCGAGCTGCCCGGGATCGTGACCCCGAGCGCCGCCGCCCGCCCGGGCCGCACAGCCGGACCGCGGCGGGCCGAGGGGGACCTGCGCGACGTCCTGGGCCAGGAGCAGGCGCGGCGCGCGCTCGAGGTCTCGGCGGCGGGCGGTCACCACCTGCTCCTGGTCGGGCCACCAGGGGCCGGCAAGACCATGCTCGCCTCCCGGATCACCGGCATCCTGCCGGACCTCGACGAGGCGGAGGCGGTCGAGGTCACGGCCGTCCACTCGGTCGCGGGGGTCTTCGACCCGGGACAGGGCCTGATCCGCCGCCCGCCCTACGAGGACCCGCACCACACCGCGACCCCGGCATCGATCGTCGGCGGGGGCAGCGGGCTGCCACGGCCCGGGGCGGCGTCCCGGGCGCACCGCGGCGTGCTGTTCCTCGACGAGGCGCCGGAGTTCGGCTCGCGGGTCCTGCAGACCCTGCGCCAGCCGCTCGAGCACGGCGAGCTCGTCATCCACCGCGCCGCCGGGAGCGCGCGCTACCCGGCCCGCTTCCAGCTCGTGCTCGCCGCCAACCCGTGCCCGTGCGGGCTCGGGATCGGCAAAGGGCTCGAGTGCTCGTGCAGCCCGCTGGTCCGGCGCCGGTACTTCGCCCGCCTGTCGGGGCCGCTGCTCGACCGCGTCGACGTCCAGGTCGAGGTGCGTCCCGTGTCGCGGGTCGACCGGGCGGGCGGGGCCGACGTCGAGTCGAGCGCGACGGTCGCGGAACGGGTCGCCGCGGCCCGTTCCGCGGCCAGGGCCCGGCTCGCGGGGACGCCGTGGAGCACGAACGCCGAGGTGCCGGGGACCTGGCTGCGCGAACGGCTGGGGCCGGACCCGCGGCTGCTTGCGGGGATCGACACGGCCCTCGACCGGGGAACCCTCTCGCTGCGGGGAGCCGACCGGGTGCTGCGGCTCGCCTGGACCGTGGCCGACCTGGCCGGTCGCGCCGCGCCGAACGCCGGGGACGTGGGGCAGGGGCTCGCGCTCCGGACGCGAGGTCACCATGGCTGAGGCCCGGCCGACCTTCGACGTCGACGACCCGCTGCTCGCCCGGGCCGCCTGGAGCCGGATCGCGGAACCGGGGGACCAGGTCGCCGGTGCGATCGTCGCGCACCTGGGCGCCGGGGACGCGCTCGCATGGCTCCACGAGGTGGCGTCCGGTGCGGGTCCGCTCGTGCCGGAGGCCCTCGCGTCGCAGGGCGAGCGGCCGTCGGTCGACCGTCTGCTGCGCGCCGTGGAGCGGTGGCGCGGCAGGCTGGCGACCCTCGACCCCTCTCGCGAGCTCCGAGCTCTCGACCGGCTGGGCGGGGCGCTCCTGGTCCCCGGCGACCCGCGATGGCCGACGGCGGTCGACGACCTGGGCGAGGCCGCGCCCCTCGCGCTGTGGGTCCGTGGCGAGAGCGACCTCGCAGGTCTGTCGCGACGCTCGCTCGCGCTCGTGGGAGCTCGCGCGTGCACCGAGTACGGACGCCACGTCGCGGCGGACCTCGCCTCGGGTCTGGTGGACCGGCGCTTCACGGTCGTCTCCGGCGGTGCGTACGGGATCGACGCCGCCGCGCACCGCGGCGCGATCGCCGCACGGGGCCGGACCGTCGCCTTCCTCGCGGGAGGGGTCGACCGCCTCTACCCGGCGGGCAACACCGACCTCCTGCGGGCGGTCCTGGACGAGGGGAGCCTCGTCAGCGAGACCCCACCGGGGTCCGTCCCGAGCAGGGTCCGCTTCCTGCAGCGCAACCGTCTCATCGCGGCCTTCTCCCGGGCGACCGTCGTCGTCGAGGCGGCCTGGCGGTCCGGCGCGCTGAGCACCGCGACACACGCGAGCGCGCTGCTGCGGCCCGTGGGGGCGGTCCCCGGGCCCGTGACCTCGATGGCCTCCGGTGGGTGCCACCAGCTCCTGCGGGACGCCCGGGCCGTGTGCGTGACCGACGCCGACGAGGCCGCCGAGCTGGCCGGGCACGTCGGGGCGGACGCGTCGACCCCGCGCACCGGGCGCTCCGCACCCCAGGACGACCTCGACGAGCTGGGCACCAGGCTGTGGGACGCCCTGCCGTTGCGCGCGCACGCCGCCGTGGACTCCGTGGCGCGGACCGCCGGCCTCGGTGTCGACGAGACCCTCGGCGGCCTCGGCCATCTGGAGCTCGTCGGGCTCGCCGAGCAGTCCGGAGGCCGGTGGCGACGGGCGCCCCGTGCGTCCCAGGGCGTGGGCTCCACGACGCGGAGGCGGTGAGCGGCGACACTGGGACGATGAGCGACAGCGAGCGGCACGGCGAGACGCACCTTCCTCCTGCCCTTGCCGCGGCCGTCGCCGAGTTCGAGCTGCACCTCGACGTCCAACGAGGGCTCTCGGCCCACACGGTGCGCGCCTACGCGGGCGACGTCCGGTCGCTGCTGGCGCGCGCCGTGGCGACGGGCGTGCGGGGGCTCGACGACGTCGACATCGCGGTCCTGCGCGACTGGCTCGCCGATCTCGGGGCGCGTGACCTCGCCCGGACCACGATGGCCCGACGAGGAGCGGCGGCCCGCGCCTTCTTCGCCTGGACGACGAGCACGGGCCGTACGGCGCACAACCCCGCCCTGCGGCTCGCGAGCCCCAAGGTCGCCCGTCACCTCCCGACCGTCCTCGCCGTCGACGCCGCCACCCACCTCATGGAGACCGCCCGCGACGCGGCCGCGGACGGCGACCCGGCGCGCCTGCGCGAGTGGGTCGCGGTCGAGGTGCTCTACGCCTCGGGCCTTCGCGTCGCCGAGCTCGTCGGTGCCGACGTCGACGACGTGGACCTGGGGGAGCGGACCCTGCGCGTGGTCGGCAAGGGCGACAAGGAGCGGGTCGTGCCGTTCGGCGTCCCTGCGGGCCGAGCGCTGCGCCGCTGGCTCGACGTGGGGCGGCCCGCGCTGGTGGTGGCGGACTCCGGCCCCGCGCTCCTGCTCGGGGACCGCGGACACCGGTGGGGGCAGCGACAGGCGCGCGAGACGGTGCACAGGCTCGCTGCGCTCGCAGGCGTCGACGACGTGGCGCCCCACGACCTGCGGCACAGCGCCGCGACCCACCTGCTCCAGGGCGGCTCCGACCTGCGCAGCGTCCAGGAGGTGCTCGGCCACGCCACGCTCTCCACGACCCAGCGGTACACGCACGTCAGCGCCGACCGCCTGCGTGCCTCGTTCGAGCAGGCCTTCCCGCGGGCGTGAGGTGGGTGCTGCCGGGCGCGGGAACCTCCGGTCGCCGAGAGGGACCGCTCGTGCCCTGGAACCTCGGGCCGTCGAGATGCGGCCAAGCGGGGTCGGGACGGCGCACGAACCCCTGATGGCCGCCTCTCGCGGCGAGCAGAAGGTCCCAGGACGCCGCTAGCGCAGCGGGAGCAGCACGATCGGTTCGCGCGGCCCGAGCAGCGCGAGGGGGTCGACGTACGTGTCGCCGCGACGAACGCCCCAGTGCAGGCACGACACCGGCAGACAGTGTCCGGCGCCCGTGGTGCCGGTCCCTCCGGAACCGCCGGCCCCGTCGCCCGCGACCTGGACCGACCCCACGACCTGCCCGCGCCCGACCTTCGTCCCCACGGCAGCGGAGCCGTCGACCGGTTCCAGCGAGCTGCGCAGCCCGCCGTCGTGCAGCACGACCACGACCCCGCGGTCCACCACGGTCCCGGAGAACGTCACGACCCCGGCCTCGGGCGCCACGACGGCGCTCCCAGGAGGTGCCTCGAGGTCGACGCCCCGGTGCCCGGCCAGCCAGTCCTGGTCAGGCGGTAGGAACCCGCGGAGCACCACGAGGTCACCAGGGACGGGGGACGCCCACCCCGCCCCCGCGGCATCGGGTGACTCGACACCGTGGGCGGGAAGGGCGGTCAGGAGCCGCACAGCCAGCACAGCCAGCATGGCCAACACGGCCACGACGGCCAGGAGCGCCGGCGCGAGCGGGGCCGGGGGCTTCCGTCGGGGCGCGCCAGACAGGCGGACCCGTGGCACGTTCACGGCCCGGCCGAGCCCCGCGGACGGGGACGCGGGTACGAGACCTGCGCGGCGTCGTCGGGCCGGGGGAGCAGGAGAGGCGGGACGGTGAGACGTGAGCACGGGCCGAGCCTCGCGCACGGCGGGTCGGCGCGGGCGGGGCCCGCCGCCACCTGTGGAGAAGGCCGCGTTCGTCCGTGCTGTGCACGGGTCCGGCTGCGGCCCGCGATCAGGTAGACTTAACGCCGCGATCGGCACGTTCACTCGGACGGGCTCCTAGCGCTCCCGACGGTCACCCCAGAGGTCACCGGCAGGGGACCTGGAACCCCCCGCTGCGCGCCGTCGACTTCGCGCGTCACGTCCCCGACTCCCGGCCTTCGCAGGCCGCCGTCAGGGGCCATCCCGACAACGGTCCGGACCCTCGTTCGCCAGGGCCCGGCGTCGGACCATGGTGTGGCGCCAGGGGTGCAGGGCCAATCCCGGCCGGCACCGACAACCGGAATGCACCGACCGGACGCACTGCGACCGGTCGGACGAATGAGCGTGAGCAGCGGGAGGATCCCGCGTCACGCCTGAAAGGAAGTGCCATGGCCGTCGTGACCATGCGCCAGCTCCTCGACAGCGGAGTCCACTTCGGACACCAGACCCGCCGCTGGAACCCGAAGATGAAGCGCTTCATCTTCACGGAGCGCAACGGCATCTACATCGTCGACCTGCAGCAGTCGCTGTCCTACATCGACCGCGCGTACGAGTTCGTCAAGGAGACCGTCGCCCACGGTGGCACGATCCTCTTCGTCGGCACGAAGAAGCAGGCGCAGGAGCCCGTCGCCGAGCAGGCCGCTCGCGTCGGCATGCCCTACGTGAACCACCGCTGGCTCGGTGGCATGCTCACCAACTTCACCACGGTGCACAAGCGTCTGCAGCGCATGAAGGAGCTCGAGGAGATCGACTTCGACGACGTCGCAGGCTCCGGGCTCACCAAGAAGGAGCTGCTCGTCCTCCGTCGCGAGAAGGACAAGCTGACCCGCACCCTGGGCGGCATCCGCGACATGGCGAAGGTCCCCTCCGCCGTGTGGATCGTCGACACCAACAAGGAGCACCTGGCCGTCGACGAGGCGCGCAAGCTGCGCATCCCGATCGTCGCGATCCTGGACACCAACTGCGACCCCGACGTCGTGGACTACAAGATCCCGGGCAACGACGACGCGATCCGCGCCGTCACGCTGCTGACCCGCGTGATCGCCGACGCCGCGGCCGAGGGCCTGCTCCAGCGCCACTCGGGCAACCGCACCGGCGCCGAGGCCGGCTCGGCCACCGAGGCAGAGCCGCTCGCCGAGTGGGAGCGCGAGCTCCTGGCCGGTGCCGAGGCGGAGACCGCCGTGGAGACCGCAGCCGCCGCTGAGGTCGTCGCCGAGGGCGCAGCCGAGACCGCCGTTGAGGCCGAGGTCGTCGCCGAGGCAGCAGCCGAGGTCGCCGTCGAGGCCGAGGTCGAGGCAGAGGCGGCCGTCGAGGCAGCCGCTGAGGCCGAGGCCCCCGCCGAAGAGGCCGACGAGTCCAAGTGACGACGTGGTGCGCGCCCCTCTTCGGAGGGGCGCGCACCCGCCGCACCGCCCGCTCCACGTTCTCCCCGGGGAGCCCCGGGACCCCAGACAGGTAAGGACACCACCATGGCGAACTACACCGCAGCCGACATCAAGGCGCTGCGCGAGCGCACCGGCGCCGGCATGCTCGACGTCAAGAAGGCGCTCGACGAGGCCGACGGCGACTCCGAGAAGGCGCTCGAGATCATCCGCGTCAAGGGTCTGAAGGGCGTCGCCAAGCGCGAGGGCCGCTCGACCTCCGAGGGCCTCGTGGCCGTCGACGTCTCCGAGACCGAGGGTGGCCAGGTCGCCACGCTCATCGAGCTCAACTCCGAGACGGACTTCGTCGCGAAGAACGAGAACTTCCTCAACCTCGCGGCCCGCGTCCTGACGGCCGTCGCCGCCTCGGGTGCTGCCGACGTCGACGCCGCGCTCGCTGCCGACGCCGACGGTGAGTCCGTCCAGCTCGTCATCGACAACACCGCCGCGTCGCTCGGCGAGAAGGTCGTCCTGCGTCGCACCACGCGCGTCGCGGGTGAGCGCGTCACCGCGTACCTGCACCGCACCGCCAAGGACCTGCCGCCGTCGATCGGTGTCGTCGTCGCGACCGACGTCGCCGGTGCGGCCGTCGCCAAGGAGATCGCGCAGCACATCGCCGCGATGTCCCCGACGTACCTGACCCGCGAGGACGTCCCCGAGGACGTCGTCGCGAGCGAGCGTCGTATCGCCGAGGAGACCTCGCGCAACGAGGGCAAGCCCGAGGCCGCGCTCCCGAAGATCATCGAGGGCCGCCTGAACGGCTTCTTCAAGGACGTCGTGCTGCTCGACCAGCCGCTCGCGAAGGACCCGAAGAAGACCGTCGGCCAGGTTCTCGCCGAGGTCGGTGGCACGGTCACCGAGTTCGTGCGGTACCGCGTCGGCGCCTGACGCACTCCTCCGGTGGCCCGGTCCGCGCTCGCGCGGACCGGGCCACCGCGCACCGGGACCCGGTGGGTCCCGGTGCACACGCACCACCCGGGGACGACGAGCACGACCGTCCCCGGTACGTCCTGGGGCAGACCCCGGGAGATCGGAACGACGAAGGACAGGTGGCTCGGCACATGGGCGACAAGATCGAGACCAAGGCCCCCGCACGTCGGGTGCTGCTCAAGCTCTCCGGGGAGACCTTCGGGGGCGGACAGATCGGCCTCGCGCCGGACGTCGTGCAGCGGGTGGCCGGCGAGATCGCCGATGCCGTCCGTCAGGGCGTCGAGGTCGCCATCGTCGTCGGTGGCGGCAACTTCTTCCGCGGCGCCGAGCTCTCCCAGCGCGGCCTCGACCGCGCCCGCGCCGACTACATGGGCATGCTGGGCACGGTCATGAACTGCCTCGCGCTCCAGGACTTCCTCGAGCAGGCCGGGGTCGACACCCGCGTGCAGACCGCGATCACCATGGGGCAGGTCGCCGAGCCGTACATCCCGCTGCGCGCGATCCGCCACCTGGAGAAGGGCCGTGTCGTGATCTTCGGCGCGGGAGCGGGCATGCCGTACTTCTCGACCGACACCGTCTCCGCCCAGCGCGCCCTCGAGACGCACTGCCAGGAGGTCCTCATGGGCAAGAACGGTGTCGACGGTGTCTACACCGCGGACCCGCGCACGAACCCGGACGCCGTGAAGCTCGACCACCTGACGTACACCGACGCGCTCGTCAAGGACCTGGCGGTCATGGATGCCACCGCCCTGAGCCTGTGCCGCGACAACGACGTGACGATGCGGGTCTTCGGGATGAGCGAGCCGGGCAACGTGACCCGCGCGCTGCTGGGGGACAATATCGGGACACTGGTCACGACGAACTGACCGGACGACCGACGAACGACCCGGACCGCGCCGCGAACCCGGGTGCGCCGCCCCGTGCGGCGCAGGACGGCTAGCCCAGCAACGCACGACGAAGGAGCACTGGTGATCGACGAGACCCTCCTCGAGGCCGAAGAGAAGATGGACAAGGCGATCGAGGTCGCCAAGGAGGACTTCGCGAACATTCGCACGGGACGTGCGAGCGGCGCGATGTTCAACAAGATCACGGTCGAGTACTACGGCGCTCCGACGCCGCTCCAGCAGCTCGCCTCGTTCAACACGCCCGAGGCCCGCACGATCGTGATCTCGCCCTTCGACAAGACCGCGCTCAGCGCGATCGAGAAGGCCATCCGGGACTCGGACCTCGGGGTGAACCCCAGCAACGACGGCAACATCATCCGGGTCGTGCTCCCCGTGCTCACGGAGGAGCGTCGCCGCGACTACGTGAAGCTCGCCAAGGGCAAGGCCGAGGACGCCCGCGTCTCGGTGCGCAACGTGCGCCGCCGTGCCAAGGAGCAGCTCGACCGCATCGTCAAGGACGGCGAGGCGGGCGAGGACGAGGGCACGCGCGCCGAGAAGGAGCTCGAGGCACTCACGAAGAGCCACGTCGACACGATCGACGCGCTCCTCGCCGGCAAGGAGAGCGAGCTCCTCGAGGTCTGATGCAGAAGTCCGAACGCACCGATGACAAGTGATGCGGTCGCGTCCCGGCCCCGGCGCACGCCGAAGGCCGGACGCGACCTGCCCAAGGCGATCTCCGTCGGGGTCGGGCTCCTCGTCCTGGTGGGGGCCTCGCTGGCCTTCCGCCCGGAGCCGTTCGTGCTGCTGGCGACCGCCGCGGTGGGGGCTGCGCTGTGGGAGCTGAAGCAGGCGTTCCTGCGCCGCGACATCCACCTGCCGCTCCTGCCGCTCCTGGTGGGGGCTGCGGGAATCCTGATCTCGTCGTACTACTCGGGCCCCGAGGCCCTCATGGTCTCGTTCGTGCTGACCGTGGCGGGCGTCGTGGTCTGGCGGGTCATCGACGGCTCGGGCACGGCCGCGGTGCGCGACGCGGCCGCGGGGACCTTCGCGACGGCCTACCTGCCGTTCATGGCGGGGTTCGTCATGATGATGCTCGCGAACCCGGACAACGGCCGGATCCAGGTCCTGCTGTTCATCCTGCTGGCGGTGTCGAACGACGTCGGCGGGTACGTGGCCGGGGTCCTGTTCGGCCGTCATCCGCTGGCTCCCTCGATCAGCCCCAAGAAGAGCTGGGAGGGCCTGGCGGGCTCGTTCGTCCTGGCGACGGCGATCGGTGTCGTGGGCGCGGTCTACGGGCTCGGTGCGAGCCCCGTGATCGGTGTCGCGCTCGGCATCATGGTGCCGCTCACGGCGACCGTGGGAGACCTGGCCGAGTCGATGATCAAGCGCGACCTAGAATTGAAGGACATGGGGTCCCTCCTGCCGGGGCACGGCGGCGTCCTCGACCGCCTGGACTCCATGCTCCTGACCGCTCCGTTCGTGTACCTGCTGCTCTCCGTCTCGCTCTGAGGCGCGGCCCGCGAGGGCCAGGGCAGGGCGCGGGCGCACGCGCGCGTGCCGGACCGCGTGAGAACGCACCGGCACGCTCGCACGAGCGCACCTGACGCGTCGACCCGGCGCGGTGCGCTGACCTGCTCCACCCGCTCCAACCTCTGGATCCTTCTCATGTCTGTTCGCCCGTCCGTCGAATCGAAGCCGCTGCCGCTCGTCATGTCGGCACCTCGTCGCGGGAAGCCCCCGCGCCACTTCGCCGACCTCTCTCCGGAGGAGCGCACGGCCGCGGTCGTCGAGCTGGGGGAGAAGCCCTTCCGCGCCAAGCAGCTCGCGACGCACTACTACGCGCACTACACGAACGACGCCGAGGACATGACCGACCTCCCCCAGGCGACGCGGAAGCTGCTCGTGGAGAACCTCATGCCGCCGCTCCTCACCCCGGCGCGCGTCATGCAGGCCGACGGCGGGACGACCGTCAAGACGCTCTGGAAGCTCTTCGACGCAGCCAAGGTCGAGTCGGTGCTTATGCGCTACCCGAACCGGTCGACGCTGTGCGTCTCGAGCCAGGCGGGCTGCGGCATGGCCTGCCCGTTCTGCGCGACGGGCCAGCTCGGCCTGACGCGCAACCTGTCGACCGCGGAGATCGTCGAGCAGGTGCGCTCGGCCGCGAAGTCGCTCGCCGACGGCGACGTCCCCGGCGGCCCGGCCCGGCTCAACAACCTGGTCTTCATGGGCATGGGCGAGCCCATGGCCAACTACAAGGCCGTCATGGGCACGATCCGACAGCTCGTCGCGCCCGCCCCCGAGGGCCTGGGCATGTCGGCGCGCAACATCACGGTCTCGACCGTGGGGCTGGTCCCGGCGATGAACAAGCTGTCGGCCGAGGGCATCCCGGTCACGCTCGCGCTCTCGCTGCACGCCCCCGACGACGACCTGCGCAGCGAGCTGGTCCCGATCAACACCCGGTGGTCGGTCGACGAGACCCTGGACGCCGCTCGCAACTACTTCGAGGTCACGGGCCGGCGCGTCAGCATCGAGTACGCGCTCATCAAGGACATGAACGACCACGCGTGGCGTGCGGACCTGCTGGGCGAGAAGCTCACGGCTCGTGGCTCGGGCTGGGTGCACGTGAACCCCATCCCGCTGAACCCGACGCCGGGCTCGATCTGGACGGCGAGCGAGCGCGAGGTGGAGGACGAGTTCGTGGCTCGCTTGCGCGGGCACGGGATTCCGACCACTATTCGTGACACACGCGGCAGTGACATCGATGGTGCGTGCGGGCAGCTGGCAGCTGAGGAGGAAGAGTGAGTGCGTTGTTCAGCACCGTCTCGAAGGTGCGCAACGGGTACGACCCGGAAGAGGTTGACGAGTTCTTCGACCACGCACGTCAGGTCTACGAGGGCAAGAAGCCGGAGCGCCTGACGAGCACGGACATCCAGGTCTCGATGTTCGACCTGGTCCGCGGCGGGTACGACACCCACGAGGTCGACGCGGCCCTCGATCGCCTGGAGGGGGCTTTCATCGCCCGTCAGCGTGCCGAGTACGTCGCGGTCAACGGCCAGCAGGCCTGGATGAACGCCCTGGCCGAGCGGGCGCGCAGCCTGTACGGCCGTCTGGGGCGTCCTGACGGCGAGCGCTTCGCGCCTGCGGCTCGCGGCGAGTGGGGCTACGACATGGACGACGTCGACGACCTGTGCGACCGTCTCGTGGCGTACTTCGACCGCCAGGAGCCCATCACGGCCGCCGAGATCCGCAACTCGACGTTCGCTCGCCGTCGCGGCAAGGACGGCTACGCCGAGGGGCCCGTGGACGCATTCTTCGCCCGGGCCATCGAGGTGCTGCTCGGCGTCGAGTGACGCCCTCGGTGCGGCCTGCCCGACGACGCAGCGCGCCTCGGGCGCTCCGCGCACCTGGGAGGATGTCCCCATGAGTCTGCGCAGCGTGACCCTCCTCGGGTCGACCGGATCCATCGGCACCCAGGCGATCGACGTGATCGCACGTCACCCCGACCGGTTCCGGGTGGACGCGATCTCGGCCGGTGGCGCGAACGCCGAGCTCCTCGCCCAGCAGGCGGTCGCGCTCGGTGTGCGACGTGTCGGGGTCGCGGACCCTGCTTGGGCCGTGGAGGTCGAGGCCGCGCTGGCCGCGAGGGCCTCGCGCGCCGGCGCTCCGGCGGTCGAGGTGCTGGTCGGCCCGGACGCGGCGACCGAGCTCGCGGGGGCTGGTTCCGACGTCGTGCTCAACGGCATCACGGGGTCGGTGGGCCTCGGCCCCACGCTCGCCGCGCTCGGCGCGGGCTCGACGCTCGCGCTGGCCAACAAGGAGTCGCTCGTCGTGGGGGGCGTGCTCGTCCAGGACGCGAGGCAGCGTCCGGACCAGATCGTCCCGGTCGACTCGGAGCACTCGGCGATCGCGCAGGCCCTGCGCTCAGGGCGCCGCGAGGAGGTGCGCCGGCTCGTGCTGACGGCGTCGGGCGGCCCGTTCCGCGGCTGGGCACGTGACGACGTCAAGGCCGTCTCCCCGCAGCAGGCGCTCGCGCACCCGACGTGGGCCATGGGGCCGGTCGTCACGATCAACTCGGCGACGCTCATGAACAAGGGCCTGGAGCTCATCGAGGCGCACCTGCTGTTCGACGTGCCGACCGACGAGATCGCCGTCGTGGTGCATCCGCAGTCCGTCGTGCACTCGATGGTCGAGTTCGTGGACGGCTCGACCATCGCGCAGGCGTCCCCGCCGGACATGCGCCTGCCGATCGCGCTCGGCCTGAGCTGGCCGGACCGCCTGGGGGAGGTCGCCGCGGGCTGCGACTGGTCGAGCGCCACGGCGTGGACGTTCGAACCGCTCGACGAGGCGCTCTTCCCGGCCGTCGGGCTTGCCCGCGTGGCGGCGTCGGCCTCCGCGACGCACCCTGCGGTGTACAACGCGGCCAACGAGGAGTGCGTCGCGGCGTTCCTGGAGGGCCGGATCGGCTTCCTGGACATCGTCGCGACGGTCGAGCGCGTCCTCGGAGAGCACCGGGGAACCTCGCGGGCGGCGGTCACGTTGGACGACGTGACGGCGGCGGAGACGTGGGCCCGGGCGCGGGCCCACGAGATCCTCGCCCGCCGCTGAGCCCGGGGCCCTGGTGGCGTCCCACGGGCCCCCCGCCGCTGACGGTCCTCAGGCCGCCCGCAGGAAGCGGCGGTAGGTTCGGGCACTCAGCACTGGTCTTCTTCTCGCAGCACCCCTGAACGGAGCTCCTCATGGCCGCGGTGATCGGCATCCTCGTCGTGCTGGTCGGCATCCTCGTGTCGATCGCCCTGCACGAGGTCGGGCACATGGTCCCGGCGAAGAAGTTCGGGGTCCGGGTGAGCCACTACTTCGTCGGCTTCGGGCCCACCCTCTGGTCGCGGACCAGGGGCGAGACCGAGTACGGGCTCAAGGCGATCCCGCTCGGTGGTTACGTGCGCCTCGTGGGCATGTACCCGCCCGCGCCTCCCGGCGCGAAGCAGTCGGACGGCTTCTTCGGCCGCATGGTGCAGGACGCCCGCGAGATGAGCGCCGAGGAGATCCTTCCCGGGCAGGAGCCGCGCGCGTTCTACAACCTCTCGGTGCCCAAGAAGGTCGTCGTGATGTTCGGTGGACCGTTCATGAACCTCGTGATCGCGTTCGTGCTCATGACCGTCGTCCTGGTCGGGATCGGTTCGCCGCAGGCGACCACGACGGTCGCGACGGTGCCTGCGTGCGTGACGCCCGCCGCGGCACCGGCGGACTACGAGTGCACGACGGCCGACCCTGCGACCCCCGCCGCGGAGGCGGGGATCGAGCCGGGAGACACGGTCGTGTCGTTCGACGGCGAACCGGTCACGTCCTGGGACTCGCTGGTCGGCAAGATCACGGGCGCGGCGGGGCAGACGGTCCCGGTCGTGGTCGAGCGCGCGGGGGAGCGTGTCACGCTCGAGATCACGCCGACCGAGGTCGACCGTCCGGTCGTCGGGGACGACGGGCAGTACGTGACGGACGACGACGGCGAGCCCGTGCTCAAGCCCGCGGGCTACGTCGGGATCGCCCCGACCCAGGAACGGGTCTCGGAGCCGCTCAGCGCGGTGCCGGAGGCCATCTGGGCGCAGGTCTCGGGGACGGCAGCGGTCATCGTCGAGCTGCCGGCCAAGCTGGTCGACGTGGTGCAGTCCACGTTCGGCGGCGAGGAGCGTGACCCTGCCTCCGTCATGGGGCCGGTGGGCGTGGGGCGGATCGCGGTCGACGTGGTGGGCGCGGACCAGGTCGACGTGGTCGACCGGGTGGCGACCATGCTGAGCCTCCTGGCGGCGCTCAACATCGCCCTCTTCGCGTTCAACCTCATCCCGCTGCCCCCCCTCGACGGCGGGCACATCGCGGGCGCGCTGTACGAGGGGGCCAAGCGGCAGGCCGCCACGGTCCGCGGCCGTCCGCGCCCCGCGCACGCGGACGTCGCGAAGCTCGTCCCCCTGGGGCTGGCGATGTGGGTCGTCCTGCTCGGCATGGGGGTGCTGCTGATCTACGCGGACATCGTCAACCCGATCCGCATCACCTGACCTGCGCCTGCGGTCCCGTGAAGATCTCGCGAAGAGTCGTGTGCGGAGCGGGGCGGGGAACGGCGTCGGGCGCGGCCGGGGGGTCGGACGGGGGATACTAGGTGCGTGAGCGTACCCATCAGCCTCGGCATGCCAGCAGCACCTCCGCCGGTCCTCGCGCCGCGCCGCAAGACGCGCAAGATCAAGGTCGGCAAGGTCGACGTCGGCGGCGACGCCCCCGTGAGCGTCCAGTCGATGACCACGACCCCGACCACGGACATCAACGCGACCCTCCAGCAGATCGCCGAGCTGACCGCGTCCGGCTGCGACATCGTGCGGGTCGCGGTGCCGAGCCAGGACGACGCGCTCGCGCTGCCGGCGATCGCGAGGAAGTCCCAGATCCCCGTCATCGCCGACATCCACTTCCAGCCGAAGTACGTGTTCGCGGCGATCGACGCGGGCTGCGCCGCGGTGCGCGTGAACCCGGGCAACATCCGCAAGTTCGACGACCAGGTCAAGGAGATCGCCCGCGCCGCCGCGGACGCGGGCACCTCGATCCGCATCGGCGTGAACGCGGGCTCGCTCGACCCCCGCCTGCTCGCGAAGTACGGCAAGGCCACGCCGGAGGCGCTCGTCGAGTCGGCGGTCTGGGAGGCGTCGCTGTTCGAGGAGCACGGCTTCCACGACTTCAAGATCTCGGTCAAGCACAACGATCCCGTGGTCATGGTGCGGGCCTACGAGCTGCTCTCCGAGCGCGGCGACTGGCCCCTGCACCTCGGCGTGACCGAGGCGGGCCCCGCGTTCCAGGGCACCATCAAGTCGGCCACGGCCTTCGGCGCGCTGCTGAGCAAGGGCATCGGCGACACGATCCGTGTCTCGCTCTCGGCTCCGCCGGTCGAGGAGGTCAAGGTCGGCATCCAGATCCTGCAGTCGCTCAACCTGCGACCGCGCAAGCTGGAGATCGTCTCGTGCCCGTCGTGCGGCCGTGCCCAGGTGGACGTCTACACGCTCGCCGAGAAGGTCACCGCGGGACTCGAGGGCATGGAGGTCCCGCTGCGCGTCGCGGTCATGGGCTGTGTCGTGAACGGCCCGGGTGAGGCCCGTGAGGCGGACCTCGGCGTCGCGTCGGGCAACGGCAAGGGGCAGATCTTCGTCAAGGGCGAGGTCGTCAAGACCGTGCCCGAGTCGATGATCGTCGAGACGCTCATCGAAGAGGCGATGCGGATCGCCGAGACCATGACGCCGGAGAACGACGCACAGGCCGGTCCGCCCGTCGTCACCGTCGGCTGAGTCGACGGCCATGGCGCGCTGGCATCCTCCGGGGCCGTGGTCCCGGCCGCAGGCTGCCCGGGTCCTGGGCGATGCGGACGTCGCGGAGGCGCTGCGGGTGTGCGCCCTGGACCCTGTGGGGTCGGTGCTCGCGGCCTCTCGCATCGTCGAGGCAGCCCGGCTCTCGCAGAGCGGGGGTCAGGTCTGGGGCTTTCCTGTCCAGGGGCCTCTCGTGGCGATCTGCTGGGCGGGGGCCAACCTGGTGCCGGTCGTCCCGTCGGAGGGGGACCGGGCGGAGGCGCTCGACGCCTTCGCCGCGCTCGCGCGCCGGTTCGGGCGTCGTGCGTCGTCGATCGTGGGCGAGCGGTCGGCGGCCCTGGGCCTGTGGGACCGCCTGGCGGAGCACTGGCCGGCGGCCCGGGACGTCCGGGACGACCAGCCGTCCCTCATGATCGACCGGGCGCCCGACGTCGAGCCGGACCCGTCGGTCCGCCGGTCGGTGCCGGCCGAGCTGCCGCTGGTCCTGCCGGCGTGCGTGCGCATGTTCGTCGAGGAGGTCGGGTACTCGCCGGTCGCCGCGGGCGGCAACGCGTACGCGGACCGTGTGCGGGGCCTGATCACGTCGGGGCGCTCGTTCGTGCGGGTCGACGGTGGTGCGGCGGCCTCCCCGCCGCCCCCCGGGTCGGGGGCTCCGCTCGCGCACGACCCGCTGGCCGGTCTCGCGCCCGAGCGCGTCGTGGTGTTCAAGGCCGAGCTCGGGGCGGTCACGCCCGAGGTCGCGCAGGTGCAGGGCGTCTGGGTCGACCCCCGGTTCCGGGGTCGGCGCCTGTCCGAGTCGGGCATGGCCGCGGTCGTGGAGATCACGCGCCGCGAGATCGCGCCGATCGTCTCGCTCTACGTCAACGCGTACAACGAGCGTGCGCTCGCGACGTACCGGCGCGTCGGGTTCGAGCAGGTCGGGACGTTCGCGACCGTCCTGTTCTGAGGCCTACTTCAGGAGCTTCGACATGCGCCGGTCCGCGAGGACCTGGCCACCGGTCTGGCAGGTAGCGCAGTACTGCAGGCTCCGGTCGGCGAACGACACCTCGCGTACGACGTCCCCGCACACCGGGCAGGGCTCGCCCGTGCGCCCGTGCACGCGCATGCCGCGCCGCTTGGCGTCCTTGAGCTCGGCCGCCGGCCTGCCCGACGACGTCGCGACGGCCTCGGTGAGCACGCCCCGGACCGCGTCGTGCAGGTGGGCCACGTCGTCGGCGTCGAGGCTGCGGGTCAGGCGGAACGGGCTGGTCCGGGCGGCGTGCAGGATCTCGTCGGAGTAGGCGTTCCCGATCCCGGCGATCAGGCGCTGGTCGCGCAGCAGTCCCTTGATCTGCTGGTTGCGGGCGCCCAGCAGCTCGGCCAGCCGCTCGCGCGTGAAGTCGGGTCCCAGGGGCTCGACGCCCAGGGTCGCGATCGCGGGCACCTCGGTCGGGTCGTGGACCAGGTGGACCGCGAGCCGCTTGCGGGTGCCGGCCTCGGTGAGGTCGAACCCCGACCCGTCGTCGAGACGGATCCGCAGCGCGAGCACGGCTCGCACGCCACCGCGGCTCGACGTGGGGCGCACGGGCGTCGTCGGCGCGTCCTCGGACCAGCGCAACCACCCCGCCCGGGCGAGGTGGAAGACCAGGTGGAGCTCGTCGTCGGGCACCGTGACCGCGAGGTCGAGCCACTTGCCGTGGCGCGCGGCCCCCGTGACCGTGCCGCCCACCAGGGCGGACAGCGGGGGAGAGAACGTCTTGAGGGCCACGATCGAGGCCAGGTCCGCCGCCACGACGACGCGACCCGTCGCGCGCTCGTCGAGGAATCGGACGAGCGCCTCGACCTCGGGCAGCTCGGGCACGGTTCCATGGTGCCCGTTCGTGCGCCGGTACGCACCGGCGGCGTCCCGTGGGCGACGGGGTCCCGCGAGCGGGCAGGGCACAGACCCTGCGGGGGAGCGGTGCCCGCGACGGTAGGATCGGGCCCATGTCTTCAGCCTCCAGCCGGGTGGTCGGTCCCCCCGTCAAGCCCCTCAAGATGACCTCCCTGTTCCTGCGGACGCTGCGCGAGGACCCGGTCGACGCCGAGGTCGCGAGCCACAAGCTCCTCGTGCGCGCCGGCTACATCCGTCGTGCCGCCCCCGGCATCTACACCTGGCTCCCGCTGGGTCTGCGCGTGCTCGCCAAGGTCGAGGCGATCGTCCGCGAGGAGATGGAGGACGCGGGCGGCCAGGAGGTGCACTTCCCGGCGCTGCTGCCGCGCGAGCCCTACGAGGCCACGGGCCGCTGGGACGAGTACGGGGCGAACCTGTTCCGCCTCACGGACCGCAAGGACGGCGACTACCTGCTCGCGCCCACGCACGAGGAGATGTTCACGCTCCTCGTCAAGGACATGTACTCGTCCTACAAGGAGCTGCCGCTCACGCTGTTCCAGATCCAGACGAAGTACCGCGACGAGGCGCGCCCGCGCGCGGGCCTCATCCGTGGCCGCGAGTTCATCATGAAGGACGCGTACTCGTTCGACGTGACCGAGGAGGGGCTCGAGGCCTCGTACCAGAACCAGCGCGCCGCCTACCAGCGGATCTTCACGCGCCTGGGCCTCGAGTACGTGATCGTGGCCGCGACGTCCGGGGCCATGGGCGGCTCGCGCAGCGAGGAGTTCCTCAACCCGACCGCGATCGGCGAGGACACGTTCGTGCGCTCGCCCGGCGGCTACGCGGCCAACGTCGAGGCCGTCGTCACGCCCGTGCCCGAGGCCCTGCCCTTCGACGACGCGCCCGCGGCGCACGTCGAGGACACGCCGGACACCCCGACGATCGACTCGCTCGTCGCGCTCGCCAACGCGCGCTTCCCGCGCCCCGACCGCGAGTGGACGGCGGCCGACACGCTCAAGAACGTCGTGCTCGCGCTCACGCACCCGGACGGGCGCCGCGAGGTGCTCGTCGTGGGCCTGCCCGGTGACCGCGAGGTCGACCTCAAGCGTCTCGAGGCGTCGGTCGAGCCCGCCGAGGTCGAGCCCGCGGGCGAGGCGGACTTCGCCGCGCACCCCGAGCTCGTCAAGGGCTACATCGGCCCCGAGGTGCTCGGCCCGCAGGGCCCCCAGGTGACCGTGCCGGCCGAGGGCAAGACGCCTGAGACGTCGCACTCGGCCGTGCGCTACCTCCTGGACCCGCGCGTCGTCGAGGGCACCCGCTGGATCACGGGCGCCAACCAGCACGGCAAGCACGTGTTCGACCTGGTCGCCGGGCGTGACTTCACGGCCGACGGCACGATCGAGGCCGCCGAGGTCCGTGCGGGCGACCCCGCGCCCGACGGCTCGGGCCCGCTCGAGCTCGCGCGCGGCATCGAGATCGGCCACATCTTCGCGCTCGGACGCAAGTACGCGCAGGCCCTGGGCCTGACGGTCCTCGACGAGAACGGCAAGCAGGTCGTCGTGACCATGGGCTCGTACGGGATCGGCGTGACGCGCGCGCTCGCCGCCCTGGCCGAGGCCAACCACGACGAGGCAGGCCTCGCGTGGCCCGCGCACGTCGCCCCGATGCACGTCCAGGTGGTCGCCACGGGCAAGGACCAGGCGGTCTTCGAGGCCGCCGCTTCGCTCACGGCCGAGCTCTCGGCGCGCGGCGTGGAGGTCCTGTACGACGACCGCCCCAAGGTCTCGCCCGGCGTGAAGTTCAAGGACGCCGAGCTCCTGGGCGCCCCGCTCGTCGTGGTCGTGGGCCGTGGGCTCGCGGACGGCGTCGTCGAGGTGCGCCCGCGCCAGGGCGGCGAGGCCGTGCAGGTGCCGGTCGCCGACGTGGTCGACCTCGTGACCGACCAGGTCGCCGAGCTGCTCGCGTAACCGCGCGGCAGACGAGACGGGCCGGGCCCGGGAGCGTTCGTCGCTCCCGGGCCCGGCCCGTCTCGTGCTGTGCGGCGCGTGCCCCGGCGCTGGTGGTGCCGACCGTCAGCCGGCCGCGGGCGTCCGGCCTTCCTGCTCGGGCAGGCCGGGGAACGCGCTCACGGGGGCGCCCCACCCGATCGCGGCGAGGTTCGCCTCGACCAGCAGGTCGACGAGCGGAAGACGCGTCCCGGTGCCCGCCTCGCCCGTGAGCGCGGCGTACGACTGCGCGAGCGAGGTCTCGAGCTGCGCGGCGAGCTCCGGCGTCGGGACGTCGGGCGGGACCGCGTAGGCGACCCGGCGGGGGTCCTGAGGCCCGCCCGCCGTGCCCGCGGCCTGGGCCCATGCCTCGGCCCTGGCGCGGTGCAGCACCGCGCGCCCGAGCGCGGCGTCGCGCAGCTCGCCGTCGGCGAGGGCCGCCCGGACCTCGAACGCGTACCCCGCCGCGTCCTCGGCCTCGATGATCGTGGACAGGTCGGTCGCGCTCAGGCCCGACGGCGCGGCCTCCGGGACGAGCAGGCCCGCCGGGGTGACGAGCGGGTCGGGCAGGGCGGTGCCCGTCGTCGCGGCCACCTGTCGCGCCGAGGCGTCCTGCGACGCCGCGACCGAGGCGACCAGACGCGCGAACGCACCGTCCTCGGACTGGTCGGCCGTCCCGCGCAGCGCGGTCGCCGAGGTCGCGAGGGCGTCGACGACCTCTGCGGGGGTCGCGGTCGTGGGGCCCGTCGGTGCGTCCGTCGCCCCCGACGTCGGCGCGTCGCCGTCCTGGTCGGGCTCGGGGAGCCCCGAGTCGTAGACGCCGCCCAGCTGGGTCACGTGCTCGTCGGCGGAGGTGCTCGTGCTCGTGAGGGCGTCGAGCGCCGCCTGGCCGAGGCCCGACGACGTCGCGGCCGCCGCGTCGGCGAGGTCGCCCACGAGCAGCGCGCCCTCGACGGCGACCCGGCGCAGGGTCTCCTGGGCGTCCGGGACCGGCTCGGTCGGGGGCGGGGTCTCGAGCCGCAGGCCGCATCCGGCGACCACGAGCAGCGCGAGCGACGTGACGATCGCCACCACACCGCGGCGCACGGACGGGCCCCCCGCGGCGCTCCGCCGCGGAAAACGTGACGAAGAGGACGCTGGGGCGGTGTCCGGGGGGCTCGAGCGGTGCGGGCGCGGAGCAGGTTCGGCAGTCATCGAGGGTGATGATGTCACGTTCCAGCCGGGTGAGTCGTTAGGCTGATCCCGTACAACAACACACCGGTCGAATCCTTGCCCGGTGGGCAGTGGGAGCCGACGGGAGACCGAGAGATGAACAAGGCGAAGCACGCCGGGGCGGACAGGGTCCGCCGGGTCGTGGAACCGGTCGTACAGGCCGCAGACCTGTACCTGGAGGACGTGATCGTCACCCTGGCCGGAAGCCGCTCGGTCGTCCGCATCACGCTGGACCTCCCCGAGGACGCCCTGGGCAACCTCGACCTGGACCGCGTCGCCGAGGTCTCGCGCGACATCAACACCGCGCTCGACGCGTCGAACGCCTTCCCGGGCGCCTACACGCTCGAGATCTCGACCCCCGGCACCTCCCGCCCGCTGACCGAGCTGCGCCACTTCAAGCGCGCCCGCGGGCGCGTCGTGCGCCTCGCGCTGCAGGACGGCGGGACCGTCGAAGGCCGTCTGCGGGACGTCGAGGACGGGAACCTGCTGCTCACCGACGCCCCCGTGGAGTCCGTCGCGCTCGCCGACGTGGTCCGTGGGGCGATCCAGGTCGAGCTCAAGCGCGCCCTCGAGGTGGACCTCGGCCCGGAGATGGCTGTTGACGCGAACCCCGGGGCCGACGCCCCGAACGACGAGGAGGTCTGATCGATGGACATCGACATGAGCGCGCTGCGCCTGCTGGAGCGCGAGAAGGACATCAGCCTCGACATCCTGGTGGCGGCGATCGAGCAGGCGCTGCTCTCCGCCTACCACCGGACGCCCGACGCCTACGCGCGGGCACGGGTCGAGCTCGAGCGCCGCACGGGCCACGTCACGGTCTGGGCCCGCGAGGAGCTCCCGGCCGAGGAGGACGACGAGCCCGAGCTCGACGAGGACGGCCAGCCGGTCCGGCGCTACCGGGCTCCGGTGTTCGGGCCCGAGTTCGACCACACGCCCAAGGACTTCGGCCGCATCGCGACCGCGACCGCGCGCCAGGTGATCGTGCAGCGGCTGCGCGACGCCGAGGACGACCAGATCCTCGGCACGTTCCGCGGCAAGGAGGGTGAGGTCCTGGCGGGCGTCATCCAGCAGGGCAACGACCCGCGCATGGTCCTCGTGGACGTGGGCGGCACCGAGGCGCTCCTGCCGCCGCACGAGCAGGTGCCGACCGAGGACTACGTCCACGGCGAGCGCCTGCGCGCCTACGTCCTGGACGTGGCGCGCGGCATGAAGGGCCCCCAGATCACGCTGAGCCGGACCCACCCGAACCTCGTGCGCAAGCTGTTCGAGCTCGAGGTGCCCGAGGTCGCGGACGGTTCGGTCGAGATCATGGCGATCGCCCGCGAGGCCGGCCACCGGTCCAAGGTCGCGGTGCGCTCGCGCGTCGCGGGGCTCAACGCCAAGGGCGCCTGCATCGGCCCCATGGGCGCACGCGTCCGCGCCGTCATGGCCGAGCTCCACGGCGAGAAGATCGACATCGTCGACTTCAGCGACGACCCGGCCGCGTTCGTGGCCAGCGCCCTGTCCCCGGCCCGTGTGACGTCCGTCACCGTCGTGGACGCCGAGGCTCGTGCCGCCCGCGTGGTCGTGCCGGACTTCCAGCTCTCCCTCGCGATCGGCAAGGAAGGGCAGAATGCCCGGCTCGCCGCGAAGCTCACGGGGTGGCGCATCGACATCCGCTCGGACGAGGGCGACCACGCCGGAGCGACGAGCGGCCGCGCCGTCGAGACCTCCGACGAGGGGGAGGAGCCGGGCACCGGTGGCGGAAACGGGTAACACCAGGTGAGCGGGCGCGCTAGACTGTCCTTGACTGGGCCACGAGTCCGGACACCGTCACACGACCCTTCAGGCGCTCATGCGCCCGTTCGAACGTGCGTCGGTTGCCGGGAGCGTGACCTGCGGTCTGTTCTTCTCCGCCTCGTGGTGGACCAGGCCGACGTCCCGGAGCCTCGGCTCGTCGTCGACGTCGGCCGGTCGCTCCCGGGGCGCGGCGCCTGGCTCCACGATGCTCGGCGTTGCCTCGAGCTGGCCGAGCGTCGACGAGCCTTCCCCCGGGCCCTGCGTCTCGCAGGTCCCGTGGACCTCGCCGGAGCCCGAGCCCATCTCGACAGGGAAGACTGACCCGTCGTCAGTCATCGCCAGTCATCGTCAGTCGGCGGTCCCGGCCTGCGGCGCACCACGCGCCGCGACGGCCGAACCGCGCCAGTACCGCACGAACACCGCACGAATCGTCGACAAGGAAGCGGGTTAGAAGCCGATGGGCACCCGATGAGTACCCAGCGATGAGCACCCAGCACTAAAGACGGTCCTCCCTGTTTCGGGTGGGCCGAGACAGGAGAGTTGTGGCAAAGGTCCGCGTCTACGAGCTCGCTAAGGAGCTCGGGGTGGAGAGCAAGACCATCATGACCAAGCTGACGGAACTCGGTGAGTTCGTCCGCTCGGCATCCTCGACCATCGAACCGCCGGTCGTCCGTAAGCTGCGAGACACCTTCCCGGCCGGTGGCACGGAGAGCGCAAGCGCTCCCGCCAAGCCCGCGCCGGCTCGCCCGGCAGCACCCAAGCCTGCGCCCGCAGCAGAGGCCGCCCCGGCGCCTGCTGCTCCGGCACCGGCTGCCCCCGCAGCCCCGGCGCCCGCCGCACCCAAGGCTCCCGCACCGGCCCCCGCCAAGGAGGCCCCCGCGAGCCCTGCTTTCGTCGAGCCCGCTGCCGAGGCCAAGAAGCCCGCAGCGCCGGCGCCCGCGCCTGCCGCGGAGCGCAAGCCGTCGGCGTCGCCCAAGCCGGCCGGTGGCGGCAACGCCCCCGCGCCCGGCCCTCGCCCCGCAGCAGCCCGCCCCGGCGGCTCCGGCGGTGGCGCACGTCCTGGCGCCCCGCGCCCGGGCAACAACCCGTTCGCCTCGAGCCAGGGCATGCCGCGTTCCGGCGCCCCGCGCCCGGGCAACAACCCGTTCGCCTCGAGCCAGGGCATGCCCCGGCCCGGCGCGCGTCCGGAGCGTGCCGCGGACCCCGCGGCCAACGCGAACCCCGCAGCAGGCAGCGCCGAGCGTTCCGGTGGACCCCGTCCCGGTGGTCCCCGTCCCGCGCCGCGTCCTGGTGCACCTCGCCCCAACCCGGGCATGATGCCGGGTCGCACCTCGATCGGTCGCCCCGGTGACCGTCCTGCTCCCGGCGGTCGTCCGGGCGGTGGCGGCGGTGCAGGTGGCGGTCGCGGCGGCTTCGCCGGTCGTCCCGGCGGCGCCGGTGGCGGCCCCGGCGGCGGTGGCGCTCCCGGTGGTGGCGGCGGCTTCGCCGGTCGCCCCGGTGGTGGCGGTCGTGGTGGTGCCGGTCGCGGCAGCACGCAGGGTGCGTTCGGTCGTGCCGGAGGGCGCCCCGTCCGTGGGCGCAAGTCGAAGCGGGCGAAGCGCCAGGAGTTCGAGCAGATGCAGGCCCCCTCGCTGGGTGGCGTGCAGGTTCCCCGTGGGAACGGCTCGACCGTGGTGCGCCTGCGTCACGGCTCCTCGCTCAACGACTTCGCCGACAAGATCGACGCGAACCCCGCGAGCCTCGTGACGGTGCTGTTCCACCTCGGTGAGATGGCGACCGCCACGCAGTCCCTCGACGAGGACACGTTCGGCTCGCTCGCGGCAGAGCTCGGCTACGTCATCGAGATGGTCTCGGCGGAGGAAGAGGACCGCGAGCTCCTCGGTGCCTTCGACATCGACCTCGATGCCGAGCTCGAGGGCGAGGGCGACGACGAGCTCCAGGCTCGTCCGCCCGTCGTCACCGTCATGGGTCACGTCGACCACGGTAAGACGCGACTGCTCGACGCGATCCGTCAGACCGACGTCATCTCTGGCGAGGCCGGCGGCATCACGCAGCACATCGGTGCCTACCAGGTCCGTCACGAGCACGAGGGCGTCGAGCGTCCCATCACGTTCATCGACACCCCGGGTCACGAGGCCTTCACCGCCATGCGTGCTCGTGGTGCCCAGGTCACCGACATCGCGATCCTCGTGGTCGCGGCCGACGACGGCGTCATGCCGCAGACGGTCGAGGCGCTCAACCACGCGCAGTCGGCCGGCGTGCCGATCGTCGTCGCGGTGAACAAGGTGGACAAGGAGTCGGCGAACCCGGCCAAGATCCGCCAGCAGCTCACCGAGTACAACCTGGTGGCCGAGGAGTACGGCGGCGACACCATGTTCGTCGACGTGTCCGCGAAGCAGAACATGGGCATCGACGCGCTGCTCGAGGCCGTCCTCCTCACGGCGGACGCCTCGCTCGACCTGCGCGCCAACCCGGACAAGGACGCACGAGGCGTCGCCATCGAGGCGAACCTCGACAAGGGCCGCGGCGCCGTCGCGACCGTCCTGGTCCAGTCCGGCACGCTCCACGTCGGGGACGCGATCGTCGCGGGCACCGCCCACGGCCGTGTCCGTGCCATGTTCGACGAGCACGGCAACAACGTCACCGAGGCGGGCCCCGCCCGCCCCGTCATGGTGCTCGGGCTCGCGTCCGTGCCCAGCGCCGGTGACACGTTCCTCGTGGCACCCGACGAGCGCACCGCCCGTCAGATCGCCGAGAAGCGCGAGGCCGCCGAGCGTGCAGCCCTCCTGGCCAAGCGTCGCAAGCGCGTCAGCCTCGAGGACTTCGCCCAGGCGCTCGAGCAGGGCAAGGTCGAGACCCTCAACCTGGTCCTCAAGGGCGACGTCTCGGGTGCTGTCGAGGCACTCGAGGACGCGCTGCTGCAGATCGACGTCGGCGACGAGGTCCAGCTGCGCATCATCCACCGCGGCGTCGGTGCGATCACCCAGAACGACGTCAACCTGGCGACCGTGGACAACGCGATCATCATCGGGTTCAACGTCAAGTACGGCGAGCGCGTCGAGGCACTGGCGGAGCGCGAAGGCGTCGACGTCCGGTTCTACTCGATCATCTACCAGGCGATCGACGACGTCGAAGCAGCGCTCAAGGGCATGCTCAAGCCCGAGTACGAAGAGGCGCAGCTCGGCACCGCCGAGATCCGCGAGGTCTTCCGTTCCTCCAAGTTCGGGAACATCGCCGGTTCGATCGTCCGCTCGGGCGAGATCCGACGGAACTCCAAGGCCCGTGTCCTGCGTGGGGGAGCCGTCGTCGGCGACAACCTCACGGTCGAGTCGCTCAAGCGGTTCAAGGACGACGCCACGGAGGTCCGCGAGGGCTTCGAGTGCGGTATCGGCCTCGGGTCGTTCAACGACCTGCAGATCGGCGACACGATCGAGACGTTCGAGATGCGGGAGAAGCCGCGTAGCTGACGTACCTCTCCGCTGACGCCTACCCGTGAGGTGTGGCGGGTCTACCGCGGGCCTGGCGGCCCGTGCCAGACCCACCACGACCCGCCGCACCTCACGGACGGCGTCGGCGGAGCTGTTCGTTCACGCACGTCGCCCGAAGGGGCCCACCGCGGGCTGAAACCCCGGGGGCTCACCCTGATGAAAGGACTGGACCATGGTCGACAAGCCCAGGGCTCGGAAGCTCGCTGACCGCATCAAGGTCATCGTGGCGCAGATGCTCGACACCCGGATCAAGGACCCCCGTCTCGGGTTCGTGACCATCACCGACGTGCGCGTGACCGGTGACCTGCAGAACGCCTCGGTGTTCTACACGGTCTACGGCAACGACGAGGAGCGGGCAGGGACCGCCGCGGCGCTCGAGAGCGCCAAGGGGATCATCCGCTCCGAGGTCGGCAAGCAGACCGGTATCCGGCTCACGCCGACGCTCGAGTTCCACCTCGACTCGGTGCCGGACACCGCGGCCCACCTCGACGTCGCCCTCCACGAGGCGGCACGTCGTGACGCAGAGCTGGCCGCGCTGCGCGAGAAGGCCACGTACGCCGGCGACGCCGACCCGTACAAGAAGCCTGCCGACGACGCGGCCGAGGCCGACGGGTCTGCAGGCTCCGACGAGGTCGCCCCCGCCTGACGGCGCGCCCGCGCACCCCACCGAGCCATCGGGAGGGCGCGGCACCACGAGCACAGCGGAACGGCCGGTCCCCTTCGAGGGGCCGGCCGTTCCGTTGTCCGGGGCCGCGCTATGCCGTCGGGCGGGCGGAGCGGCGGGGGAGGAACGTCGCCGCGACCGCTCCCACGGCCACGCTCGCCGCGCCGACCCAGAGGGCCGCCGGCAGGCCCTGCGTGAACAGCTCCGGGGTGAGCGCCCCGCCGGCGGCCTGGAAGACCGCGACCAGGACCGCGACGCCGAGTGCCACGCCCACCTCGCGCAGGGTCGAGTTGGTCGAGCTGGCGGTCGCGTTGTCGGACTCGTCCATGTCGACCAGGACGGCCGTCGCGCTCGGCGCGAACGTCAGGCCCATGCCGACGCCCGCGAGCACGAAGGCCGGGACGAGCTCGGCGTACGTCGCGCCAGAGGACACGAGGGCGAGCCAGGCGAGCGCGAGGGTTTGGAGGGTCAGGC
Organism: Oerskovia sp. PE-21s; assembly: GCF_056158145.1. Classification (NCBI taxonomy): domain Bacteria; kingdom Bacillati; phylum Actinomycetota; class Actinomycetes; order Micrococcales; family Cellulomonadaceae; genus Oerskovia; species Oerskovia sp. PE-21s. Next base: position 622,855 of record NZ_JBUXJM010000002.1, read on the forward strand.
CCGTCACGAGCAGCGTGCGGATGCCCAGGCGCGGCGCGAGCATGCCCGCGAGCGGTGCCACGAGCATGGGGGCCGCTGTCCACGGGAGCGTGCGGACTCCTGCCTCGAGCGGTGAGAGCCCCTCGGCGATCTGGAAGTACTGGATGAGCAGGAACACCGCGCCGAACATGCCGAGCGAGAACGCGAAGCCGGACACGTTCGCGACCGCGAAGCTGCGCGAGCGGAACAGGCGCATCGGGACGAGGGGGGAGCCGCCGACGCGTGCGACGCGCTGCTCCCACCCGACGAAGGCTGCGAGCAGCAGCACGGACCCGGCCAGCAGCGAGAGCACGACGGCGGAGGTCCACCCGTCCTCGTTGCCGCGGATGATGCCCCAGACCCCTGCGAAGACCCCGGACCCGGCGAGAGCGAGGCCCACGAGGTCGATCGGTCCGCGGCGGCCGAACGACTCGCGCAGCGCGACGAACACGAGCGGGACCGCGACGAGCGCGACGGGCACGTTGATCCAGAAGATCGCCTCCCAGCTCATGCCCTCGACGACCGCCCCGCCCACGAGCGGGCCGAGCGCGACGCCGAGCCCCGAGACGCCGCCCCAGATCCCGATCGCGAGCGCGCGCCGGGCGCGGGGCACGGCGTCGGCGATGAGGGCGAGGGACAGCGGCATGATCGCGGCGGCGCCGGCGCCCTGGACGGCTCGCGCCGCGATGAGTGCGGAGGGGGTGTCGGCGAGCGCGCACGCGACCGACGCGAGCGTGAACACGGCGATCCCGACGACGAAGACGCGGCGACGTCCGAACCGGTCGCCGAGCGAGGCGGCCACGAGCATGAGGGTCGCGAACGCGAGCGTGTAGGCGTTGACGAACCACTGGAGCTGCTCGACGCTCGGCCGCAGCGCGCGGGCGATGACGGGCAGGGCGCCGGTCACGACGAGGTTGTCGAGCGTGGCCATGAACATGGGCAGCGAGGCGGCCACCAGGACGAGTGCGAGGGGCCGACGGCGGCGCGCACCGGGGGAGCGGACGTCGACGGTCTCGACGGTGGGCGGCCGGTCGGGTGGGGCGGTCGTGGGCATGGTCACTCCTCGAGTCAGGTAAGCATCGGATGATTACTTCGATTCTGACGCTAGTTATCGACTGATAACCTTGTCAACATGGAGAGCGCCACGAGTTCCGAGCGGGCCCCGTCCGTCGAGGCGGGGGAGCCGACGCGCCGCATGTCCAGGGACGAGCGCCGCGAGCAGATCCTCGACGCGGCGACCGCGGTGTTCGCCGCGGGCGGCTACGCGGGGACCAGCACCGACCAGGTCGCCCGCGCCGCAGGAGTCTCCCAGCCCTACGTCGTGCGCATGTTCGGCACCAAGCACGAGCTCTTCGCCGAGGTGTTCGACCGCATCGGTCGGCGCATCGTCGGGGCCTTCTCCGCGGTGCCCCGAGGCCCTGAGGCCGCGGTCGAGCTCGGCTCGGCCTACGTCCGCCTCCTCGCCGACCGCAACCTGCTGCTCGTCCTGATGCACGGCTTCGCAGCCGGGGCGGACCCGGTCTTCGGGGCGCGCTCGCGCGAGATCTTCGTCCAGATCTTCGAGATCTACCAGGACCGCACGGGCGGCACGCTCGAGCAGGCGCGAGACTTCCTCGCCCAGGGCATGCTGCTGAACACTCTCCTCGCGATCGGCGCCCCCGAGCACTTCGGCGACGACCCGCGCCTGGCCGAGCTCATGCTCTGTGCCTTCGGCGACGCGCTGCCCGCGGTCGACCCGGCTGCCCAGGTCGCACCGGACAGGGGTCGGGCCGCCCCGTGGCCCGAGTCCTCCCGGCGCTGACGCGACCGCTCCACCTGCACACGCTCTTCTCCCGCCCCCCGAGCACGAGGACCACGATGACGCACGACCAGAAGCCGGTGCGCGAGCGCCGCCCCACCGCCCCCGACGGCCTCGTGGTCGTCGACAAGCCCCAAGGGTTCACGAGCCACGACGTGGTGGCTCGCCTGCGCCGGCTCGCGGGCACCCGCAAGGTGGGCCACGCGGGCACGCTCGACCCCATGGCGACGGGGGTGCTCGTCCTGGGGATCGGGCGCGCGACCAAGCTCCTGACGTACGTCGTGGGCGCGGATAAGGAGTACACCGCGACGATCCGGCTGGGCGCCGCCACGACCACGGACGACGCCGAGGGCGAGACCACCTCGCGCGTGGATGCCTCGGCTGTGACGCGCGAGGCGATCGCCGCGGGCGTCGCGCTCCTGACCGGTCCCATCGAGCAGGTGCCAAGCTCGGTGTCCGCGATCAAGGTCGACGGGCAGCGCGCGTACGCGCTCGTGCGCTCGGGCGAGCAGGTCGAGCTCACCGCCCGCCCGGTGACGATCTCGCGCTTCGACGTCCACGAGGTGCGGCTGGTCCCGGCCGTGGCGCCGGGCGACCTCCCTGCGCTCGACGTCGACGTCAGGGTCGTGTGCTCCTCGGGGACGTACATCCGCGCGCTCGCCCGTGACCTGGGCGCGGGCCTCGGCGTCGGCGGGCACCTCACGGCCCTGCGCCGCACGCGCGTGGGCGGCTACACGATCGAGGGTGCCTCGACGCTCGACGAGCTCGAGGCGCAGGTGGAGCGTGACGGCGTCCTCGCGACGCTCCCGCTCGCCGACGCGGCCCGCGCGACGTTCCCTGCCCGCGACCTCACGCCCGAGGAGCGCACCGCGCTGTCCTACGGCAAGTGGGTCGACCCGTCCGCGCAGGACGTCACGACGGCAGCGATCGGCGAGGACGGGGCGCTCGTCGCGCTGCTCGAGAACGTGGTGCGCGAGGGCAAGCACAAGGCCAAGCCCGTGATCGTCTTCGCCCCGGCGTGAGCACGGGCGCGGACCGCGGGTGACCGCAGGCCGGTTCGATGGGGACCACGAGGCCGACTCGTGGCAATCTTGACCAGGCGCGCCGTGGGTGCGCGCCGTCGTCGGGCCTCCTGAGCGGGCCCGCCTCACACACTTCTCGAGGAGTACGCGTGCACCTGTGGACGGACCTGGACCAGGTTCCGCCGGGATTCGGACCGTCGGTCGTGACGATCGGCAACTTCGACGGCGTCCACCGCGGCCATGCCGAAGTGCTCGGCCGCATCGTGTCCCTCGCCCGCGAGTCCGGCTCCCAGGCCGTGGCCGTGACGTTCCACCCGCACCCCGCGACGGTCCACCGGCCCGAGCAGGCGCCCGAGCTGCTGACCGGGATCGCGGACCGCATGGAGCTGCTGGAGGCCACGGGCCTCGACGCGGTGCTGCTCGTCGAGTACACGCTCGACTTCGCGCGGCAGAGCCCCGAGGAGTTCGTCCGGACCTACCTCGTCGAAGGGTTGGGTGCACGGACCGTCGTCGTGGGGCACGACGTGCGCTTCGGGCGCGACAACGCGGGCAACCTGGCGACCATGATCGAGCTCGGCCGGACGTACGGCTTCGAGGTTCGCGCGATCGACGACGTCGGGACGGTCGCGTCGGTCGCCGTGGACGCCGGCGTGCCCAGCGGACGTTGGTCCTCGACCGAGATCCGTGGCCTGCTCACGGACGGCAAGGTCCGCGAGGCCGCGGCACTGCTCGGACGTCACCACCGCCTGCGCGGCGTCGTGATCCACGGCGACGCGCGCGGCCGCGAGCTCGGGTTCCCCACCGCGAACCTGGGCGCGATCAGCGGCATGGTCCCGGCCGACGGCGTGTACGCGGGCTGGCTGCGTCGTCCCCAGCTCCTCGCGGCAGACCCGGGGAACTACGACGGCGTGCTGCCCGCGGCCATCTCGATCGGCACCAACCCGACGTTCGACGGCGTCGAGCGCCGCGTCGAGGCCTACGTCCTGGACCGCACCGACCTCGACCTGTACGACGAGGAGGTCGTCCTGGAGTTCGTCGAGCACCTGCGCCCCACGTTGCGCTTCGACGGCATCGACGCGCTCGTGGAGACCATGCACGACGACGTCGCGCGCGCCCGCGCGATCCTCGCCTCCGGTGCGGGCTCCGCCGGGCCCGACCCGGACGTGGCGCAGACCGAGGTGGGGGAGTAGCCGTGTCGGTCAAGCAGCAACCCGTCCTGGAGACCCGAGCCCTGCGCGTCGGGTACGCCGAAGCGCCCGTGTGCGCGCCCGTCGACCTGGCCGTCCGCCCCGGTGAGCTGTGGGCCATCATCGGTCCCAACGGCAGCGGCAAGTCGACGCTCCTGCGCGCGCTCCTGGGGGTGCTGGCTCCGCTCTCGGGCAAGGTGCTGGCGTTCGGCCGGGACGTCGACGAGCGCGAGCGCGACTTCCGCGCCAAGGTCGTCGGGATCCTCGACGACGACGCCTACTTCCCGGGGCTCACGGCCCGTGAGCACCTCGTCCTGACCGCGCGCGGCCACGGCGTGGCCGGGGCCGGCGAGGTCGTCGACCAGCTCCTCGACCGCTTCGGCCTCGCCGACCAGTCGGGGGCCATGCCGACCGAGCTGTCCTCGGGGCAGCGACGGCGCCTCCTGCTCGCGGCCGGGTTCGCCCGACCCCGCGAGGTCCTCGTGCTCGACGAGCCCGAGCAGCGGCTCGACCCCGGGATGCGTGCCGACCTCGCGCGGATCCTCGTCGAGGAGGCCGGACGTGGGGCCGCCGTGGTGTTCGCGACGCACGACCCCGACCTCGTCGAGCGCACGGGGGCTCGTGGTCTTCTCGTCGGCGACGACGAGTGCGTGCGCCTCGGGCACCAGGCCGCGCTCGCCGCGCTCGCCCAGGTCCGTTGAGGCCCGGGCGATGAACCAGGCGCACGGCAAGGGCAGGAAGCGTCCGCACGGCGCGAAGCAGGGAGCCCGCGGGCCGGCGGGTGACGCGGCGCAGGCAGCACAGGGCGGACCCGTGGCACCCGAGCCCGTGACGCCTGAGCCCGTGGTCGAGCGCGCCCCCTTGCCGCTGCTCGTCGCGGACCCGGACGAGGAGTTCTCCGGCCGGGAGATCCGGCGGCTCACGGCCCGGGTCACCGCGTCGCGAGCAGACGCAGGGCCCGGGCAGCTCTTCGGGGACGTCGCGTACGTCGTCGTCTCGGTCGCGATCTCCGTGCTCTTCGTCATCGGTGCCGCGAACGTGCTGCGCGAGACGATCTTCGTCGAGCCCGTCGACGGCCGGGCCCCGGTCCTGACACCCGCCACGATCCAGGCACTGGCCTCGGTCGCGCTCCTGGCCCTCCTGACGGGCATGGCCGTGCGGCTGGGGCCGCTCGGGACGGGCAGCGCGGGCGTGCGGTGGTGGGTCCCCATGCCCGTCGACCGGCGCGGCCTGCTCACGCCGTCGTACTGGCGCGGGGTCGCGGTAGCGGTCGTGGTCGGGGCAGGAGGGCTCGCAGCGATCGCGCTCGCTTCCGGTGCCGATCCCGGTGTGGCCGGGCGCAGCGCGGCCCTCGGCGCCGCGGCGGGCCTGCTGCTCGTGGGGATCGCCGGACTCATCCAGCCACGGACCCGGGTGGCCGCGACGGTCGCGCGGGTGAGCGACGTGCTGATCGCCGCGGTCCCGGCCGCGGGGGTCGTGCTCGTGGTGGCGGGCTGGTCCGACCTGCGCGAGCTCTCGGTGCCTCCGTGGGCGATCGTGGCCGTCGGAGTCGGCGCGCTGGCCCTCGCGGTCGTGTGGTGGCGCCGGCTCGAGGCGCTCGGGGCCCAGGTCCTGCGCACCCAGAGCGCGGTCGCCGACCAGGCGGGCGGAGCGATCCTGTCGCTCGACACGCGCGAGCTCGGTCGTGCGCTGAGCCGAGCGGGCTCGACCCGTGGCGGCAGGGCCCGCAGGCCCTCGCGCTTCTCGGTCGTGCGTGGGCCGGTCTCGGCTCTCGTCGCGGCCGACCTCACCCTCCTGCGGCGCAGCCCGTCGGCCCTCGCCCAGCTCGTGGGGCTCACGGCGCTCGTGATCGTCGCCCAGCAGGTGCCCGCGTTCGAGGGCGGGTTCGGGTTGTTCGTCCTGCTCGTCGTCGCGGGGTTCCGCGGGGCCCAGCTCGGCGCCGAGGGGGCACGCACCGCGGAGATGGTGCCCGCCCTCGACGCGATGATGCCGCTCTCCGCGCGCGACGCGCGACTGGCCCGGACCGCCGTGCCGGCCCTGACCGCGCTCCTCGCGCTCGTCGTGGGGGTCGTGCCGCTCGCGCTGGGCACCGGGGAGTGGCTGTGGTTCGCCCTGGTGGTCGTCGTCGCGGTCGGCATGGGCGCCGCAGCGATCCGCGGCGCCTACCGCAAGCCACCGAACTGGTCCGGCCCGCTCATGGCGACCCCCGCGGGCGCGCTCCCGACCGGCGCGACGTCGATGATCGCCCAGGGGCCCGACGTCGCCGTGCTGAGCGCGATCCCGCTCGGCATCTGCCTCCTCGTGGGCGCGCCCACCCTGACGCTCATCGTGTTCCAGGGGATCGCGGTGTGGATCGCACTGGCCGTGGCCTCGCACGTCCGCGCCACGGGGGCCAAGCCGCTACTGGGCTGACCGCGTCGGACCCGGCCGGATCGCGAACCGTGTCGGTACGGGTCCAAAGACCCGTGTCGTCCGGACCAAAGGTCCTGGCGGTGGGGGTGCTCCGCGAGCAGCCTGGGACTGACGACGGGAGCGGGAGCCATGGAAGCAGTCGTGATCTACGAGTCGATGTTCGGCAACACCGCCGAGATCGCACGGGCGGTCGCCGAGGGGCTCTCCGAGCAGGTGGACGTGCGCACGGTCGAGGTCTCCGCGACGGCACCGGCCGACGACGTCCTGGGGGCCGACCTCATCGTCATCGGTGGCCCACGCACGCGTTCGGCATGTCGCGACTCGCCTCGCGCGAGGAGGCGGCCGGTCGGCGTCCGGGGAGCCCGACCGTCGAAAGAGGAATCCGCGAGTGGCTCGACGCGCTCGCCGGCGACGCTTCCGGGCGGTTCGGGGCGACGTTCGACACCCGGGTGAAGACCGTCAAGCGCCTCCCGGGCAGCGCCGCCCGCGCCGGCTACCGGGTGGCGCGTCGACGTGGCCTGTCGGCCGCCGACTCGCCGCACTCCTTCTACGTCGAGGGCATGGAAGGGCCGCTGTGCCCCGGCGAGGTCGAGCGGGCACGCGAGTGGGGGCGTGAGCTCGGCCGGACGGCGCTGCTCGCTCGGCACAGCTCTTCCTGAGGCGCCTTGCAGCTGAGCCGCTGCGCGGGCGAACCTACGCCTCGCCGGGACTTGCACAGGAGTCTTATTTAGCTCTATTGTCCTGCTACCACCGCTGGCTGAGTGTTTGCTGAGTGCCGGCCTGGGGCCCGCCCGCAGGGGGTGAGGGTTTCGGTTTTGTGCCTGTCGCTGGTGATGGGTGCGTGGCTTACGGAGCGGTGGCCAGTGGTTTCGTCCTTCTTTGGTGTCCCTTTCGCGCGTTCTGCGCGGTCTGCCTCGTCGGTGTCTCCTGGGTCTCCTGCGTTGCGTGTGCGTGGTGGGGTGGCGTGGGGGTTGTCGGTGGTGCTCGCGGTGGGTGTGGTGCCCGCGAGTGTTGCGGCCGCGGCGCCGTCTTCTGTTTCTGCTGGTTCGTCGGTGTCGTCGAGCGCGTGTGCTGATGGTGTGGCTGGGGCGGTGTCTGCGGGTGAGGCGACGGTGTTGGCTGCCTCGTGTGGGCGTGAGGTGGAGGTGGTGGCGGAGCGTACGGCGTGGGACACGGTGTTCGCGACACCGGAGGGGCATACGCGGGTGGAGACCTCTGCGGTGGCGGTGCGTACGGATGTCAATGGTGGGTGGCAGGACGTCGACACGAGCGTGGTGGAGGGTGCTGGTCGTCTGGGGGTGGTGGCGCCGGCGGTGGAGATGTCGTTCTCGGACGGTTCGGTGGGGGAGCCGTTGGCGCGGATTACCCGCGATGGGCATGAGCTGGTCTTTGATGCGCCGTTCGAGCTGACCGTGCCGGTGGTGGCGGGGTCGCAGGTGACCTACCCGGGGGTGTTCGAGGGTGTGGACCTGGTCGTGAGCGTGCATGAGGACGGGACGGGCTTCTCGGAAGTGCTGCGGGTCGCCTCCCCGCAGGCGGCGGCGAATCCGGCGTTGGCGTCGTTGTCGTTCCCGGTGCAGACCACCGAGGGCCTGAGCGTGGTCTCGGACGAGGGCGGGTTCGTCGCTGTCGACGGTGCAGGCCAGGAGATCTTCACGTCCCCGACGCCACTGATGTGGGACTCGGCCGCCGACACCACCGACGCTGGTGCTGGTGCTGGTGCTGGTGCTGGTGCTGGTGCTGTGGGTTCGGGTGGGCTGGCGGGTCCGTTGTCGCCGTTCGCTCCGAAGTCCCTGCGGAGCGGGTCGTTGGGTGCGTCCCTGTTCTCGCTTCCGGCCGCCGACGCGGTTGCGCCGGAGTCGGGGGTGGCGGGTGATCCGGTGCAGGCTCCGCGTGAGGGCGACGAGATCGCGGCGATGCCCGCGCACGTGAGCGCCGAGGCGGTCACGATCACCCCGGACGTCGAGATGATCGCTGACCCCGAGACCGTGTGGCCGATCTACATCGACCCCAGCGTCTCGGGCAGCCGCAACGAATGGACGATGATCCAGTCCGGATGGCCGACCAGTACCGGTGGGTACATGTTCAACGGTGACCAGGGAGTGGGCTTGTGCGACCCGGCCGCCACGTCCGAGTGCAGCCGGCGGAACGTGCAGCGCCTGGTCTGGGAGTTCGGCGGGTTCGGCGCGGTCGGGGCGGCTGACAACGCCGACGTGATCTCAGCGGTGTTCTCGGTGGTCGGTACTCACTCGTGGAGCTGCACTGCCACGTCGATCCGCGCGTACCGGGTAGGGGAGATCAACGGCGGCACGACGTGGAACAACCATGCGTACAACTGGGGTCCGCTACAGCAGGAGCGCTTCCTCGCCCACAAGCCGTCCTGTGCTGGCCAGCCGGTACGGTGGGTCGAGTTCGACGCGACCGAGGGTGCGCGTGCGGTAGCTGACCACAACGCGTCCACGTTGACGCTCGGCCTCGCGTCCAACGACGAGTCCACCATGGGTGGGTGGAAGAGGTACCGCAACGACGCGCTGCTCTCCATCACCTACAACCGCCCGCCCAACGCCCCGTCGAGTCAGTGGACTTCGAACCCAGACTCGAGTTGTGTCAGCGCGCCTCATCACACCTACCTGAGGTCGACGACGCCGACCTTTCACGCCGTGAACTCTGATCCCGACGGCGACCTTGTCATGGGCAACTTCAACGTCTTTCGCTACAGCGACAACGCCCTGTTGTGGGCACATCCCCTGACGGCTCCTCAAGCATCCGGCAGCGCACACTCGGTTACCGTGCCGGCAGGTGTGCTTCAAGACGGCCAGAGCTATCGCTGGGCGGCGAGCGGGATGGACTCCCCGTACAACCGATGGGGCCCGGGCGTGTTCTGCGACTTCACGGTCGACACCACCCCGCCGCCGCTGCCCGAGGTGCTGATCGCCGCCGGTGGGACCGCGACGTATCCAGAGAACCAGGTCTCGGGCGGAATCGGTCAGACGGGCCGGTTCACCCTGGGCTCGAACGGTGCCCCGGACGTCGTCTCGTACAAGTACTCCTTCAACTCCGACGCCCTGAACCAGACGACCGGCGTCGGCAACTGGAACGCCGCCGATATCTCGTTCATGCCGACGGTGGCGGGTGGGGTGACGTTGTTCGTGCAGGCGGTGGATCGTGCGGGGAACACGAGTCCGGTGCGGCAGTACTTCTTCCGGGTGGGGTTCCCGGCGTCGGCGGGTTCGTGGTTGTTGAACGAGGGGTCGGGGTCGGTTGCGCAGGATCGTTTGGTGGGTGGTGAGGCGAGTCGTGCGTTGAATCATCTGGGTGTTGCGGGGTCGGGTGTGTGGACGGGTGGCCGGTTGGGTGGGGCGGACAAGGGGTTGTTGTTCGACTCGGTCGATGATGTGGTCTCGTCTGCGGTTCCGGTGGTGCGTACGGATGGGACGTTCGCGGTGAACGCGATGGTGCGTGCTGATGTGGTGGACGGTTCGACGCGGGTGGCGGTCAGTCAGGACGGTCGGGTCGCGAGTGGGTTCGGGTTGGGGTTGGCGTCGGGGGCGTCGTGTCCTGCGGGTCAGTTGTCGTGCTGGGCGTTCTGGATGAACGGTGCTGACTCGACGACGCCGGGGGCGGTGGTCTCGGCCTCGACGGTGCCGGTCGTGGAGGGGCAGTGGGTGTCGTTGACCGGGGTGTATGACGCGGCGAGCAAGACGATGAGGGTGCTGGTGTGTCGTCCTGCGGAGTTCGAGGAGCCGGTTGCTGGGCCTGATGTGTCGTTCGTCTCGCAGTGGTTCGCGCCGGGAGCTCTGCAGGTCGGTCGGGGGCAGGTGGCTGGTGCCGGGGCCCTGCAGTGGCGTGGGGTGGTGTCCGCGGTGCGGGTGCACACGGTCGTGCCGAGCTCGACCATGACCTCCAACGACTGCTACACCGAAGCCTCATGACCACCCGTGTCCCGTTCTCCGGTTCACGTCTCCTAAGGGGCAGCTCGATGACGCCTGCAGTATCCATGTCCCGGGCGTTCTCCAACGCCCGCTTCCGTGCGAGCGTCGGTGCGGCCGTCGGCACGACTCTCCTCGCCGGGCTGCTGGTCGTCGCGCCTTCTGCCTCTGCGCAGGACGACCTGCTCGAGCGTGAAGGCTGGACGCAGGAGGAGCGCATCGCTCACGGCCTGTCCTTGTACCCGGAGATCGATCCTGAGAAGCCCGTCAGCGTGACGGAGGGGACGTCTCGACCGGCCGCGACCGCGCAGTCGATCGCCGCGAGCGCGGCGGCAGGTACCACCTGGCCCCAGGGCGGGGCGGTCGACCTGTCGCTACCGCCCGAGGGTGGGGAGGCGTCCGGTTCGGCCGGTGGTCTTCCGGTGAGCGTCGTTCCTCTGGTGGAGGATGGCGCCGTCGTCGACAGCGAGGTGAGCGTCGAGGTCTTCGACCAGAAGGTCGCCGCGGCGACCGGGGTCGACGGCGTGGTTCTCGAGGTCGCGACCGCGGCCGCAGAGCCGACGAGTCCGGTGGAGCTGACGGTCGACTACTCCGGCTTCGCCGGAAAGTACGGTGGTGACTGGGCATCCCGTCTCCGCCTGGTCGGTTTGCCGGACTGTGCACTGTCCACCCCGGACCAGCCGGAGTGTCAGGAGAGCGTGCCGCTGACCTCGACGAACGACGTCGAGTCCTCGACCGTGACGGCGCGCGTCGAGCCTGCCGCGTTCGGCGCCATGGCGCTGACGGCGGGTGCCGCGGGAGGTGCCGGCAACTGGTCGGCGACCCCGTTGTCCGCGTCGGCGAGCTGGCAGGCGGGTGGCCCGAGCGGGAACTTCTCGTGGTCGTACCCGATGCGGGTGGTGCCCTCGCCCGGCGGCCTGGCTCCCGAGCTCGCGCTGTCCTACTCGTCCGGGGGCCTGGACGGGCGTGTCGTCTCGACGAACAACCAGTCGACCTGGGTCGGCGACGGGTGGGACCTGTGGTCCGGTTACGTCGAGCGCAAGTACACCTCCTGCAGCGAGGACGCGCAGGGGAATGCGAACAACCTCTACCGCAAGACCGGCGACCTGTGCTGGAAGTCGGACAACGCGACTCTCGTGTTCAACGGCATGTCCACAGAGCTCGTCAAGGACGTCGCGACCGGCACCTGGAAGCCGGAGTCGGACGACGGCTCGCGCGTCGAGCGTCTGACCGGTGCATGGAACGGTGACAACGACACCGAGTACTGGAAGGTCACGACCCCCGACGGGACCCAGTACTTCTTCGGCCGCGACAAGCGGTCCGCGACGGACCCCCTCGCGCTCGGCTCCGCGTGGACCGTGCCGGTGTACGGCAACCACCCTGGCGAGCCGTGCTACCAGGCGACCTTCGAGGCGTCGTCGTGCACACAGGGGTGGAAGTGGAACCTCGACCATGTCGTCGACCCCTTCGGCAACTCCCTGACGTACACGTACGGCAAGGAGACCAACAGCTACGGGCGCAACCTCAATACCGCGGTGTCGTCGTACGACCGCGGCGGCTACCTGAAGTCGGTCGAGTACGGGACGCGTGCGGGTGCCGAGACCGGTGCACAGGCACCGATGCGCGTCGACTTCACGGTCGCCGAGCGCTGCCTGCCCACGGGCGGCGTCACCTGTGCAGAGTCCGAGCTGACCGCGGCCAACGCGTCGAAGTGGCCGGACGTGCCCTTCGACCTCATCTGCTCGTCGACCACGACGTGCCCCACGCAGAGCTCGCCGTCGTTCTTCACGCGCAAGCGTCTGACGTCGGTCACGACGAAGGTGCTGAACGGCGCGTCGTACCGCGAGGTCGACTCCTGGACCCTGGGGCACCAGCTTCCTGACCCGGGCGACGGCAGCGACCCGGTCCTGTGGTTGTCGTCGATCGAGCACAAGGGGCTGGCCGGCGGCACGATCGCGCTGCCCAAGGTCACGTTCATCGGTCAGCAGATGGCCAACCGGGTGGACACGCTCGGCGACCACGGGCCGCCCATGAACCGCCTGCGAGTCATCGCGGTCAACAGCGAGTCGGGCGGGACGATCTCGGTCAACTACTCGCCGATCGACTGTACGAGCTCGAACCTTCCGGCTTCTCCGGAGACCAACACCCGCAGGTGCTTCCCGGTGTTCTGGACGCCCGAGGGGCTGCCGGACCCGATCATGGAGTACTTCCACAAGTACCTCGTCACGTCGGTGGTCTCCGACGGCCGCGACTCGCAGTCGCAGGCGACCGAGACGCGCTACAGCTACGTGGGCGCGCCCGCCTGGCACTACGACGACAGCGAGCTGACCCCGCCCAAGCAGCGCACCTGGGCGCAGTTCCGGGGCTACGGCACGGTCGACGTCATCACCGGCGCGTCCACCACGACCCAGCTCAAGACCCGCTACCGGTACTTCCGGGGTATGGACGGTGACCGCGCGGCTCCCGCAGGCGGGGTCCGCAGCGTCGCGGTCGACGGCATCACCGACCACGACCGGTTCAGCGGGATGACACGCGAGGAGACCACGTACAACGGGGCCGAGGTCGTCTCGACGTCGCTCTCGACGCCGTGGCGCTCCCCGGCGACAGCGACCGGTGCCGACGGGACCAAGTCCTACTTCACCGGCGAGTCGGTCAGCGAGACGCGGACCACCGCGCCGAGCGTCCCGGGGGGCGTGCAGACCACCCGGACGGTCACGACGTACGACGACACCTACGGGTCGCCGGTCCAGGTCGAGGACCTGGGTGACGTCTCGACCGCTGCCGACGACAAGTGCACCCGCCTGGAGTACGCCCGCAACACGACGGCGAACATCCTGTCCACGGTCAAGCGGTCGGAGTCGGTCGCCGTCGCGTGCGGTGTCACGCCGTCCCGTCCGGGCGACGTGGTCAACGACGAGCGCATGCTGTACGACGGCGCCGCGTACGGTGTCGCGCCGACCAAGGGGCGCGTGACCGCGACCCAGCAGGTCAAGTCGTTCTCGGGCGCGACGCCCGAGTACCTGACGACCATGACGAGCACGTTCGACGCCTTGGGGCGCGCGATCACACAGACCGACGCGCTGGGTCGGACGACCTCGATGGCGTACACCCCGGCCGGAGCCGGTCCGGTGACCAAGGTCGTCACGACCACCCCGGACCCTGACGGTGCCGGGGCTCTCACCCCGCTGGTCACGAGCATGGATCTCGACCCTGCGTGGGGAGTGCCGGTGAAGTCGGTCGACCCGAACGGCAAGGTCACGACGGCCACGTACGACGCGTTCGGGCGACTGACGAACGTGTGGATGCCTGACCGGCCGCAGGCCACGAAGTCCCCGAGCATCACGTACGAGTACCAGGTGCGGTCCGACGGGCCGAACACGGTGACCACGAAGAACCTCACCTCTGCCGAGACCTACCTGACGTCGGTTGCTCTCTATGACGGCCTGCTGCGTGCGAGCCAGACGCAGGCACCGTCGGCGGACAAGGACAGCCCCGGTCGCATCGTGACCGACCAGGTCTACGACACCCGCGGGTTGGTCATCAGGTCCAACAACCCGTGGTTCACGGAGGGGAGTCCGGGCACGACGAGGGTCGTCCCGACGACGGCCGTCCCAGCGCGCACGGTCATGGAGTACGACGGCGCTGGCCGTGCGACGGCGCAGATCGTGCAGGTGGCCGAGCAGGAGAAGTGGCGTACGACCACGACGTACGGAGGCGACCGGGTCACGGTCGTGCCGCCCGCGGGCGGCACGCCTCAGACGACCATCAGCGACGCTCGCGGCAACCTCGTGGAGCTGCGTCAGTACACGTCGGGCTCCGTCACCGGACCGTTCCAGACGACGACATACACGTACGACAAGAGCGGCCAGCTCGCGACGACCAAGGACGCCGCGGACAACACGTGGTCCAACACGTACGACCTGCTCGGCAGGGTCGTCTCTGCCTCGGACCCTGACAAGGGCACGACGAGCACGACGTACGACGACGCGGGCCAGGTGGTCACCACGACCGACGCGCGTGGCGTCGTCCTGGCGAGCAAGTACGACTTCCTGGGTCGTCCCACGGAGACGCGCGAGGGCTCGCTGACGGGCACCCTGCGCTCCTCGTGGTCCTACGACACCCTCGCCAAGGGGCAGCTCACCTCGACGACCCGATTCGACAAGGGCAACGCCTACGTCATGGCGGTCACGGCCTACGACGCGCTCAACCGCCCGTTGGGCCAGTCCCTGAAGCTGCCGACCTCCGAAGGTGCCCTCGCGGGGACCTACACGAGCAGCCTGACCTATACGGCCGACGGCCAGGTCAAGACCGTCTCGTTGCCCGCGGTGGGGAACCTTCCGGAGGAGACGGTGGGAACCATCTTCGACGGCCAGTCCCTGCCGAGCCGTGTGGTCTCGGGCAACGGGGGCGTCTACGCGGCGAGCACGAAGTACTCGCCGTACGGCGAGGTCCTGGTCCAAGACCTGGGCGACGTGTACTCGACGATCCAGCACAACACGTACGAGCACGGCACCCGGAGGCCGCTGACCGCCAAGGTCGAGCGCGAGGCGATCGCCAACCTGGACCTCGACGTGAGCTACGGCTACGACGCGGCCGGGAACATCACCTCGATCTCGAACAAGCCGGTGGGCTCGACGAGCGACACGCAGTGCTTCACCTACGACGGCCTGCGACGCCTGACCGAGGCCTGGACCCCGGCGAGCGACGACTGTGCGACCCCTCGCACGGCTGCGGCTCTCGGCGGTGCGGCACCGTACTGGACGAGCTACACCTTCGACCCGGTCGGGAACCGGACGAGCACGACCCAGCACACCACGGCCGGTGACCGGACCTCCGCGTACACCTACCCCGCGGCAGGTGCTGCGCGACCGCACGCCGTCACGCAGGTGACGACCACGGGGACGACAACCTCCACGAACACCTACGGTTACGACCAGTCGGGGAACACCACGACCCGCGCCATCGCCGGACAGCCGGTGCAGGAGCTCGCGTGGGACGCCGAGGGCAAGCTCGACACGGTCACGGAGGCTGGCGTCGTCACGGACGACTATCTCTATACGCCCGAGGGGGACCGGCTCCTGCGCCGTCAGGACGGGGCGACCACCATCTACCTGCCGGGCGGGCAGGAGCTCACCCTGACCAAGGGCGGAGACCTCAAGGCGACCCGCTACTACTCCCTGGCAGGGCAGACCGTCGCCGTGCGCACCGGTGTGGGGGCTGCGGGT